>VXSB01000014.1 GCA_009838175.1 Chloroflexota bacterium
CAACCGGAAGGCCCGGCAGCAAACAGCCACCCCAAGTGGACATACAAACACGCCCAAACAACACCCATCCTTAAAATCACTACCAATCCTGCCAATCCTAGTTCAACTAATCATCGAACCCCCACCATGCCCGACCAAAACCTCGCATACCAATCCGCAACCGAACTCCTAGACCTCATCAAATCCAAGCAGGTCTCTCCCGTCGAACTTACCGAACTATTCCTCCAACGCATCGAAGACATCGACCACCAACTAAACTCCTTTCTCCTCGTAACCCACGACATCGCCCTCCAACAAGCCAAAGAAGCCGAACACGCCATCATGCGCGGCGACGACCTCGGACCTCTACACGGACTACCCATCCCCATCAAAGACAACCAGATGACCGGCGGCATCCGCACCACCAGCGGATCCATCATCTTCAAAGACCACGTCCCGAAAAACAACGCCGCCTTCCTGGAACGCATCCTCCAAGCCGGAGGCGTTATCCTCGGTAAAACAAACTGCTCCGAACTCGGCTTCGTCGGAACATGTGACAACTCACTGGGCGTCACCGGCAAAAACCCTTGGGACACCGACCGAACCCCCGGAGGCTCCAGCGGCGGCGCAGCAGCAGCCGTCGCCGCCTATCTCGCCCCCATCGCCACCGGCGGCGACGGAGGAGGTTCCCTCCGAATACCCTCAAACTTCTGCGGCACATACACCATCAAACCAACCCTCGGACGCGTCTCCGGATACAACGGTGTACCCGGACCACCCGCGCCCAACTTCTTCGGGCAACTAGGTCCCATCGCAAGAACCGTCAAAGACGCCGCGCTCCTCCTCCAGACAATGGCAGGATTCGACCGCCGCGACCCCATCTCTATCCGATCCACACCCCCAGACTTCATAGCCGCCACTGAACGACCAATCGACGGCCTCCGCATCGCATGGAGCCCCGACTTCGGTTTCGCCCAAGTCGACCCCGACGTCGCTCGCATCACCCACCAGGCCGCCCTCGCGTTCCAAGACCTCGGATGCACTGTCGATGAGATCGACATCACCCTCCTCGAACCCTACGACTCCTTCGGCCCAATCCAAGCCGCCACCGCATACAACAACCTATCCAAATATCTAGACGAATTCGGCGACCAGATGACCGCATACGGGCAGTACTGGATGGAAAGAGGCTCACAGGTCACAACCGCCGATTACGCCGCCGCTCTGGGCCGTATAGACGAATTAAAAGCCACTTTCGACGACATCTTCGAAACCTACGACCTTGTCCTCGCACCCGTCGCCCGATTCCCCGCCTTCGTCAACGAACCTTTCCCGGGATCCGTCACTGGCACATCATCCTTCCCCGAACAATTCTGGAACGGCGCATTCACCATGCACTCCAACGCCACCGGTTGCCCAGCCGCATCCGTACCCGCAGGATTCACTCCAGAAGGTCTACCCGTCGGCCTCCAAATCATCGCCCCAAAATACGACGAAGAGACCGTCCTCGCAGCCTCCGGAGCCTTCGAAAATGCCCGCCCATGGATCCAACACCGACCACCCATATCCTAGCCGCGCACATCCCCTCTCCCTTGATGGGAGAGGGCTAGGGTGAGGGTGATCGGGGAGGCCAAGGGGAAGGCGGAATGGTCACAACCCCTCAGCGCAAAAAAAACCTAACAACCAAAACCCAATAACCGCACTCTTGGTAAGATGTAATCCGAGCGACTGCTAAGGTCCAAATCAAGAGAATTCTGTAGCGAAATCTACCGATGCGAATCGCCCAAGTTTCACCATACGACCTCTCGTATCATGGCGGCGTGGCGGCTCACACAGCCAGCCTGAGCAGAGAACTCTCTCGTCGCGGCCATGATGTCGTCCTCTTCGCTCCTCGATCCCGCCCCCAAACCGCTCCGGACGTCAGCGGTCTCGAAGTTATGCCCCTCGGCGGCAGCGTACCATTCAACGCCAGTGGATCCGTGTCCCGCATATCCGTGAGCATCAACGCCGCAAGGCAGATGCGACGAATCCTCACAACAGAGCGATTCGACGTAGTTCACATCCACGAACCCCTCATGCCCTTCCTAGGCGCCACTGCCAGCTGGTTCTCTCCTTGGCCCACCGTAGGCACATTCCACGCCTACAGCGATAACATCCACCCCGGATACCTCGGCTTCAAACCCGTGTTCACCCTCATAGCCGACAAACTAGACGGACGCATCGCTGTCTCCAACGCCGCCAAAGCATACGCCTACAAATACTTCCCAGACAACTACACCATCATCCCGAACGGCATCGACGTCCCAAGGTTCGAAAAACCACGACCCAAACCCAGCGAATTCAGAGACGACGCCATAAACCTCGTATTCGTCGGCCGCGTTGGCGAAAAACGCAAAGGCCTCCGCTTCTTACTCGGCGCGTACAGCACCCTCAGATGGCGCTACCCCAACCTCCGCCTAATCGTCGTCGGCGCCGGCGTCCCAGACCGCGAATCCTATCGAATGATGGGCGAACGAGGCATCGACGACGTCATCTTCGCCGGTCCCGTCACCGACCAAGAACTCCCCGCCTACTACCAACACGCTGACATCTTTTGCGCCCCCAACACCGGACACGAGAGTTTCGGCCTCGTCCTCGTCGAAGCCATGGCATCTGGAGCACCAATCGTCGCCAGTCGCATCCTCGGATTCGAAGGCGTCGCAGATCACGAGCAAGACGCGCTTCTAGTCGACGTCGGCGATGAATACGCTATCGCAAACGCCATCCAACGCCTCATCGAAGACTCCAAACTCCGCAATAACCTCGTCCGCAACGGCCACGAAAAAGTGCAACGCTTCGGGTGGGCCAAAGTCGCCGACGATGTAATCGACTACTACCACGAAGTCACGGCCCGCGCACCCGTGCCTTTCGTGACGCGACGGCGAACCAGCAGTGGTTGAGTCGGAGAGCGGACTCCAGAAGCTCCGCAAATCCGCACGCGCTGCAATCGCGCGTTGGTTCGAGGAACCCATCTCAGCTGCTCTCGTAGCCATCGGTTTCAACGCCAACGCTGCAACCATCGCCGGATTCCTCCTCGCAGTCTTCGCCGCCGGATTCGCCGCCGTCGGACAGTTTCTAATCGCCGGACTTGTCAGCATCCCAGCCGCACTATTCGACATGATCGACGGTGCCATCGCACGGCGCACTGGCAAAGTCTCCGACAAAGGAGCCCTCCTCGACTCCACCTTCGACCGCCTCTCCGAAGCCGCACTCCTACTCGGACTGCTCATCTACTACTCCTCGACCGAAACCTTCCGCCAAGACGCCATCATCCTCGCATTTGTGGCGTTCGTCGGCTCCATCATGGTCAGCTACATCCGAGCCCGAGCCGAAGGCCTCGGATACAAGGGAACATCCGGATTCCTCACACGCCCCGAACGAGTCGTCATCATGACCGTCGCACTCATCATCGGCCAACCGATATGGGGCCTCTGGATACTCGCCGTCGGCACTCCACTCAGCGCCTTCTACCGCTTCTGGGCAGAATGGCGAAACGCCAAGTAGACAATCGCCCTGACTTACCCTTATATAGACACGTCCAACCGCATCGCAGTGGCGTAATTCATAAAAGCAACGTCGTTCGTACCCGATACACCGAACCCAATGCACCAAACACTAACCAAGGCTGTCCAACTAATCACGATCGCCGTCGCCCTCTTCGCTGCACTAACCATATTCGCCGACGATCAATCCGCAACCGCTCAAGAGCCGCCCGTCCGTTTCCTCGACGGAGGTCTGGAAAGCAACTTCCCGGAAGACATTCGCTTCTACACCTCATTCGAATCCGACATCGAAATCGACGATGTACGCGTTCGCTTCACTACCGGCCCAGCCACCACCGGCCAGTACGACTACCTCGACCTCACTGAACGCACCGAGTCGCTCATCGACGGCGAACTCCTCTGGCGAGTAAACACCTCCGCAAGATACCTCCCGCCCGGGACCACCGTCGATTTCGTATTCGAAGCCATCGACAAAGAGGGCAACGAATACCTCTCAGAACAATACAGCCAAATGGTCCTCGATGCCCGATATGAATGGGATGTTGTCAGCCGAGGCCCGATCCACGTCTACTACCACGGCCCCGTCCAAGTCCGTGCCGAACGCCTTGCCGAAGCAGCCAAAGAATCGATGGAACTCATGGGCCCAATCATCGGCAGCGAAATCGAAACCCCAATCGTCGTAATGCTCTACAACAACAACGCCGAGATGATCGGCGCCGTAAGCGCTCGTAGCGCAACCATCAGCCGAGAACTCATCACCGAAGGCCAGGCATTCTACGACCACTCCGTAGTCCTTGTACTCTCTGGTAACCGAGACATCGGAACGCTTACCCACGAACTGACCCACATCTTGGTCGGACGTGCCGCCGAAGGCGGCAACGCCCTCGTCCCTCTCTGGCTCAACGAAGGACTCGCCGAATACGGAAACCTCGACAAAGGTCTCTCGTACGTCTACTTCCTCGACTGGGCCGTCGACACCAATCGTCTCATCCCCTTCACACGCCTCCAGACATTCCCCGGCGACCCCAACATGGTCATCGTATCCTACGGCCAAAGCCGAGACTTCATCGAGTACCTCATCGAGACATACGGCCCTGAGAAGATAGCCGAAACCATCGCCTCCATCGCCGAAGGACGCAGCGGCGACATCGCCATCCGAAACGTCTACGGCAAAACCGTGCAACAACTCGACAACGAATGGCGCGCCAACATCGGCGCCGACCCGTACGTTCCACCAACTCCCACGCCCACAGCAGAAGCCGAATCTGGTGCCGAGACCGAATACAAACTTCTCACACTGACACCAGTCAAAGGCGGAATCGCAGTCGGTGAAACCGGGACCGAGCCCACACCAGAACCCACCAACACCCCCATACCGCCAACGCCAACGGTCGAACCGACCGCTGAACCAGAGGTCATGGTCAAACCAACCACTGTTGAAGGGCTCCCATCAGAACCAGCGCCCGAAGTCGAGACCCCCGAAGAAGAACCAACCACTTCCGGCGGTCTCTGCAACTCAAACGGCAACGGCCCGTTAGAAGCCTCGCCGTTCCTGATTACAGCCCTGTTGGCGGTGCTATTCCTCGCCCGTCGCATCCGTAGGTAGTCAGACTAGACTACCAACCCAGCGCCGAACCATCCTTCCGCGGCTCCGTACCCGCGCACAATACGCCCGTTTCGGCATCTCGCGATACGACCTGGCCACCACCAAACCCGACGCGGTCATAGGCTCGCTGAACCACGATATCGTGACCGAGCTTACGCAACTCCGAGACAACCGAATCGTCGAGGTCTTCCTCAACCCTCACACTCCTGTCGCCCTGCACATCAATGCTGAAACGCAACGCATCCAACGCCTTCTGCGAATCCATCCCGAAATCAACCATGTTAGAGATCACCTGCAAGTGCCCTTGCGGCTGCTGGAAACCGCCCATCACACCGAACGACAACCACATCTCATCATCTCGCGTAGCCATCGCTGGGATGATCGTCTGATACGGACGCTTCCGCCCCTGCAAGTAGTTGGGATGATCAGGATCGAACGAGAACAGCGAACCCCGGTTCTGCAGCGCGATACCAGTCCCAGGAACCACCAATCCCGAACCGAACCCTGCGAACAAGCTGTTGATCAGCGAACACGCATTGCCATAACCATCCACCGCCGTGCAGTAGATCGTGTCGCCACCACCCATCGGATCGCCATAAGAAACGTTCGGATGCGCCATCATCGAGTCGATGCTAGACCGACGGCGGTCACCATACTCCTTCGAAAGCAACGGCCCAATCGGCACCTCCGCAACCCGCGGGTCCGCCACATACTGCAAAGCATCCGCGTAACCCAAACGCATCGACTCTATCAAGTGGTGATAGGCGTCCGTGGACTGACTTCCCATATCGCCGATATCAAACCCCTCGGCGATGTTCAACGCCATCAGCGCCGCAATTCCCTGACCGTTAGGCGGGCACTCCCAAACCTCTACACCACGATAGTTGACGTGTATCGCCTCATCCCAATCCGAATGATGCGACGTCAAGTCATCCTCCGTCAGCCAGCCGCCCTCCTGCTGCACATACGCAGCGATCTTCTTGCCAATATCCCCCTTGTAATACGCTTCGCTGCCACCCTCCGCGATCACCTGCAACGATCCCCCAAGCTCCGGCAAAGTCGCTATCTCCCCACACCTCGGCGCCCGACCATTAATCGGCAGCATCTCCGAACCCGAAGGACGGTGCCGCAACTTCGTCTCGCAACCTTCCCAACCGCGGGCAATCACCTCAGAAACCGGATACCCATTTGTCGCGTAGTCGATCGCCGGCCTCAACACCTCTGCAAGCGTCATCCGACCGTAGTGCTCCAACGCTGTCTCCCAGCCATGGACCGTCCCCGGCACACTCACCGAAAACGCGCAACCATTCAACTCGTTCGGAATCGCGTCGTAACCCGCTCTGCGCACATCGTCAACATTCGCCGCCGCTCCCGACCGTCCACTCCCATTCAGCGCCACTACCCTGCGCTCATCCTTGTTCCAGATCAGCGCGAACATGTCACCGCCAATGCCGGTCGAGCCAGGCTCCACGACGTTCAATGCGGCCGCCATCGCCACCGCGGCATCTACCGCGTTGCCACCATCAAGCAGCATCCGCAACCCAGCCTGCGCGGCCAGCGGCTGACTCGTCGCCACCGCACCATTGCGCGCCATCACCGCCGATCGACGAGACTGAAAATACGTTGAGGAATAGGGATCGATCTTAGACACGAGAAGCACCTGCTAACGATTGGGCGGGAGTAAGTTCGCCTTACATGTTAGCAAGCGATACCCGTGTCAGCGCACCGCATCCAAATCGCCCGGATCTTCTCCTCTGCGGTTAGCCAAAGTCCGCGGCATCAAGTCATGTTTCGTATCATGACCCAAGTGGAATCTCTTCAACTCATCAATCATCTCGCCGAAGAAAGATATTCCTGTTCCGTCAGTCGTGCTAGCGATGTGGGGTGTCAAGAATACGTTCCAAAAATGCCTGATCGGGGAATCAACCGGAACCGGCTCGGGATCGAACACATCTAGGCACGCGTAGATATCGTCCTGTCTCAACCGCTCTACCAGAGCATTCGACTGAACCACTTGCCCTCGCGACACGTTCACAAACACTGCGCCATGCCGCAACCAACCCAGTTCCTCGGCACCCAACAATCCCTCCGTTGCAGGCGTATGGGGCACCAGACACACCACGACATCAGGAACGCTCATTACATTCTTCAACGACGTCATCGTGAAGTTCATCGCCGACGCCACTTCCCGAGGAAGATAAGGATCGTGCACCAATATCTCGACTCGAAAAGGCACAAGCAACTCTATTAAGCGGCGAGCGATATTCCCACCACCAATCAATCCAACCGTCCGACCAGTTAAATCGCCCATCATCTGAAAATCTGGGTGGTGCACGCGTTGGTATCCCGTGCCCCACTCCTCATGGTTGATCATGCGACGGTAATGGACCCCAACTTTCTTCAAACCCATCAACATCATAGCCAACGCCCATTCAGACACCGGCAAGCTCGACGCATGCGTCGTATCCACAGCTTTCACACCCCGATCAACGCAATCAGCAACATCGATCCGCTGAGCAAAACGGTCGCCTTCAAGCTCCCCTATAAAGCGTAACGATGGAGCCGAATCTAGCATCTCGCCTGTCACGCGCGGCGCACCGTGGCATACCACCATCGCATCAACCGTAGAGGCGAATTCGACAAACTTCTCGATCACCTCAGGCGAAGATTCGGGCGGCGAATACCAGTCCGACATCTCATCGAACTCTTGCCACTCAAACGTCGCGAAGTCCTCGAGACGATCAACCTCGCGGTCCTTGATGCCACGCTCAAAATACTGCGCGTTACACGCCAGCCCTACCTTCAACTTCTCTGCCATTGAACCGACCTCCGATCAGCGTGCGCGCGGATTCAGAATATCGTTCAACGCATCGCCGAGTATGTTCCAGCAGAATATCATCAGCCAAACCACCACAATCGGTGATAATAGTTGCTCCGGATGACTGCGCAAGGTCTCGACCGCCGCACTTCCGGTCCGCGCCGTCACGTCGCCGATCATCACTCCCAGACTCGGCCGAGGCGGCTGGACCCCAACTCCGAAAAAGCTGATAATCACTTCCCCGAGGGCTACCGCACCCATGCCGAAACTCACGCTCACCACCAGCGGAGTGATGACGTTCGGCAGAATGTGCCGCAACAATATCGTCGGCGTGCCAACACCCATCGAACGCGCAGCGTCAACGTACGGCGCAGTGCGAATCGCCAATGTCTGCCCGCGGATCAATCGCATTGATCCGAACCACGATATCGGCAAGAACGCTATACCCAAGACGATGTAATCGATAACGCCTGATGACACGACACCCGAAATGAAAGTGTTGTCTTCAATCCAGTACCCGAACTCCTTGATTCGAGGGCGTACTGTAGCGACGATGATCAGCAACAATAGGACATCCGGTATGACAGCGATTACCTCGCCAATCCTCGAAATAAGTATGTCTGCGATGCCGCGCAGATAACCAGCCGCCATTCCGAATATCAATCCCAAAACTACGCTCGCTGTCAACGTTGTGACCAACGTCAAAATGACCGTTGTCTGGATGCCCCAAACCACTCTCGAAAAAATGTCTCGCCCCAATCGATCTGTGCCTAACCAGTTCTCTGCATCTGGAGCAGCTTGCGGTTTGGCTAGATTCGTCTCTGAGTAGTCGTGAGTCGCCACCACTGGTGCCAGTATTCCGATTGAATAGAGCAATATCAGAGCGCAGACCGCGAACAGGGCTAGTTTGCGCTTCCGCAACTCGAACCAAGCGTGATGGAAGAAACCGTCAGGTGCCTCCATGGCGAGAAGATCGGACGACGTTGCTTGGTCTGGGATTGCGGGTCGCGATTCCTGCATATCACGCCCTCAAACGAATACGCGGATCGATGACCGAGTACATGATGTCCGTGAAAAGGTTCGCCAACGCTAGCATCGTCGTGCCCAAGATAGTCAACGCCATCAGCAACGGATAGTCGCGCTGGAATACCGCCTCCAACGACAATCTGGCTACACCCGGTATTCCGTAGATCAACTCCACGATCAGCGATCCGCCAAACATCCCCGCAAGCGAAAAACCCAATATCGTCATGATCGGGATCAAGGCATTTCGAGCGATATGCCTACGGTTGACCGTCATGTGCCCCATCCCCTTGCCATGCGCAGTCCGAACAAACTCCTGCCCCAAGACATCCAAGGTAGACGCTCGCATGTAACGCATGAAGACGAACGCGCCGGGTACACCAAGTGTGACCGCAGGAAGTATCGCCTGCGTCGAGAAAATCCCAGACCAACCAGAGACTGGAATCCAGTCCAGCCACAACGCGAACACCAGAATCAAGAACGGCGCCGTGAAAAATACTGGCAACGCATAGACCAACAGCATGAACGTCGTAGCAGTCGGGTCCTTCCACGTTCCTTGACGCATAGCTGCCCAGAAACCCAACGGCAACCCGATGATGAGTGTCACGAAATATGAGACGATGTTGAGCTCAAGAGAAACCTTCAATCTGGGTGCAAGCAACTCAACGACATCCCGTCCCCGATATCTGTAGCTCTCTCCTAAGTCCCCCTTGAACGCATCCGAAATGTAACGCAGATACTGAACCATAAACGGATCGTTGAGCCCGAGGCGGTCTCGAATTCGCTCTATGGCTTCGGGGTCGGCGCGTTGACCCGCCATCAGCTCTGCAGGGTCGCCAGGCGTGATGCTACTCAACGAGAAGATGAACAACCCCGCGAAAAACAGAAGAACGGGCGTCCAAAGCAGTCGGCGAGAGACATAGATCAGCATCGCGCTACAAATCCTAGCACTCGACGCATCATCTCACAACCGGAGCAAGGGACGCCCGCATTTAATGGGCGATTTTCGATCTAGAAATCTATCTCGTCGACCCAGACGTCCTTCAAGAAGTACCCGCCAAGTGGCGAAATGTTGAAGTCTTTGATCCACGGTTTCACGAGGATCTTGCCAGAAGTCCCCCACCACATCGGTACCCAAGAAGCCTCATCAACGATTATTTGTTCGGCCTGTTGATAAAGCTGGATACGACGAGCCGGATCTTGTTCCGTGGTCGCCTCGTCAAGTAGCCTGTCCACCTCAGCATTCGAGTATTTCGTCTGGTTGATCTGGCTGTCGCTGCGGAACAATACATCGACGAACGTGTGGGGATCTGGATAGTCTGGACTCCAGGCCAGCGAAAAGGCCTGTAACCGATAGTTGTCGATCTCTTCCAGGAACGTAGCCCACTCGACTTCTTGGAACTCCACATCCACGCCAAGGGTTCTGGCCCACATATCACCTACAGCGACCAGCCAAGCCGGTGGCGAACCACCAGTACCTGGCGCGGTCAACACGATACGTGGACGGGAATCAGCGTCCGCATACTTCGACATGTTCAGCTCTTCGGTTGCCTTCTCAGCATCGAAACCCAAAGTCTCTAGATCGGGATTGAATCCGATGAATCCAGGCGGTGTCGGCCCGTACGCCGGGCTTACCCGCCCGCCAAGAACTGCCTCCGCTATCAACTCCTTGTCGACCGCGTAGTTCAACGCCCTGCGGAAATGCACGTCGTCAAACGGCGGCGACTCGGTGTTAAAGCCGATGTACCAAGTGACGAACTCCGGCGGAACATCAACGACCTCCCTTGAAATCGGCTCGTTCGGATCTGTGATCCGCTCATACGCCGCCTGTGGAATACCAGTTATGTCGATCTCATCGTTCTCGTACATCGCCATCGCGGAGCCGCCGGCCAAGTTGAAGCGCACCTCGTCCAAGAACGCCGGCGTCCCGGAGTAATTCTCATTGCGTGCAAGAACCAACTCGACACCGATCTCATACGACTTCAGCACGAATGGTCCAGTGCCTACCGGATCATCAGTCCATGTTTCTCCGCCCGATTCGATGTTGTCTCTGCTGACCACGTAGGTTACCGGATAGGTCAGCTTGGCGATGAAATACGGCTTCGGAGCATCGATCTCCACCTCCAGCGTGTGATCATCTACAACGGTGATACCTGAAGCCGATGTCGCGTTCCCATCGACGATATCGTTGATCCCTACGATGTCGCCGAGAAACTCCTTCACGATCGGCGAACCAGTTTCCGGCAACGCCGCACGCTCCCACGACCACTTGAAGTCTGAAGCTGTTACCGGGCTACCGTCGCTGAAAACGGCATCCTCGCGCAGCTTGAACCGGTAAACTGTGCCCTCGGCGCTAACTGTGAAGCTTTCCGCCAAATCCAGCACTACAGGTTCATTTGGATTGTCGGTCAAACGCATCAATCCGCCGAACACTTCGGTCACGATGTCGTACGAAGTACTGTCCGTCGTCAATGCCGGATCCAGCGTGGTTGGGTCAGAACCCAACAATTTGAAGACCCCGCCACGCCGGGAATCGAACTCTTCCTCGTCTGCCGCCTCCGCCTCTTTCATCTCAGCAGTCGCAGTCTCTTCAGCCGTCATTGCAGCCTCTGCCTCCACGGTGACCTCTGCAACAGCAGTAGATGTTGCCGCAGCAATCGCCGTCGCCGTGGGTGCTACGCTCGAGCTAGTTTCAACTGCCGGAGCTTCTGTAGGAACAGCGGTCGCTGTAGGTTGCGGCACCGCAGTTGCCGTAGGGGGAATCGGAGTCGCAGTCGGCTCTTCCGAGCTACATCCAATCGCGAACATCACCGCAAATGCCGCTCCGACTATCAACAATCTTGAGGCGAATTTCATCTCGCGCCTCTCCTTCAGTTCTCTGGGGTCTTCGTTTCTTGCACTAGATACAAAGTATCAAATTCACATCTGAATTTGGGAAAACACGTGCGTTTGAAATATCGGGCGAGTGACCGCAATTGGCCACTCTCCCGATGAGCGTTTACAACCCTAAGCTGAGGTATCTCAGCCGTCTATGTAGACGTACTGATAAATGGGTACGGACAAGGGCGGAAACGTCATCCCGCCAACTCGCTGCTTCACGAGCACCTTGCCTTCAACTCCCCACCATAGCGGTAGCCAAGCGGCATCTTCCACTATCATCTCTTCAGCTTCTTGATACAGCTTGATCCGACGCACCGGGTCCGCCTCGATGTTTGCCTGTTCGAGCAAGGCGTCAACTTCAGGGTTCGAGTAGTTGGTGTTGTTGATCGAACTGCCTGTCCTGAACAGTACGTCTACAAACGTGTGCGGGTCCGGATAGTCCGCTTGCCACGCCAACGAGAAAGCCTGCAAGCGGTTACGATGCAAGTCCTGTAGGAATGTCGCCCACTCCACCTGCTGAATCTCCACATCGACCTCCAGAGTGCGCCGCCACATATCAGCTACCACTTCGGTCGTCAAACTAGGAGACCCGCCGGTTCCTGGCAATGTAATCACAATACGCGGCCGCGTTTCAGGATCCGCATACTTCGACTTCGCCAACTCTTCCTTTGCTTTCTCCTCGTCGAAAGCCAATCCTTCCAGATCAGGGTTGAATCCAACAAAGCCAGGTGGGATCACACCTGTCGCAGGTCTTACAAGATCGGAGAAAACCGCGTTCGCCACCAGTTGCTTGTCCACTGCAAAGTTCAGCGCTCGCCGGAAGTGCACATCATCGAACGGCGCTT
The DNA here is from genome assembly GCA_009838175.1 of Chloroflexota bacterium. Taxonomy (GTDB): domain Bacteria; phylum Chloroflexota; class Dehalococcoidia; order Lucifugimonadales; family Lucifugimonadaceae; genus Bin127. The sequence goes on from VXSB01000014.1 coordinate 12,694, forward strand.
CTTCCACGTTGAATCCGATGTAACTGGTGCTGAACGATGGCGGAACCTCAACGACATCTTTGGACAGCTCTTCCTCCGGATCGGTGACGCGTTCAAGGTCCGCAAGCCCGATGCCTGTGATGTCGATCTCATCGTTCTCATACATTGCCATCGCAGAACCACCTGCCAAAAGCATGTGCACCTCATCCAAGTAGGCGGGATCGCCCCAATAGTTCGGGTTCTTGGACAAGATCATCCGTTCACCGATGCTGTAGCTCTTGAGCACAAATGGTCCCGTGCCAACTGGGTCATCGGTCCAGTTTTCACCGCCCGACGTCACGTTGTCGGCGTTGACCACAAACGCTATCGGGTATGTCAGCTTCGCTATGAAGTACGGCTTCGGCGCGTCTATCGTGACCTGCAGCGTGTGATCGTCAATCACTTCAATGCCTTCAGCAGTGGTCGCTTCACCGTCGATGATCGCCTGCACTCCAATAATGTCACCGAGGAACTCATCTACGATCGGAGACTCCGTTTCTGGCAACGCCGCTCGTTCCCACGACCACTTGAAATCAGACGCCGTGAGGGGTGAGCCGTCGCTGAACTTCAAATCCTCCTTGAGCACGAACTTGTAGGTCTTCCCTTCGTTGCTCACAGAGTAGCTCTCCGCCAAATCCATCGCTATCGGATCATCAGATTCCCCTGTCAACTTGACGAGACCGCTGAACAACTCGATCACGATCGCGTAAGACGTCCCGTCTGTCACCAGCGCTGGGTCGAGTGTCGGCGGGTCCGCCCACAACCTTCTGAAAACCCCTCCGGTCGGTTTGTCATCACCCACCCGCTCAGGGGTCTGCAACAGTTCCGGCGCAACCTTGGCTTGACCTGTTGGTGTTGGACGCTCAGACCGTGCTGGTGGCGGTGTAGAAACCACCGTCGGCACCTGCGTCGCAGTAGGCTCGGGGATCGGTGTAGATGTCGGTTCCTCTTCGCTCGAGCACGCCACTGCAAACATTGCCAATACGGCGAGCAACGATATACCCAAGAAACGTGCCTTCTTCATCATCTATCTCCAGTCATCTCCAGTATTTTGATGCTTGATATTTTCGGCGTCTGATAGTTGTTACGTATTTGCCACGCGGTGCGGATTGCGTATCTGCGATGCAGTATCAGTAACACGATAAAATGTTTCCCCCCTTTCGTTGCACGAAAGGGGGTTAGAGGCTATGCGCGGGGAGGGAGATGGAATTCGTGTTTAGCTACCAATCGATGACTGAAGATACGCCTTTAGAAAACCGTCCAAATCGCCCTCCAACACTCCGCGCGCGTCCGACACCTCGTGATCGGTGCGGTGGTCCTTCACCATCTGATACGGGTGCAACACGTAGCTCCGCACCTGCCTCCCGAACTCCGCAGAGACATGATCACCCTTGAGTCTCGCCTGCTCCGCAGCACGTCGTTGATTCTCGAGATCGGTTAGGCGAGCGTGGAGTATCTTCATCGCCACTTGCCGGTTCTGGGCCTGTGAACGTTCATTTTGCACCGAGACCACAATACCGCTCGGTTCGTGCGTCAGTCGGACCGCGGTCGAGTTCTTCTGTACGCTCTGGCCGCCGTGTCCGCTAGCTCGAAACGCCTCCATTCGAACCTCAGACGGATCAATCTCAACTTCATCCGCCTCATCGGGCTCCGGATACACCTCAACCAGCGAAAAACTGGTATGCCTTCGATGCCCGGAGTCGAAGGGCGACAGCCGCACTAATCGATGCACTCCACGTTCAGACTTCAGATATCCGTATGCATGGTCCCCGGTGACACGCAATGCCGCGGATTTGATGCCAGCCTCCTCACCGGGCGTGAAATCGAGTACCTCGGCATCATATCCCGATTGCTCACCCCATCGCGCGTACATCCTCAACAACATCTCCGACCAGTCTTGGGCATCGACACCACCTGCACCCTGCTTCACCGACAGTATCGCTGGTCGTCCATCGTGCTCACCGTTTAGTTGAAGCCTGAACTCGTGCTCTTCCAAGTCCGAACGCAAAGCTGTTGCGTCCAATACCAACTGCTCCAACATCCCGTCATCCGATTCATCACCTGCCAACTCCACGAACTCGACCAATTCTTCGGATCGTTGAACCAACCCATCCCAAGTGGAAACATCACTCTTGAGCGCATTTAAGTGCTGCATGTGCGATTGCGCCCGCTTATGGTCCGACCAAAACCCCTGATCCAGCGTTTGCCGCTCCAACTGAGCTATCTGCGATCGCTTCTCGGGCAAGTCAAAGATGCCTCACGATCTGCGCGATCCGCCCGCGCAACTCTTCGGCATCAGATTGCAGTTGAGGATCCATAACAGGATTCAAGTATATGAACAGCTAAATTCGCAGAACCGTCCAAAAACAACTGCGCCCCTTGGTTTCCCAAGGGGCGCAGTGTGCGTTTCAGTCTCTCGACTTAATCAACACCCTTACGGCGCGATGTCGTGGTCCTTGGTGTAGTAGACCCAGACACCGGTTCCGATCGTGATGCCTTCGTCTGTCTTCACGATGTCCCACGTGTTGTTGACGTGGTCCCACGTGTAGGCACGAGTGTAGTTGCCGAGGTACTCAGCCGCAGTGATTGGGTCGTTGCTGCTGTTGCGCAACGTCTCGCCCGCGTCGTCCTGCGTCTGGTCACCGTCGACGTCTACCACACCGACGAAGTTCCAGCCCGTGTCTGTCGGGATGTCCGCCGGGCTTGGCTGTCCATCCGTCGCACGGTCGCCACTGCCTGAAAGCTTCACAGCCTGCGTGACGAAACCAGTCGAGTGGACCCAGTAGCCGTAGCGTGCCTCAATGTCGTTCAACGTTCCGTATTCGTCATGCGTTGTCCAAACACCGTCCATCTTAGACGCCGAGCGCCATGGACTGACCGGGTTGGTGGCGTCCCAACCAATTACGACATCAACCGCGTCGTTGGTGAAGACTGCGTGTAGCGCACGGTCGATCGGGTTCGCAGGGAACGATACCGAGTTCCAGCCAGCCAGCAGGCTCAGCACGAATGGAGACCGTTCCTTGACCGTGAACGAGTAGGTGTGGTCACCCGTGTTGTTGGCAGCATCGTTGGCTTCGACGTAGACGGTGTACTTCCCGTAGTCAAGAGGCTCCGGCCACCAGACAAACTCGTTGTCATCAAGGATCTGCAGGTCGGCCGTGTAGTCAACCTTGTCGACTGTGAATTTCGTCACGTCGACCTTGGTCTTCTCATCGCGGAAGGCGAGCAACACGAACGGGCGCGGCTCAAACACGTTATCGCCGTCGTCTGGCACCAACTCGCTGTTCATGCCTTCTTCCCACGCCGCTTTCAAGTCTTGGTCAAAGACGAAGGTCGTGGTGGTCGACGAGTAGTTGTGGACATCTTTGCCTCCGCTCTCGTACGAACTGCGGTCGCGGCCCCATACGATCACCGATAGCGTGCCGTCTTCGACTTCTTGGTCGCCAGACAGCTTCGCCCAGAGGTACTCCCACCTGTTGCCTGGGCGAGCTAAGGCTGAAGTCTCGGCGACATCGAAGAACGTCGTATCACCTTTCATGTGGTCAGGACACATCGTCCTTACGACACTACTTCCTTCGTCGTCCGTACCAGTCCGGTGAGTTTCGTTCGGCTCAGCGTTCGTTATGCTGTCGTGCGCACCAGAGCGGTTCGATGCAAACTTTGCCACATCGTTTTCAGCTTTGGGATCGCCCCAAGTCAAGTTGGAACAGACGACTGCAAACTTCGGAGCACCTTGGATGTCCTCATTCGACTCTACCGAGATCGTCATCTGGCCTCTAGTCAACTCGCTTGGGCCTTGACCGTCGATGTCTTCGTTGAGTCCGGTGCCGCCGCTCAGCGTGATCGTGAAGGTCGGCAGGATGCCGTCGTTCACTTCGATGCCTACCAGTCGGCGGTCGGTCGACTCGTTGCCGGCCAAGTCTAGGATCGACGCTCCAGTGGCAAGATCCACCATCGGCGTCGCGTCCGGCTCGAGCGTCTCTTCGAGCATCAGGTAGACGTTCTTGCCGTCAACATCGACATCCGTGATTGTGGCACTCTCGCCGCTGTCAAGTTTCACGACGAAAGTTCCAATGCCGATGGATGATGCGTCAACATCGTTATCGAACACTACCTTCACGCCGGAGTTCGATCGGGTTTGCTTCCCGTTTTCATCGGTGAAGAACCCGGTGGCCGACTCCTTGGCGCTGTACTCGGGATCTACGTCGTCCAGACGATACTGGTGGCGCGAGTACCAACCGAGCACGTTGTGCACATCGGAGTCATCGCGGTCGTCCGTCGTCGCCGTGCCGAAGTCGTGGATGAAGGTCGGATCACTGGGTTGACTGTCGGAGAAGCCGAAGTTCCCCGCGATATCCAGAACCACAGCCTGAATGTCGATCGTGTTGTTGTATCGATTATCCGAGCGTGTTGGCGGGAAATCGATACGGATTACCGTGTCGAAAACGCCAGAATCATCGCCGTCTTCGTAATCCTCAGCGGTCTGGGCCTTGTAGTTTCTGGCACCAGTTACGGAATTTACAGCCTCAGTAGACAGATACACATCCATGCCCTTGATGATGCCGAATGTCTCGCTGTTGTCTTGCTCGGGATTGGGCTCCATGTAACCAGCGTAGTGTCCGCGCAACGCAGCGGTGCCAAGAGGATCATCGCACTCACCGGCAGCGTCATCATCCGCATCGACACAGACGTATCCGTAAGGGTTACCGTCCCGACCGCCATCAACTCGGAAATCCCAGATCGGCTTGTCGTCGTTGCTGTCGTCGCTTCTGTTGTCGGCGTAGACCCTGAAGGAGTTGCCGCGCAGATTAGACCCGCCGCCGTCGCTGAACGAGCCTAGGAGATCGGGAGAGTCGTCCTTGCTGCTCGTGTTGTGCATCGGCGAATCGATCTGGATGGCTGGCGGATCCTTGTCGATGAGGACCGTGGAGGTGCGTACGTCGCCGTTCGAGTTCTTGTACCTGATCGTTACTGGTCCGCTCTCGACGCCTAGATACGCGGCACCTTCCATCATGCCCGATTCCGCATCCCTCACATCCAAGCCCCAGTTGCATCGCTTTGGATCCGTGTCGGCCTCGCCGTCGTGATCACAAAGCCCGGCGCCATCGGCGTCCGTCAATCTCAGGAAGCCCTCGTAGACACCGGTGAAATCATCCGTCTCTTTGAGCCAGAGGTTCTGTTCGATTTGCTCACCGTCGGACCCTGCACCCAAAACTAGCGCAGCCTGATCACCTGGCTTGTTGTTGTTTTCGTTGTCAAAGAATACCGGCTCAAACGTTCCCAAGCCTTGTTCGATCTCGACATTGTTTGGAGGAGTATTCTCAGTATCGGTATAACCGATATAGTTCGCCTTCTTCCTTCCGCCTGCGAGAATCTCACGCTGGCTGGTCTGGTAGTAGATGAAGTTGATGGTGATTGTCGCATTGGCAGGTACCGACGCGGTTACGCGCATCCACGGCGCGATTTGACCTCTTGTACCGGAGAACAAGTCCTCGTCCAGCGATATGTAGTTCTCCAGATCCCCAAACGCGACATCGAGTGTGTCGTCGGTATTGTCCACGCTACCGAACCAGACGATCTTGCCATCGCCCCTGGGTGCCATAGGATGGGTACTCTCGTTCAAATTGAGACGATAGATACCGGACGAAGTAATAGTTGCGGCTGCGTTCCCTTGGGATACCGAAAAGACCCCCGTAGCACTAGTCACTTCGGTATCTCCAGTGGTGGCGTTCTTCGATAAATCAGCAACGAGGTCGCCGAGCTCGCTGTTGATTACTCCCTCTTGCTCAACACCATTAGCAGCGTCGCCATCGTCGGGTGTCGGCTGAGTTCCAGCAGTACCCACGGGATACAGTACTCCAGTGCGCCGGTCTCTATCTTTGTCATTGATGCTGATCTGGATGACGTCTGAGTTGTTGAGGATCGCGCGTGGCACATTGCCCGAAGACTTGGGGTCGTTGGCATAGGTGGCGTAGATCGAACTTCCAGCATCCACTTCGGTGATGGCATCGCGTCCGGCGACGTTGTAGCCTTCAGTGGCGTCACCATCTTTGCAATCGCCCACCGCGAAAGCATCGCTGTTCGTCGTGTAGCACGTACCGACGTTCAGAACGTCGATCGTTCCGGTAGCCGCTTCTACCGTGCCCGATGATCCGCCTCGCACCGCCACAACCGCAACGGCCAGTATCAGCACGGCCAGAGCCGTCAAGATTCTCGATGAAAGCTGCACAGCTGCAGTCCTCCTCTATCTATATCTCTACCGGTTCGATACCCGACACAGCAACGCCTACTCTCAATAAGCCAGCGTCGAAGCGGTCTTGCCCGGATGTTTCCATAGCACTCTCAAGACGCGCAACGAACCACACGCCCGCAGGCACGCCCTGAAATCTATATGATACCGAATATATGCCACCGCGTGTGTGCTGTCAATCAATTTCTTTGAGAACTAACTCCCAAAGAATGCGAAAACCACAGGCGCCCACGTTTTTATGAACCGTGATTGCGGTGATGACCGACGATGGGCCGTGACGGGGTTCTCGGGATCAGCGCCGCATCGTCTTTTGAACTGCGATTTTCATGATTGGAATGATGGACTGAGACGCGGCGCAGCGACAACGCACCCTCCCCTTTTTGCGCCAGCAAAAGGGGGACGCGGAGAGCGAAGCGAGACGCAGGGGGTTCACACTCTCCCCGGCCCGTATTTCGAACTATGATTGCTGTGATTCGAAATGATGAACTGTGATGGGTTTTTCGGGATCATCGCCCGTTGTCCGGGCGGAGCGCGGGGGAGTAGCGGTTGTTGACGAGCCGGTTGAACTCGAGGCGCCCGGCGCCGAAGTTGAGCAGAAGGCCGAGTTCCACGTTGTACGCCTCCACGTAGTTCATCGCCTGCGCCCAGTGCGCCTTTTCAAGCTGGCCCACCGCCTTGATCTCCACCGTCAACACCCCGCCCACCAGGAAGTCAACGCGACGAACACCGACCTGGAGACCCTTGTACATGATCGTCATCTCCACCTCCCGCCCGAACTCGATCCCCGCGCGCGCCATCTCCGACGCCAGCGCCCGCTGGTACACCACCTCCTGGAAGCCGGCGCCCAGAACCGAGTGCACCTCCATCGCGCAGCCGATCACCGCCCCGGTCAGACCCGAATGTTCATACCCTCTGGGCAACAGACACCCTCCCTCCTAGAAGAGCCGTCTACACGAAGCAACCCATCACAGCACATCATCGAGCATCATCGCAATCATAGTTCAAAAACATCACAAAAATCACAGTTCAAAAAAACACCCCCGCGTCTCCGCGGGGGTGTTTCTGTGCTCTATCCCCTCCCCTCTATGGGGAGGATGGTCGCTCTATGCCTTACGGCGCAATACCTCCGCCGTAGTAGACCCAGATACCTTCACCGATAGTGACCGTCTCGTCTCCTTCAAGGATGTCGAAGCGGTTGCGTATCGCATCCCAGCTGTAGGCACGAACGTGCGAACCGAGGTAGTCGCTAGCCTTGACTTTGGTGTCGCCGTTCTTAAGCGCCTCACCGTAGTTGTCCTGCGTCTGGTCGCCGTCTTGATCGACGACTCCGACGAAGTTCCAACCCGGGTTGGTGGGTATCTCAACCAAGTCTGCCGGCACCGCATTGGGGTCTTCGCGGTTCTGCTTGCCGATCAGTGCCACCGACTGGGTTACGAAGCCCTGAGCGTGTACCCAGTATCCGTAGCGCGCGGTAATCCTTCCCAGCGTCGCGAAGTTGCTGTGCGTCGACCACTCGCCTTCCATGCGAGTTGCGATGCTCCACGGTGCCTCTGGATTCTCGCCGTCCCACGCCGCGATCATGTCCACTATCGGCTCAGTGAATACTGATCCGACACTGGGATCCAAGGGGTTGGCAGGGAACGACACTGCGTTCCAACCAGCGATCAGCTTGACGTCGAACGTGGCACGCTCGGCGACCTCGAAGCTGTATTCGTCTGAACCCTTGTTACCTGCAGCGTCAACGGCTTCAACCGCCACATTGTGCGAGCCGAGAGCGAGACTTTCCGGCCAGTACAGGAAGCGCTTCGCTCCTAGCGTCTGCACCTGCTCTGTCTGTTCAGTATCGTCAACCGTCAACTTGCTAACCGATACCGTCGTTGCGTCCTTGTAGTTCAACAATAGGAACGGTCGAGGATCGGTTACCACGGCTTTATTGCCAGGCGTGGGATCCAGATCCGGCGCCTCCGTGTCGAGGTTGAACTCGGCTGTTGCTACACCCCAGTTGTAGGTGTCGTTTGCGGCCGGGGTCGTCGCTGGATTCCGACCTTGCGGGCTCGCATACGATTGGCGGTCCCGTGCGTATGCGACTACTGTCAACTTACCGTTAGGCATCATCTTCCGTTCGCCGAAGTTCTGCCACTGATACTCCCACTCGAGACCGGGGCGTGAGAACGTCTGGAGCGGCTCCACTAGCCTGTCTTGGGCGTCTTCTAGTTCACCGCAATCGATTGCTGGTTGGTCAAAGTTATCACTAGATTGACCTTTGATCGGACCGCTGCGAGCTCCAGTGAAGTCGGAAAGACCCTTGTCATTCTCGTCATCATCGTTGCTATCCCACTCGATGTTCGAGCACACTACCGCGAGCGACGGAGTGCTGTTGACCTCTTCGTCTGAAGCGACCGTTATGGTCATGGCTTTATTGGTCAGCTTGTCTGATGCTTCGTTTCCTTCGCCGGTTCCAGAGCCTCCGCTCAAGGTCACGGTGAGTATTGGCGCGATACCGTCGTTCACTTCGATTGGGCCACCGGCGGTCGCCAGGCCACCACGCGTCAATCGGTTGCCGGCAGGGTCTAAGATCGCCTGCCCACTGGCGATGTGGACCGACGGCGTAGCATCCGACGCCAGCTCCTCACCAAGCAACAGGTACACCTGGTTACCCTCTACCGTGACATCCGTCACTGTAGCCGATGCGTCGCCGTTCATCACCTCAAACGTGCCGACGCCGATGGTATCGGCATCTACAGCCGAGTCGAAGACGATCAAGACGCCCGAACGGTTCACTGCCGGTTTCTTGCTGTCATTGATGCCGTAGAACCCGGTCACAGACTGCTCTCGGTAGACCTCAGGATCCTTCTCGTCAAGGAAGAAGATGTGCCGGGCGTACCAGCCCAAAACGTTGTATCGACCTGTCTTTCGGTCGTCATCTTCCGTGCCGAAGTCGTTGATCAAGCGCGGGCCAGCATCGTCGCTGTCGGAGAAGCCGATGTTGCCGGCTCTGTCCGCTACTAGCGCCTGGAAGTCAATCGTGTTGTTGTACGGCTCAACTTCTTCCCCATCAGAATCTAAGATCCTGATACGAACCGAGTTGGCGAACGTCCCATTCGTAGCACCATCGCTGTACCGGTCACCGCCAACCGTCAACAGCGTGAGAGTTTCATCCTTATACACATCCATATGGTCGATGACACCGAATTGGGATTGTTCATCGGCCGTCGATGTATCTGCAACAGGGTACCCTTGGTAGTCCTCGATATCGCGCAACTCATCGTCTGCTGCTGGTGCCCCCACATATCCGTAAAGGCCGCCCATATCAAGGTCAAGATTCAACGCGTCTTGGCTGGTAATACCATCTCCACTCTCTAGAGAGTCGTTGGTGTTGTCGACGTACAGCTGGAACGAGGTTTGTCGCAGTCCAGATTCGCTGTCATTGAATGAGCCCGCGAACTCTGGCGATGTGTCTTGATCCTCGGATTTGTGCGCCGGAGTGTCGATCTGGATAGCCGGCGGAACCGTATCGATCGTTATCGTCTTAGTCTGCACGTGGCCGTCAGTGTCCCGGTACTCGATCGTTACTGGACCACTCTCGACACCGATAACCGCAGCTCCGTTAATGTCCGACCCCATTGCGGCTCCGACATCCAAACCCCAGTTATTGGGTGGTGCTGTCGGGTCATCACCTCTTCCATCACCGTCCGCGTCGGTCAGGCGCGCGTAGCCCTCGTAACGACCAGTAAAGCGCCCCGTCTCGTAGAGCCATAGGTGCTGCTCACTAGCATCTCCATCGGACTTTACCTTTACCGTCAAAGCGCTATTGCCTTCGCGCTCGGATCTGGGGAAGTCTGGCGCGTGGACAGTGTTGCCCGCACTGTCAGAAGTGGGGTAATCCGTTGCATCCGCTGGGTCGGCGCCAGGGCTTTCAATCGACTTTCCACCGATCAAGGTTTCTCGCTCGCTCGTGTAGTAGACGATGTACTGGAGAAGGACAAGCGTCGAGGCCGTCGCAGGAGCGTTGACCTGCACGTTCAGCCAAGGCGCGACCGCTCCGCCATCTTCGTCGGCAGTTCGTCCGGAACCACGGTCTTCGTCAAGAACTAGCGAGGGCAAGGTGCCCGACAAATCTTTGAAGGGTCCGTCTCCGGTGCCTCCACAAGCGCCGTCGGCGGTGTTAGTGGCATCGCCGTCCAAGCACCCGAAGAACTTGATGACCGCGTTATCGCCAGCGTGCATCGGGAGATAAGCCGAACCATCAGCGAGTATTACTCTCAATCCATTCGTGACACCGGCGGGCAGTGGTACGACATTACTGTCAGTCGTGTCGTCGTCCCAACGATCTTCTGCCAAGTAATAGGTCTTTGTTCCGTCAGTGGCCTCGGAGTAAGTTATCGTCTCGGCTGTTACGGCGCTACCACCCACCATCCTCGCTTCGGCGGCAGTAATTGAGGCGGGATCCGCAGGGTCATCGATCTCTTGCATGTCGATATTACCGAAGACCCCCGTGATCACGTCAAGATCACTTTGAGAGATCTGAAAACCAGCCGCGGTGTCAGCATCTGTGTTACTTACCCGCAACAACACGGGCGTCCGCTTATCGCGGTCGGAGTCCTGGATGCTGATCTTTATCAGGTCGGAGTTTTTGAGGATGCCGCGCGGGTTGTCAGCCGCTGTCTTCGGGTCGTGCGAGTAAGTGGCAAAGACCGTGCCGACTTCGCTGATGCTATCGCGCCCAGTCACCTCGTAAGACGTACCTTCCGGGTTACCGTCTCCGTCGTCGCAGTTGGCGACCGCGAACACGTCGCTGTTCGTCGTGTAGCACGTACCGACGTTCAGAACGTCGATCGTTCCGGTAGCCGCTTCTACCGTGCCCGATGATCCGCCTCGCACCGCCACAACCGCAACGGCCAGTATCAGCACGGCCAGAGCCGTCAAGATTCTCGATGAAAGCTGCACAGCTGCAGTCCTCCTCTATCTATATCTCTACCGGTTCGATACCCGACACAGCAACGCCTACTCTCAATAAGCCAGCGTCGAAGCGGTCTTGCCCGGATGTTTCCATAGCACTCTCAAGACGCGCAACGAACCACACGCCCGCAGGCACGCCCTGAAATCTATATGATACCGAATATATGCCACCGCGTGTGTGCTGTCAATCAATTTCTTTGAGAACTAACTCCCAAAGAATGCGAAAACCACAGGCGCCCACGTTTTTATGAACCGTGATTGCGGTGATGACCGACGATGGGCCGTGACGGGGTTCTCGGGATCAGCGCCGCATCGTCTTTTGAACTGCGATTTTCATGATTGGAATGATGGACTGAGACGCGGCGCAGCGACAACGCACCCTCCCCTTTTTGCGCCAGCAAAAGGGGGACGCGGAGAGCGAAGCGAGACGCAGGGGGTTCACACTCTCCCCGGCCCGTATTTCGAACTATGATTGCTGTGGTTTGACTGATGGGCTGCGATGGAGTGCGGGGAAAGGATCACGACAATCATTGAGCATCATCGCAATCATAGTTCAAATGGCCACCAGCAACCTCTACGCCGCCGCCGTTCCCGCGCAGGGGTATCCGGAGGGGCGCAGCTGGGAGGAGTGCGGCAATCCTACCCCATTCCTTCAATCCTTTAAATTCCTAAAATCCGGGTTCAGACAAAAAAAACACCCCCGCGTCTCCGCGGGGGTGTTTCTGCGCTCTATCCTATCCATCCCCTCTCCCTCGATGGGAGGAGAGGGATAGGCAGTGGTGAGGGCGAGTCAGCCTTACGGCGCTACCGTAGTGCCGTCTGGGAAGAAGACCCAGATGCCTTCACCGATTACCATCGCATCGCTGCCTTCAAGGACGTAGTAGCCGTTGGCGATCGCATCCCAGATGTAGGCGCGCTTGAAGCCTGGCATGTAGTCATCAGCGGTCACAATCACACCGTCAGGATTCTCAGTAGTCTTGTCGCTGTCCCTCAAATCCTTGCCGAAGTGATCCTCGGTCTGGTCACCGTCTTGGTCGACGACTCCGATGAAGTTCCAACCCGGGACAGTCTGGATACCTACCGGATTCGGCTTCCCGCCAGTCTCGCGGTTGATCGGGCCTTCAAGATCGACGCTCTGCTTGATGAACGCCATCGAGTGCACCCAGTATCCGTACCGAACCACTACGTCGGTCAGCGGCGCGAAGTCCATGCTGGTCGTCCATACGCCGTCGACACGGGACGCGATGCTCCATGCCCCATTCGAATTCATCGGGTTCCATCCGACCACACGGTCGATAGCCGGGTCGGTAAACACTGCGTCAAGCGCGGTGTCGACCGGGTTAGCCGGGAACGAGATCGCGTTCCAACCAGCGGAGATGTCCAGCACGAACGGATCGCGCTGCGTGACAGTGAAGGTGAACTTCTTCCCTCCCTTAGGAGCGTTGTCAGCCGCGTCGCGGGCATCAAACTCTACCGTGTGTTCGCCGTAGTCCAACGCCTCGGGCCAGTACAGGAACCGGTTCTCACCGATGTTGTCCAACGAGCCCAAAACATCCGTTTTGTCGACCATCAACTTGGTCACCTTGACGTTGGTGCGCTCGCCTGCAAAGTCGAGCAGAACGAACGGACGCGGCTCCGCAACATCAGAGTTGGGGTCTGGTTGCACATCGCCGCCAAGTGTGCTCAATGGGCTGTTGAACGTCGTGTCGAGCGTGAACGCCGCCGTCTCTAAGCCATAGTTGTCGCACGAGTTATCGGCAGGGTCGCACGGACTGTTATCGCTATCGTAGTAGTCGAAACTGCCACGGTCACGGCCCCATACAACGACCGTCAGGCCACCGTCAGGAAGTTCCCGGTTACGCCAAGCGTAGACCCAGTTGTTGCCCGGACGCGCTAGCGACGACGAGTCGTTGAATGTCAGGTCCGCGGTGCTCCCGCATCCACTGTTCATCTCGAGATCGGTATCAGCGTCGTAGCCCATACGGTTAGCCTCGAAGCGACCCAAGCCATAATCTATGTCCTCGCCCTTATCGTCCGTTGCGAGTGCACTGCCAGGGGCCTTGGTCTTCGTTTCGTTGAACTTTATGTTCGAGCAGACCACCGACACCTTCGGCGCGCCGTTGATGTCCTCGTCCGACTCGATCGCGATGTCAATCGTTTCCTTCGTCAGCATTGCCGGGCTTTCGCCACCAACGCCAGTGCCGGAACCGCCGCTCAAGGTCAACGTGAAGACTGGCAGGATGCCGTCCCGTACCTTGAATGAACTCGTCTTGTCGCCATTATCTACAGGATTGAGAATGTGCTCGGTGCTGCTGAGGATGTTGCCAGCCAAGTCTTCGACCTCGCGGCCTTCTGCGATGCTCAACGTCGGACGGGCATCAGATGCCAGCTCCTCATCGAGCTTCAGGAAGACCAACTGGTCTTTCACCATGACATCGGCGATGGAGATACCGTTGCCATCGTCATCCTCAAGCGTGAAGGTACCGCTGTCGATCAGCGAGCCGTTTACCGAGTTGTCGAATACGACCATGACAGAACTACGGTCTCTGATCGGAGAAGCGTCGTCCAAGCCGTAGAAGCCAGTCGCGGTCTTGTTCGCGTAGATGTACGGATCAACCTCATCGAGATGGACAATGTGGTGCGAGAAGACGCCAAGCACTCTCGGCACCTTGCGATCGTTCATCTTCGCGCCCAAGTCGTTGATGAAGGTCGGTTTTGCAGGATCGCTGTCGGAGAATCCCACGTTTCCAGCGAGGTCCCGCACCAGCGCTTGGAACTCGATCATGTGGTTGAACGCGCCGTCCGGGAAGACGAAGCCCTCCTTTTCATCGAAGTCAATCTCAATCTCGTCGGCAAACTCGCCGTCTGGAGCGCCGTTGGCGTAGGCGTCAGCCTCGACTGATCGGTGCGTCTTACCACCCCGTACAACCGTAAGGTCAGCTGCCCTCCATGTTCCAGGATCGATGACACCATACTTATATGTGGTGTCGTAGCCTTCGTATTCCAAACGTCGGTCGATCCCATCGGCTTTGGTCGTAGTTACGTCCGCGGTAATACCGCTCAACACTTTCACCGTATCGTCCGGGTTGTTGTCGACGTCGAGCTGGAAGGTCTCTGCTGCCAATCCGGCATCACCATCGTTGATCGTGCCGACGAACGACGGCTTCTCGTCGTCGCTACGGCTGTTGTGAACCGGCGAATCTATGTTGATCACTGGCGGATCAATATCGATCTGGATCGTGAACGAGCGCGACTGCCCGTCGCTGTCGCGGTAGCTGATGACTACCGGCCCGTTTCCAACGCCTAGATACGCGCCGTCAGCCACCGTGGCACCCGAGGCATCACCCACCATGGGATTATCGATATCACCTACATTCTCTCCCCAGCTGGTTCTCACATCATCACCAGCGTCACCATCACCATCGGCATCCGTCAAGCGCAGGAAGCCTTGATATACGCCGTCGAACAGCCCGGTCTCACGCAAGAACAGATCCGCGACACCATCATTGCCGTCCGAAGTTGCACGCACGAGCAAGGCGGTATTGTTCTCCTTCTCGGCCTCAGTGAAGACGACGTCGGACTCGCCATTGTTGGCATTGGTATCAGGACTCGGGCATTCGCCATCGGTATCCAAGGCAACATTGCAGTACTTCTGCCCACCGTCCAAATTCTCTCGATCACTGGTCTCGTAGTAGATGACCTGGAGCACAATTGCGCCGCCAGTCGGCACACTGACATTCAAAACCATTGCCGGCGTTCCGTTTTCACCCGAAACCACGTCTTCGTCGAGCTTGACGTTGCCGTCAAGCTCCTTGAACGCACTGCCGGCAGGGCACGTGCCATCAGTGTCGTCATCCACGCATCCGAAGAACCTTACCTTCCCGCCATCATCGCGCGATGCGATCGGCATGAAAGGATTGGTTGCGTCACTGCCTTGGAAAACGACGGGATAGGAGCCAGAGATCGTGTAGTTCTGGGTAGCACCGATATGTGGAGTCTGCAACGTCAAGGTTGCCAATGCTTCTGACTCCACGCCAACCGCATCGGCAACCACCTTCAAGGAGCCGCCGAGGCCCGGGCCATCTTCGGGATCAGTAGCCGGGGGGACCGCGTCAAGCTGGTAAACGTAATCGGAAACCAGAGTACCGTCTGAAGAAAATACAGGCGGTGAGCCAGGGGTAGCCGCAATTGCTCTCCCCGCAGGAGGGGCGATGTTAGAAGTGATACCAGTCTCAGTTTCAATCGCAATCAAAACCGGGTCTCTGCGGTCGCGGCCGGTGTCTTTGATGCTGATCTTTATCAAGTCAGCGTTGACGATGATTCCGCGTGGCGCTTCTGAAGCCGTCTTCGGGTCGTGGGCGTAGGTGGCGTAGAGTTCATCGACCTCGATGGCCGCGCTCAGTGGGTTCTGCTCGAAGAAGGCCTTAGTGTTGCCGACCTCCCCAGTCGCCACTTCGCCATCACCGTCGATGTCCTTGCAATCGTTGATGCCCAACGCATCGGAGTTCGTCGTTGTGCACGCGCCCACGTTCATGGCGTCGATCGTTCCGGTAGCTGCGCTGACTTCTTCGGTCGCACCTCTGCCAGCCACTACGGCGACAGTAAATGCGAGCACTGCCAGTGCTGTCAAGATTCTCGCTGAAAGCTGCACGCTTCAGTCCTCCTGCTTACTTTCCCGGCACGATCGTGCGCAGATTTGCTCAACTGCAAAGCTAAGCGAAGTCCGCAACGCCCTCTGTCCGGATCTGTGCGATGTTTGCATAATACTTGCAAGCGCGCCAACGCGCAACGCGCGCGACGTGCCATGAAAAGTATATGATACCCAATTCACTCTGCGCGCGTAAACCCCCAATTAATCGATTCATTGATTTTCGCGCATCTCTCCCCTTTTTGCGTCAGCAAAAGGGGGACGCGTCAAGCGAAGCGAGACGCAGGGGGTGCCCGTGGCCATTTGAACTATGATCGCCATGATGTTCAATGATTGCCATGATCCGCCTCCCGTCCGCCCCTCTGGATTCCCGCCTACGCGGGAATGACGGCGGAGCATCACAGTTCAAAAAACATCCTTACGCATCCTAGTACATAAGATAGGGGCAGGTTTGAAACCTGCCCCTACTACTTCACCTTCCCCCTCTCCCTTGATGGGAGAGGGTTGGGGTGAGGGTGATCGCTGTTTGCCCTACGGCGCGATACCCGTGCCTTCTGGGTAGTAGACCCAGACGCCGTCGCCGATCGTCATCGTGTCGTCCGGACGCACCACGTCGAAGCGGCTGAACGTCGCATCCCACGTGTACGCTCGCACGTACGTCGAGCCCAGATACTCTCCGGCCGGGATGAACCTCTTGTCGCTGCCCCTCAGGTCGATGCCGAAGTGGTCCTCGGTCTGGTCGCCGTCCTGGTCGACCACGCCGACGAAGTTCCAACCCGGTTCCGTCGGGATCGAGATCAGGATCGGAGTGCCGCCAGCGTCGCGTGACGTGCCGCCCTTAAGCTCGACAGCCTGCCGCACGAAGCCGTCTGACTTCACCCAGTATCCGTACTTCGCCCGAATCTCGTTCAGCGCGCCGTACTTCTCGTTCGATTCCCAGACACCGTCACGCCGCATCGCGATGCGCCAGCCCTGAGTGTCCCAACCGATGACCGTCGTAATGGCCGGGTCGGTGAAGACCGAGCCGATAGCCGTGTCAACCGGATCGGCTGGTACCGAGATGGCGTTCCACCCCGCGTTCAGTCCGATCACGAAGTCGCCACGTGCCACTGTTTCGAACTCGTAGCTGAAGGAAGCGGGGTTGCCCGCAGCGTCCGTAGCCTCGACCTCGACCTCGTGATCGCCTTGCGACAGGCTCTCAGGCCAGTACACGAACCGGTTGTGGTCAGGCTGCTCGAACTCGCTGGCGACCTCTACGCCGTCTAGCTCTACAGAGTCGAGCGTTACCGTCGTGCCCTCGTTGAACTCGATCAGCACGAACGGACGCGCCTCTTTAGTCACCCCGTCCGGAGCAGGCTGCAAGTCGCCGCCTTTGCTGACGTCGCCGCTCGGGTCCGGATATATCACCTTGGTGTCCAATGTGAACTCAGCCGATGCCGAGCCCCAGTTCTGCTTGCTGTAGCTCGAGCGGTCACGGGCAAACGCTACCGCGGTTACCGCACCATCTTGCAACTTCTGCAACGCGCCTGTCTGGTTCTCCCAAAGGGAATCCCAGTTCTCGCCCGGGCGAGACCGCGACGGGACATCGGACCACTGGAAGTCGTCCTCGAAGTCGTCATCCGGGTTTGCGTCGTAGCCGCAGGTGAATTGGTACGAGGGAGCGCTGCCCGTCCTCGGCGATGTCATGTTTGTCTCGATTTCGGGCTTCCCGCTGAACGAACCGTTGTGTGCCGCTACGAAGTCGTCAATGTCGTGGTTGACCACGCCGGAAGCGTTTTCTGCCACACTGCCACTGACGGAGGGGGTTCCGCCCGTCTTCCAAGCTAGGCTGCTGCAGACGGCCGCTATCCGCGGATTGCCTGACAGAGCCTCGTCTGAGGACACATGGATAGTGATCGTGTCCTTGGTCAGCTTCTCAGGGCCTTCATTCCCGGTACCGCTGCCGGAACCGCCGCTAAGCGTAACTGTCAGCCTAGGCGAGATGCCGTCCTTAGCCTCGAACTCGTCCTGCTCCCTGCCGAACGTCTCGTTGCCGGCCATGTCTTCAACCTTCTCGCCGTTGACGATGTCGACCATAGGCGTGGCGTCGGACGCCAGCTCGGAGTCGAGCCTCAAGAAGACGTATTTCTTGTCTACCTTGTGGTCCACCACGCTCGCCGCCGAGCCGTCGTCCAGCTTCACCGAGAAGGTGCTGTTGGAGACCGAGCTCGCCGCGATCGGGCCATCGAAAACTACCATGACGCTGGAACGATCTTGAATCGTCGGGTTGCCCTTGGAGTCGAGACCATAGAAACCGGTCGCCGTCTGTTCTTCGATGAGATCGGGGTCTTTCTCGTCCAACGTGATCACGTGGGCCGAGTAGTAACCGAGAACTTGCTTCGCTATTTCCTTGTCGCGATCCGCGTCTTTGATCCCAAGGTCGTTGATGAAGCGCGGGTTCGCAGGATCGGAGTCCGAGAAGCCGATGTTGCCGGCCATGTCCAGAACGAACGCTTGGAAGTCGATCTCATACTCCATGTCGCGAATCTCGGCATCTCGGCTGCCGTCCCGCAGATCGAGCCGAATCGAGTCGTCAAACGTGCCACGGTTAGAACCGTCGTCGTAAGACTCTGCCAAGATGTGGCACAAGTTTTGGTCGCTGCACGAATCGTCCATGAGGTTGTAGAGGTCCGAAGCCATCGCGACGCCCACCGTGTGATCGTCGTCATCGGCGTAACCTGTGTACTCGCCTCTGTGAGTCACTCTACCCGTGCCATCATCACCAGTGCCCTTGACCTCGCTCGCAGTTGGTGCCTCAACGGGATTCTCATTCAGCACGTAGTCCGAGTTCTTGCCCTGACTATCGACCTGATTGTCGATAACTAGGCGGAACGACTTGTCGGCAAGACCAGAGTCGATGTCTTCGATAGTTCCCGAGAAGTCGGGCGACTGGTCGTCGCTTGACGATCCGTGAGCCGGAGACGAAACGTTGATCGTCGGCGGATGAGCGTCGATCTCGATGCGCAACATCTGCGGCTTGCCGTCAGAGTCGCGGTACTCGATAGTTATCGGACCGCTCTGGACGCCCAGTACCGCCGCGCTATCGGTAGTCAGATTGCCTTTGGTATCGGTATCGTCAGTGCCATCCATCGTTGCAAGACCCCAGTTGGACGGCTGATTGCCAGTAGCAACACTGTCGCTGTCTGGACCCTGTCCGTCGGCATCAGTCAGACGGAGGTAACCCCGGTACACGCCGCTGAATCGCGCGGTCTCCTTCAAGTAGAGGTTCGCCGACCGGTCGTCGCCGTCCGAACTCGCCGTAACTTTCAACGCGGTGTTGCGGTCTTGCTCATTATCGGTATAGACGACGTTTCTTTCGCCGTCTCGCTCATCAGCAGGATCGCCATCGTCTGTGGAAGTAGCATCGCATCGCCACTCGTCCATGTTGTTGATCCGCTTTTCAGTAGGCGACACTTTGTTGTCGTCAGAGTCGTCTGGACAAGTCCAATAAGCTTCACCACCAATTAAGTTCTCCCGATCGCTCGTCCGGTAGTAGATGGCAAGAATGACGACATGTTTATTGGTAGGCACACTCGCATTGACGCCCAACCAAGGTGCAGTATCTCCAGATGCTTCACCGTTCGACGCATCCTCGTCAACTTCCAGTTCGTCAAGCCTCTCGATCGTCTCTCCGGCATCTGCGCAATCACCGTCTAGATCGGCACCAGCACCGTCGCCATCTAAACAACCGTAGAACCTTACAACAGCCCCATCATCGACCTTGAAATCTCCGGGATCGAATTGCCAATCGGGAGAAGCGGCATCGTTAGTGCTACTACCGTCGTCTTTTCCTTGTCGCCTAAAGTTCAACGTGTAGTTGCCGCTATTCTGGATTAACGAAGCGGCCGTGCCAGTTGCAACAACTGATTGGTAAACCTCAATGCCATCGTCAATAGCGTCCTCAGACGTGAACATGATGTCGTCTTCGGGTGTGCCGTCAGTCGTGTCTGGGTCGCCATGCTGGTAATCTAGGTTGTCCTTGTCCAGGTCTTCCCTGATGATTTGACCCAACAATTTGGTTGCCGGGTTACTGTCGGCATCGTCATCGTCTAATCCGGCAGTAGTGTTCGATTCTCCACGAATCAGCACACCTGACCGCTTGTCGCGGTCGGAGTCTGCGATGCTGATCTGGAGCAGGTCGGAATTCATGAGGATAGCTCTAGGCTCGTCCTCATTCTTGGGGTCGTGCGCGTAAGTCGCGTAGAGGGTCGAGACCTCGGTGATCTTAGTCCGGATATCCTCACCGTCGGCACCCGTGCCGGCTACGCCCTTTGACAACGCATTGCAGTCGCCCTTGAAAACCGTGCCGTCAGTGGTCAGGCATGTACCCACGTTCATGGCGGCGATGCTGCCGGCGGAGGCATCGGCCGTCGGAGTGTGCTGCTCTGCCGACTGCATCACGAACAGCGCGCCGATTAGCGTAAAGAGTGCCAGCGCACCCAGCATCTTCGATTTCATGCTTATTCTCTCTCTCATGCGGTTCTCACTCACTGTCTTGTGGGTCACCGTATTGTCGATAGAACCTTGCCGATACACTCTCCGCGCAAGCAAGCGGCAACCCGCTCACATACACAAAGACGCGCCACTCGGCGTTCATGTTCCCGAATATACGAACCTCAGCGAATCCGAATCAACGCACCACAACGCGTTTAGCGAAGCATTTTCCGTGGGAAGCACAGCCGTCATTCCCGCGCCTCCACCGTCATTCCGGCGAAAGCCGGAATCCAGAGGGGCGGGGCAGACAATGCGACGTACCTCCCCTTTTTGCGTCAGCAAGATCCCTTCCCTCCCCCTCTCTGAGGGGGAATTGAAGGGGGTGCTGCGAAGCGAGACGCAGGGGGTTTTAAGGCGCGATCCCCGTCCCGTCGCTGAAGTAGACCCACACTCCATCGCCGATGGTCATGGTGTCGCTGGGGCGCAGCACCTCGAAGCGGTTGAAGGTGGCATCCCATGTGTATGCACGGATGAAGTTCGCACCCAGATAGTCTCGTGCGCTGACCGGGTTGTTCTGGCTGTCTCGCAACGTTACTCCGAAATGATCCTCGGTCTGATCGCCGTCGATGTCGATAACCCCGACGAAGTTCCAACCTGCCGCGGTAGGAATATCCGTCAGTCCCGGCACCGCCCCTTCCACACGGTAAACCGGGCCCCGAAGCGCGACGCGTTGCGACACAAACGAAGATGACTTCACCCAATAGCCGTAACGTGCCCGCACCGATGGCAAAGTCCCGAACATCTCGTTCGATTCCCAGACACCGTCTCGGCGAATCGCAACCCGCCAGCCTTCGGTGTCCCAACCCACCACCGCCTGAATCGCCGGATCCGTGAAAACCGCGTCGATATGCGTATCTACTGGATCCGCGGGTAAAGATATCGCGTTCCACCCGGTAACGAAGTTCAACACAAAGTCGCCGCGCTGGGTCGACTCGAATTTGAAGTCGAACTCCACCGAGTTGCCTGCAGCATCTGTCGCTTCAACCTCGATCTCGTGCTCTCCCCTCGCCATGCTCAAGGGCCAGTACACAAAGCGGTTTACATCTGGACTCTGGAATTCGTCTGCGATCTCAACGCCATCTAGAGTCACCGAGTCCAATGTCACAGTCGTCGATTCCGCAAATTCCAAAATTATGAACGGCCGTGGCTCGCTAACTTCCGAGGCATCACTCGGATGAACATTGCCGCCACTCGGCTTCAAGGGCGATTCGAACGTCCTATCGAGTCTGAACGTCGCAGACACCGCCCCCCAGCTCTGAACATCTTTATTAGCCTTATCAGCTCGCTCATACCGTGAACGATCCCGAGCGAACGCTACAACCCGGAGCCGGCCGTCCTCCAACCGACCACTTGCGCCGCGGGAATTCGACCACCCAAACTCCCAAACCTCACCCGGCCGCGCATTCCCCTGCACCTCCTGGAGCTGGAACGGAGTGGCGTCATCGCCGGATCCGCACATATACCGAGTACCAGAATCCTCCTGTGGCTTGCTAATGAACACGCCACGGCGATTGGCGATGAAGTCATCAACGTCATACTCGATCTTCCGCCCCCGTATCGTCTCTTCCCAACGCAGGTTCTCGCATACCACGACTATCCTTGGTGCGCCCTGCAACGGCTCATCCGACTCGACGCGTATATTAATAAGGCCATTAGTCAATTGGCCCGGCCCTTCGGCGCCTTCGCCACTACCAGATCCGCCGCTCAACGTAATCGTCAAGTTCGGCGATATCCCATCGTTCGCCTCGACACGCCGCTGCTCCCGACCCGACGTGATGTTGCCCGCTCTGTCCCTAACACTCTCGCCAGCCGCGATGCCAACAAACGGAGTCGCATCCGACGCCAGTTCGTGCCTCAACTTCAGGAACACGTACTGCTCATGGACAGTCACGTCCACAACTTCCGCCTCTGATCCGTCATCAAGCTCCACGTAGAAGGTGTCGAGCGTTATCGACGAAGCCGAAATCGGCCCGTCGAACACCAGCATCACACCTCTGCGGTCCGCAATCGGCTCAACCGGCTGTTTGCCGAAATCCACACCGTAATATCCAGTGGCAGACCGTGTCGTGCTGATCTCCGGGTCCTTCTCGTCCAGACCGAAGATGTGCGCCGAGTAATATCCCAAAACATTGGGCTCATTGCGCTCTCTCGGATCCTCCACACCCAGATCATTAATAAAGTACGGATTGTCCGGATCCGAGTCGGAGAAACCGACGTTGCCGGCCAGATCGACAACGAATGCTTGGAAATCGACCCCGAACTCCAAGTCGTCACTATCCAACCGCAAGCGCACCGAATCGTCGAACCGGCCCGACGAAGCGCCATCCCTGTACCGATCCGCCGAGATGTAGCAAATATTCTGATTACGACAAGAGTCATCGCCCAAATCGAAAAGACGTCTCGGATCCACAACTCCGAAGGGATCGTCGCTGGATGTCCTATAGCCGATGTAGTCGGCCCGACGCGAAACGCTTCCATTGGTCCCCGTCCCGCTTACGCTCGCCTCTGGAGCTATTCTGTCCAACGCGAAGTCCGAATTGCGAGACGCATCCGCATCGTTATCAACAACAAGCCGGAACGAATCTTGTGCCAGACCTGAATCGTAGTCCTCGAACGACCCAATGAAATCGGGTGAGTGGTCATCGCTCGACGACAGATGACGCGGAGTATCGATCGTTATCCGCGGAGGTTCGTAATCAATCGCGATCCGCAGGCTCTGCCGACGTCCACCGGAATCTCGATACTCGATCGTTACTGGCCCGCTTGCTACACCGATGACCGCCGCGTCAGATTCTCGGCTGCCCGCGCCGTGCCGAACCTTGGCACCCCAATCCGTGCTCGAACCCGACTGATCGATCTCGGTCCCATCACCATTGGCATCCGTCAACCTTATGTACCCCTCATAACGCCCGGTGAAAAGCCCCGTCTCAGATAAATAAAGATTCACGTCGCGTTCAACCCCGTCCGAGCTCACGCGCAAAAGCAACTCATCGTTCCCGTTGACCTCGTCACGGGTGTAAACGACATCTCCAATACCGTCTCGTTCATTCGCTGGGCTGTTTCCGCATAGCCGATTTCGATCCGGTTCGTTCGAAGATGTGCCGCAGTGGTAATAGGAAGAACCACCCACCATCTTCTCAAGTCCGCTGGTCTCATAGTACATGGCGTAGATCAGCACATTCCTATCAGCCGGCACGCTCGCGTTTACTACCAACCATGGTGCGATCGAAGGGCTATTACTACCCGAGCTCCTGTCCTCATCAACCGGCAACGACGAAGATATATCCGTCAACTCATCGTCGGCCCCGCTACCCAGCACGCAACTCCCGGCACTCGTTACGCAACCGAAGAATCGGATATTGCCGTCAACATCCATCGGTCGATACGAACTGCTTCCACTCATATTCAATGTATGACTACCGGAGGCGTCGATCTGAGCAGGACTTGGGAAGCCTCTGATGGTCAACACCGGTCCGGACTCGAAATTGACGCTGTCATCACTGTCAATTAAGTCACGATTCACCAGTAATCGCTTGATCTCAGCCAAACCGCCGGTTATCTCGGTGTGCCCTTCGCCGAGAACCAAAACCGGCGAACGCTTGTCACGCCCCGGATCGGAGATGCTGACCTTCAACAGATCCGAGTCTTGGAGTATCGCCCTAGGTTCATCCCAACCAGTCTTCGGATCATGGGCGTAAGTCGCATACAAGGTCGAAACCTCTTCCACCTCATCCCGGATCTCCCAACCGTCCGAGCGGTTGGAGAGATGGCAAGGCTCTTCCTCGAACACCTCGTCATCCGTTGCCAGACACGTCCCAACGTTCAATGCATCGATAACGCCTGTGGCCGCATCTACACGTTTGTCGTCGCTTCCCGCAAACTGCAACACTAACCCACCGAACAAAACCGCGACGAATATCGCCACTCCCAACAGGTTCCACCTTATGTACCCATTGTTGTACTTAGGGATTCTCATCAGAGCTTAGTCCGTGTTGGCGGTATCAGCGGTCGGATCAGTCGGCTTTCAACAAACGAAAACCAATCCATCGCATCGAAACCGAGCCGCGTTCATAAAGATAAACGTTTATGACACGGATTTTGTTCCATCGATCGAACAGAAGTCACTTCTACTCGCTCGAATGAAGCGATCGGGAACGATTACGCCCCTACTTCTCAGTTATGCTCCGCAGGAACGAATCGTTGTCTTGCGAACGGGACAATCGCTCGATGATGCGTTCGGTGGCCTCCGTCGGGTTTCCACTCGAAGACTGCTGTTGAAGCAAAGCGAGCATCCGACGCAACAGCCAAACCTGTCGCAACGTATCAGGGCTCTGTAGCAACTCTTCATGACGAGTCCCGCTGCGGTCCATCGCGACGGCCGGGAAGATTCTTCGTTCAGCCATCGTCCGGTCAAGGTGCAACTCCATGTTGCCTGTTCCCTTGAACTCTTCGTAGATCAAATCGTCCAATCGGCTACCGGTATCGATCAACGCAGTCGCCACGATCGTGAGACTTCCACCCTCTTCGCAGTTTCGAGCCGCGCCAAAGAACTGCTTCGGCGGATACAACGCAAGCGGGTCCATTCCACCCGAAAGCGTCTTTCCGCTGCTCGGTAACTTCACGTTGAACGCACGCGCCAAACGCGTCAGGCTGTCAAGCACCAGCAATACGTCTTCACCAGACTCCACCAACCGCTTCGCCCGATCAAGAGCCCGGTCCGAAGTCTCGCACTGATGCTCAACCTGTTCGTCGAAAGTCGAAGAGTAAACCTCACCTTTTATCGAACGACGCATGTCCGTGACTTCTTCAGGACGTTCGCCGATCAATGCCACAACGATATGGATCGCCGGGTAGTTTTCCGCAACCGCGTGCGCGATGTCCTTGAGGATCACCGTCTTACCGGCTTTGGGTGGTGCAACGATCAATGCCCGCTGTCCCTTGCCGATCGGGGCGATGATGTCGATGATTCGGGTGTTCATCCGTTTCGGCGCCGTCTCGAGTGTCAACTGACTGTCCGGATAGACCGATGTCAGGTGCTCGAACCGCGGCCTGCGTTGCGAGAACTCAACGTCGCGGCCATTAACCAGTTCCGGCCACAGCAACGGGTTGTTGCCTCGATTACGAGTTCGCTCTCCTTGCGACCGCACCGGACCTGCCACGAAGTCTCCTTGGCGCAATCCGCTCTTTCGAATTAAACCGTTCGGAACATAAATGTCATCGTCGCCACCGCTACCGCCCGGCGGACGCAAAAACCCGTAGCCCTTGTCATGAACATCCAGAATGCCGGCGCCGATTGCAATGCCAGTGGTCTGCGACCTGTGCTGTAGCACCTGCAACGCCAACTCGGTGCGACGTGCCGGAATATCTGTGAGGCCAATACTCCTGGCCTCGGTCATCAACTCCGCATTTGTCTTCCCGCCCAGATTGCCAAGAGCATCTGGGCTCAGACGTTCGGGTTGTTGGTGGGTTTGCCTTGGGCCTACTGCGACCTGTCGGCGCTGACCATTCTGTTCAATCGCAATCGACGCATCTATAGGCGTACGTGTCATGAAGCACCTTTGCGTTAAGGCTTGGTGAATTACCGAGGTGAGGTATCGCTACTCTGCGATCTATCTCCGAGTGAAGCGGTAGCATGCCCGCCGAACGTCCACGTCTACAAATCTACTCAACGCCACCGTGCACGACTACCCGCTTATCTGCGCACAAAGTTTATATAAGTCTGCGACATCGAGTCAAATATGTTCGCGCATTACTTTGATAGTTGGTCGGACTTCGCAAAATTGCGTTAGGCCCCAAGCTTTGACCCTACGGTTGACTTCAAATCGATGACACCGCTTTGACAAACAAGGGCTGCTGGGTACCTTCCGGACGGTACTGCCGCGCGTACCTGACAAACAGATCGAACAGGGGATGCGGCTGCTCCGGACGCGATCGAAACTCTGGATGGAACTGACTTCCGAGCATGAACGGATGGTCGGCGATTTCAGCTATTTCGACCAGCGAAAGCTCCGGATTCAACCCGCTGCTAATGAGGCCCAAACTCTCCAATCGCCTTCGATACGCGTTGTTGTACTCGTAACGATGACGATGCCGCTCTGTGATCCGAAGATCACCGTCAGACAGCTCTTCGCCCACATTGGCCATTGCGTACGCCTCGTGCGCGCGCGTACCGAGCGCTAGTACACAGGTGTACGCTCCGAGCCGCATGGTTCCCCCAATCTCCTTAACCCCCTTCTGCTCCTCCATCAGAGCAATCACCGGCTCCGACGCCGCGGGATCGAACTCGGTCGAATCCGCATCTTCGATTCCCGCCACATGCCGAGCAAACTCGATGATCATCATCTGCAATCCCAGACACAGACCCAGATACGGTATCCCACGCTCGCGAGCGTATCGAGCGGCGCGGATCATTCCTTCAGTTCCGCGCTTGTCGAAACCACCAGGCACCACGATCCCTTGTGCCTTCGACAAATACCGTTCAGATCCGTGTTGCTCAATCATCTCGGATGGAGTCCAACCTATGTCGATGCGAATTCCTTGATTCAACTCCGCATGGCGCAACGCCTCGACTACAGACAGATACGAATCGTGAAGACTCGTGTACTTACCCACAATAGATATCGACACTCGCTGCAGATCGTCGTCGGAATGATCCGTGCCGTTGTTCACAACGCTAGTGTCGTCGGTCAACGCCCTCCACACCTTTGGCACGGTTGGTTTACGTCGCTCGAACCCCAACCGATCCATAATCACTTCAGCCAATCCCTGTTTCTCCAGCCAATCCGGGACCGCATACACGTTCCCCAACGTCGGCAGATAGATGATCGCATCGCGCGGAACACCACAATGCAGACTGATCTTGTCTTTAAGGTCCGAAGTCGCTTCATCCGAATCCGTCGGATCGTTCAACCTGCACAAAATCGCATCCGGTTGAATGCCCAAGGCGCGCAATGCTCTAACGCTGTGCTGAGTCGGTTTCGTCTTGAGCTCGTTCGTCGGTTTCAGCAAAGGCACGAACGTCAGATGAATCGAAAACGAGTTCTGTCGTCCTTCCATATCCCGCATCCATCGAACCGCTTCGATGAACGCTTCCGCCTCCATGTCTCCGACTGTGCCACCGACCTCAACGATCACCACATCTGCGTCTTCCGATTCTCCGAGCTTCTCGATCCTCTTGGCAACCGCGCTCACCAGATGCGGCACCACCTGAACCGTCTGCCCCAGAAACTCCGCCCCTAATCGCTCCTCGTCCAGCAATTCGTTGTAGATCTGACCAGCGGTCACATTCGACAGGATCGTGAAGTCCTGGTTCAAGAAACGCTCGTAGTGACCCAAATCGAGGTCCGTCTCGCTCCCGTCAACCGTCACAAACACCTCGCCATGCTCCAACGGCGACATCGTTCCAGGGTCAACGTTGAGATAAGGATCGAGTTTGAGAATCGTGACCTTAAGACCCCGATTCTTCAACATTCTGCCGATAGATGCGCAGGCGATGCCCTTACCTAGAGAGCTTGTCACGCCGCCCGTGACGAAGATGTATCGGCGGCGCTTACTCAACGTGATTGGCGCGCATGTCTGATGAGTTCGGCACATAAAAAGTTTATGCCAAATACTTCACCATTCGGCAACCCTTTCGGCAATCTCTCGCGAATCACCCAGATATAGAATCTCAAGGTGGAATCGAAACTACCTACTCAAACCGCATGAACTCTGAAATCCTGTCCGTCGACGACGTGAAACACATTGCCCGTCTCGCCGCATTGCGTATCGACGATGAAGAAGTGCAGATGATGCGCCGACAGTTGTCGGATATTCTTGCTCATTTCCAAACTTTGGCCGAACTCGACACCGAAGGGGTGCCACCCACTGGGCACACCACCGATGCGCACTCGGTGATGCGTGATGACGAAGACATGGCGGCGTTAGAACGCGATCGGACACTCGCAAACGCACCATTTGTTGATGGCGAATTTGTACGCGTGAGGCCGGTCATCGAATGAGCGTTGCATCCGAAACCCAAACCTCAGCGCGCGATCTGCGCGCCAAATACCTGAACGGCGAAACCACCGCCCGCGATGTCGCCCTCGCTCACCTCCAACGCATCAAAGAAGTCGAACCTCGGACCCACGCCTTCCTAACCGTTCTCGATGAGGAAGATGTCGTTGCCCAAGCCCAGGCCGCTGATCAACGCCTAGAAAACGGGACCGCGTCTGCGCTGACCGGCGTCCCATTCCTCATAAAAGACAACATCTCGACCGAAGGCGTCCGAACCACCGCCGCTTCGCGCATCCTTGACGGCTACATCCCGCCATTCGATGCGACTGTCGTTTCCCGACTCAAGGAAGCCGGTGCCATCATTCTGGGCAAGGGCAACCTCGACGAATTCGCAATGGGATCGTCGAACGAAAACTCTGCGTTCACTCCTGTGGTCAACCCTTGGGGGGAAAATCGCGTACCAGGCGGTTCGAGTGGAGGTGCCGCGGCAGCCGTAGCAGCTGGCGAAGCTGTCATAGCGCTCGGTTCAGATACCGGCGGAAGCATCCGACAACCCGCATCACTATGCGGCGTCGTCGGCTTCAAACCAACCTACGGCACTGTCAGCCGCTTTGGACTCATCGCCTTCGGATCATCCCTCGACCAGATCGGCCCCATCGCCCGAACCGTTGCTGACTGCGCCGACACCGTAAACACGATCTCAGGTCTCGACCCTCTAGATTCGACCTCACTCGATCACAAACTCGATTTCGCCGAATACTTGGGCCGCGACATTGATGGTATGCGCATCGGTGTACCTCGCGAATACATCGTTGACGGGATCGAACCTGGCGTTCGTGCCGCGTTCGAAAAATCTCTGACCGTCCTCGAAGGACTTGGCGCGATCGTCGAAGAAACGAGTCTTCCACTGACCGATCACGCCCTCGCCGTCTACTACATCATTGCACCGTCCGAAGCCTCGGCAAACCTTTCCCGGTTCGATGGCGTCAAATACGGCATGTCAGTTGATGGAGAGCCGAACGCCCGGGAATCGATTGAAGCAACAAGAGGCAGCGGATTTGGCGCGGAAGTGAAACGGCGCATACTCATCGGAACGTATGCACTCTCAGCCGGGTACTACGACGCCTACTACAAGAAAGCTCAGCAAGTCAGGACTCTTATCCGGCGAGAGTTTCACGACGCGTTCCAGAAGTTCGACGTAATCGCAACACCGACATCGCCGACAGTGGCCTTCGAACTCGGAGAAAAAACACAGGATCCGTTCCAGATGTATCTCAGCGACGTTTGCACCATACCGGTCAACATCGCGGGACTTCCTGGAATATCGGTCCCGTGCGGATTATCCGAGGGCTTGCCAGTTGGATTGCAGATCCTCGCACCCCAGCTGGGAGACCGCACGGCGTTACAGGTCGCACACGCTTACGAGCAATCGGCGAACTGGAACCTGACACCTCCAGAACCATGTACCGACTAAACGACCTCAAACCATCACTCGTCAAAATCATCGCCGCGATGTCCATGATCGCGCTCTCAGTCGTATTTGCCTGCACAACGGATACGTCGGAAGACACACCTACCGCCGAGTCCGAACCAGAGATCAGCACCCAAGATTTGGAGTGCCCTGATCTTGTCGAACAACCAAAGGCTGGGGAAACACCCTTAGGTCCACCGCCAGGAATGCCATATATATTTACCGGCACCGCGTATGTTGACGGCGACCCCGCACCGGCACGCGAGCTACTCTACGTCAAACTTACGACATCAAGATCGCACCCGGTAGAAATCCTCGAGGGCGGAAAGTACATAAACATCATTCACGGTCCCGTAAGCGATCTGGACCGCGACGTGCCCTTCGTATTCTGCTTAGGAGATCCGGAAGGCCAAGCCGTCAAATCAGAAGAAATCGTTGAATACGAAGACAAGGGAACGTTCTACGAAGTTGACATGGAGCTGAATTTCCCGATGTCCCCGGACGACTTGCCATAATGCTCCTGGAACTCGATGGCATCGGCCCACAAGTTGATCCGACCGCGTTCGTCAGTGCCAATGCGACTCTGATCGGCGATGTGCGCGTTGGCCCTCAATCCAGCGTTTGGCCTGGCGCGGTCATTAGGGCCGACAGCGGCACTATTTCGATCGGCATAGGATCGAACGTCCAAGACAACTCCGTCATCCACGCCGACGATGACGCTTCGATCGGCGACGGTGTCACCATCGGGCACGGCGTCGTCTGCCACGCCAAGACGATCGGCGATGGGTGCCTTCTCGGAAACGGATCGGTTCTGAACGATGGAGTCATATTGGGAAACGGATGCCTCATCGCAGCAGGCTCAGTTATCCCTGAAAACGCTATATTTGAGGACAATCAACTCATCCGAGGTGTCCCAGGCAAGGCGATCGGCAAACTGCGCGCCCGGCACCAAGAACTCCAGAAACGCGCCGCCAAAAGCTACGTCCGTCGCATCGAACGTTACAAGCAGGCTTCGTCTCCAGAAAACCCGCTTTAAAGCCGAGACCTACATCCGCTCAGGCGCGTTCATCCCCATGATGTTCAACGTCCCGGCAAGTACGATGCGCGCAGCATCTACAAGTAGTAACCGCGCCTTGGTAATCTCAGCGTCAGCTGGATCACTCGATATCACCCTGCACGCTTCGTAGAAACGCTGCAACTCACGCGCCACCTCGTACGCGAAGTGCGGCATGTGGTGCGGTTCCAGCATCTCCGCTGAACGCGCGATCACATCGGGCAGCTCGTTCAACCGTCGCATCAACGCAAGTTCCTGATGCGTAGTTAGCAACGAAACGTCGCCGTCTTCGAACTCAATGCCCCGCTCCGATGCTGCGCGCAACACCGCGCAGAGACGCGCATGGGCGTACTGAACATAGAAGACGGGATTTTCCGACGTCTCAGCCTTCGCCAATTCCAGATCAAACTCCATATGCGTACCCGGTGTCCGCTCCAAGAAGATGTAGTGGCACGCATCCGGACCAACCGCATCCAACAACTCGTCAGCGGCGATGAAGTTGTCCTTACGCTTGTTGAATCGAACCGTCTCGTCGCCCTTTTTGAAGTTCACGATCTGGTTGATGATGATCGTCAATTTCTCTGGAGCGACTCCGAGAGAATCCACGACCGCCTTCATCCGTGCCACATGCCCATGATGGTCGGCACCCCAAACATTTATCACCCGGTCGAAACCACGTTTCACGAACTTGTTGTAGTGATAAGCGATATCGGTTCCGAAGTAGGACGGGCCACGCTCCTTGCTCCGAATGATCACACTGTCGCTCTCGAGACCTATCTTGGTACCGAGGAACCACAGCGCGCCCTCGCGCTCCGATACGTAGCCGCGTTCCTCCAGCAACTTCAGCGAATCATCAAAATCGTCACCGTCGATCAACGATTTCTCGCTGAACCACTCATCATACTCGATTCCCATCCGATCCAACGTGCCCCGAATATTCGCCAATGTGCGATCCAATGCTGGGGCTGATATGGCTTCCATAGCTTCGTCTGCATCCAAGCCGGCTACGGGGTCACCTAACTCGGAGTAAAGCTCGGCACCGAGTTCAACAACATACTCGCCAGGATAGGACTCCGCACCGAGTTCAGCGTCCTTACCTGCCGCCTGCAGAAAACGCACGTACGCAGATTCCGCAAATATTCGCATCTGATTGCCAGCATCGTTCACGTAGTACTCGCGCTGCACATCGTAGCCCGCGGCACCCAAGATGTTCGCCAATCCGTTGCCGATTGCGGCGCCGCGCACATGCCCTATGTGCAACGGTCCGGTCGGATTCACGCTCACAAACTCGACCTGAACGCTTTGCCCTGCTCCAACATCCAAATGCGCGAATTCGACTCCTGCTTCCCGAATCACGTGAATCTGGGAACGCAGCCATTCATCATCCAGCTTGAAGTTGATAAACCCGGGACCAGCGATGCTCACATCATCCACCATCGCAGTCGATGGAATGTTGTCTACGATCTCGGTTGCGATCGCTCGAGGCGCCATTCGCATGCTTGATGCCAACGCCATCGCCACGCTCGTGCTGTAGTCGCCATGCTCCGCATGTTTCGGTCGCTCCACCGACGGCGCAACCTCGCCGATCTCCGGCAGCGAATCTGATGCGATCGCCGACTGAAGAGCCGAAACAACCATCTCTGCTATCTGTTTTTGCGGGTGCATCGCTACCCCATCTCATTCACGAAATACGCACGACAGGACTTGCCGATACGCATGTATCCTGCTATCACACCACCTCACGTATATATAAGGATAAGAAACCGCAATCCTAGCACGCCTCCACACCCCACACAATCGCCATGCCCAACACTGAACAAACCCAACGATCCCAATACATCTTTAAGGCAGGTCAACGCCTCGGCATACCAATTTCCGAGGATCACGCCGAACTGGTTGCAAAATCGAGCGATTCGCTATACGACGCTATCGATACCGTGCGGTCCTTGGAATACCAAGACCACGAGCCTTGCAACGTGTTCCACCCGGTGGTCTTGATAGACGGTTCTGGCAAAGGGGGCGATCGATGAGCAATAGACGCGAAGACCTAGCATTCGCTTCCATCCACGAGATAGCGCCCAAAATCAAAGATGGCTCCGTCTCTCCAGTCGAATTGACACAAATCGCACTTGAGCGCGTCGCAAAACTCGACTCGAAGTTGAACTCCTTCCTCGACGTTTGGCAGGATGAAGCGCTCGCGTCCGCCGCGAAAGTCGAACATGAGATCGCAAATGGCGACTACAAGGGACCGATGCATGGCATTCCCATCGGTCTCAAAGACCTTGTCGACGTTGAGGGTAAAGCTACCACCGCCGGTTCCAAAGTCCTGCAATCCAACATCGCCAAATCCAACGCCACAGTTACCAAACGACTGAACCATGCCGGTGCGATCACTATTGGCAAAACCAATCTCGTCGAATTCGCGTTGGGTTCTGCAGGCGTAAATCCATATACCGGCGATGCCCGCAACCCTTGGGATACTGACAAGATAACCGGCGGTTCTAGTAGCGGATCTGGTGCCGCCGTCGCTGGTGGATTGGTTTACGGCGCACTCGGATCCGACACCGGCGGGAGCATACGAATGCCAGCATCACTGTGCGGAATCGCCGGTCTAAAGCCGACCTACGGGCGAGTGCCACGCACTGGCGTGCTGGACCTTTCGTGGAGCAAAGACCACGTGGGACCCATGACAAGACGAACCGCCGACTGCGCACACATGCTCAACGTCATCGCCGGACACGACCCGCGCGACATCGCATCCTCCACTCGGCGTGTCCCAAACTTCGCAGCCGACCTCGACAAGGGTTTAGACGGATTACGGATAGGAGTCCCTGAACACTACTTCTTCAACCCCGACATCGTAGATCCCGAAGTGTTGGCAAGTGTCAACACCGCGATTGAGTTGCTCGCGAATAACGGTGCCGAAATCGTTCCCATACCGATGGAATGGGTGTCGCAAGGTCGAGCCATAAATGTGATCATCTCCGTTGCCGAAGGACTAGCAGTGCACGAAAAGTTGCTGCCAGAACACGCCGACGACTACACGCCAGCCGTCCGCACCCGAATGCTCACCGCGCTCAGCATTCCGGCAGTCGATTACATCCGCGCCCAACGCGCCAGACAGGCATTCAGCGTACAAATGGCGGAAGCCACAAAGGACATCGACGTTCTCGCAACCCCTTCGATACCCGTACCTGCCCACACGATTAAGGAATGTACCGTGCCACCCGGTGAAGCACTTGCCGAAAAGAGCCATGAAATCCCACTCTTCACCTCAATCTTCGATGTCACCGGTGAGCCGTCACTCTCGGTACTCTGCGGCTTCGACTCCACCAACATGCCGATCGGCCTGATGATCTCCGGTCACGCGTTCGACGAGTCAACGGTGCTCCGAGTCGGTCACGCCTATGAAGAACTAACCGGCTGGCACACCAGAAGACCGCCAATAGATTCCACACGGTAGCATTTTCCCTGAAGCCCCTCTCCGCGAGAGGCCTTCGCACAACGACCAAAGTACCCTCTCCCCTTCGCGGGAGAGGGTTAGGGTGAGGGGGGATCGGGCCAGGGGGCGCTGCAACCCACCCAAACAACCAACAACCATCCTTCAACATCATTCGCATCCTAGTTCAAACCCCATGCACACCGAAACCGACTCCACACACCCCAAAAAGCGCTCACGATACGAACGTTACGTGAATCGTCCATCAATGCGCAAGGAACGCGGCTTCGCCTGCATCGGGCTCGACCGACCAACCGATCCTGTAAACGTGGGACACGCACTCCGCGCCGCGTTCTGCTTCGATGCCAAGCTAGTCATCATCGGTGGTAACCCATCAGGCATCCGCCTCCCGAAACTCCACACCGACCCCATGCGGTCATTCCGCCACATCCCGGTTATCAGATCCAACAACCTCCTCGACGCCGTCCCTGAAGGGACCACAATCGTCGGCATCGAACTCTCAGACGACGCTTCCACACTCATGGACTTCAATCACCCTGAACGTGCCTGCTACATCTTCGGACCTGAAAACGGCTCCATCTCCGACGATATCCTCGATCATTGCACCCACAAAGTCATGATCCCCACAATGGCATCGCTAAACCTCGGTATGACCGTCAACATCGTCATGTACGACCGGTTGGCGAAAGCGTGGCCCAAGATGCAACCCAGGCTCGAAAGAATCGATCGAGCGTCTTCCCATACAACGTTCGGAACTAACGAGTGAACCTGACTCGTTCACCACGCCGTTCACGCATGCAAGGCGTCTACTACGGCTGGTACATGCTCGCCGGTGCGTCCGTCATGAACGCTCTAGGCGGCACCATCGTCTGGCAAGGCTTCGCCGTATTCTTCATCCCCGTCGCCGAATCCCTCGGCATCGCCTACTGGCAGACCTCACTGGCATTCGCACTCGCTAGAGCCGAAAACGGCGTCCTCGGACCCATCACCGGATGGGCCCTCGACAAATTCGGTTACATCCCACTGATCCTTGCCGGCACGCTAATCACCGGATTCGGTTACATCCTTCTATCAAGGCAAGACACCTACATCGCCTTTCTACTCGTCTACCTATGCGTCGTATCCATCGGTTCATCGACATCTTTCATGCAGGCCACCACCGCCGCACTCAACACCTGGTTCATCCGATACCGCGGACTCGTCATGTCCATCAACAGCGCCGCATTCCGACTCGGCGGCGCGATTGTCATACCGCTACTATCCGTGGGAGTCATCAACCTCGGTTGGCAGACCACTTCAGTGATCGTCGGCATCATCTTGGTCGTTGCAATCGCTCCCCTCTCTTTTCTATTTAGACGCTCGCCGGAGAGCATGGGACTCAAACCCGACGGCGGCATCTCTTATACCCACATGCGGCGTCGAATCAGAGAACGCACCGCAGACGCAAACAATACTTCCCAAGCCGTTGCAGTCGACACTTCCCAATCCGACACCTCGTCCGAAGGCGATTTCACCACCAAACAAGCCCTCAAAACCCCGTCGTTCTGGATCCTCGTCACCGCTACGACCCTTCGAATATCCGTACACGGCACCATATTCCTGCATTTCATCCCAATCCTCGTCTCCCGAGGCGAAGCTCAACAGACCGCAGCCAACCTAGTCGGCGCAATCTCCCTCGCCGCCGTACCCGTCATCATCTTCACCGGATACATCAGCGACCGAGTTGGACGCCCCCTGATGCTCACCTTCCTCTACAGCGCCTCAGCCGTCAGCCTGCTACTCATCACACTCGTCGAAGGCACCTGGCCCATATTCCTCGCCATGCTCCTCTTTGTCGGATCCGAAGCCGGATCATCCCTGAACTGGGCAATCATCGGAGACCTCTTCGGACGCGCAAGATACGCAACCATCCGTGGTATGATGGCACCCATCTACAACGCCGCCCTGATCGTTGCACCCGTAGCCGCCGGCTACACCTTCGACCAACTCGGAACCTACCAACCCGTACTTATAGCCGGCACCATCCTAATGTTCACAGCCGCCGGCGTCTTCCTAATTCTGCAACCCGCCGTTAGGAGAAGCAGGCTTGCCTGACAGTAATCAGAAGCGGCGAAAAGATCAAGTTCGCATCGCAACAGAGTCACGCAGATTCACCGATCGAAAACTGTGGAAATCATGGTCGGGGCAACAGGATTTGAACCTGTGACCTCTTGACCCCCAGTCAAGTGCGCTGCCAGACTGCGCCATGCCCCGACTACGTATCCGAAAGTCTATCAAAGCGCCATATCCACTCTCTCAATCTACCGTTCTCACAATCGGGGAACATAGAATCGGTGAGATATGCCTGAACAACAAAATTACCGTGCTCCGCGCGGTGTCGCCGACATCCTTCCCGACGACCAAACCCTCTGGACCGCAGTCAAATCAACCGCGATTTACACCGCGCGCCAGTTCGGATACCAGCAGATCGACACCCCCGTCTTCGAGCACACCAGCCTATTCCGCCGCGGCGTCGGCGACGAGACCGACATCGTTCAAAAAGAGATGTACTCCTTCGAAGACCTCGGAGGAGACTCTCTGACCCTCCGACCTGAAGGCACTGCACCTGTATGCCGCTCCTACATCGAACACGGTATGCACAACCTCCCGCAGCCGGTCCGCCTCTTTTACATCGCCCCGATGTTCCGATACGACCGCCCCCAAGCTGGTCGCTTTCGGCAGCACCATCAGTTCGGATGCGAAGCCATCGGCGACCCTTCGCCAAACATCGACGCCGAAATCATCGAGATCGGGCTACGTTACATAACCGCTCTAGGACTGTCCGACGTCACCGTTCGCATCAACTCCATCGGCGATCCAGCAACCCGAACCAGTTACGCCGACGATCTCCGCAACCACTACGCAAAATACGCCAACGATCTGCCCAAAGTCGACCGCGACCGACTCAATCGCGCCCCTCTACGTCTGCTCGATTCAAAGGAGCCAGCGACGCGCAAACTCAGCGCCGACGCACCTAAATCACTCGACTATCTCTCCGACAATGCCAGAAACCACTGGGAAGCACTGCTCACGCTTCTCGATGGCATGAAAATAGCGTACCCGAATTTCAACTACCACATCGACCACACCTTGGTTCGTGGATTGGACTACTACAATCGCACCGTCTTCGAGTTCGAACCATCTACCGAAGGCAGTCAAACATCCCTATTCGGTGGTGGGCGATACGACCCCCTAATCGGAATCCTCGGCGGCAATGATACCCCGGGTGTCGGATTCGGCTCTGGCATCGAACGCATCATCCTTGAAATCCAACGTCAAGAATCCCTAGAAATCGATGTTCCACCCCTAAACGCCGTGATGGTCCACGTCGGCGATAATGCAACTAACCGAGCGTCTTCCTTGGCAGCCGAACTGCGTAACCAAGGCATATCCGTGCTGATGGCGCCCGCTGGTAAATCGATGCGCGCGCAGATGCGTTACGCAAACCGCGCCAACGCCAACTACGCCATCATCCTTGGAAACCGCGAAATTGAGCAAGGCGTTGCAGCTGTTAAACCTCTCCAATTCGAAGGCGATCAAAATCTCGTTACGCTCGACGCCCAATCGATCGCAAAATCCATAGCCGAATAATGCCCGAGATATCAACAGTTGAAGATCGCCTCCGTGCGAGCCTAGAAGTAGCAGCCGACAGGCAGTCGGAACTTGAGACGCAGATGTCACAACCAGACATCGTTTCAGATCGCCTGAAGATGCAACGACTCGGCAGAGAATACTCGCGCATATCAGCACTAGTCCGCCTCCGCGACGAATTCGACGCAGTAATCGATGAAATCGCCGATGCCGAAACAATCCTCGCCGAAGAATCCGACGACGACATGATAGAGATGGCGCGCGACATCATCCTTGACCAGCAGACACGCCGCGGTGAGCTCGTCCAAGAAATCCAAATCGCGCTCATCCCGCGCGACGAAACCGACGACGCCGACGCGGTTCTCGAAATCCGCGCCGGTACTGGCGGCGACGAAGCGGGACTCTTCGCCAACGAACTCTTCCGCATGTATCAGCGTTTCGCCGAAAATCACGGCTGGCGAACTTCTGTGCTCTCTCTCAACGACACCGGAATCGGCGGCATCAAAGAGGTCGTCTTCGAGATCGAAGGCGAAGGCGCATATCCGCGTCTAAAGCACGAAAGCGGCACCCACCGCGTGCAACGCGTCCCGCAAACCGAATCTCAAGGACGCATCCACACCTCCGCCGCAACCGTCGCCGTTCTCCCGAAAGCCGAAGACATCGACATCGAAATCGACGACAAGGATCTCAAGATCGACATCTTCCACGCCGGCGGTCACGGCGGACAAAACGTCAACAAAGTCGCCACCGCCGTACGCATCACACACGAACCGTCCGGCATCGTCGCCCAGTGCCAGAACGAACGTTCCCAACTCCAAAACAAAATGCAAGCGATGGATATCCTACGCGCCCGGCTCTGGGACATGGAACTCCGACGACGCGCATCTGAAGAAGCCGCAAACAGAAAAGCCCAAATCGGCTCCGGCGACCGCTCCGAAAAAATCCGCACTTACAACTTCCCACAATCCCGAGTCACCGATCACCGCATCAACCTCACGAGTCACAACCTCCCGAAAATCCTCGACGGCGAAATCGACGAATTCGTCAACGCGCTCCTTCACGAGGAGCAAACCAGAAAAATCCAAGCCGCGTCAGATAGCTGACACCTCTTTCTCATTGCCAACCATTGCGGAAGCGACCCGCGCAACTACATCTGCTCTTCTGAACGCAGGCATTCCTTCCGACGAGGCCTCAGTTGAGGCTCGCACGATGCTGCGATCGGTGTGCGGCATCACCCAAGAACAACTTCTCGCGAATTATTCAGACGAACTGCCTACGACGGCCGCCTATTGTCTCGAACACCTCCTGTCCCACCGCGCATCCCGCGAACCCCTCGCCTACATCCTAGGCGAAAAAGAGTTCTACGGCCGTAACTTCCAAGTAGACCGACGCGTACTCATTCCAAGACCCGAAACTGAACTGCTCATTGACCTTTGCACTCAATTCGCCGAACATCATCATCTGCAGCAACCCAACATTTGCGACATCGGCACCGGCTCGGGTGTAATCGCTATTACCCTCGCACACGAAATCCCGAACTCCAGAATCACCGCCACTGATATCAGCGAAGACGCGCTCGAATTAGCTAGGAGCAACGCGAAAAATCACGACGTCAACGTCAATTTCGCCAATAAGGATGCAACGGAACCACAGATCAACCTTCACTTCGACATCATCGTCTCAAATCCTCCTTACATCAAGAGGAGCGCACTGGAAACCCTCCAACCCGAAGTCCGCGACTGGGAACCCCGTCAAGCCCTTGATGGCGGTCCGAACGGCATGGATGTCCTGCAGCCACTCATCGAAACACTCCCAAACCTGCTGCGGAAAAACGGACCAACTGCCGCATTCATCGAGATAGACCCGCCGATAGCACAATCATGCCTCGAAACTGTCCGCGCCGCTGTACCAGATGCTGAAATCCAAATCCACCTCGACTTCGCCGGGTTGGAACGCGTACTCGTCGTCCTACGCGTTTGACACACCAAAACGTTAGAATTTCACGAACCCGACATCGACCGAACCATCGGAGCACAAAGTGTCCGACACCAACACGCTCAATTCACTATTGCAACCTTCAACCGGATCCGACATCGCCGTAATCGCACCCGACATCGGATCATGGTCATACGACGACCTCGACTCCGAAGTCGCTCGACTCGCAGACATCTTGGCCGCGAACGGCGTCAAACCAGGAATCCCGGTATCGATCATCCTCATTAACGGCTACGAATTCGTAGCGACATTCCTCGCCGTTGCCCGAACCGGCGCAATCGCCGCACCCCTGAATCCCGCGTACACCACTGACGAGTTCACGTTTTACATGGAAGATGCGGGAGCGCGCGTAGCCATTCTCCCCAGTGGTGCCCATCCCGCACGCGAAGCCGCAGCACAACTAGGCATCAAGACCATCGAAGCCGATCTCACCTCATCCAACGGTCGTCTCCACGTAACTCTCTCATCCAACGGTGTTGAACTGACTTCAATGGTTGACGCCAACACCCCCGCCGCTTCCGACATCGCGCTGTTCCTCCACACTTCTGGCACCACCAGCCGTCCCAAAGGCGTCCCGCTCCGACACCTGAACCTGATGAAGTCTATCGAAAACATCAAAAATACTTACGCCCTCACGCCCGACGACACATCCCTGATCGTGATGCCCCTGTTCCACGTCCACGGCCTCATTGGAGCAACTCTTTCAACCCTCAATTCTGGCGGAACAGTAGTCGTTCCTCCGAGATTTTCCGCAAGCGCTTTCTGGCAACAGCAGTCAGAAACCAACTCCACGTGGTACTCCGCAGTCCCGACAATCCACCAGATCCTTCTCACACGAGCCGATGATGACGAAGCGCCGCACGAATCTTTCCGACTGATACGATCATGCTCCGCTGCCCTAGCGCCTA
This sequence comes from Chloroflexota bacterium, assembly GCA_009838175.1. Classification (GTDB taxonomy): domain Bacteria; phylum Chloroflexota; class Dehalococcoidia; order Lucifugimonadales; family Lucifugimonadaceae; genus Bin127. Next base: position 53,615 of record VXSB01000014.1, read on the forward strand.
CTGTGTTCGATGCTCTCGAAGACCGTTTCGGCGCACCAGTACTCGAAGCCTACGGCATGACTGAAGCATCGCACCAGATGTCCAGTAGCCCGTTACCACCCGGAGCCCGCATACCTGGAACCGTCGGTCAAGCGACCGGCGTCGAAGTCTCCATCATGGCTGACGAAAAAACCGGCGAGCTGGCAAGCATTGGTGAACGCGGCGAGGTCGTCATCAAAGGTGAAAACGTCATGTGGGGCTACCACAACAACGAAGAAGCCAACGCCGATGCATTCGTAGATGGGTGGTTCCGCACCGGCGACCAGGGCGTGCTCGATGACAATGGCTACTTGACCCTCACCGGCCGTCTAAAAGAACTCATCAACCGAGGCGGAGAGAAAATCTCTCCTCTAGAGGTCGATGCCACGCTGCTCGAACACCCCGCCGTAGCTGAAGCAGTCTGCTTCGCTGCTCCCGACGAGAAATACGGCGAATGCGTCCAAGCCGCAGTAGTCCTCAGCGGCGATTGCGAGCAACAAGACATCCAAGATTTCTGCCGCGAACGCTTAGCCGACTTCAAAGTTCCTGACGTGATTTACTTCACCGACGAACTGCCTAGAACCGCCACGGGCAAAATTCAACGACGCCACGTCTCGGCCGCATTCGTAAACAGCGAGTAACAGTCATCAGCTCACCAGTAGCGTGAGGAAGATACTAGCCAGACCCAAGTACATCACGATGCCGCAGATGTCGGTTGCAGTCGTCACTATAACCGCCGACGCCATGGCAGGGTCGATGCGCAACACGCGCATAAACATCGGAACCATCACCCCGGCCATCGCCGCCAGTATCAAGTTCAAAACCAACGATCCGGTCACCAGCAGCGTCAACGCCCAGTCATTCTTCCAAACGTGAACCGCGACACCTAGTATTCCGCCGACAGCTAACCCTTGTGCGAGCGACAGGACTAACTCAAACAACAAAAGTTGCCACACGTTCGCAATCGAACGTTCTCCGAGCGCCATTGAACGAACGATGATCGTCACCGTTTGAGTTCCTGCAATGCCCGCTTGTCCCATCACCACCGGCAAAAACGCTGCTAGCAACACCATGGCATTCAGCGTCGGTTGGAACAAGCTCAGAACATAACCCGCCAACATCACTGTGAATAGATTCAAGACGAGCCACGGTAAACGGTTGCGGATCGCTTCGCGAACGTCGTAGCCCGTAGCAATGCTTCCACCCACGCCGAACAGACGGAACATGTCCTCCGTCGCCTCTTGCTCCGCCACCTCGACTAGGCTGTTCGAGGTGATTACGCCTTGGAGCTGACGGCGTACGTTCGTCACCGGGATGCTCGGAAGACGGTAACGCTGCATCAACCGCACCGCGCTCTCTTGGTCTTCAGTGGCCGAAACCGAAATCACATCTCGGTTCATCACCTCGCCGATCGTCGCATTAGGCGGCGCAAATACCAGCTCTGATAACTCCATCCTGCCCACCAACGTGTCTTGGGCATCAACAGCGAAAAGTTCTCGCAGTATCTCCGGATGAAGATCCATTTGCCGTAGCACCCGAAGAGCGTGTCGCACCGTCCAGTACTCGCGTAGCTTGGCGAACGTCGGTGACATCAGACCACCAGCGTCATCGTCATCATGGATCAGCAGATCACCGATGATATTCAGATTCCGCATCCGCACCAGCGTCTGCGCTGCATCATCCCAAGCGATACGATGCAAAAGATCTGTTGCTACTTCCGGAGACGTTTCGTCCAAAACCGCCGGACGCCGAGTCTCCGGTATTGAGTCGAAGACGCGCGATCCACGGTCGACATCTAGGTAGTCCAAGACATCAGCAATCGCCTCATTAGCCATCCGTTCCAACAGTTGACGCAGGTGGTCTTCTGAAAGCTCCGCGACAACCGCCGCCATATCTGCGGGGCGAAGTGGTGATAATCGCTTGATCGCAACCGAAACACCACCCACCTCCAGCAGATCGCTCACTTCAGAGAGAACGTCGCCCAGCTCCCAAGGTTCTGGAATTCTGGTTGCCACTGGATGATCCCGGTTGCCTTACTGGTCGCGGCATGTAACCCGTCACGGTCCGACAGCATCGGCACACGCAACTTCAAGCGATCTTGCAGCCAATCTCTGCGACGCTATCTCAAATCGTAGCCATGTCGCATCCGCCGATTCAATACTTCGCGAATCATCCCCTGCCAAACCATCGGACCCACCATCGGCGGCGATAAGATGAATAGATAAACGGGGTTCAGAATCGGGCCTCGGAGAGCGACGAAAGGTCTCGATCCATGCTTCTAGGTGTTGCCGGTTTCGTCAAAGGCGACTGGCTGAATGTCAAACCCGAGGACGTAAAAAAGGTGGCCGACCACGGCTTCGTGTCTGCGCTCCTGTCCATCCCTGACCCCTCTGCCGGAAGCGACAAAGACATTGCGAATATCAAATCGCTTTATGCCAGCAACGGCCTAATCATGCCGATGACTCGAGGCGGTTACGGCGGTGGGTTGTGCAGCGATGACGAGGATCAACGAGCTTGGACCGTCAACTTCTTGGAGGACACGATCCGATTGTCCGCCAAGATGGGTTGCCCGACCACGTACTTCCGACCAGGCAGCCTCAACCCCGATGGCGCATGGTTACCGCATCGCGAGAACCGGTCCGACGCAACATTCGACCGCCTCGTCAAAAGCGCCAAACAAGCATGCGCAGTCGCCGATTCTGAGGGCATCAAGCTCGTCGTCGAATCTGGTGTCGTATGTCCTCTATACACCCCGCAACGCGTTCGAGATTTTTTCGACGCCGTCGACATGCCCGCCCTCGGTTACAACATGGATCCCGTCAATCTTGTTGGCTCTCTAGACATCGCCTACGACACGACATCGCTGATCGATGAGTGCATCGACTTGATGAGTCCGGAGATCGTTGGCTGCGATGCCAAAGATTTCACGATCGTTGACGCACTGTTGCCCCACTTCGAGGAGGAGGTTATCGGCGCACCTAATGCGATGCTCGACAACGTGACGTTGTTGAGGAGATTGCAAGAGGTTGCTCCCGACATCGTCGTCACCGTGGAACACTATCCCGACGAAAAGATTCCAGCCGCCGCGGCAGGGATTCGCAAGGCCTCCAAAATCGCCGGCGTGGTTTGGGATTGAACCGACCGCGACTAGAATCGGTAATAGTCATCTAGGAGTCAGAAAATGCCCGCAGACCTGTCAGACAAGAGGTGCATCGTTACCGGTGGTGCAACTGGCATCGGTCGTGCATCCGCCATCCGCCTCGCCGAACTTGGAGGCCAAGTCGCAATCTTCGACAACAACAACGAAGACGGCAACAACACCGCTATCGAGATCAATGACAACGGCGGCAACTGCCGATTCTGGAGCGTCGACGTCCGTGACGAAGCAAACGTCTCTGGCACTGTGATCGCTGCCAAGGCATGGCTCGGCGACATCGATGTCCTTTGCAACTTCGCAGGTGTCCTCCAAGGCGCTTCGATCCCGCTTGACAACTTCCCTGAAAAAACCTGGGACACTGTGCTCGACATTAATCTGCGCGGCACGTATCTGATGGCCAAATACGTCGTGATCGAGATGCTCAAAAAACCCGGACCTCATCGCGGAACCATCATCCTCACCGCATCCGGTGCTGGAGTCAAAGGCGGATCTTCGTCATACGCCTACGGCGCGAGCAAAGGTGGTGTACACGGCTTCACAATGGTCATGCAGCAATACCTTGAAGCCCAAGGCATTCGCGTCAACGATTTCGCCCCCGGATCAGTCGACACGCCGCTCAAGGTCGCTCAACTGAGATCTACTGGCGCTATCACCGAGCAACCCGTCGAACAAGTCGAACAAGCCGTTTCGTCGCTTACTAACCCCAGAGACGTGGCCGAGATCGTCGCTTTCATGGCGAGTGACGAAGCCAACGCTCTGCGCGGAATAGTATTTACCGCCTAAACCCACCGCGATCCAATTACGCTCTTAACTCACGGGGATTCGATGGCGGCAGATTCATCAACGCGCGACGTTGCCAAGGCGTTCGCTCCCGGAAACATCTCCGGACTCTTCAAAATCATCGCCCACGATGATCCCGCGAAGATGCACTCGCTCGGATGGGGATTCACCGTCAGCGATGGAGTAATCGTCAATCTGACCCGATCGACATCCAACTCGACCCAAGTCACATTCAATGATGAGCCAATCAATTTCCCAACTGTCTCGAGCGCGCTTCACGACTTGGCAGACATAAACCTCAACGTCGATATAGCGTCAAACCTGCCATTGTCCAGCGGTTTCGGACTGAGCGGTGCTGCAACGTTTGCTGCGTTGATCGCCGCCAATAGCCTGCTCGATCTCGGCAGATCCCGCGAAGAACTCGCCATGATTGCGCACGTTGCCGAAGTCAGAAACCTCACTGGACTCGGAGATGTCTGCTCGCAATATAACGGCGGTTGTTTAGTCAAAACCACTGTCGGCCATCCATTGGCGGCGACAACGATCGACATGCCGCAAACGTCTGTCTACTGGCGATACTTCGGAAAAATCCGCACGAGCGAAATCCTCGCCGACCACGAACGCCACTCACGGATCAACCAAGCAGCCGACGAAGCCCTTACCACCATCGAGGACGCAATCCAAAGCAACAGAACTATCACCTTCGAAGAGCTGATCGCTCTAGCGCTGGATTTCGCTCAGTCCAGCGGGTTGTTGATGGACGACCGCGTCAAACGCTCCATCGATCAGGCAAACTCCAACGGCGGTGTTGCAACCATGATCATGCTGGGAAACGCCGTCTTCAGCACTGCGCCATTCCCCGGTTGCACCGAAACGATGCTTTCCGGAACCGCCGCCCATCTGATCGAAGACTAGACTAACCTCATTGCGCGATCGCTTCGATCAACTGATCGTGCACTCGCGGCCAACCAACCACCACCATCGGTAATTCATCGTCACGCGCCCAATCGATCGCATCGCCATTGCCGTCGGTCGCACGTCCTCCCAGTAGCATCGTGGCCAACGCTCCAGCCGCAACGTGCATCGGATCGATGCGGTAAAACACCACTGCCGCCATTCGACCAGTTGCGACAAGCATCAACGGATACGCCGCCGATGCAAAACTGTTCGCCTGAAGAACACGCGTAACCCAGTTCAGTCCACCAGAACCCAGCAACGACCGCCAAACATCTTGACCGTCGATCTCCAAACCAACTGCGACCTCGCCTATATCCCGATCCCATTCCGCCACGATCAACTTTTCACCATTCACTCTCACACCCGAACCAACCTCGGACGTCAACAATGTCCCCCCAGTTGGCGTCGCGAGCGCACCGACGACCAACTCACCATCCGCGCGCATCGCGATATTCACTCCCCAATGATTCATCCCCGTGCTGAACGGGACGGTTCCACACAAAGGATCTACCAACCACTCGATCTTACGACCGGCTTCGATCCCTCCTCCCCCCAAATCGACGTTGCTCTCCTCCGAGATAATTACGCCGCCACAACCAGATTCCTTCAAAACCTTCGCGATTGCACGATCAGATTCAATATCAGCGTCAGTTACCAGAGCACCTGGCGATTTTTCCCAACTCGAGAGATTATGAACCCCGCTCGCGAAACGGGTCATCAAAACATCACTCGCGGCACCTGCCGCCGCAATTGCGGCCTCCAAGTACGCCCCATAAGAATCGCTTCCCATTTCCTCTCCAAGTTCGTTAGTTGGCTTGTAGTACCATTTCCAATGTACTTGTCCCCAATCCCTAACGGGCGATTCATCCCGGACGACTAGGAGCAGATCTGGCTAATGTTCGCGACTATCGGTCATACCTTCGAACTGATGAAGATGAGCTGGAACGTCCTGATGAAGGACCGAGAACTCATCCTCTTCCCCGTCCTCTCCGGTTTGGGACTCCTTATCCTAGGCTTCGCGGGCCTCGCAGCTGGTGTCGCCGAAACAGGAAACCTGATCGCATTTCTGGTGATGATCCTCCTGGCGTACTTCATCACTACCTTCTTCAACGCCGCTCTCGTCTCCGCCGCCCTCGAACGACTTCGCGGTGGCGACCCCAACGTGATGTCGGGCCTCAGCCACGCAACCAAGCACATCCACCACATCTTCCTCTGGTCAGTAATCTCAGCAATCGTCGGAACCCTGTTCCGAGTCCTGAGGTCCCAGACCGACAACTTCTTCGTCCAGCTTATCTACAGCATGATCGAAGGCGTATGGGAGTTCATGACATTCTTCGTGATCCCGGTCATGGTTTCCGAAAACGAAGGCCCCATTTCTTCCATCAAGCGATCCGCCAGCATCATCCGCCAGACATGGGGCCGCCAGATCACCGCATCCTTCGGCTTCTTCATCGTCTACCTCCTGGCCATCGTTGGGGCTGTCATCCCTGCAATCCTGCTGTTCCTTATCTACCCGCCCACCGGAGTCATCGTCGGCGTCCTCCTCGTTGGCCTCGCTATTGCAACCGTGCAGGCGCTCGAAGGCATCTTCAAAGCCGCCCTTTACGACTTCGCCGTAGGCGAGCAACCTGAAGGCTTCGACCTCCGTACGCTACAGACCGCATACCGCCCAGACTACGCTAGGGCTTAATGCCCCCTGCACTTCAACTGCAATCTCGGACGGACTGAATTACTGGTGGGCATCTGTAATCCGCGTCAAGTCGAGATTCGTATCTAAAAGCGGACACGCCAGAGCGCCGAAACGAAAATGCCCGCAAAACGCTACCTACCGACGCGGATCCAATCCGTTGCGATCTTATTGACAGCCGTCGTCGGCATCCTCACCGCAACCCCTGCGTCCACCGCATTCGCACACGAAGGGCGCGCTGTTGGCAACTACATCCTGGTAGTCGGTTTCCTTCAAGAACCGGCCTACGAAGGGCAACTGAACGCCGTATCTCTAGTCGTAACCAAACCGCCCGACGAAGCGACGAGTCAAACCCAAGACGCAAAACCCGAAGACGACCACCACGGTAATCAACCCGCAGCCGACCACCACCACGCGGACACTCCAACCACCGCGGAGGCTACCGACGTAACGGTACACGGCGCAATCTTCACCTCTGCCCAGATCGGTATGGATGAAGAGTTCGAGTTCGAGATTACCGAAGAATTGGGCGGGATCGAAATCCCTTACCACGTCCATCCCGGCGATCAGGAAGGCGTCATAGCCGTCTCTACAAAGAAAGCCGATCACGGTCATGACCGATCCATCGAGATCATGGATGACCACGCAGTGCCAGACCGGATCGAAGTGATGATCGGTGACACGGTCGTGTGGGAGAACCAAGAAGCCCATGCCGCCGTCGTCATGAGCGGAACTTTGTCGCCCGTGACTATCGACATGGCCGCGCAGATGGTCAACGATACGCTGGACGACGAAACCATTGTGGCAAGAGACCGCGTCACCGGCCTCGCATCTAGCCTCCAAGTTGAAATCTCTCACATCCCTACAGCCGTGTCCCGGGTCCTGCCGCTAACCGAACTCGTCGATGACCCTGGTCACTACGTCGCTGAGTTCGTCCCAACTGCACCGGGCGACTATCGAGTACGCTTTTTCGGATCCATCGAAGGCAACGCCATCGACGAAACCTTTGACTCCGGTCCAGACACCTACGACACTGTCATCGCTTCCGACGCTATCCAGTTCCCTGTTGTCCTAGAGAGCAACCGCGAAATCCAAAACGCTACTCGCGGCGCGCTCGATGCCGTCCAAGACCTCGAAAACGATCTCGAAGCGACCTCATCGGATGCTTCAACCGGCATGATTATCGGTATCGTCGGCATCCTATTCGGAACCATCGCGATCGGCATTAGCGTCTACGCCATTACCATTGCCAGAAGACGCAACTGATCTGATCCGCATCGGTGGCGAAACCTTATGACCACAATTCCGCTGCACGGTTCCGTAGGCTATTGGGACGAGATCGGCACCGTCATCGCCATCGTCTCATTCGTCGTCCTGACCAGTTTCTTGGCGTGGTCCAGCGGCAAAAAACGCCGTAGAGCACAACGCGAAAGACGCCTGCGCCGCCTGCAAAGGCAACAGGCCGATGCAATGAACCACGCCAATATCGAGGAATGACCAACACCTCATGACTTCGCGAGCGCGTGCGATCTACAAACCAACCGTCGTCTTCGCATTACTATCCTGCCTCGCAACCATCCTCTTCGTCGAGCAATCGGCATCCGCACACGCCAACCTCCTCAAGGCCTCACCCGAACCCTCTCAAGCACTTGACGCTCCGCCTGAACGCGTCATCATTTGGTTCACTGAACCCATCGAACCCGCGTTCAGCAGCATCGCCGTCCTCGACGCTCGAGGCGCCGACGTCACTGAAGGCGACACGAAGTTTGACGCGACCGAACCCACTGCGATGTGGGTGCCACTCGCCCAAGTCGAATACGGCACATTCACCGTCGTTTGGCAAAACGTCTCATCGGTCGACGGTCACAAAGCGACAGGGTCGTTCCTATTCTCGGTCGGTGAGCCGCTTGGCACCGGTGCACAGACCGATGTCGCCGAACAACCGATCATTCAATCGCCCGCCGATCCGGCCATCAGATGGATCATCTACATCGGAATCGCAGTCTTCGCTGGAGGACTCCTCTTTGAACTCCTCATCGCCACACGCGTCGCCCGCGCCGAAGACGAATACCAATCGCTCTCATTCGCGTTAGCAGTCAGCAACCGCTTCTCCTCCATCGCCCTGACCGCAATCATCGTTGTCATGGTTGCCCAAATCGCCCAGATCGCGCTTCAATCTGCAATCGCCTTCGACGACGCAGCCGCAGCTATGGATCCAACACGCGTCTTCGACGTCCTCACCCAAAGCGATTGGGGCCGTTTCTGGTCGTGGCGATTCACCGCCGCGGTGCTCGCAGCACTGACTCTCTTCGCCGCAACACAAACGAGAAAAACTACCGCACGTTCACTTAAAGACGACGAACTCGAGGAGCTTCCCTTCACCACCGAATCACCATTCGGCATCGCCGCTCTGGCTATCGGCGGCATATACCTCCTTCTTATCTCCCTCACCAGCCACAGCGCCGCAACGCCAACCGACATCCGATGGTTCGCCGTCGCAACCGACCTCATCCACGTTATAGCCGCAACGACTTGGGTCGGCGGGATCTCCTATCTGTTGGTAGCATCCGCAATCTCAATCCGTTCCGACGACCAGCCTGCTCGGACCGCTCTCATCCTCTACGCAACTCGATTCGCTCCACTCGCCATCTTCGCCACAACTATCCTCGTAGCATCTGGCATTGTTTCATCTCTGATGCAAGTCACAATCCCCGAAGCATTGAACACTCCTTATGGACGCGTTCTCGGCGCCAAAATCGTCCTGCTTGTAATCCTCATCGCCTTGGCGGCCAGCAACAACCGCTCCGTCGCCAAATCCACCAGATCCGGCATTACGCCCACTCGAACGCTCCGGCGTTACATCACGCTCGAACTCGCTGTAGCGTTCGCTGTCCTTCTCGCAACCGCCGGCCTCGCCAGCCTAGAGCCAGCGCGCCTTTACGCCGAACGCAAAGGCATCGGAGTCGCTGACTACGTCAACGTTAAAGAGACCGTCGTTGGCGCAACGATCGACGCAAAACTCGATCCCGGCGACACCGGCAACAACACCCTCACAGTCAACATCACGGACGATGGCGAACCATTCCTGTCGGCTATCGACGTCCGCGCTCGGATCAAATACCTAGATGACGACTTTGGCGAGTATTTCGTCCCTCTGACAAGTGAAGCGCCCGGCCAATGGCTACTCGACGACATCACTATCGGCGTCGCCGGAGCGTATCAACTCGACGTAACCGTAGTCCGCTCCGACTCATTCGACTCTCACGTCTCCACCAGATTCTCCGCAAAATCTGGCTCCCTCGCCTCAGACTTCATCCGACCGTCCGCCAAAACCGTCATGGTCGCATTCGGCACCCTGATCGCCATCACCGGCCTTGCCTACCTCGTCGCTAATGTAATCGGCGATAGACCAGCGCCCCTCAAAATTCATCCCCACTTCGGCATCTCCATCCTAGTGATGGCCATCGGTATCGCCGCCATCCTCAACGCATTCACGACTGGCATAGGAATTCCCCATGAAAGCAAAGGCAACCCCTTCCCCCTCTCTCAAGAATCTGTCCAAATCGGGCTCGCAACATATACAACCACCTGTGCAACCTGCCACGGTGACACCGGCCTTGGCGACGGCCCTGCCGGCCTCGCTCTCAATCCACCGCCAGCCGACCTAGCCGTCCACGTACCTCTCCACACCGACAACGAACTCTACGGCTTTATAGCAGATGGCATCGAAGGAACCCCAATGGTCGCCCAGCTAGGAAACCTCACCTCCGACGAAATCTGGCACCTCGTCAACTACATCCGGACCATAGCCGACTGAACGTCCTTACCGTCAAGCCGTCTCCGCCGCTCCAGATGCGATCAGCTCCTTAATCTCGGCGTCGCTGAAACCCGACTCGTTCAACACTTCCCGCGTGTGTTGACCCATCAACGGAGCTGGACTATGTATCTTCCCTGGCGATCCGTACAGCTTCGCCGCCAATCCGATGTTCCGCGTCATCCCAACCAGGGGATGCTCCAAAGCAACATCCATGTCTCGCGCCTGAACCTGCTCATCCGCCCACACCTGCTCCATGTCGTAGATCGGACCCGCCGGCACGCCTGCCGCATCCAAAACCTCGCACCACTCATTAGTCGACCGAGTCCCGAACGTCTCCTCCAAGTCCTTCTCCAGAGATGCGCGGTTCATCAAGCGCCCGGCATTGTCTGCATACCTCTCATCCTCCAGCAGATCATCTCTATTCATCGCTTGACACAAACGCTCCCAATTCGATTGATTCGGAGCGCCGATCGTGATGTGCCCGTCAGCCGTCCGCAACGCCTGGTACGGTGCCGACAACCGATGTGCCGATCCCAGCGGCGGCGGAACGTTGCCAGTAGCAAAGTAACTCGCCGACTCCCACACCGTATACGCCAAAGCAGCCTCCATGATGCTCACTTCCAGATACTGCCCCTCACCCGACTTCAACCGGTGGATGTAGGCCGACAATATCCCGTACGCCGAATACAACCCCGCATTCAAATCCGCCATCGGAACCCCCACCTTCACAGGCGGCGAACCCGGGATACCCGTAAAACTCATCACCCCACTCATACCCTGCGCGATCAAATCAAATCCCGCACGCTCAGCATACGGCCCAGTCCGACCAAAACCTGATATCGAACAGTAGATAATGCCCGGATTCAACTCCCTCACCGCGTCATAGTCCAGCCCCAAACGACCCATCACGCCCGCACGATAGTTCTCGATGATCACATCCGCATCCACCAACATCCGACGCATCGCCGCCACACCATCTGGGTCCTTGAAATTCAGAACCACGCTACGCTTGTTGCGGTTCATCGCCAAGAAAGCCGCCGACTCTCCTTCCAAAAACGGGGGACCCATTCGACGCGTGTCATCTCCGCCTCCCGGCTTTTCGATCTTCACAACGTCCGCACCCATGTCCGCCAACAGCATGGAACAATACGGGCCCGCCAAGATCTGCGAACAGTCCATTACCTTGATGCCCTCTAACGGCGACGGCAACAACCCCGCGTCTGGCAATTCCATCGCGACATTTACCCCCAGATGATCCGATCCAACCCTTTTACTGAATACCCAGACTAGGCGCCAGACATCTGGTAAATCTTGCCCTCTGTCTTGATCGCCGGAGCGTAAACCATCCGCGCACCGTGCATCTCTCGAATCGTTTCAGCACCGACATATCCCATGCACACCTGCAACGCCCCAACCAAGTTCAACGTCCCATCAGATGTCGACGACGGCCCGAAAAGCAACTTATCGAGCGTGTACCTCACGCCAAGATCGATCCGCGTGCCCCTAGGCAGAGAATCGTGCCACGTCGCCATCCCCCAATGCATCCCCTTCGCCGGCGCCTCCTCAGTCTTCGCAAACGGACTCCCAATCATCACCGCATCTGCGCCACAAGCAACCGATTTACACACATCGCCCCCGGTCCGCAACCCACCATCAGTCACGATCGAAACGTAACGACCCGTCTCATTGAAATACGCATCCCTAGCCGCAACACACTCTAAAGTCGCCGACACCTGCGGCACACCTATGCCCAGCACCTCTCGGCTCGTACAAGCTGAACCAGGTCCTACACCAACTAAAATCCCGTGCACACCCTCTTCCGCCAACTCCTTCGTTACCGAATACGTTACCGTGTTCCCAACGACTACCGGCACACCCACATCCTTAACCAAATCCGACAATCTCAACCCGATCGGGCTGTTCTTCGAACGATGACGCTTGGTTATCACCGTGCCCTGCACCACTATCATGTCCGCCCCAGCGTCCGCTGCCAACGGCGCATGCCGCTTCGCCGTCTGCGGCACAAATGAAACCGCCGCTTTTCCGCCACCCTCTTTAATCTCCACCACTCGCTGACCAACCAACCTCGGATCCACCGGCTTCGAGTACAGCTTCTGCAACAACCCCGTCGCCTCGTCCTTCGGCACCGAAGCGATGTCGCTGTAGATCTCCTCCGTCTCCTCGTACCGTGTGTGCAAACCATCCATATTCAAGACCGCAATCCCGCCAGCATCCGACATCTTGACTGCAAAATTCGGATCTACCACGCTATCCATCGCCGACGCCATGAACGGGATGTCAATTCCGAAACCGTCGAAACTCATCGACACATCCGTCATGTCCGGGTTGATCGTCTCTTCTCCCGGCACGATCGCTACATCATCGTAGCCATACGCAGGCGGAAGGGTTTGCATTCCGATGGGTAGCTCCATATCCTCAGAGACTCCTATGCTGATGACCTGATCGCACTCCCATGCCTTCACCATCACCGCGCTCCAACTCGTTCCGCGCGCTCAACACCGAAGACGTCCATGAACGCCACCACGAACGCCCGAAGAACCGAGTATGACCGAAGCAATCCAAATCTAATGCGATACTTGATTCACTCAATTATCGCAGAAAATCCCCTGCTACGCGACCTTCATCGGCCTCGAATCCAACCCTCAATCGATGGCAATTCTTAGCCCCAAAATCGGCATCATCGGCACCGGGCGCGTCGGATCTTCTTTCGCAACCGCCACCTACCCAGACGGCAAAATCGTGGCCACCTCATCACGCCGTCCCGAACACCGCACATGGCTGTCCAGCCAACTGTCAAACGTTGCGATTGTTGACCAAGCAACCAAGGTAGCCGAACTCGCCGACATCGTATTCATAACCACCAGTGATGCCGCAATCAAACCCGTCTGCGACAGCATCTCGTGGCAACCCCATCACAACGTAATCCACTGCTCTGGCGCCCTAACCCTGTCCGTACTCGAATCAGCGGCAAACGCCGGGGCCTCCGTAGCAGGATTCCACCCTCTCCAAACCTTCCCCGGCTATACCAACCCCGATCGCCTCTCCAACATTGCGTACGCCATCGACTGTAACGACGAAGCACTCACCGCGTGGCTCCAATCATTCGCCGACGCACACCACAGCAACACATTCACCATCCAAGGTGAAACCGCCCACGCCGCCTATCACGCGTCCGCCGTCCTAGCTTGTGGACTCCTCGCAGGGCTAGTGGGCATCTCAGCCGAACTTTGGCAACACGCAGACATCGACCGCGACCAAGCCCTTAAACTCCTCGCCCCAATACTCAAATCAACCATCGAAGCCATCGCCGACGACGGTCTCCCAGACGCCATCTCCGGGCCATACGTCCGCGGCGACCTAGAAACCATCCGTAAACACCTCGAAATCACTTCCGAAGTCAACCCCGACACTTCACGCGCTTACTCCGCACTTGCACTCGCGCAACTCCACATCGCCAACGAAAAAGGAAACTTGGACGAAGTAACTCTCAGCACCATCAAACGACTCCTCAGCGGCCATTTAGAGACACTATGACATCACCCGACTTATCCTTCACCATCGCTGAGGTCCGCACCGCGCACCTCGCATTCCCCGATACGCCCGGATATTGGGAACAGTACCGCCGCCAGAACGAAGAACTATCCGCGACGCCCGATCTCGCTCGCTACGAGTTCAAGCCCGGATGGCAGACCGTATACGCCACCATGGTCGAGACGCCTCTAGTCCGCGTCAAACTTGCCAACGGTCACATCGGCTGGGGCGAATCCAACACCCCCATCGCTCCCGAAATCGTCTGCGTAATGATCGACTCCGCCATCGCCGAGATGGTCATCAACCGCGAATTCGAATCACCAACCCACCTCTGGGACTTCGTCTACGACTCCCAACGAGGACGCGGCGTCAACTCCGGATACTGGATGGACGCGCTAGCTGCACTCGACATCGCTGTCTGGGACGCTTTAGGCAAACGCAACGACCTGCCAGTCGCCGCTCTCCTCGACAACCAACCACGGACCAACATCCCCGTCTACCTCTCCGGCCTCCGACGAGCCACCCTCGACGAACGCATCACCCAAGCAAAATCCCTCGACGAACAAGGCATCCGCGGCGCAAAAATCTTCCAGTCCGGCGACATCGAAATCGCGTTGCAAGAACTCGACGCCCTCATATGCGGAGCACCCAACATCGAACAATGGATGGTCGACACTCTTTGGATGTGCACCCTCGACGACGCCATCACTGCCAAACGCCAATTCGGACACCGCAACCTCCGCTTTTATGAATGCCCGCTCCAACCCGAAGACCTCGCCGGGCACCGCACTCTACATCAAGCCGACGGCTCACCAATCGCAATCGGCGAACACTTCCGCACAACATACCAACTCAACGACTGGCTAACCCCCGATCCCGTCTTCGACATCTACCAGCCAGACATCGGCCGCACCAGCATCTCCGACTTCATCCGACAACGCGACCTCGCATACACCACCAACATCCCTGTCACCCCACACATGGGCAACGGAGTCTCCGTATTCCAAGCCGCAACACTGCAATGCGCCGCTGTATCCTCGCCCGAACTCCTCCAAGAGTTCCAAGGCGGTCTCTCCAACCTCCTCCAAGACGCATCCGACTCCGGATGGCAACTCAAACACGGCGAATTCATCCTGCCGGATCGCCCCGGACTAGGCGTATCCATTGACGAAAACGGCATCGAACCCTACATCGTCCGACGCTAACCGCCCCTTTCGCAGCGCGAAGGGGGCGTAAAACCCTTCCTCGAAGGGGAGATACAGAGGGGTTCTGCGCTGGGATGCCCGCCACCACGGTCGCAGGGGATATCCCCTCTCCCTTGATGGGAGAGGGCTAGGGTGAGGGTGACGGCGCGGATGAGGGGCCGTCTTGCGTACATCGCCAATCCCCTGTCCCAAGTTATGCACACGTCCCGCACTCAGGTGTTTCGACTGACACATTCCCACAACACGAAATACACTGATTGCGCGTTCTCACCATGAATCCCCACCAATAATTGTTGCAATCTTTAATCATTCGTGTGATTGCATCTAACCAGACACGGACTACCAACCCACATCTGACCGCGCCTTCAAGCATTGCACGAACCGGCACAACCCTCTTCCCGTTCGGTACTCAACAGCGTCAACAGACACGGCACCGAATTCTTCCATCAGCTCTTTGACCGTGGCTTCAACTGGGTCGTCGCATCCGAAGTCGTCGTCGACATCGGAGTTCTAGCCCGCGTCGCCGCACAGTCCTGGGTCGCTTACGACCTCACAGGGTCGAGCCTCTGGGTAGGCGCGGTCGCCACGTTCCGAGCCGTCCCATCCTTCCTCAGCCCCGCCATCGCCGCATACATCGGCAACCGCGTCAACCATCGACTTCTCGTGGCAACCATGCGAGCATTCATCGGAATCTTGGCAATCGTGCAAGCCATCCTGATCGGCACCGACACCATACGACCGTGGCACCAAGCGGTCCTAACACTGCTGACAGGCCTCGCAATTGCATTCGCATGGCCCTCATTCGTCACATTCCTGCAAGACATCGTCCAACCCCGCATGGCGACACGCGCAAACGCTATCCTCGCCTTCTCACACAACCTCGGAGAACTCATCGGGCCTGTAACTGTCGGCATCATCATCGCACTCATCGGCGCCGACTGGTCTTTCGTATTCATCGCCATCCTCTACTTCGTCGGCTCATACCTCATCCTCAACGTACCAGTGCCAGACCACGATTCCAGGGTCGGCAACTACCACCACCCATACATCTGGACCCTCAGAATCGGCCTCCGCAACATCGGCCGCTCCCAACCACTTCCATGGCTCATCGCCATGCTCCTCACCACAAACCTCCTCGGCCTAGCCGTTTTTCCCCTCATACCCGAATACGCCATCGCAGTCTTCGACAGCGGAGGCATGGGCTTCGGCCTCATGACCGGCGTCTTGGGCGGAGGGCTAGGCGTCGGGGCAGTAGCCGTCGCCATACTCGGTATGCCGCAACGTACTGGGCTCATCGCCATCCTAGCCAGCCTCGTATGGGCCGCTGGAAGCATCGCATTCGCACACTCTCCGAACCTGCCGATCACCCTCCTCATCCTCTTCATCATGGGTATCGCCAGCATGGTCTGGGGCAACGCCATACTCACCATGATCCGATCCAACCCCTTCACCATCCAGCATCCGAACATCATGAGCCTCTACACCATCTCCATGGGTATGATCCCCATCGGCTGGACCATCGGCGGAGCCATAGCCCACTTCACCACCAACGAAACCGCCCTAATAACCTCCGCCATCGCCAGCATCACCATCCCCATCCTCGCCTTCATCGCATCGCCGGCATTTCGAAGAGCGTAAGAACTACCCGCCCCTTTCGCTCTGCGAAAGGGGCGCGAGCAAACGAAGTGACGCGAGCGGGGTATGCCCGGGGCGGCGCGCGGGTGAGGCATCCCCCTCCTTCAGGAGCGGGCTAGGGGGAGGCCGAACGGGGACAAAAGGGCGGGGCCATCACAGCCCATCATCAAAAATCATCGCAATCACAGTTCAAAAATCACAGTTCAGACAACACCCGCCTCCCACTTTCGATAATCAGATTAAACACCCCGCCGAATCTAACCGCCAGATTTCGTGACCACTCGACCACAGTCAGGCTCTGCGCGCCCCCGCCCCTCACGCGTCTTCCGCGTCTTCGCCATCCCCGGTTTCGCGCGCCTACTAGCATCCGAAGCCCTATTCGACATCGGAGCCGTCGCACGCACCGCCGCGCAATCGTGGGTCATGTACGACCTCACCGGCGCAAACCTCTGGGTCGGCATAGTTTCCGGCATGCGCTCCATCCCCATCCTCATCCTCCCCATCTTCGCCGGTGCCATCGCCGACCGATTCGATAAACGCAAACTCCTAGCCTTCGTCCGCATCGGACTGGCAACCGTCTCGATCGTTCAGGCCATCCTTCTGACGCTCGGCATCATCCAACCATGGCACATGCTCGCTCTCGCACTAGCCGCCGGTTCGGTCGTCGCATTCGCGATGCCCACATTCTGGGCCTATCTCGCAGACCTGATTCCCGAGCGTTCGCTGTCGCGGGCCACCGCCCTCGTCATGATGGGCCAAAACGCCGGAGAGATGGTCGGTCCGGTGATCCTCGGATGGATCATCGCCACCGCCGGAGCCGACTTCGCCTACGCCGTCATCGCCGGGATCTACCTTCTCGCAGCCCTCTTTCTTCTCAACTCACCCAAGGGCAGCTACGCAGTCTCTGATCCCGAATCTGATGGCAAACCGAGCTACTACGAAAGCGTCAAACAGGGCATCGCATACGCCCGCAAGTCGCCCGTTCTACCGTGGCTCTTCATCATGAACTGCTCCGTAAACATCACCGGCGTCGCCATCTTCCCACTCATGCCCGAATACGCCACCAAGATCCTCGACGTCGGAGCCGTCGGTTTCGGAGTCATGTCAACCGCTCTCGGCGTCGGACTCGCCATCGGAAGCATCACCATCGCCATTACCGGAATGCCCAAGCGCGTCATGCCGCTAATCATCGTCACAAGCTTCATCTGGGACTTCGGCATGATCGGATTCGGATTTTCCCGCATCTATCCCCTCACGTTGTTTCTCCTGTTTGCCATGGGCGTCGCTGGCATGATCTGGGTAAACGCCATGATCAACCTCTACCAACGCGAAGCCACAGGCGAGATGCGAGGCCGAGTGATGTCCCTCTACGCAATCGGGATGGGCCTATTCCCCCTCGGCTGGACCTTCGGAGGAACCCTCTCAGCCCTCATCGGCAACGAAATGACCGTGATCGTCAGCGCCCTAGGCGGCACCCCCCTAATCCTCCTAGCCATGCTCCTAACCCCAGGCCTGAGACGTTCATAACCGTCCCTCCCTCCCTTCAGAGCGAGATTCACAGTGAGCAAGCAACGGTCTCCCCTCTCCCTCGACGGGAGATACCCTGGCCGCCGCGATATCCCCTCTCCCTTGATGGGAGAGGGTCAGGGTGAGGGTGAACGGGGACAAAAGGGCGGGGATGCCACGCCAGACACCCACAGCCCCCATTCCTTCCATCCTTGAAATCCTTCAAATCCGGGTTCAGACTTGACTCTCACTACATCTGTAGTAATATAACAACTAAGCGTCGATCCGACGACCGTCGGAGCGGGGCACGAAAACGAAGAATCGCCGCGTCGAGACGGGTGTGCGCAAACCTTTTAAGACGTAGCAAGAACAATTGAATGAAGTATGGCAACGGGCGGGAGTGCACGGGGCGCTGACGGCGCCCGCCGGCGGTGCCCGCCACAAGCCCAGAAAGACGGGCGCAACGTTCCCACAATCCGGTTACGAAGACCGTTGTAGCTGCAGGGCTCGGACGCGGAGCATATGCTGGCTCCGCCAACAAAAGCAAGCCAGACGG
>VXSB01000005.1 GCA_009838175.1 Chloroflexota bacterium
CTACAGAGACGGCGACCACAAAACCTCCTGCCACGCCGTCTCATACACCCATGCCGGAGCCCACGCCCACTTACACTTTCACGCCGACCGCAACTCCGACGACCACCCCTACAGCTACGGCTGCGACCGGGACTCCGGGTGCGAACGCGTCGGTGTCATCGGCCACACATACCGCGAGGTCGACGCCACAGGCCGGAGAGACTGGCCAAGCTGCTCCGACTGAAAACCCAGGTATGGCGGAAACTCCGTGCTTTCCGACGTCGGATGATGGAAGCGATACTGACCAATCGGCTCGAAAGATCTTCGACGGAGATTCAGTGCGGGGTGAGATCAGACACTCGGGTGAAGCGGACCATTTCGTGCTTTGTGCGGGTGCGGGTCGAGCGTACGAAGTCAGAATCAGTGCCGGATCGATACCCAACGTGCGACTGACAGCGTTCGACCCACGAGGCGCCCAACGGTCAAGCGTTCGCACCGACTACCTGAGACGCGCGGCTTCGACGATACTCCATTCATGGCATCCGGGTCCCTTTCTCCTCGCTGTCGAGGGCCAAGGGCGTGGCGCTTATCGACTCTCAGTCGTTGAATCGGATTATCGCGACGACCATGGCGACCGCGCCGAGTCGGCCACCGAGATCACCACAGGCGAGTCGGTAGAAGGTGTCATCGGCCCCGACCGCGACGTCGACTTTTTCAAATTCCTCGCGGTGCGCGGTCAGTTCTACACCATGAGCTTGTCGGTCGCGCAAAATGTGCATGAACCTCTGACTTTGCGTTTGCAATCCATCGATGGGACCGAACTTTGCGGTCAGCGCACTCTTCGCACGATTCACTGGGCGGCGACCGAGAACGGGTACGCGTACGTCTCGGTTTCCGAGCTCAGAGACGAACACGACTGGACCTACAACCTGACATTGGAACAATCCGGACCTTACGACGGCCACGGCGATTGTGCGTCCAACGCGACGAGAATCACTGTGGACGAGACCGTCCGAGCGTCCTACGAAACACGGGGAGTTGACTTTTTCAAGTTTCGGGCTGATGCGGGCCAAGCGTATCAGATCAATTTGAACAGGTATTGCTGTTCCAGCGTGCGGATCAGAAACGATCGTTTCGATGTCGTCGCGCACCTCACAGGGCTTGAGAGCGCGACAACACGATTCGAGGCGTGGCGCTCGGGCGATTACTTCATTGAAGTCGACAAGAACAGAGCGAGGAGCTACGAGTTGACCTTGAGCCGGTCGAACTACGAGGACGATCACGGCGACGACTTCGCATCTGCAAGCGAGTTGCAATTCGGTCAGTCTATCAGCGGAGATATTGGCACCGGATCCGACCGCGATCTCTTCGAATTCCAAGGGCAGGCGGGTCGAGCCTACAAGCTGAACCTGGATCTCGAACCTGGCACTGAAACAACTGTCGAAATCTGGGATCCGAACGATACCCGGGTCGTGTTTGAATTCCGCGAGCGTGGTTACGAACCCATAGTTTTCGAAGCGCCTACCACCGGGAAGTACCACGTGTCTTTGTCTGAGGATGTTTTTCTTCTCGGAGGCGCCTACAGTCTCACGTTGGAAACTTACGATTTCCAGGACGATCACGGCGACAACGTCGAAACTGCCGGTTGGATTGAACCTGGATCGACGATCGAGGGAGTTCTGGAAACGAGTTCGGATGTCGATTACTTCAAGTTCCGTGCGAATCAAGGCCAGTCCTTCACGTTCGGCGCGGCTGGAAAGGGCTTCGGTGTCGTGACTGTGCGGGACGCCGATGGAACATGGTTGGCGGGGCCGAGGGCATCGGGAAGCGAGGACTATTACGTCGAATCACGTTACTTATGGTCAGGGTTTCAGATTGGGATCGATGGGTTATGGCAAGCCGATGCCACAGACATCTATTACCTGAGGGTGACCACGAGCAATCCAAATCTCGCCAAAACCTGGCCGTACCAGATTCGGTTCGAAGAGTCCGAATACGTCGACGACCATGGTGACGATTTCGGCGGCGCCACCGTGGTCGAAGCGCAACAGAAGGTTGAAGGGGTTTCGGTAGGCGCACGTGATTTCGACTTTTTCCGTTTCGACGCGGACGGAGGAAAGCGGTATTGTCTCACCTTGTCCGACGATGCCGAATGGATGGACGGCTACCCTCCGCATTGGAAGAATACCGAGGCGCTGGCATATCTTCTGGGGCCCGACAGGGATTTCATCCGGGCTTTCAAGTCTCAACTGGAATATCTTTTGGGGTCCGGCGGGAATTCGTTGGATACAGTCGAAATTGAAACGGCGGTTCTCGATGTGGAGTTTCCTGGAAGCTATTACATCGCCGTGACGGCTTGGAACGGGAGAGCCCACTACACTCTTGAGATCAGTGAAGGAGACTGTTGAGGCCAATTGGCAGATTTGTCGACCGCATTGGCAACGCCGGAAAGCATGATTTGCGCATCTTTGAACCAATGCCCACAACGGCAATTCGAGTTTTCATGATATGCACTCAGTTGGCGGTTGCGATGGGACCGCAAGGAGAAAATATCGCGACTGCCCCTTAGTTCAATCCATGGAATGTGAATTGGAGAAACTTGACGGTCAGTTGGCGATCTTGTAGGTTCGCGATTATCGGGAGCGTTACGACTTGGCGGTGTTCAAAAATGGCAGCAATCCACAGTCATGTCTCGCGGAAAATCGTCAGACGACTTCTCATAACCAATTGTCGATAAGCTAGATGAACTCGGAGAATTCGATGCGGACGAAGGGATCGGTATCAGCCGACCAACATCGTAGACAGCACCATCAGCGTGTTCGCGCCCACAATCATATAGTCCCCAATGTCCTCGTTGGCAGCAAAAATCGGGTTGTTGTCGGAACCTGCGATATGAATTGCGATTTGAAACGCACTCAACCCGGATAGCTGTAGATTTGCCTTCGAGGTGATGCCATTCACAACGCGAACGCGAAATCGAACACGGTTCTGCCTACAGTCAACTTTGGCCCACCAGTGCTATATTCGCGCGTCATAATTGATGAACAAATGCAAACAATTGGCAGATTGATGAACTTGGATTTTGGGAACTATTGCCGTACCGTCTCGTTCATAGGTTGTCGTCGACAGAGGACCCAACGAGGACTGCCTCAGTCGCGTGAGCGAAGAGGTTTGATTGTCCGCCCGCGAAGGTTTGCCGTTGTGGCACTGGTTCTGGTTGCCGGCCAAAGATTAATGAGGAAGGACAAGTGAAATCAGGAATGCGTCCTTTCGGCGAATTGGGCAGTTTGTTTGAGAACCAGTCGAAGGACATTTGGGACCGCCTGGGGTACGTCAGAGATTCACTCGATAGTCGGGGCGTCCTGGGTCCAGTACGGTTCGGGGAGGAGACAATCACGGACTTACTGATGATGGACCTCTACCTGCATGGGTCTAGGCTGGCCTACTTGCAGCAGACCTCGAAGCCGGACGAGGCCATGTGGGGAACCGACTTCGAGCTGTGGCTGGGTTCTGAAAGTAAGGGTTGGTTCCGGTTCGCGATCCAGGCCAAGAAACTCGATTTGAGAACCGATAGATATTCTTCTCTTACTCAAGCCAACGCCAACGGATCTCAGATAGATCTCCTGAGAGAGTACGGGCGAATCAACCGAGCCGCTCCCTTGTACTGTCTGTATAACCATACGGACGGTGCCGATTGTTGCGACCATTGGCACTGTTGCAGCAAGCCCGTTGACCTCAAGCAACTTGGCTGCACCATATCCCCTTTACGCAACATTCAAAAAGCTATAGACCAGTGGGGCGGCAAGAATTTTCACGACATTCACAAGAACGAGTCAACTCTACCTTGGAAGTGCCTGGTTTCATGTCCAATGGTCTGGTACTCCCTCGAAGTCGTGTCGGGTGGGAAATCTGATCAACCGGATCTGAAGGTGTCTCCCTTGTTCGACCCGGCGTCCTGCTACCACGAGACAGCGCCCTTGGTGCTTCGAGGCGACAGTGGTGCAAAGATCGTTCGGGAAAATGAGCGCGGCGGCTCACTGATTTCGATTCGAATCGATGAGGATCGAAAGATAGATGGGCTCGTCGACCGAAGCGGGATTGCCGTTCGCGATGATTTCATGGAAAGGTACAGCCGGGACATCGGCTTGCCGAAGGCAGTTGCGGTTTTGGAAGTGCATGGCCCGGATCAACCGACCATGCGCGGCCCATGCGGTCCGGTGGCACGATAACGCCCAATGGCCAAAACCGCGCGCCTGCAAGCAGAGCGTGACTGCTGGCCGAAAAACTGTTTCAGCAAGCCAGACGAGATTCGAAAGGAGCACTTTCGATGACTTCCGCGCTGTGCGATTCAAGGAAATTCGATCAAGCACGGCAAGGTAAGCAATAACTCGAAGTCATGCGGGGTAAGGAGGACTAGCGCATCGACGACCTAGCGGTTCGGTGGAATTCGACGCTTATTTACTTGCCTGATGAAGCAAGTGAAATGGCCCAATCGCTGCAAAGCTACCGGCTAGCAACATTCAGTAATTTCCGCAATACTCACGGTGTGGTGAAGCCTAGTGCACCTAACTTGGTCGAGATGCTGCAAGCTGCTGTTCCAGGATCGATGGTGCTTGTTCTGGGGGCCAGCGGTGGTGCCAACCGCAACGTCGGCGTGGGGCGCGTCTGAAGAGCGTGTTCGGGGCCCGTTGACACTTGGGTCGCGAAGCCCAGCAGGGGCCCCTGCCACAGTTGGAAGATGGCTCTGTCCGCCGCATGACAAGCGGACCATGACTTCACGGGGCGCATTCCATTTCGCGTGGGCTTGGTTGGATAATCATTCGACTCTCTCCAAGTAACCTGATCGCCCAGGGCAATCCCAGCCTCTTGGGTCCTTGTGAGGACGCAGACGCGTGTTTCTTTGGACGCGTCTGAAAAGCTTTCGGCAGACCGCGCATCTCACAACAAACCTTCGACGGTTCCCGCTACTCATCCTTGGGCTGCGCCTCACCGTCGGGCTGCGCGTAGCTTCTTGCCGCTGAGTGGGCGGGGCAGGAATCGTCCCTGACGCAGGAAATTCGATCAAATACCGCGGTGAGAAGGGGTGATTGGTGACGTCGACAGATTGAATCCGGTCAACCCTGTATGACCGAGAGCCTCTCCCATCTGCACGAATGGCGTGTAGGAGTATGTGACCATCCTTCGTCCGTCTAAGGGAGTACGGCTCAATCAGCCTGTGTCGCCCAAGGTAGCCGAGATTGACAAGTAATCGGTTGACAGCAGCGAACCTCACTGGCTCCAGACGGCTTCCCAAGCCCGTCGTCCAGAATGTCGCGGGTGGTGTCCACAATTCCTCGCCGTCTGGAATAGGCGAGGGTTCGAGCTCCTCAGTTGGTTCGGTTCCATCCAACCAAGCGAATATGCGTGGCACCTCGACCCAGAAGTGTTCAAACTCAGGCAGAGCTCGCAATTGATGAGCGAGCATGTTGCCCCACTCCTCCTTCAATTCCTCGAACATCGGAGACTCGCGAATCGCCTCGGCTGAGGGCATAGGTACGCCCTTGTACTCGCACTTCTGCACGAGGACGTCGAGCACGAGACCGGAGTGGGGCTTGAAGTCTGGCCTGCGGAAGAGGTTGACGATGTCATACAGGTCGCGCGGTCGAGAACGCTCTGCCATAGCGCGTAGCTTCTCCGCAAAGACCTCCTCAAAGCCGTAGCATCGGACATGACCCGGCTCAGGCAGAGCATCGGGGTAGTCGTGGCTGATGGGCATCAAGACCGGCGGACGAGCGATGATCTCGTCCTTCGTCAGGTCGAACTTGATGCTTGCGGGACCGGGGGTATTTCGCGGACCGCGATAGTAGACGCGCATCTCTGCAGATCGACCGGATGGACGGTCCCGGTAACGGGGCGGAATTAGAGTGAAGTCGATGCCCGACTCCTGATTGACCCGGTCCAGAACACGGGAGATCGCCTCGGTCACCTCGTCGCGTTCAATAGGCCCGTCTTCCAGCACTGTGAAGTCAAGGTCTTCTGAGAACCGGTAAGTCTCGATATAACACTTCTTGAGGCACGTTCCCCCTTTGAACACCCAGGTTCGGTGAAGCAGCGGGTCTGCGCCTATGCCCCACAGAAGCCACCCTAGAACGTAGTCCTTCTCAACCACGTCTTCACGGAGCCCCCAGAGTCGAACGCGATCGTTGATGTCTGCGCGGGTGATCACGAGCGAACCTCCTCGTCAGCGGCGAGTCGCCAGCTGTTAACGCGAACGTTCCACTTGGATACTATTGGTCCCTTTGCCGGACCTCCGGGATCGAGTCGGCTCACACCCTTCGTGACCCTGCTGCGGCATGCCTCCAGAAAGCCGGCATCAGCGAGACCAATCCGTTCCGCCAAGTATCCCAGCCTTTTGAACACAGTGCCTCGACCGAGCCGGTCACCGTACTCAAGTAGTTTCACTTGGGTGGAATGCTCGCTCTCAAAGTACGCCTGAAGGACGTCGGCGACGTGCAGCACTCCACCTGCCGACGCCGGGACATCAAGGATGTCAATCATAGTGCGATGGGGGTCTGACACATTGACCGGCACACTCTGGCGCCAGACTCGGCGCGTTCCGAACAGGGTCCGTTCGGGCACGGTTCGGATCAAGAAGTCGGTTCCTTGAATCGCCTGCCGCGTCGGTGCGACCTTCCGCCCTGCGACCACATAGATCACGTTGAATATCTGGTCGCTGAACCCCCAGTGCTCAACCGCACTCCACCCGCCGATGTACCCCGGAGAGAAGAGAGTGGAAGCAACCACCCATGGGTCTTCTCGCCACTGTCCAGGTGCAGATGCCTCAATGGGCACACCTATGTACCAGCCCCGTCGCACACGGGCAAGCCATCCGTTATCGGCGAGCGCTGCAAGAAGGCGACGTGTGCGTTTGATATCGAGGTGGAGCGCCGATGCGGCCTGCGAGGCATCGAACGGTCCGTGGAACGCCCGATGGAGCAACATCAGCTGCTTTCGCCGCCGTCCGCTAAGGCCGGCAAACTGATCCCCCTCGGCATATATTGCAATTGGAGAATGTTCAGCAGGATCGGTCATAGTCGCCCCTCAGTATACCACTTACTTAGTATATCTGAGGACGATTATTCCCGTTAGGGTAGGTGATATTCTGCCTTTGATGTAAGTCCATAAAGTTGAAGCGCAGACTTTCCTCGTAATTCGTAACGTAGCTCGCCGCGCTCGAGGGACCTGATTTCCTGAGCGATTGAACCGGCAGGCCAGGGGTTGTGTCTCTTAAACCCGCCCGGACGTAATAATGAATCAAAGGATCCGGGACGGTTCTAGGGTTGACGAGGAGCATTGGGAAGATGGCACCACACAGCTTGAAAGACGGATTCTCACGGTACAGCCTTTAGTCTGCTACGGGCGCTCAGACCGCAGAGCCACATCTCGAAGATCGTGCAATCTACCGTCCGCTCAGGCTCCCCTGGCGGGGGTCTAACCTGCATCTCACCCTTAGGCAGAGTAACGCTTTATCCGTCAAACTGAAGAAGCATCCATTCCCTATTCGGCGACACCCTCGAATAGGGAGCGACCGAGACCCCTACTCGAAACAATGGGGACGGTGCTGGCGACGGGATTTGAACCTGCGACTCAAGGTTTTCCAGACCCCTGCTCTAACTAACTGAGCTAAGCCAGCACTATCCCCTGCCTGCTTTGACTCCTCGCGGGCGCACGATAAAATCGTTCGTATGCGCAAGCGTAGGAGGCGACAGCCGAGAACGTCGTGGTGGGGCTTTTTGGAAGCACCCGTCAACTCTGAGAAGGGTTGGGTTTCGGCCTTCAAGAATTTCAACGAGGACAGGAACAGGCTGGCAAGAAGCAAACAGTTTCGCGAAAGTCAAGATAAGGCGTACGAACGGCTGAGCGAGACGGCCAAGCAACGGCGAATCAAGGAAGCGATGAGCAAGTTGCAGCAGCGAGCTATCGAGGAACATCCCCGTGAGGGTGGGGAGTGATATGAAGCGAGATATGAAGGTTGTGCGGGAAGTCTTGGAAGCCGTCGAGAAAGAGGGCGGGCCGTTCGGTGGCGTTTTCTACAACAAGGATCTCGCAGATAAGTACTACCACGCTGAAATGCTGGTCGCTTCTGGTTTCGTCACCAAGAATGACCAAGGTCTGTACGCGATGCTCACGATGGAGGGGCACGATCTGCTCGAACAGTTGCGGGACGATGATCCTCGACCTGGGGACCCGCGTAAGAGTAATGCGCTGCCGAATTGAAGTCCTGCCAGATGACGATCCGCGAGACGGTGAGTACGAGTTCATCGAACCCTGCGACGATCATCGCAACTTGGCGCCGACCGGCGTGTTCCACCGCACAGAAATGTGGAAACATCTCTCATTGGCGGA
>VXSB01000048.1 GCA_009838175.1 Chloroflexota bacterium
ATGATTTGGAATGATGGGCTGTGATGCGTCCCCGCCCTTTTGTCCCCGTCTCACCCTCTCCCGTCGAGGGAGAGGGGATATCGCGGCGGCCTGGCTCTCTCCGGTAGAGGGAGAGGGGCTGGCGGCGGGCTGGCGGCCCGGGCATCCCATGCGAATTTCGCTGCGCTCTTTTGAGCTTCGCGAAGGGGAGGGTGTCGAGGGAGGGGATTTTGCGGCACCCCCATCCCTTTTGTCCCCGTTCACCCTCACCCTAGCCCTCTCCCATCAAGGGAGAGGGGATGCCTTGCCCCGCGCCGCCCCCGAGCATCCCCCGCTCGCATCGCTAGGCTTACTCGCGCCCCTTTCGTTTCACGAAAGGGGCGTTAAGTAGTGAAGCGGTATTGTTCTTGTGCTTCGTCGGGGATGTAGGCGGGGGTCATGCCTACCAGGGTCATGATGCGGTGTTTGAGCATTGCGCGTGCGAGGTTGCGCCAGGTTTGGGAGAGGGTTGGTGCTTGGTGCGGTTGTGGAGTTTGTGTGCGCTCTGTTTCATCGGCTTCTTCGGCCGGTGCGGTTTCGGTCGGCTCGGTTGTTGCTTCGTTCAGAGGCTCGGTGGGGCCGTAGACGGATTTTTCGAATGCTTCGATGATGCGTCTGGCGTCGGCGTATCGCATGGTCATATCGGCGATTTCGGCGGCGAATTCGCGTGCTGACACATGGGATGGTTTTCGATATCCGAGGAGCGCGGCGACGCGTATGAATTGCGAGTAGGCGCGGATGGAGGCTGGTTGTCCTCGGAGGTTCCAACGCCAGAGGAATACTGCGATCAGGACGATGAGGATGATGGATGTGGCGACGGCGGTGGGCACCACGGGGACTTCGAATGGCAGCAATCCCTGGTCGGTTTCGGCGGGTTGGAAGCGACCGCCAAGCCGCAGGTCTTGCTCTAGCAGAGCGAGTTCATCCAAGTCTTCGAGGTATTCGAGGTAGTCGGGGTCGAATTCGGCAGAACCGGGGAGCCCGGGTGGGATTTCGGATGTTGGGGTTGTGGGGACGAGGATGTTACGGGGTACGGCAGGTCTTCCGGGTGTGACTTCGATATCGATCCATCCGTATGGCGGGGCGAAGATCTGTGTCCATCCGTGTCGATTGCGATCGCGGATGAGGAACTGTCCTTGGTCGGGCACGTATTCACCAGCGCTCCATCCTGCGATCATGCGTGCGGGCACGCCCACGGAGCGGAGCATGACGGTTGCGGCGGATCCGTAGTACTGGCTGTAGCCTTTGCGCTTCGTGACATCGCAGTTCGGTAGTTCGGACGGGCAAGGCTCATTGACGGTCTTGAAGAGGAAATAGTAGATTCCGTCATCGCGCGGTCCGGGACCTTCAATCTCTAGTGAGTAGACCTGTTGCTGAAGCCATGCCTTGATTGCCATGGTCTTTTCCCATGGCGTTTCGGCAGCGGCATCGCTGACGATTTGGTTCGCGAGGGCACGGACCTCTGTGGGGAGCGTTTCTGGCAGCTGGAGGTAACGGTCGGCGATCCAGCTGGGGTAGTCGGCGGTCGAATCGACCAGTTCGGGAGTCTCGGCGGTAGAGATATATGTTGTGACGCTGTAACGCTGGTTCTCCTCAAGGATTTCGTCGAAGGTAACGGTGTTCTGCTCGGTGGGGCCTCGGCGCGCGATTCGCATGAGGTTTGCATTTGTGCCGTCGGGTTCGGCGAATACGCGGTAGCTGAAGGTCTGCCAATTGATGCCGGAGCGTCGGAGGTCCATTTGTTCGATGTTTTCAGCGGTGATGCGGAAGCGGGTGGATTCTTGTGGGCGCGTGGATCCGAGGGGGTCTAGGTCAGGGATTGCGAGGGATAGGAGGTCTTGGGCGGTGATGATGATTTGGAGTCTTCTTGGACCGACGCCGTCGTTTAGATCGGCGATTTCTCTGAGGACTGCTGTTGAAACTCGGATTCCGACGGTTTGAGGAGTTCCGCTGGCATCATGGAGCATCTGCTCGAGCGAAGCGTCAGAGATTGTGAATGTCATGTCGATCAACTCGCCGGAGTCTTCTCGGATTCCTATCTCTTCGATGGAGCTTTCGGTGATGGTGAATGTGATCTGCTCATCGACGTTGTAGATGGGTTCGACGTTAGACTGCATCTGGCGGATGACGGAGCTGACCTCGTCGAAGGTCATTGCGGGTTGGGTGTTGAGGGTGAATGGAGGTCTGTCGTTGGCGGTATCTGGGGGTGAGTAGATGGGGGAATCGGTCGCCAGCTTCATTAATCGTTCTCGGAGCATGAATGCGAATTCCCGAAGGTCTTCAGGAAGTTCGGCGAGTTTGGCTGGGCTGCCAGCGAGTGGTACATCCCAGCTGAGGGGTTCGAGGATTTCGACTTCGGCTTGGTAGTCGAGCGCGTGAACAGCTGCAGCGGGTATGACGCGGTTGGTTCTTCCAAGGAGTTCCACGGAAATGTCGAGGCGTTGCCGCTCGTCGATGTCGATTTCATCAGGGCTGGTGAGCAGTTTCGTGCCGGCATCTGCGGGTAGGGAGACGCTGGGGGCAGTTATCCACCCTTGCGACGAGTATTCCTGATATACGCGGGAGGGGTGGAGCTTTGCGTAGCGGGATCGTATCCACATGACGGGGTCGTCGGTGAGTTCGATGCCGCCTTGGAAGGGGAGCACGGCGTTGGGTGAGTAGATCTGGTTGTCATCGCCTCTGGGTACGCCGGCGAGGAGTCGTTCGGCGGTTTCGCGGAATTGGGTGAATGGGTCTAGGAAGATAGTGTTCCACCGGACGCTGAGGGTGTCGGAGCGGGGAGTGAACATGGGTGCCATTGCGGCGACGATCAATACGACGAACCCAAGTATCAGTCCGTCGCGTGCGGCGATCCATCGTGCTTCCTTGGGGAATGTGAGGCCGGATTTTCGCCACTGGTTGATTCGTCCGACAGCCACGAGATGTGAGAAGAGGGCGACTGCGGCGAGCATGAAGAGATAGAAGGTCTGCTCGTGGAGTCCGATGCGATGACTGAGGTTGGTTAGGAGCGCGGTGCCGAGTATTGCGGCTGGGATCCATGGACTGTTGAACCTGAAGGTTAAGAGTGTGACTATGAATGACGTGACCCATGTCACGGTCATCATGATCATTGCGAATGGAATCTGGTCGCCGCTGACGCCGCCGTTGATGGCGATGTCGACCCATAGTCCGAAGCGGTCATAGGCGTCGTAAGAGCGTGCGAATGGGTTGGTGCCCTCGGCGTTCAGGGAGGATTGCCAAAAGACGATGATGACGCCGGCGATGAGGAAGATGACGGTTTTAATGGGGATCGAAAATTTGGCCAAGACGGTGTTGTTGTGGAATCGCACTCGGGTCATAAAGAAGGCGATAACAGCAGCGATGATGGCGGTCGGTACGATGTTTGGTAGATCGCCCCAGTTAGCGAGTTGAACAGACCATCCGACCATGGCGAGCATCCATGCGAGGAGTGCGAGGGCGATCCAGTCGCTGATAGTTATGTCGGCAAGGAATGCGCGTCGCATGATGCGGCGACGCATGACACGACGGGACCTAGCCGATCTTGCGGAGCGACCGAAGATGTTGCCGAGTTCTGCGGTCGTGGTGGTCATGACTCTCTGGAAGTCGCGGCGATTTCAGCAGGATTG
This sequence comes from Chloroflexota bacterium, assembly GCA_009838175.1. GTDB lineage: Bacteria > Chloroflexota > Dehalococcoidia > Lucifugimonadales > Lucifugimonadaceae > Bin127. The sequence continues at coordinate 3,645 of VXSB01000048.1, forward strand.
CCGTGGTCGCGCCCCCTTTGTCCTTCGGACGTTTCGCATTGCGAAGTGCCGGAGTATAGAGCGGATATGCGTGCGGCGGTCGCGTCGGCGTCGGCGGTTGTGCCTAGTGCATCGGAGATGTCGTCGCCGTTGTAGACGCGATAAGTGGTGACGCCGGAGATTGAGAGGCGTGGTATCACTGATTCGTTTGTTTCGCCGCCGAATGATTCCCGGTCGAGGACGATACAGATGACTTGGATGCCGCGTCGCTGCAGGACACCGAGAGCTTCGATCCAGGGGCCTTCGTCTGCGGCGGTGATGACGACGACGGTGGAGCTTACGAAGAGTTCGCGGTCTAGGATAGCGAGGGCTTCCATGATGGGTACATTGCCGGTTGGTCGACTTGCGGCGATGTGACGGAGGATGTTCTCGCGGTGCGACGCGGTGTGTTCCGGCATGACGACAAGTTGGTTGCTGCCGTATCCGACGTATCCGACTTCGGTGAAGACTCTTGTGTATTTGTCGACGATGGAAGCGGCGATGGTTGCACCGTATTCGTCGGTGGAATCTTTGCCTGATCCGGCTTGGGCATCGATGTGTTGGTCGAATATGACCCACATCTCGCCTGCGGAGCCTTGGTCGAACTGTTTGACCATGAGTTCGCCGGTCCGGGCTGTGGTGAGCCAGTGGATGCGGCCGATGGGATCGCCGTCGGCGTATTCGCGGACGGATGCGACATCGGTCGAGAGGAGGTGCATGCGGTGGCGCCGGGAGTGACCATCGGCGAGTAGAACGCGGGAGGATGCGATGTCGGGGATGGGAAGGACGCGCGGGTAGACGAGTACTTTGTCGATGCCTTCGAACTCGATGTCGCGAGGGAAGAGGTTGAATGGGTCGGAGGCACGGATAACGAGGGGGCCGAGGTCGTATTCGCCGCGTTGGGTCAAGGGTGCTTCCATGTTGACGCGTTTGAATGTGACCATCAGACCGAAGCTGGTGACCTCGCGGAATTGGACGTCTGGGAGAGTGGTTTTGTCTTCAACCTCGACCCATGCTTTGGGTGCGCCGTTGGAGTTTTGGATGACGATGCGTTCGCTGAGCGTGTCTCCGACTGAGAAAGGGCCGGTTGGTCGGTTTACGCTGGCTTTCATGTTGACGGCGCCAACTCGGGACCATACCCAAGAGACGGCGATGAGGATAAGGAGCAGGTAGGCGAGGCGCATGGAGAGGTCGAACCCGGTCGCTACCGTGTTGACCAGTTTCACGCCGATCACGAAGATGATGGCGAGTAGCATCCGATGGCGGAGAGCGTTGTTCCAGATCGCGCTTAGGAGACTCCGGTTTTCGTCGCGGTTACCGATGCCGCGTCCGATCTTGGGAAGAGTTAGTTGCAAGAGTTAGGGAGTCCCTATGTGTGGGTTGTTGGCGTCAGTTGGTGGTGGCTGTGGGTATTCTTCCGCCACCCGCGCCGGGGACAGTGGCCTGCTCCATGGCTTCGTTGACGATGGTGCTCTGGTTTACGCCTCTCATACGCGCGGATGGGGATAGGAGGACGCGGTGGGACATCACGGGTACGGCGATGGCCTTGACATCGTCGGGTATGACGTAGTCTCGGCCTTGAAGCATGGCGTATGCTTTGGCGCCTTTCATCATGTTGATGCTGGCGCGCGGGGATACTCCGAGCGTAGTGTCAGGATGGCTGCGGGTGGCGGTTGCGATTTCGACGATGTACTGCTTGATGAGTTCGTCGATGTATAAGGTTTCGGCGTATTGCTGGAGAGCGATGATGTCGGCCGCGGTGCAGCTGGGCGTGAGGAGGTCGATAGGATCGGTTGCTTCTCGGCCGTCCATGATTGCGACTTCCTCGCTCGGATCCGGATATCCGAGAGAGATTCGCATGAAGAAGCGGTCAAGCTGGGCTTCGGGTAACGGGAAGGTGCCCTCGTATTCGATGGGGTTTTGGGTGGCGATGACCATGAAGGGGCTTGGCAGGGGATGTGTGACGCCTTCGACGGTGACCTGTTGCTCGCCCATTGCTTCGAGCAGTGCGGACTGGGTCTTGGGTGTGGCGCGGTTGATTTCATCTGCGAGCACGACTTGCGCCATTACGGGGCCGGGGCGATATTCGAATTGGCCTATCTGCTGGTTGTAGACGGATGCTCCGGTGACGTCGCTAGGCAGGAGGTCTGGAGTAAATTGGACGCGTTTGAAGTCGCAGCCGGTGGTGATGGCGACGGATCGGGCGAGCATGGTTTTGCCCACGCCGGGGACGTCTTCGACCAGGATGTGGCCGCGGCTAAGCAGGGCGACGATGGCGAGTCGGACTGCGGGGTCTTTGCCGATGATGACGCGTCCGACGTTCTCGACGATGCGGTCGATGGTATCGGCGTGTCCTTGGTTAACAGTAGATTCTGCGACTGTGGTTGAGGAAGTTGTCAAGCGTTGGGCCCTTTCGATATCGAGGGATGCGATGAAGGCGCTTCTATCTGACCCTTGAGTTATGTGTTAATTCAATCGTAGGTTGCGCCAAATATAGCATCAAATCGTAATATTCCATCTTGCAGGGTGGTCTTCTGACCGGATGCGGCGTTCAACCCATGGCCGAGTCACACGAATCGACATGACGCAATACGAAGCGAAGATCGGATCGGTTTCTCAAGTTGATGGTTTGGTAAGCGGTATTAGGCGGCTTCACGTCGGGGACAATCTTGAGGTGATGCGGGGGATGGAGGGTGGAACGGTCGATCTGGTCTATCTGGATCCGCCGTTCAATTCGAACAAAAACTACAAGATCGTGTTTCGCGGGCCGTCGGCGTTGAAGCCTGATGCGTATCTTCCGGCGTTTGAGGATGTTTGGATTTGGGATGATGTATCAGAAGAGATTTTGAACGCGACGTTAAGTGAAAACCGTGGTCAAGCTATCGCTGAGACGCTTGCGGGTCTGCTCAAAGTGGTTGGTCGGGGTCGACTGATGGCGTATCTGGTTAACATGACACTTCGTCTCATCGAGATTCATCGTCTGCTCACGCCGACTGGCAGCGTATATCTGCACTGCGATCCGTCGGCGAGTCACTACCTTAAGGTGGTCATGGATGCGGTTTTCGGACGTGAGAATTTTCGCAACGAGATAGTTTGGTGTTACCGAGGCGGTGGTGTGCCACGCCGTAACTTCGCACGCAAGCACGACGTGATACTGCGGTATACGAAGAGCGATGATTACACTTTCAACCCGCAATACGGGGAGTATTCGGATGCCTCAAAGGCGCTGGTCAATGCGCGTGGTGGCACGAGCATCGATGGGCGGGAGCGCGACCTTGAGCGAGGCGCGCATATGCCGGATTGGTGGTCGGACATCAACTCGTTGCAGACGTGGTCGCCGGAGCGGACGGGCTATCCTACCCAGAAGCCAGTCAAGCTGCTGGAGCGGATCATCAGATCGTCGAGCAACGAGGGCGATGTTGTGATGGACCCGTTTTGCGGGTGTGGAACGACGATGGTTGCAGCGGAACAGCTGGGGCGCTCTTGGATCGGGATCGATGTGGAGCCGATAGCGTTGAGCGTATTGCGCGATCGATTCCACCAAGGCAGGTTGCCCGGCGATTTCGCAGTTAGCGGGCTGCCGTCTATGAGCATGGGCGATTTAACTGTGTGGATTGAAATGGCTGAGATCGATCCGATGAGGTTCGAGCGCGGTGTGATGAGCATGATTCCGAGATGCGTACCTTGGCGAATCCGGCAGGACTCGGGTATGGGAATGGATGGAGTGGTTTCTCTACCTGTCGCATTGGGCGGAAAATGCCACGCGGTTGTGCGAGTCGTGGGGGGAAGCGCGATCGACGGATCGGTACTGGCCGACATGAAGCGAACAGTGGATCGAGCGTCAGACGACGATGTCCTGGCGGGAATATTGGTTACCGCGCATGAACCGAGGGGCGAGATGCCAAGTGAAGTTGAATCGGTTGGTGCGGTGGAGTTCGGCGGACGCGTTTACCCGAGGATCAGCATAGTGTCGTTGGAAGAGTTGTTCCGACGGGTGGAGCGGGATTGGGCTACGTTTCCGTTGGAATAATTGTTCGGTTAGCGCGGCGCGGCGGAGTTGCCTAGGAGTTCTTTGAGAATCGCCGTGTGTTCGTCCGGGAGTTTTGGGTTTTCGAAGGCGGCGATGTTGTCTTCGAGGTGTTTGATGTTGGATGTGCCGGTGATGACGGTTGAGATTCCGGGATGATCGGCGGCGAATTTGTAGCCTGCGGCGATGATGGTAGGTGCGTCTGCGGTGATTAGCCAATCTAGGCCGTCGCGGAGCTTCGGATGATCGACGTCGATCTCACCTTTGGCACGCCAATTTTCTAGAAGTTGATCGTATTCGTGCTGTCTGGTTAGCGTGTATCGGACAGGTGCCATGTTGAGGATGGCGACGCCGTGTTTTTGAGCGAGGGGTAGGATATCTTTGGCGGCGTACTGGTTGAGGATGCCGTATTTGAGCATTATGGTGTCCCAGGTGTCGGGGTGCTCTCGAAGGGCAGCCTGGGGCACGGTGTGTTTCGGGTCATCGGTCATCATCTCGGAGAATCCGATGAGTCTGACTTTGCCTTGCTCTTTGAGCTTCTGCAGCGTCGGTGCGTATAGCTGGGTGAGTTCGAGGTAGTTCTCTGGGCGGATGCCGTGGACCTGCATGATGTCGATGACATCGGTGTCGAAGCGGCGTAGGCTTCGTTCTACTGACGTGATGACAGAATCAGTGTGGGGTAGGTTTCCGTCGGGGGTTTTCCAGGTCCATTTGGTAGCGATTAGAAAGGTGTCGCGGGGGATGCCGTTTAGTGCTTGGCCGAGTTGTTCCTCGCTGTCGCCATAGTTGGCCGCGGTGTCGAACATGTTGATGCCGAGGTCCAAGGCTCGGGCGATGAGGTCTCGGCGTTGGGGCGCGGTCAATCCGGCGGCTTTGCCGAACTGGCTGGGGCCGCCGCCGCCATAGGAAGCGAGGGAGACGGGAATGCCGGATTTTCCGAGGGTGCGGTAGTGCATGTCGATTCAAACCGCAAGTTACGGTTAAGTCACTCGTTTCGACGCTGGATGGTGCCGCTTAGTCGTAGACCATTATGGCGCGACCCAAGATCTCGCCGTTTTGGAGGTCGTTGCAGGCTTCGTTGATCTGATCGAGCGTGTAGCGGCGGGTTACGAGCTTGTCAAGTGGGAATTTGCCTTCGTGGTGCCAGCGGAGGAACTGGTCGAAGTCCTTTTTGGGGTAGGTTGCGCCTAAAGAGCCTCGATACTGCTTCTGGTGGTACATGAACTGGCCGGGATCGACAGTCATCTGGGGCGCTGGCATACCGATGAGGACGGCCATTCCGCCATGGTTGTCGGCTCCAGGTCCGCCGCCTCGTACAGACGGGAGGATTTGTTCGCTGGTTATCTGCAGTCCGATGGCATCGAAAGCGTAGTCAGTACCGCCGCCAGTTATCTCGTGTATGGCTTCGATCGGGTCGGTCTCCATGGCGTTGACGGTGTGCGTCGCACCCATCTCTTTGGCGTATTCGAGTTTGGAATCTTCGATGTCTACTGCGATTAGGGGGTATGCCTCAAGGATGCTGGCCATGATGAGTGCGGAGGTTCCGACTCCGCCGATGCCGTAGATGGCTACCGAGTCGCCAGGGCGGACGCGAGCGGTGTTGAGGACTGCACCAGCGCCGGTTAGGACAGCGCATCCGACGATTGAGGAGATGTCTTTGGGGTTGTCGTCGTCGATGGGGATAACGTATCCACCCCATACCAAGGCGTCTTCGCCCCAGGTGTAGGTGTTACCGTTGAGCGGTTCTTCGCGGTATGTCGCGCCGCTAGGTTCGGGTGTCCAACGTCCCTGGATCGGGTCTTTGGGGACCCAAGTCACGATGGCGAGATCGCCTTCCTTGACGTGGGAGACTTCCGAGCCTACAGAGACCACAGTGCCTGTGCCTTCGTGTCCGAGGAGGGATGGTGTTGGTGTCTGCGGGTTGTGCATCTGGTGGAGTTGCGAGTGGCAGACGCCGCTGGAGTGCAGCTTGACGTGGACCTGATCGGCACGTGGGTGCGGGATTTCGATCTCGTCGACCGCCAAGGGTTTACCGTGTTCGACGTGGATTGCTGCTTTGCTTCTCATGTTTTTGCGCTCCTCGCGCCGCATCGGGCATTAATCAATCGCTTGCGTGTTTCCCGCTGCCACAAATGATATGCGCTGGGAACGCTGGTCGCGGTCGGTTTCTAGCTTGAGGCGATCGTTTCGCGATTGAGAACCTACTGCTTATCGGTAAGGTCGAGTGTCACATCGCAAGCTTGCAGCGAATCGAGCAGCGGCGCCAGAGCCATCGGATCCAATGTCTCGGCATGTTGTTCTTCGGTGAAGGCGAAGAGTTTGCCGATCAACTCGACGCCAGCGTGTTCGACGACGCATTCGGCTTCTTCGAGTGACATCTGGGCGATGATCGGCGCGAAACGTTCTCGGGCAGCCCCACAATGGGTCAACACTTCGGTTTCTGCGAACAGATCAATAACGTGATGGTTTTCAACCCCCTCGCCAGTAATGAACTTATCTACGGCTTCAAAGATCTTAGCCACTGATTCGGCATCGGCGAATGCTTCGACGCAAACGGCATCACGGGCAGCCATTCCGGACGGGCTGATCTCGTCGATCGGACCTTCTTGTTTGGCAGCAGGTTCTTTGGGTGGTTCAGGGGTGGCAGTTGGTGGAATCGGTGTTGGCGTTGGAGGGACAGGGGTAGGTGTAGGAGGCACCGGTGTCGCGGTGGGAGGCAGCGGCGTTGGCGTTGCAGTCGGTTCGGGCGAGGAACAAGCGGCGATGGCAATCATCAAAGTGGCGAAAACGACGGTTACCAGGAGAAACTTGACTCTGGAATCTGTGACGGACGGACTCATCGTATCGCGGAGCTGAATCGCTGCGGCGTGAAGAATCGTTCGTTACTGTCCCGCGGTCAGGTCAAGTGCGACATCGCATGCTTGTAACGAGCCCAGAAGCGGGGCCAGAGCCATCAGATTCAGAGTCTGTGCCTGCTGCTCTTCGGTGATGGTGAAGAAATTCATGAGCATCGCTACACCAGCCTGTTCCACCACACATTCCGCATCTTCAGGGGATATTTGGGCCACGATGGGTGCGAATCGTTCTGGCATCACGCCGCAGTGGGACAACGGTTCGGCCGCGGCCAACAGGTCGAGAATGTGTTGGTTTTCAGCATCGTCGCCAGTGGTGAGGGCTTCAATTGCTTCGAAAACCTTGGCGGCGGTTTCGGCGTCTGCATGCTCTTCGATGCAGACCGCGTCGTGTGCTGACAAGCCTGAGGGGCTGATCTCGTCGATCTGCTCAGCTTCAGGTTCTTCGGTCGGTTCAGGTGTTGCAGTTGGTGGAACCGGAGTTGCAGTGGGCGGTACAGGCGTTGGTGTGGGAGGCACCGGAGTTGGTGTTGGCGGCACCGGTGTCGGTGTCGGCGGGACGGGTGTAGCGGTTGGTGGTACTGGTGTATGAGTCGGAGGTACTGGCGTTGCAGTCGGTTCAGGTGACGAGCAGGCAACTAACAGGATGCCGAGCATTGCGCTGACGAACGCTGCGATTAAGAGTGTTTTTGCGTTCCGGGGTTGCAACTTCATTTCGGTTCCTTCTGGTCTAGGTGGAATTTCAAGATCACGATTTGAGCAGGTGCTGTCGGAGGGCACCGAAGGTGTACATTGCGGCTCTTCGGCGGTCAGGTGCGCCGCTGCCGGCGGATCTGACATGACGCATTTCGGTCTTGTTTGCGTCGCAGATCACGATGTAAGTATCGCCTCTGGCTAGGTTTTCAGCGCTGCCTTCGGCTTCGGGGATGCCGTGGACGGCGATGCCCAGACTTGCACCAGAGTGCTCGCGGATGGCGTTTGCGAGCGCGATGGCTCGTTCTTCACCAGTCAACCCTTCGGAATTGTCGTTGCCAATGAGACGGTCGCGCGGGGTATCGGTGTTGGCGACGATTGCTTCGAGGAATCGGTCACCGGCAGAGGTGCGCATGGAATCGGAAACCGCCCCGCCGCTGAGGTCTTCGTATACGGCTACGGTGGCGTCGTGTCGTCGGAGCATGTCTCCGATGACACTCTCGATGGTTTCTTCGTCGGATCCGAAGATGTGGTTTCCGAGGAGTTTTCGCACTTCGGCTTCGACAGGTTCGATAAGGGAGTTTGCGGCTTGGACGGTTGCTGCGCGGGCGGCAATGCGGACATCGACTTGACCGGGGCGGGCGAGGACCCCGACTGTCGGGTTGGATGATTCGGCGATGAGATGTCCGATTTCGTGGTCAACTGCGCTCTCGCCGAGGTCGGCGACTTTGAGTACGCGGTAGTGGATGGTTTCGCCGAGGTCGTATTTCTTGCGGAGGTAGGGAATTATCTCGTTGGTGATGAGCCACTTCATCTCGAAGGGCACGCCGGGGAGGCTGATGATAGTGCCTTTCTCGGATTCGACCATGAATGCGGGTGCGGTGCCGTTCGGGTTTCGGATCACCTGGGCGCCGGCTGGTATCTGTGCTTGGCGCTCGTTGTTTTTGGTGAGGATGAAGCCTCGGTTTTGGAATCTTTCGTGTAGTTCGGTCAGGGAATCGGGATCGGTCACCACGTCGACACCAAAGACTTCAGCAACTGCTTCGCGTGTGAGATCGTCTTGGGTCGGTCCGATGCCCCCGCCGGTAATTACGACATCAGCGCGATTAAGCGCGATGCGGAGGACTTCGGTCATGCGGTTCTGGTTGTCGCCTACGCACGACTTGTAGAAGACGTTTGCGCCGTTTTCGGCGAGGCGCTGGGAAATCCAAGCGGAGTTGGTGTCGACGATTTGACCCAATAGGAGTTCAGAGCCGATTGAAACGATCTCTACGTTTACTGACATCTTCGATGATCCGCCGATTGGTTGGATTGGTGTGCCGATGTCCATTATGCACGAATCGTGTGAAGCACACCGATGGAGCGTTCATCGGGGATTTCAGGAAATATCGCGTTGCGATTTGACAAAACATACGATAGGATGTATGTTCTAATTAGAACGTGGGTTCGATGACACGTGAGGAGACGATAAATGACTACACAGATTTTGGAACGACCGGTTGAGCACCGAGTGCGGAGTGATTCCTCTAGTGCACGCGTTGAAACCGCAGTTACCAGCGGACTACGCACTGACTTCGACATTGATACAGAGCTGAACATGCTCACGCGGGCAAAGCCTGAATTCATCGGGGATCGAGATGAGTTGGGGCAGCGCATCATGCAGTCCGCGGTGTCGGATGATGGGGAAACTTTTGCAGTGAAGTGCCGTGCGGTGAGCCTCGCGACCGACTTTGCGACGCCGATGCGGAGTATGCTGCTCACGTTGTCCTCTGCATTCGGCGGGATCAGTGCCACGATCTCGCCATCATTGAACCTGAACACTTGGCCGGCGATGGATCAATTGGTTTCAGCGCTCGAGGAGGCCGGGGCAGGAGAGCTTTGGCAGCCAGTCGGTGAGCGGAGTATCGCGATCGGGGCTGCGCGACATGTTTTCGTCAGCGTGGACAACCCGATCCGGGATGATTCGACACGGGTATTCCCGAACATGCTGATCGAAGTGGTGGGAGCACACATGATTGATCCAGACTGGTTCGATCGCACGGTCGCGCCGCGTTGCCAAGACGAGTCGTTAACTTTCGTGTTTTACGGGCAGGCGGGATTTCCTGGCTCGCTATTCGAGAGGGCTTGGGAAGAGAGCCAAATTCGAGGGCAAGTCTGAGCGATGCTAACTGCCAGTCGTTTGCAGGGCAATCAAACAAGCTTGAACGAGAAAAACGTTCGCGAACAATCATCCCCTTCAATCAACACGACACGGGGACTGCCAGAGAACACCGTTTACGAAGATACAGGATGTGATTTAGCTCCATCCTGTCTTGAGTGTCCGCTGGCGCTTTGCAAGTATGACGACCCTAATGGTGCGCGGTACGATCGAACCGTTATGCGCGACACGGAGATCATGAGGTTGTTCGCGGAGGGTTTAAAGGTTTCGGCAATAGCGTTGAAGGTCAATATCAGCAACCGGACTGTATACCGGGTCATTCAACGCGAACTCGGCTCAACGAGCGATGCAACCCATAGACGTGGTAAACGGGCGATTCGAGGTCGAGCTTTGCGCGAACGTGCATCGGTGAAGCAACTCACTGCTTGGCGCCAGTATTCGATGTCTGAAATGGCGGGAGTCAAGGTGGCGTAAAAAGCACACCTTGTGAGGTTCGCGGTCGGCGTGAATCCCGCATAAACTTCACGGCAACGATTTTTCGATGGCAACCAAGGAATGTCGCTGTGAAGTACGACGTGATCGTTGTGGGCGCCGGATCAGCCGGCTGCGTTTTGGCATCAAGGCTTTCGGAGGACCGCAACCGCTCAGTGTTGCTCCTTGAAGCGGGTCCTGACTACCCTTCGTTCGAGTGGTTGCCAGATGACATCAAGTACGGCGTTCGGGCGTGGTACGAGTCTTATAACGTTGATGATCATACTTGGGGCTATAAAGCGCTGGCTACGCCGTTGCAGCAACCGTTTGATCTGCCGCGCGGGAAGGTTGTTGGCGGTTCGAGCGCGATCAACGGGCAGGTCTGGTTTCGCGGCATACCCGAAGATTACGACGAGTGGGAAGCTATGGGCAACGAGGGATGGGGTTACCTCGATGTCCTGCCCTACTTCCGCAAGATCGAGACAGACCTCGACTTTCCTGGAGACGATTTTCACGGCTCAGATGGACCGATTCCGGTTCGACGCTACAGAGAAGATGAGTTGATGGCGAGCCCGAAAGCGTTCATCGACGCGTGTCAGGCCGCTGGATACCCGTTCACTCACGACCACAACCATCCGGAATCGACAGGCGTGGGGCATCTAGTTCTCAATCGCGTCAACGAAATACGGATGAGCACTGCGATCACCTACCTGCAGATGGCGCGTGATCGCATGAATCTCACGATACGCTCTGGGGTGTTTGTTAACCGCGTGTTGATCGAAAATGGCGCGGCCCGCGGGGTGGAGGTCGAATCTGGTGGCGAAACCTACCGTCTAGAGGCCGACCTCACTATCCTTAGCGGCGGAGCGATCAACTCGCCCCAAACGCTGATGCTATCGGGCGTCGGACCTGCTGAACACTTGAGGGAGCACGGGATCGAGGTGGTCGCTGACGTTCCGGGCGTGGGACAGAATCTGCGAGACCACATCGCCGTTTTCATGAGCTACGAAAGTGATGTTGACGAACCGATTCCGGACCGACCGCCGCCTTTGCAGATAGGTATGCGTTACACCACGCCCAATTCGCCTTTCCGCAACGACATGCATATGCGGCCGATATCGATACGCACGGAACATGTCCCGATTGACTTCGATCCAACGATTCGCGCATCTCCTACCGGCTTCAGCATCGCGTTGCAGAAGGCGGTCGGCAAAGGGGAACTGCGGCTGGCTACCGCAGACCCGCACGATCAGCCGGTTCTTGACTATCGCTATTTGAGTGAACCTTTCGATGCCGAGCGGTTGCGAGGGGCAGTGCGGCTCGCGGCGGAGATTTCGGAATTGCCGGAATACGCGCCGGCTAAAATGCGTCGTCTGACGCCTACGGACCACCAGTTGGCCGACGATGAGGCTTTGAACAAATGGTTGCAGGAAAACGTCAGAACGCAGCATCATTCGTCGGGAACTTGCAAGATGGGGCCGGATTCCGACGCGATGGCAGTGGTGTCGCCAAGTTGCGAGATGCATGCGATTGATGGGTTGATGGTCGTCGATGCGTCGGTGATGCCGGATGTGATTCGGGCGAATACGAACGCGACGACGATCATGATCGCGGAGAAGATTGCGGCGGGGATGTGAGGTTTTTGCCGCGAAGTGGTGTTTTGCCCCGGTTTTTGTTGCCGCTAAATTGCCGCTATTGCCGCTGAATTGCCGCTGATTCCGGCAATTTCGCGGCGTGGGCGGCAATTTAAGGGGAAACTTGCCGCTGGGAGCGGCAATTTGGCGGCAAGATTAGTTTTTGAACAAGTTCAAAAAGTTGTGTGGACTGGGATTCGAAGGATTGGAAAGGATGTTAGGGATTTGGGGTGTTGGGTCGTGTGGATGGTTGGTTTTTGAACTTGTTCAAAAAAGGAGGGCGAGAACGCCGGTGTGTGCGTGATGCCGCGATTTAACCGCGTGTCGCCACACATGCGAGTTGTGCGGCAGGGCAGTCTGTAGAATCCACCTTCATGGAAACGCCAGCGAACAAGCTCTACTTCGGCGATAACCTCGACATCCTGCGCGAGAACGTCGCGGATGAGAGTGTAGACCTAATTTACCTCGATCCCCCCTTTAATTCCAACGCCACTTACAACGTTCTGTTCCGAGAGCGTAGCGGGGAGGATTCTGCCGCCCAGATTACCGCGTTCGAGGACACTTGGAGGTGGAGCATTGAGTCCGAGTACGCCTTCCAAGACGTAGTAAAAGATGGGCCTGAAAAGCTTGGCAATCTTCTTCAATCCATGCGCGCGTTCCTCGGACAGAACGACATGATGGCGTATCTCACGATGATGGCCCAACGCATGGCTGAGCTACGGCGGGTTCTTAAGTCGACAGGCAGCATATACCTGCACTGTGACTCCACAGCAAGTCATTATCTCAAATTCATGATGGATGCAGTGTTCGACGCTACGAATTTCAAAAATGAAATCACGTGGGTTAGGTCATTGCCACATAATGACGCACACCGTTTCGGGCGAAGTAGGGATACGATTCTTTTTTACGGCAAATCGAGCCAATCCAAATTCATTCCACAATTCCGTCCGCAAAAAGAATCGAGTGTCAAATCACACTATCGCGAAGATGCCAATGGTCGCATGTATCGCTTGGCTTCGTTGATTGCGCCAGGAGGCAGAGGACCACTCTATGAATACAAAGGATTTGAACGGCGTTGGCGATTTACCCAAGCAAATATGGCGAGACTAGAAGCGGAAGGTCGGATCTGGCACCAACCGGGCAGGATCCCCCAAAGAATCCTTTATCTGGACGAGTCTAAAGGCGCGCTCGTGCAAGATCATTGGGATGACATTAACCCTATCAACGCCATGGCAAAAGAGCGTTTGGGTTACCCCACACAGAAACCCGAAGCGCTGCTTGAGCGAATCATCAATGCGTCAAGTAATGAAGGGGACATCGTTCTCGATCCGTTCTGTGGATGTGGTACAGCGATTGCTGTGGCTGAACGCCTACAACGCCGATGGATAGGTATAGATATAACGCATTTGGCGATTTCGCTGATGAAGAACCGACTGCGAGATTCGTTCGGTTCGGACCTCTCGAACTACGAAATCATAGGCGTTCCTCAAGATTTGGAAAGCGCTCGGGCATTGGCTGTCGAAAGCGAGCACGATGGGCGCTACCAGTTCGAGTATTGGGGTTTAGGGCTAGTGGACGCGCGTCCCGTCAACAAAGGGCACCGAGGTGCGGACTCAGGCATAGACGGCTACATAAACTTCTTCGACGACAACAGCGGCAAGGCGAAGCGCATAATCGTGCAGGTCAAGAGCGGCCATGTCCGACGCGACATGATAGCCACGCTCAAGGGCGACATGGCGCGTGAAAATGCCGAGATAGGTCTGTTCATAACGCTGAATCAGCCTACTCGCCCAATGATCCAGGAAGCAGCCTCAGCCGGCATCTACACTCCTGAACACTATCCCGATCATCGCTATCCGCGTGTTCAGATACTCACTATCGAAGATCTGCTGTCAGGCACGCAAGCCGAATACCCGCGATTCGCGCCAGATGCCACCTTTGCTCGCGCGCCTAGGCGGCGGCAGTCGTCAAGCTCGCAACGGTTGATGGATTGATAGCGATCGGGCGTGTGCTTAGACTTCGTCGTCCAAAGTGCCATAATCCCGGCCGTTAATCGAAACTTTGTGTCCGTCAATTGAATGCACTTCCCCTTCGAGCATGTCTATCAGTCCCCGAAATTCATGCCGACGCAACTTGACTACGACTTGGTCTCCACTCGCTAAACCGTGAGCATCATCCCAGAATTCCAGTTCGTACTCTCTCTTCAATTCGATCTGATCGCAGTCAGTTGTCCACTCTGCGTCGGATATCGAAAAGAACAGGTGACGCCCTTCACCAACTATTCGTAGTGGTCTAGTTTCTCCGTTCACAACGACATCGACACGGTGTGTCAGTCGGTTGACCAGATAGTGTTTGGCATCGGCTAAGGCTTCTGCGATGTCCGTAACCCGAACCTCCCCTGATTCCGAGGGGGTGATACCCCACCCACCATCAGCGTATTTTTCAACATATCCTAGGCCAGTTCCGGCTGATGTTGCAACCATGCCACGTGTTTCGTTGCCATTGAACCACTGGACTTCCGGCACTGCATCAGGGTTTCGTCGTTGCGAGGCTTTGGGTAGATATGAGAGTCTGCGAATAAGGTATCGGACGGCAGGGTCATTTGATTGCTTCAGCTCTTCGTGGACTGCTTTAAGGGTTCGTCTCATGAACTCGTCGTCTATGACATCGAGTTCAAGGGCCACGGCCTCTTCCAGCGCGCTTCGTCGAGTCTTGTGCATGTTGAAAAGCCAATTCAAATACTTGTCGATAGATTGCTTCTTGTCCAAGTCGTCCGACGCGTACCACATATCCTTACTACGAAACATGGTGTGATGGAGTTCTTGTTCAACGCGTTGAGACACCGTTGTGTTTCTACCGGCACCGATGAGACTTGCCAGCGCGCAGAGAAGTTCTCGATGAATAGGAGGCGAAATGTACGGAATCGGATCTTCGCCTTTGGGGTTGTCGCCGATCGCCCAATAGCGTAACGCGTTGAACGCATTGGCGTGACCAGTCTTGGACAGATACTCCTTGAGCGAACGAAAGTGCCTCAAGCCCTCGGCATTAACGTTGTAACCGAAGAAATCGACGGCGTCATCGAAAGCCAGTTCAAGGAATGTTGCTGATTCGTCGTCGCAACTTTTCAAATCTCGATACAGCTTGTGTAGGGAATGAGTATTTTCTTGCTCTGCGCCCGAGTCGGCTATAAGTGCTTTCAAGCCTCGTTCTATCGCTAGATGGGCAATTGGCACCCGATTCGTGAGTTGAACGGAGTTCACCTCCGGCACCATATCCCGTTGCATCGGTGCGGAGTCGAGGATCGCGATCACATCCTTGATTGACCCTTCGATCTTGTAACGTTCCATTCTGTCCATCTAGTGCGGTTTTCTCTGAATACCTACTACCCAGTTACATCCAACCCTATAAAGCCGCATTGCGCCGATCAGAAGGGATTGAGATGCTACAGTTGCCGATGACGGCATCGTTCTATGACGTGGCACGAGTGTCCCGTGCCAAATCATTGGTTCGGGCAACTGACCACACCTCTGGATTCCCGCCTTCGCGGGAATGACCGCGGTTATGCAAACGTCTTAATTCGTGGCTTCAGTTCTGGACGATGTGGACTTTTATGGCGCCAGTGGTTTTGTCGAAGGCGGTGTTGAAGGCGGGGGCGATTTGTTCTAGGTCGTAGCGGTGTTTTACGGCTTCGCGGTAGGGGTATTGGCCGGTGGCGAGGAGGTTTATGGCGACTTCGTAGTCGTGGACGCCGTCGATGATGCCGTAGCAGTTGGATGAGATGATCTTGATTTCGCGGAGCATGGGGTTGAAGAGGTCGACCTCCATCGGTTCCTTGATGCCGCCTAGGTAGACCATCGTGCCTTGGTTGCGGGTTGCATTGAGCGCCTCGTGGAAGGTAACGGTTTGGTGCCCGCCGACGGATTCGACTACAACGTCTGCGCCGACGCCTTGGGTTTCGTCCATGACGCGGTCGGCAAGTTCGCCGGGTTCGGCGCCGGTTACGATGTCGGCGCCCATTTTGGCGGCGAGTTCGGCTTGCTGGGGGTATTTGGCGGATGCGATGACTTTGCTGGCTCCGAAGGCGTGGGCACTGGCGATCGACGAGAGTCCGATGGGCGCGGATCCGACGACTGCGACAACGTCGCCGGGCTTCATTCCGGCGTAGCGGAGGCCGTGAACCGATACAGCCATGGGTTCGACGAGTGCGCCGTCGGTCCAGTCCATGTCGTCGTGGAGCTTGAAGAGTCCTAGGGGTCGGCGAGTCATGTATTCAGCGAAACCTCCGCCGGAGTCGTCGACGAAGTTTAGGCAGTGGCGGTACTGTCCGTAGTTGCAGAATCGGCAATCGAAACAGGCGCGACCGGAGCATACGGTGTCGATGGCGACGCGGTCGCCAACTTCGAAGTTGTGATTGCCTGCCGGAAGTTCGACGATTTCTCCGGTTACTTCGTGACCTGAAGGAAGGTCTTGTGCCTCCTCCCGGCGGGTGGTCATGTGGAGGTCGGAGCCGCAGATGCCGGTTTGACGGACGCGGATCATGGCCGCGCCGTCGAACATCTCGGGCATGGGGACGTCTTGGGTTTCGTAAAGTCCGGTGCCGTCGTCGAGGGCTGCGCGCATTGTGGTTGTTGGCATGTTGTTGCCTCGGATTCTTCGGGAGTTGTGTTGGATGAGATGGAGATAAGGATAAGCGTGATTGTCTGAACCCGGATTTGAAGGATTGAAAGGATTTAAGGATGGGCAGGTTTTTGAACTATGATTGCGGTGATTTTTGGTGATGGGTGGTGATTGGGGCATTGGGGCCCTTTGTCCTTCGGACATTTCCCCCGCCGAGCGGGGGAAACCTCGCCGCTCCTCCCCGGGCATCCCCCGCTCGCATCGCTTCGCTTGCTCGCGCCCCCTTACGCTTTGCGAAGGGGGCGGACTACGAGGTCTGCCGCGGTGGGGCAGGTTTGAAACCTGCCCCTACCTTTGCTGAGGTCTCGCCTGTGCGAGCATTGAGTGTAGGATCGTTGGTGTTATGAAGATCACGAATGTCAAGATGTCGGTTCTGGAGATGGATGGGGAGGATCGGTATTTCGATTTGATCAAGCTGGAGGGGCAGCGGCGGGAGCGTTGGTTGCATCACACGGTGCCGGCGCGGGCTAAGACGCGGTACGAGTATGTGTTGCATGTGGAGACGGATGAGGGTGTGGTCGGGGTCTGCACTACTCCGGGAGATGGTCACACGGGGTTGCATCCGGGGGATGTGCCGCAGTTGCAGGCGTTGGTTGTTGGCGAGGACCCGTTGAAGCGGGAGTATCTGTATCAGAAGCTCCACCAAGGGACGCGTTGGGTGTATAGGTCGCCGAGTTGGTTCGGTGGATTCGACAACTGCCTTTGGGACATCGCGGGGAAGGTGGCGGGATTGCCGGTCTATTCGCTGCTTGGGAAGGTGAGAGACGAGGTTTACGCCTACTACAACACGCGTGGGGCGACGATCGAGGAGGCGGTTGAGGATGCGCAAAGGGCGTTGGTTCTCGGCTTCGTGGCGGTTAAGGACCACTTTTACCATCCGGTCGAGGAGAACATCAGATGGTTGACGGCGATACGAGAGGCGGTTGGCGATGAGATCGATTGCATGCACGATCCGGTTGCGATCTACACCTTCGAGGAGGCTCTGAAGGTGGGGCATGCGTTAGAGGATTTGGATTACCGCTGGTTCGAGGAGCCATTGCCGGAGCGTAGTCATAATCTGCTGGTGCGGTTGGCTGCAACGCTCGATATTCCAATCATGGCGACGGAGACGTTTATGTACGACACCGATTTGTGTGCGCAGTATCTGATCTCGGGCGCGACCGACTTGATACGTCAGAACGCTCGGCACGGTACGACGAACTTGATGAAGTTGGCGCATTTGGCGGAGTTGCATGGGACGAATGTGGAGTTGAACGGGCCGGGAGGGCTGTACGGGTTGGTTCATGCGCATCTGTTGTGCTGTATCCAGAACACGTCGTATTACGAGTTCTTCCCCGGTGGTCATCTCGATTTGGATGGCGAGCAGATCGGACTGCTCAATCCGGTTGTGCCGATCGACGGCAAGTTGAGTCCGCCTGATGGGCCGGGTTGGGGCGCGGAGTGGGACTGGAAGCAGTTTGAGAAGCGGACAGTTGAGGTTGTTGAGTGAGTCGGGATGCGGAGATTAGGGAGTTCGTAGATTCGCTAGCCGAGGTTGATCCGCCGAGTGATCAAAGCGTCAATATCTACCGAAATACTGTTCGATGCGCTAATTTGATACGCTGGCTCAGTGGTTTTGACGATACGTCTCAATCGATGATTTTCGTGGGTGAAGCGCCTGGGCGTGATGGCGGAGCGATCACGGGTATACCGTTCGTGTCGCCGATGGTGCTGACGTCTGTAAATGATCCTTGGGGTGAGTTTGGGTACGAAACGCAATATGAGTTGCCGGTCGGGCAAGATGCGAATCATCGGGAGAGGACCGCAACTCGGTTTTGGAAGCATGTTCCACCGCGTTTTTCGGAGTTGCACCGCCCCTTGACGTGGAATATCTACCCGTTTTGGCCGTTTGCATACGCGAAGGGTGGCAAGCGAATCAATCGCGCACCGACTAAGGACGAGATTGGGTTTGGGGCTTGGTGGCTGGTACGAGTCGTCGAGATGTATCCGAACGCTCAGGTGGTGGCGGTTGGGGTCAAGGCGCAAGATACCCTTGAATCGATTGGCATTGATGCGCCGCTAGTGCCTCACCCCTCACGCGGGAACGACGAAAAGTTGATTAAGAGTCTGGAAAGAGTCGCTGGGGATTTGCGGCATTTGGAGAGAAGATGACCGACGATAGCGATGTAGTAACCCGCGATCCCAAACGGTATGAGCGAACAAAACTCTGGATCGGCCTGGCGAATCTCGCCGTCTACATCGTTGTCCCCGTGGTCATTCTGGTTTCCGGGGCGTCGGCTTCCATTCGAGATGTGATCGCAGACGAGATTACGGGCGTGGTTGTTTTGGGCGCTGTGGTCTACATCGTCTTGGCGTCGATCGTGTTGGAAGTACTGACTTTACCGCTGGGGTACTTTTCGGGGCATGTCCTCGAAAAACGTTATGAACTGACGCGACGGTCAGTAGGCGGTTGGACGTTGGACTGGTTGAAGGGATTGGGATTGCAGACTGTGTTGCTGGGAGTGTTCGTGGCGTTGCTGTATCTGCTGCTAATGGCGGACCCTGATTTTTGGTGGATCTGGGCGTCGCTGTTGTTCTCGGCGATTTCCGTGTTCTTGGCGGCGATTGCGCCGACGGTGTTGATGCCGATTTTCTTCAAGTTCGAGCCGTTGCCGGATGGTGAGTTGAAGGATCGGTTGATGCGGCTCTCGGAACAGCTGGGAACGTTTGTGCAGGGGGCGTATGTTTGGAAGTTGGGCGATAAGACGGTGAAGGCGAATGCCGCTCTGGCTGGCTGGGGGAAGACGCGGCGGATAATCATCTCGGACACGTTGATCGAGAGTCATGATCCGGATGAGATCGAGGTGATCATCGCTCATGAGCTGGGACATCATGTGAACGGGGACATTTGGCGGGGGATTGGGGTTCAGGTGGTGATCATCTTTGTGTCGATGTGGGTGATTGATTTGGCTTTGGGTGCTTGGTCAGGTGCGTTTGGGTTGGACGGGACGTTGCATGACTTTGCGAATCTGCCGTTGTTGGCGCTGGTGAGTACGGTTGTGGGACTGGTGGCGTTGCCGTTGGCGAACACATATTCGCGTCGTCGAGAGACGGCGGCGGATGATTTTGCGATTGCAACTACCGATATGCGCAATGAGTTCATAAGCGCGATGGAGAAGCTGGCGAAGCAGAATCTGTCGAATGCCGAGCCGCATCCGTTGATTGAGACGGTGTTGCACAGCCATCCGAGTGTTAATCGGAGGATTGCGCGGGCGCGGGGGTGATGGGAGTTGAAGGGGGTTTAGGTTGTAGCGCCGCCTCTTCGCCCAGGCATACCCCGCACACTCGCTTCGCTCGTGCGCGCCCCTTTCGTTGCACGAAAGGGGCAGTAGTTGGATCACCAGACGGAGTAGCCGCCGTCTACGGGGATGAAGGTTCCGGTTACGAAGTCGGAGGCGTTTGAAGCTAGGAAGACGGCGGTGCCGGCGAGGTCGGCGGGGATGCCCCAGCGGTCGGCGGGGGTGCGGTCTTGGACTAGCTGGTAACGCTCGGGGAAGAGTTCTTTGAACTGGTTGGTCATCTCGGTGATGATCCAGCCGGGGAGGATGGCGTTGGCCTGGACGTTGTGCTTTGCCCAGGCGACGGCGCAGGACTTGGTGTATTGGACGACACCGCCTTTGGATGCGGCGTAGGCGGATGCGTAAGCGGTGCCGAAGATGGACATCATGGAGCCGATGTTGATGTACTTTCCGGCGCCTTTGTCTCGCATGTGATCGAAGGTGAGGGAGGATACGTTGTGCATCGAGGTGAGGTTGGTGTCGATGACGTATCGCCAGTCCTCGTCGGAGAGGTTCTGAGGCTCGTCGGAGCGTCGGTTGGTGCCGGCGTTGTTGACGATGATGTCCCATCCGCCGAAGGTGGACATCGTCTCATCTAGGGCTGATTGGATAGATGCGCGGTCGGTGACGTCGCAGGAGAGGGCAAGGACGCGGGAGGAGTCGCCTTCGGCGGCTTGAGTGAGGGTATCGACTGCGGCGGTAAGTTTGTCGGCGTTGCGCGCGGCGATGGCTACGGATGCTCCGTGCTCGATGAAGCCTTGGGCGATGCCGAGTCCGATGCCGCCGTTACCGCCGGTTACGAAGGCGGTTTTGTTGGAGAGGTCGAAGAGGGAGTCGTGGAGGGAGTGGTGGGACATGGGGTTTTGGGGTAGTAGTTGTTATTGCGTGGTTAAGGATATATGGGGAGCGGCCGAAATGATCGACTTCAACCGTTCACATCGCAACCGACGAAGGTGCGCCCTGCCAGTTGGCAGGCTTTTAGGACGCTGAAGCTGCCGGCGGCGGGGTCTAGGACTGGGTCGTTGGGGGCGGTTGTGGCTTCGATCAAGGCCTGTTGTAACTCGACTGGTTTCGGGTGGACGGAATCCGTAGGCGCTTTCTCTTCCCATACGTCGCGGATGTCGTGACGTGTCCAGATGCCCTTGGCTCTCTTTGGCTCTTTTTGGAGGATGATCAGATATTCGGCGGTCCTCCGGGTGCGATATCCCATACCGAAACGGGATTTGTTCCATGTAATTAGGTCTACTGTCTCGAAGGTGGTGTCTTCGATCCACTCGTTTATGCCGTCGCAGAGGTGATATTTGTCGATCCAGAGAAAGAGGTGCCCGCTGGGGCCGAGAACGCGATGGATGGCACGTACGAACTCGGCGATTGTGTCGGACGACATCTGAGGAAGAGCGGAACGTCTCTGGCCCCGCGACACTCCTTCGTTGCCGTATCGGAGTTTGTCCAAAACCCCTCGGTACTGCGGGTCGAAAAACGCGGCCGCAATACAGTCTTCGGGTAGCCTCGACATGAAAGTTAGACCGTCCATGGCTACGCGCTGGTTGATGGGTAGCCCGTCTGGAAGGTTTTTTTGGGGGATGGTTAGAGTTCGTTCGTTGGAGTAGACGGTCATGATGGAAAGTCTAGACGCTGCCTCGGCGGTTGTGCCCGCTGAACAATCATCGCGATCTTCGAGAAGTCTCAGCCGCGGCGATCAAAATTTCGATAATGTCCTTTCGAATCATCGGGTCTTTGAGCAATTCGTCGATGAAAAACGCGCGATTTGCCGCCGCATCGCTCATTCTTTGCTGCAGGATTTTCTCGTAATCGATGCGCAAAATCTGACAAAGTTCGGCACCGGTCATCGCTTGATTTTCGTCAATCTTACCTTTGAAGCCGCTGATGATTTGTGCTTTGTCCGTCTGGTTAAACGAACAAAAATGGATCGAAGTCATATAAGGGATGTGGGGAGATATCGCGTTTTGGAATGTGATTAGCGTGTTCAACTCCCCGTCTACCTTTTTGGTGTCGAACATGTCACCATCCTTGAGTTCGACGATGTAAACATGCCTTTGCTCCGTATCGAATATGACCAAATCAGGCTCAGACCGGCCTATTCGGACTCGTTGAGATTTTTTGATTGAACGTTTATTGACGAGGTAGGCGCCAGCGCTTGATGTTGGCGCTTCCAGAAACGCGTCTAGGTCTGTGACGGCCCGCCCTTGTTCGTCTACCTCTCGATAAACTGTTTTTTCCAATTCGGTTCCGGCAGCGATAATTGCCGACTGCGTTCGGGATAAAAGTTTCCCTAGCGCCGCGTCGCCCACGACGCGCGTGTAACCGCCGTCTGATCTTCCCTGATAGTTTTGGATTCTGGCCATTTTCGTCTTCTCAACAGTTTGTCGTTGCGATTGACCAACGAACTCGGTACGGGCGGAATCGATGTTTAATCGCGTGAACTCTACCACCGTTCACCCAAGCGTATGGCCGGCAGCAAAGACGCCGCGGGTTTCACTGCAACGGATACGTCGGCTCGATGCCGCTGATGTCGTAGCCAGCTTCATCCAGGAGGAGGCGGATTACCTGTTCGGTTTCGGCGTATTTGCCTTCGCCGAAGTGGCGGAAGCGGAGGTTGCCATCAAGGTCGAACATGTACTTGGCGGGCCAGTATCGGTTTGTGAAGTAGCGCCAGGTGGAGTAGTCGTTGTCTTGGACGACGAGCCAGCCGATGTCGTTCTCTTCGGCCGCGCTAGTCAGACGGTCGATTTTTTTTTCGTACTCGAATTCGGGGGTGTGCACCCCTAGGATGGTGAGCCCAACGTCGTTGTAGCTCTCGTGCCACGCCTTCAAGGCCGGCCAAGTGTTCTTGCAGTTGTATCAAGTGTAGGTCCAGAAATCGACCAGCACTATCCTTCCACTCTCTCGGAGCTCTTTAATGGTTGTGGGATCTCCGTTCAACCATTCTTGGGTGTTCTTCAGTTCGTAATCGGTTCGATCGTTGACCGGTGGGTACTGCTCCATGGCGATTCCCGGTATGATCTTCTTTGCCCAGTACGGCGTCTCGGTCGGTGTTGGCGCGATTGTTGCGGTAGGTGCTTGGGTCGCGGTTGGAGGAGGTGCGGTGGTTGCGGTTGGATCGGGAGCAGACGTTGCTGTCGCGGCGATTTGTGCAACCTCTCCGCCGTCACCTTCTTCGGCTCCGCAGCTGACTAGCATCAGACCGAGCGCTACTATTGCTGCGGTCAGGAAATAAGAACGTGGGGATGTGAGTCGATTGTTGAACAACGTTAAACTCGCATACATCTCGCAAAGCAAGCATCGAGGTGCAATTCTTAATGTCAACGATACCATCTTCTGATCAGCCAATTGTGGTGGCACCTACACCGACGCCGTTCCGAGACGACGAAGAGCAGTCGGTCGATTTTGGGGCGTTGGAACGCAATGTCGGGAGATGGCTCGAGACTCCGCTTTCGGGTTTTGTGGTGGTGACGGCGAACGGGGAGGAGACGATGCTAAGCGAGTCGGAACGGTTGGAGACCGTTCAGACGGTGGTCTCGGCACATGGTGGTGAGAAGTTCGTGATTGCTGGTGTGGATGAGAGGTCGGCACGGGAGACGTTGCGGCTGTCTGAGAACTATGCGAATGCGGGTGCAGATTTCATTCGGATGCGGATACCTAGGGGGATGGCTCCTGCGGATTTGGTGCGGTATTACGGGGAGGTGACGTCGAGGTGTCCGGTTCCGGTGGTGGTTATCCATCAGACGTTTGCATGGGGAGGCGCTCCAGCTGCCCCTCCGTCGGTGATCGCCGAGTTGTGTGGGATGGACAACGTGTTTGGGTATATAACTGACCACTCGATTCTGTTTGAGCAGCAGGTGTTGCCACGGATTCCGGACGGCGTGAGGAAGTGGAATTGCAGCGGGGCGTTGCTGGCGTTTGGGACGATGATCGGGTGTGATGGGGCTTGCATGTTGCTCGGGAACATCGCGCCTGCGCTCTGCATGGACATCATCAGTGCAGGTTTTCACGGCGACTACGCGAAGGCGGCTGAGTTGCAACGGGTGGCTTCGAAGTTGAACCCGGTTGTTATGCAGTCGATCGGGTCACCGAAGATTGCGCTGTCGATGCTGGGATGGGAGTACGGGGATGCGCGGAGGCCGTTACCGCCAGTTTCTGAGGAGTCTAGCGCGGCGATCGAAGCGGTTCTGCGTGAGACGGGTTTGCTGACATAACGCGCGTCCACCGACTGGTACAGGTCGTTTAACAATTGCGAAAAATACATCATCTAGAATCGATGAGTCGTCGCGACCCGAAACTGCACCGCACCGCATGAACTTACACGAATATCAGGCCAAGCAGATTTTCAAAGATTATGGGATTCCGGTGCTGCCTTGGCGGATCGTGGAATCTGCGGATGAAGCGAAGATTGCGGCTGAGGAACTGGGTTGTCCAGTGATCGTGAAGGCGCAGGTCCATGCTGGCGGGCGCGGTAAGGCTGGTGGCGTGAAGTTTGCGGCAACGGTTGATGAAGCAGTGGATGCGGCATCGGCGATGTTGGGTACGCGGATGGTTACGCATCAGACGGGGCCGAGCGGTGTGCCGGTGAACAAGGTTATGGTCACTCCGGCGGCGGATATCGCGCACGAGTATTACTTGTCGGTAGTGATGGATGGGGACGAGGGAGCGCCAGTGATTATTGCCACGCGCGAGGGTGGCGTTGAGATTGAGCAGGTGGCGGAGGAACATCCGGAGAAGATCGTTCGCATCGTGGGTGATCCGTTGATCGGTCTACTGCCCTATCGGGCACGGGATGCGGCGTTGGCGTTGGGATTCCCGTCGACTCTCATTCGACCCGCGACGGCGTTGATATCCAACGCGTATCGGATTTTCACCGACAACGACTGCTCGCTGGTCGAGATCAACCCGTTGATCGAGACTGAGGACGGCAAGCTGATTGCTTTGGATGCCAAGGTAGGGATTGAGGATGATGCACTGTTCCGGCATGCTGGTCTACGCGGGCTACATGACCCTGATCAGATGGATCCGCTGGAACGGGAAGCTTCAGAGTTTGACCTCGCGTACGTGAAGCTTGAAGGCGGGCGCGTCGGGTGCATGGTGAATGGGGCAGGTTTGGCGATGGCGACGATGGACATCACGAAGTGGGCGGGGGCAGAGCCAGCGAACTTCCTCGACATCGGCGGGTCGGCGGATCTCGACCGCATCGAGCATGCTTTCAAGATCATCGTCAGCGATCCGGATGTTGAGATCATCTTGGTCAATCTTTTTGCTGGTATCGCCCGGTCCGATGTTGTGGCGACTGGGGTGATTAATGCGGCGCGGGAGGTTGGGTCGACTAAGCCGGTAGTTGCCGCGATGAGGGGCACGAATGCTGAGGAGGGGTTGCAGCTTTTTGAGGAGTCGGGGATGGATATCACGCCCGCGCCGGATATGGCGAGTGCCGCGATAGTGTTGCGTGACAAGCTCGCGAGCATGGGAGGAGGAAACTGATGGCTGTTTTGGTTGCGGATCCGTGCCGACTTCTGGTGCAAGGTCTGGGACGCGACGGTTCGTTCCAAGCGCAGCGGATCGTGGAGTATGGGACGAATATGGTTGCCGCGGTGCATCCGAACCGTAGCGGGATGAAATTCATGGATGAGGTGCCGTATTTCGAGACTGCAAGGGAAGCGGTTGCGGCGACAGGTGCCAATACAGGGCTAGTATTTGTTCCGGCACCATTTGCGATGGATGCGATCCTTGAGCAGGCTGATGCTGGCATCTCGCTTATCGTTTCGATAACCGAAGGCGTGCCGGTTCAGGACATGATGAAAGCGAAGGCGTATCTAGATCGCACGAATTCGCGGCTGCTGGGACCGAACTGTCCGGGGCTGATACATCCGGGCGATCGGATCAAGCTGGGCATCATCCCCGGTGCCGCTGTAACGCCGGGCAATGTGGGTGTAGTATCGCGATCTGGGACGCTAACCTACGAGGCGGTGGCGCAGTTGGGGGCAGTCGGGATGGGCCAGTCGACGTGTGTTGGCATCGGCGGCGACCCGATTCCGGGGACGAATTTCATCGACGTGCTGACCGAGTTCCAAGACGACGAAGAGACCGAGGCGATCGTTTTGATCGGTGAGATCGGCGGGACGCGCGAGCAGGCGGCGGCTCAGTTCATCAAGGAAAACGTGACGAAGCCGGTAGTCGCTTCGATTGCCGGCCAGACCGCGCCGCCCGGAAAGCGGATGGGACATGCGGGTGCGATCATCACGGGTAGGGCCGGTCTGGCTTCGGAGAAGAATAAGGCCTTAGAGGCGGCAGGAGCTACGGTGGTGGAATCGCCGGCATATATCGGCGAGGCGATGGCGGGGATTTTGGGTTAGACAGTAAAGTGCTGGCGCCCTCCTGCGTTTCCTCGGAGATGAGGAGGGGAATCGGAATTTTCTCAACCAGCACAATCTCGGAATTGCCGCTTTTGGGATAAAACCGCAACCGCTGGCAAGCGGCTACAATTTTGCGCGGGCTGACCACCAATTCACCCCGATCCACAAGCTAGCAGGAGGCTCTCGATGAACGACCAAGAACGATATTTGTTCGACCTAAAAGGCTACCTCGTCGTGCCCGATGCGCTGACTCAGGAGCAAGTCAGCAGGCTCAACGGCGTGCTGGACGAGCACATCGCGAGCGAGTGCCCGCCGGATATGCGTACACACAGGTTTGGTCCGCTGCTTGATTGGGGTAATGACTATCGCGATTTGATAGACAACCCGGTGATTACTCCTTATCTGGCTGAATTGCTAGGGGACGATTTCCGGCTTGACCACGTCTACCTCGACGTGATTAGGTCGGGCAAGGGACCGATAGGCACCCGGCTCCACGGCGGCGCGGTACCGTTTAATCCGACTCATTACTTCCGCTTCGAGGGCGGGGAAATGCACAACGGCCTGTCGGTAGTGGCCTACAACCTGAAGGACGTAGGTCCGTACGACGGCGGTTTTGGTTGCGTGCCGGGCTCACACAAGAGCAACTATTCGTTCCCGGATGAGTGGAAGGAGATGGAGGAGCCTGGTCCGCTGGTGGAGCGAGTCACGGGTCCTGCGGGGACGGCGATCATATTCACGGAGGCGCTGACACATGGGACGTTGCCTTGGGCTGGTGCGGATGAGCGTAGGACGATATTCTTCAAATACAGCCCACATCCGGTGTCGTGGGCGGCGCAGTATTTTGACGTCGACGATTATCCAGGTCTTACGGAGGCGCAGCGGGGTATTTTGGAGGGTCCGAACGCGCGTTACCGGGGGAGGCACTTGCCTATAGGTGGGATGCGGTGAGGCTCAATCGGCATCTTCAGACGCTGTCACGCTGCCGACGGTTGTTTGGATTTTCATAGACGGCAGAGTCAATACCACGTATGAGGGGAGACCTAACTGGTGCCAAAGGGACATTGAATGGACTTTGGCGACGCTTGCGGCATAAAGTGAGATTACCGTGCCGTGAGTTATCACGATGATGTCCTTTTGTCCCGTCTTCATTACGTTTTCAATCGATGCCGTGAACCTTTCACATGCTTGCTTCGCCGTTTCTGATCCGAGTACAAGTTGGTCCGAATGATGGAAGAACGCTTCGACTGTGTTTTCAAACTCTCGTTTCGGCAAGTATGGCACCTCGTCCCTGTGATGCTCTTCTAGGCCATCCGCCAATCTGACCGTAACGTCAAATGTTCTAGCTACTATGCTGGCGGTTTCGACAGCCTTGGGTTCTCGACTTGACCAGATCAGCTCTGGACTAAACGATCTCAACTTGGTTGCAAGAACTCCTGCTCGATATCGGCCGACGTTACCAAGTCTCCAAGTCGACGCGGGCTTACTAGGATCGATGTCGGGCATCGAGTGTTTCACCAGCACCAGCCTACGCACGTCCCCCTCCTAATCCGAGGTTACTCGCCACTACGATCATGCGGCGGGTGTTGACGCCGTATTCTTCGCCGCGGAAGCCACCGTACACCGTTTCGAGGGTTAGTCCAGCCGCGGCGAGCATCTTGGCTAGTTCGGTGAGGGTGTATAGGCGCATGTGGAGGTCGGACATCTCTCGGCGGGTGCCGTCGGGGAGTATTTCGGTGTATGTGAGGTGGTTGGTGCTGGTTTGTAGGTCGAGTTCACGGTGTTCCAAGACGATCCGGCCGTCATCGTGTCGGTGCCAGTCGTATTCCTCGTTGTTGATGATTACCCACTCCCGGTTTAGGAGATCCATGAGGAGTTTGCCGCCGGGTTTGAGGGCTTTTGCGATTTGGTGCAGGACTTGCTGGTCATCTTCTTCGGATTCGAGGTATCCGAAGGATGAGAACATGTTGATTACAGCATCGAACTGGTCTTCAAGGTCGTCGGGTAGATGACGCATGTCGGCTTGACGGAGAGTCAGGGGCGCGCTTGCCTCGTCGGCGGTTGATCGGGCGATGGCTAGCATCTCTTTGCTGAGATCGACACCGGTTACTGAGAGGCCTGTTTTGGCTAGTGCGATGCTGTGGCGGCCTTGCCCGCAGCAGAGGTCTAGCACGCGGTGGTGGGGTTGGATGTCTAGGGTGTGGATTGCGAACTGGGTTTCGAGGTCGGTTCGGTTCTGTTGGAGGGTGTGGCCGTAGACGCGGAGGTAGTCGCCTTTGAAGAAGCGGACGTACCAGGGAGTTTCGGGCGGTTGGTGCATTTTTCCACCCTCACCCTAGCCCTCTCCCGTCAAGGGAGAGGGGAGATTGGGAGAAACCCCTTCTCCTTCTATAGAGGGAGAGGGGATATCATTCAAGGTTTTCGCGTAGGATGTATCGTCTGGAATTCCGGCGTCGATGTAGGCTTCGTGGCGTTCGCGGCATTTGTTGCACTGGGCGCAGTGGATGATTGCGCTGTCGGCATCGAGTTGAGGATTGGAACAGGTAAGGGTTAGGTGGAGCGGTAGTTCGAGGTTTGAGGCGAGGAGTTCTTCCTTATGCATGAGGCGCAGGGGTGCTTCGACGGTTATGGGGTGGTCGAGGCCCATGCCGTTGGAGTTGGCGATGCTCTCGAAGAACTCGGGTGTGGCGTCTGGGAAGGGGTTGCCGGCGAGGGAGCCGATGACGATGCGGTGGACGTCGTTCAGGCTGCACCAGATTGCGGCCAGTGTGATGAGGATGATGTTGCGGCCGGGGATGTAAACAGTTTCGTCGGGGGCGTCGTACTCGGGGACGGTTTCGCCAGACATTGTCCAGTGGGATTGTCCATACAGGGCTTTGACTGGGAGCGAAAGGGTGGTTACGGGTTTGATGTTGGGGTTGTTGAGGGCGATGATGAATTTGGATAGGGTTTGCTTTTCTGCCCACTCCCAAGGGATGCCGGTTTCGACGTAGAGGGGGTGGGCGATTCCCTGCTCGGCGATGTTGGCGAGCAGGACGCAGCTGTCCATGCCGCCGCTGGCGAGAACCGCGGTGGGCGGGTTCACGACTCGTGGCGTCCGTTGGTGTCGGCGCGATAAGTTGCGTAGGAGTTGGGCGTCTCCCAGAGGCGGATCTCGGTGATGTTGAGATCGTCAGATGAGGTCATATCGTGGATGTGCGCGGCGATGTTTTCGGCTGTGGGGTTGCGGTCGATTATGTAGTGGGCTTCGCCGAGTTCGACTAGTACATCGACTAGCGGGTCGTCGCGATGGAGGATCATGCGGTGGTCGAGGTTGTCGTCGATCCAGGTTTTGACTATCGACTTGATGTCGGAGAAGTCAACGACCATTCCTCGGTAGTCAGGTTCGTCGGACACGACATCGACTTCTACACGTCCGTTGTGTCCATGGAGGTGTCGGCACTCGCCTTCGTAGTTAAGGAGTCGATGACCGTAGCAGAAGTTGATGGAGGTCGTTACTTTATAGGCCATTTTCGTACTTTTTGGGTCTAGACACCTCTGATGTGCCGTCCAGAATCGACTCTGATGATTTCGCCGGTAATGGATGAGGTGTGGATGAGGGTGGCGATAATTTCGGCGATGTCTGCGACGGAGGATTCTTGTTGCAGGGGGGCTTTAGCGGCGATGGCGCGGTTCCAATCGGTTGGAGTGATTTCGGGTGGGCGCATGGTCGGTCCAGGGGCCACGGCGTTGACGCGTACTCCGAATGATGCCACCTCGGCGGCAAGGCATCTGGTCATGAAATGGATGGCAGCTTTGGCGGTTAGATACGGAAGGTAGTCGTTGTAAGGTGTTTCTTCGGCGGCCCAATCTCCGAACATGATGATGTGTCCGCGGTTTGGGCCGGGATTTCGACGCATCTGTCGCGCGGCGTGCACACCTAGCAGATAGGAGCCTTTTGCGGTAGCCATCGCGCGATCCCACGCGGCGCCATCAAGTTCGTCGAACGGTGCGTAGGGATAGTCCGAGGCGAGGTTTACTACGTAGTCGATTCTCCCAAGTGCGCCGACGGTTTCCAAGACCGCTCCGCGAACCTGATGCTCGTCGCTGAGATCGGCTTGGATCAATGCGGTATCGACAGAGGAAATGGAGGCGGCGAGAAGTTGGGCTTCTTCGGCGCTATTACGGTATGCGATGGCTAGGTTGATGCCGTCTCTTGCTAGGCGTCGGGCGACGATCTGGCCTACGCGTTTTGCGCCTACGATGAGCGCGGCTTTGGGTCTGTCGGACTGCATTGGATCAGGTTGATGGTCGAATCTGGGGGCGAATTGGATGCGTGGTGTTGATGGCGGAGGGGACAGGATTCGAACCTGCGGTCACCGTGAGGTGACACTGGTTTTCAAAACCAGCGCATTAAACCGCTCTGCCACCCCTCCTTTGAGCTCGATGCGGTTGTGATGTCTTGATTCTAATGCTGGCAGGCGGGGCAATAGTAAGCCGTTCTTCCGGCTATTCGTCGGGATGTGACGAGTTGGTTGCAGTGGGGGCATCGCGATGTTGAGTTGCGGGTGATCCTCATGCGCTCATCGTAGGCATCGACGACGTATGGGCTGCCGTCTTCGCTGGGATGGGTGGAGATGAATTCGATGGCATGCTCAAGCACTACGATGATGCTGGAGTGAAGTTGTTGTAGGCGTACGGCGCTTATTCGGTTGCAGCGTCGAAGAGGAGAGATGCCTGTGCGATGGAGTGCTTCGTCAGCGTAGATATTACCTACTCCGGCTATGAGCGATTGGTCGAGGAGGGTCGGTTTGATGCGTGATCGTTTGGCGCGGATGCGCTCAACGAACACTGGCGGTGATAAATCCCAAGGATCAGGTGCTAGTCGAGGGAATGCCATGGACGCTTCCGGGACTGCCCAAATTCTCGCCCATCTTCGGGAGTCGTTCAGTTCGATTCGTCGGCTGTCGTCAAGGAAGATTGCGGCTCTGCGGTAACGAACGGGGCCTTCGTTCGGGTTGCGGATGTGAAGTGAGCCGGTCATCCCCATGTGCAAGACAAGATGAGATGTAGTATCGAGATCGCCGGAAAGAGTGGCGATGAGGTATTTTCCCCGACGACTTAAGGCGGTGATGCGCTTGTATGAGACGCGGTTGGCGAAGGTCTCGATGTCTGATGTGGGAGCGGCAATGGAGTCTGGCCATCCAACTTCTACACGCTCGATACACCTTCCATTGACATCGCTTGATACCAAGTATCGTCGGATGGATTCGACTTCTGGGAGTTCGGGCATGGATATCGTTCGCCTGCGAATCTATGCAGGGGCACCCGTCATTGGCCTTAGTCGGCTTGGCGACATCCGCCTGGGTTTCGGATGCCGAGTGTGTTGTTTTACTGGAGGATGAATTCTGGCCCTATGACTAGGTTGTTTGGTGGGCTTCCACCGAAGGCTATTGCGGCCATGCCTTCTGTGATGTCGGCTATGGTGCCGG
The DNA here is from genome assembly GCA_009838175.1 of Chloroflexota bacterium. GTDB lineage: Bacteria > Chloroflexota > Dehalococcoidia > Lucifugimonadales > Lucifugimonadaceae > Bin127. The sequence goes on from VXSB01000048.1 coordinate 35,325, forward strand.
AGTTGGTGGAGATGATTCTAGAGTCGTCGTTGGTCATCATGCGGAGCGTTCCCTGATTGGTTTCTATGGAGATTTGCTGGCCGTTTATTTCGGTGATGGTTCCTTCGATGTTCGAGAGGTTTGTGGCATCGTTGTTGGTACCGAACAGACCGCGGGGAGCTAGAAAGCCCTGTCGTACATTGTTGGCGAAGCCTTGTGCTGTGCTTGGGTGCTCCGGGACAACGGCTAGGTTGACGATAAAGATGCGTCCACCTTCGCCTCGCTGCACGGTTCCGGCTACGTTTGTGCCTTCTGTCAGATCGGCGGGAGTTAGTTGGCTGATGACACTGATATTGGTATTGTCGGTGATTTCGACGTCTGTAGACAGGCCGCTGTCGTCATTGTGATGGATGGTGATAGTTGATCCCGAGATTGCGGAGATGATGCCTTGGGTCGGGGGCGTGCCGAAGCCTCTGCCCTGTCCATCTCCGGGTGCTTCGATGCCGGCATCGGCTAGGGCTTCTTGCATGAGTTCTCGGAGACGTGCTTGATCCTCTTGGCTCATGTTGCCGGACTGTGCTTTTTGGAGGAGTTCTTGGATCTCAGGATTGCTTTCCATAGCTTCTTGGATAGCTTGGAAATTGGGGCCTCCTGCTCCGCCGCCGGGGCCGCCTCCGAAACCGCGTTGCCCGCCTTGTGTGCCTTGTGCCCCAGCCTCGGCGGTGATTACTACTACCCCTTCTCCGCTTTCGATGCGTTCCTGGATCTCTGGGGGGAGTTCATCGGTAGAGCTTTCTTCGGTGATTACTGATGTTGAGACTATGACCACTTCGGACCGCGTCGCGTCACCGTCGGATTGCGGTTGTGCAGGAGCGTTGCGGGTGCTTGGTGTCGGGAGTTCGCTTTCTGAGGCGATAGGTATGGTTTCGTTGTCGTCTCGGTCGGTCGGTCCAAAGAAGAGGATCGCGGCGGCGGCGATAACGATGCCGATGAGCACCACGACTACTAGGAGTATTACAAACGGGCTCTTCATTTCAGGTCACCATGCAGTTTCGGGTTCGTTTATTCGTATCGGAGGGCTTCAATGGGGTTTAGTCTTGCAGCTCTGACAGCGGGGTAGATGCCGAAGAAGAGGCCGACGGCTATGGATACGATGAGGGCGATGACGGGGATGTTGCTGGTGACGCGCGTTGACCACTCAGTGCCGATGAGGAAACGTCCGTCGATGGCAGTTGCGAGAGTGAGTCCGGCGATGACGCCGATGATTCCGCCGCCGAATGTGAGGAAGACTGCTTCGGTCACGAACTGTGCGACGATGTCACGACGTTTTGCGCCCATTGCTTGTCGGATTCCGATTTCGCGGGTGCGTTCGGTTACAGATACGAGCATGATGTTCATGATTCCGATGCCGCCTACGAGCAGAGAGATGCCGGCGACAGTACCGAGGAATACGACGAGGGTCTGGTTGGTTTCTTCGAAGGTGTCAAGGATCTCTTGCTGATTGAAGACAGTGAAGTCATCAGCGTCGGTGATGCGGTGGCTGAGGCGTAGGACAGTTTCGATCTCTTCGATGGCTTGGTCGACGGATTCGACATCTCTGGCTTGAACGGATATCTGGTCGACGCTGATGTCGCCGCCGGGAGTTCGCTGTCCGGAGAGGCGGTAGTAAGCGGTTGTGATCGGGATTAGAGCTTGGTCGTCGAGGGAACCGAATCCAGTTTGGGATGCGAGGACGCCGACGACGCGGAATTGTCTGCCGTTGATTCGGACTTCTGCGCCCGTCGGGTCTTGGTTTCCGAAAAGGTCTTCGGACACTTGCGCGCCGAGTACGACAACTTCGGAGAGGGATTCGACGTGCGGTGTGCCAATGAAGGTACCGGTGCCCATCTCGAGATTGCGGACGTTGAGGAACTCGGGGGTTACACCGGTGATGGCAGCTTGTGTGGTGTTGTTATCGATGTGGATCGTGCCGAAGGTGCCGATTTGCGGGGCTACTGCCTTGATGGAGGGGGTATAGAGTGGGTCGCGGAGGGCATCTACGTCCGTCAGAGTAAGCGGGTCTCCGCTTGGTATGACTGTTAAGAGGTTGCTGCCTAGGCCTTGGATGAGTTCCGTGATGCGATCGGTAGAACCGCGACCAATGGACATGAGTGTGATGACGGAGCAGACACCGAGGACGATTCCAAGTAGGGCGAGTGCCGCGCGAAGCCGGTTCGCGGTTAGAGAGTAGATCGAAGTTCGGATTATGTCTAGAGGGGACATCTGGAGTCACGCGGCTTGGTGCTGATCTAAACCCCCTCCAACTCCCCCTTGGTCATCAAGGGGGAGGGTTTGGTTTCGTCGCTGATTACTTGGCCATCGCTTAGGGTGATGATGCGGTCGGCTCTTGCGGCTACGTCTCGTTCGTGAGTGACCACGATGACGGTGATCCCGTTCTCGTGGTTCAAATCGGATATGATGTTCAGGATTTCGGCGGTATTTGCGGTGTCGAGGTTGCCGGTGGGTTCGTCGGCTAGTAGGACGGAGGGTTCTTTGACGAGGGCTCGTGCGATGCCGACGCGTTGCTGCTGACCGCCTGAGAGTTCGGTGGGTCGATGGTCCATGCGATCGCCGAGGTTGACTAAGTTGAGCGCGTCTTCGGCGCGTTTCCGGCGATTGGGCCAGTGTCCGTACATCATGGGGAGTTCAACGTTGGCTAAGGCGGTGAGACGTGGCAGGAGGTTGTGGGTTTGAAATACGAAGCCGACTTTTCGGCTACGAATGTCGGCTAGGCGATTGTTCGACATCGTCTCCACCGCTTGGCCGTCAATGTGATACGTGCCACTGGTCGGGACATCCAAGCATCCGATGATGTTCATGAGGGTGGATTTTCCGGAGCCGGATGCGCCAATTATTGCGACGTATTCGCCGTCGTGAATGTTTATCGAGACGCCGTCTAGTGCGCGAACTTGGATGGTTCCGTCGCCCATCTCGTAGACCTTGGAGACGTCTCGGATCTGGATTACAGGGGCGTCATTATTGGGCTTTGTGGGCATGTTGCGGGTTTTAGTTTCCGCCGCCGCGAGGCGGTCCTCCAGCGATGACTCGGAAGCCGCCGCCGAATCCGCCGAACTGGCTGGTGTCGGCTCCGACGACGGTCATGAGGATTGTTTCGCCTTCAGATACGCCATCTTCGACGACGGTCCAGAAGTCGTCAGAGATGCCTAGGGTGACATTGCGGGGTTCGAGTGTGCCGTCGGATTTGGAGATGAGCAGTATGGGTTGGTTGACTGAACCGAAAAGGGCTTGGATTGGTACTAGGAGTTGGTCGGTCTGCTCGCGTATGACGACTTCGGCAACGGCGCTGAGTCCTTCTGGCAGTTGCGTATCGGCTGGTTGTTCGGTTTGAATGGTTACCGGGTACGTGACGACGCCTTGGTTCGATTCGCCGAATGCGGCGATGTCGGAGATGTTGCCGATCAGGGCTTCGTCGCCGAGAGCTTCGAGTTCGATAGATGCGGGATCGCCGACTTGGAGGAAGAGAACGTCAACTTCGTCAACGGTTCCGGAGATTTCGACGATGGATGGGTCAGCAATGATGATTGCTGGGCTGTCAGGGTTTGCGTTCTGAGCCTCTTCGACTGGGATATCGGCAATTACCCCGTCGAATGGTGCGATGATCTGGGTGCCTTCGGTTGCTGCGCGGGCGGCATCGAGTTCCTCACGCGCAGTGGCTATCTCTGCGCGTCGTAATGCTACGGTTGCCGGATCGGGGTTGACTAGGGCGTTCAAGTCTTCTTCGGCAGCCTTGAGGTCTGCTTTAGCGACTTCGATTTCTTGACGAGCGAGTTCGATGTCGGATTGGCTGGGTGAGACTAAGTCTCGGAGGACGGTTAGTTTATCGCTTAGGTCTTGTTGTGCGGAGGCTAATTCGGATTGGGCGAGGGCGATTTCGACTTCGTCGCCACTGGAGAGGATGTTGAGGTCGTCAATTTTGCTTAGGAGATCGGCTTCGGCAGTGCTGATTTTCTGATTTAGGACAATGATGTCGGATGATTCGAGGTTTCGCAGATCTTCTAATGTCCTGATGGCGTCGTTCAGGTCGGCTTCGGCTTTGTCGACTTTCGCCGCGGCGATGGCTATTTCGACATCGTCGGGGCCATCTTTTAAGTCGCCTATAGTTTCGTGAGCGTCTGCGAGGTTGTTGCGCGCAACAGTGGCTTCTTCTAAAGCGACTAATATGGCTTGGCCTGCTTCAATGCGACGTGTCTCGAGTTCGGGTTCTAGTCGGTCCAGTTCTGTGAATAGTTTTTCCAGTTTGTTTTGTGCGTCAACGTGCGCGTAGTATGCGACTTCGATCTTGGCTACGAGGTCGGCGAGAGTCTCATCGTCTGTGGGAATTAAGGCCTCATCCAACTGCTCCTCAAAGTCTTCAAGTTTGGTTTTTGCGGCATCGAGGGTGTCTTGGGTTGTGTCGAACTGCTGAGTATTTGCGAGCATGGCGGTCTCGTATGCTTCGGTCTTGAGCAGGAGATCGTCCCATGCGTCGTCAAATTGGACATTCACGCACTCGGAATTAATGTCGGCCTCTTCTTCGGTGCAGTCGAACCTGAGTTCGGAGAAAAAGAACGTGGTCCAGGTTGCGACCACAAACTCGTTCCAAGGGGTTTGAGGATCATCAACGGTCCAGTCCGAAGATGTCGATCTTAGTTGCTCCAACCTTTCGGTATCAGTTATAGGGACCATGATTTCTGACAGCGTTTTGCCGATACCGGCGAAGATTTCGTCAGGGGACATCTTCCATTCGTATTTGGCGATCTCCATTCCGAGCCATTTATAGAAAACGTTTTGGTATGTGTCGCGAGCTTTGTAGAGGTCTGATTTGAGCTTTCTAGTTTCCGCTTCGGTCTCAATTTCGAGTCGTTGGAGTTGATTTTCGGCGACTTCTATGTCGTTCTGGGTGTCTGCGATTTTGGCTCGCAGGTCAGCAACTTCTTCCTCGTCGAATGGGAGTCTGGCGTCTGTTAGAGCGTCTTGGGCGTCGGTGTATGCGAGTTGTGCGGCTGTGACATCCGCTTCGGCTTGAGCGATTTCGAGCTTTTTGCTGGTGATTTCGTCGTCTGCGTCGTCCTCGGCGTCGTGGAGGGCATTTTGCGCGTCTGTAACCGCGGTATCGGCCTCTATCACTGCGAGAGTAGCTTTTTCAAGGTCTAGTTCAGCTTGGTTAATCGCGGATTGGTCGATGCTGATGGTGTTCTGATGTGTCTCGATTGCGTCTTTGTGCGCTTTGGCGGCTTCGGTGACGGCGAGTTCGGCATTCCGAATATCGACGCTCTTCTGGCTGGTCAGATCTTCTAGCTCGCGTACCAGCTGGTTCAAGGAGTTTTGGGCCTCCGCGATGGCTAGTCTTGCATTCTCCAAGTCGATGTCGGCGGGGCTTCTCAGACCTGCGAGTTTTGCATCGGCGTCCTCAACGGCGGCTGTAGCTTTAGCGATTTCTAGTTCGGCTTTTGCGATTTCGGCGTCGGTGGGTTCGAGGATCCCGTCGTAGGCGTCTTCGGCGTCAGCTAGGGTTTGGTACGCCTTCAGAATCGTCAAAGTTGCGTCGCTTATTGCTTTGTCATCTGGACTGACCAGCTCTTCAAGCTTGTCTTCTGCATCTTGGAGTGCGACGCTGGCAGTTTGCAGGTTCTGCTCAGCGTTGACGATGGCTTCGGCTTCGAGAGACATCAGGATGTCGCCTTCCAAGACGAAATCGCCGACTTCGACATCAATAGTGTCGATGGTTCCGGAGGTTCCGAAAGAGAGGCGTTCGCGGTTTGCGTACTCAAGGGTTCCGTTTATGGATACGGAGTTGACGAGATCGCCTCGTCGGATGGTTAGGAGTTGTGTCTCGGCGTCTTCATCAACGCCGTATTCAGCAAGGACGGTGTCGATAGGCGATTCGCCTTCTATCAGGTCTTGGATATAGGGGTAGAGATAAAAGGTGCCGATATATGCTACGACCGGGACGGCTATGAGAACGACGGCTGCGATGACCCACTGAGCAGGGGTGATCTGCTGCAACGGGTTGGTGGCGGTTTGAGCCGCGTCGTCGGTATTAGTGGGCATTTGGGGAATCGGATCGCCGGGGTGGACTTTTTCGGCGACGACGGTATGCCTTACGCCGTGTGGATCGCCTTCGGATGCATTCATTGCTGGCACCGGTTGGGTTTTCGGCGTGCCACCATCGTCGTCATCGTCAGTCTGGTCCCGGCGATTTCGACGTCCCGACACGAGGAAGAATCCGAGCATTCCTGCCAACCAACAGTTGGTCCAGTGTCTTTTCCTTCGTTCGTTCAATGATTGCGCTTCGCCCTTTGGACTTTAGAGTAACCTTATTCACGCGCGCCGAATTCGTGACTGAGAGATTGCAATGACTGAAGCTAGACTTGCACGGGATTACGACATCCGATTTGGGCATGGGCTGCTCAAATCAGACTCTGCGAATTGGGGGCGATACGTCGTTATCACGACACCATCGGCATGGGGAGCGACCAAGGACGAACTGAATCATGAACCGGCGGGGGTTGGGTATAACGAGTGGCTCGACCGGACGCATCTGATTGAGGTCTCCGACTCATTGCCAGACGATATTGATTTGGTCGTTGGTATGGGCGCTGGACGTGCGCTGGATCATGCCAAGTTGGTGGCGAAGCGTAAGGATAAGCCTTTGGTGCAGGTCCCGACGGTGGTGTCGACAGGCGCGATCATTCACGGATTCGTCGCGGACTGGGATGGGCGCCAGATCATCGGTCAATTGGCGGTGGTGAACTGCGAATACGTTCTAGTCGACTATGACGTGGTGTTAAAGGCTCCGGAGCGGTTGAATACGGCTGGATTAGGGGACGTGTTGTGTGGCTATGCGGGACTCTCGGAGTGGCGGCGGAACGCGGAGTTGGGCAAGACCGGACCGGTTGAGGAGGAGAAGACGGCGAGGGCTGTTGCGCTGTACGACCATATCGTCACGGAGTTTCCGAAGACATTAGATGACGACGGCGAACTCACACCGGCTTCGGTCAAAGAAATCATGGACGCGGTACAGGCACGCGACGACGCGTTGATCAAAGACGAGCGCGCGCCGGGCGCTGATCACGCGTTCTGCTTCGTAGTCGAGATCGCGGCAGACAAGTACTGGATCCACGGAGAGATGTGCGCGCTAGGGGCCGTGATCATCGCGTGGCGAACGAATCAGAGTCCGGAGACGCTGACGGGTTGGTTGGATAAGTGCAAAGTAAGGTGGCGACCTTCGGATGTTGAGATAACACGCGAGGAGTTAGGCGCAGGCATCGCGGTCTGGCCGAAGTGGATGGGCGATGGCACGGACGGCAAGCCAGCGTCACCCTCAATCGTCGTTCAAGAGCCCATGACGGAAGAAGAGATCGACGCTTGCTGGGAATGGTTGAATTCCAATTGACGTGTCCTCATACGCGATGTTCCCAATTCGGGGAGTTCTGTGCTGTGGGAAAGGACGCGTGCGATGGCATCATCGTCTGAGGGGGTTGCCAACGATGGGTCTGGATCAGACCACCAAAAGCTGATGCGGAAGATCGCCGTCGCTATCTTGGCGAGCGTACCCGTCGCTCTTGTCGCGGGGTGCGATCTGGTGTTTGCAACAAATAGAGACGGCGGATGGGACGAACGTCAAGGATTTGCAGCGCCCGCTATGGCTACTGGTTTCGTGCTAGGGTGGATAGTTACCGCTTGGTTCGCATCAAGAGCCGATTCTGCGACACTGGCTACTTCTCGCGCTTTAAGGGTGCTTGCGGTGCTAGCTTTCATCGCGCCACTGATCGGCGTTGGCCATTGCACTTTCGCAGCTGAGGTTCCAGATCCGATTTTTCCGCCTTGGGCGATAGTTGTGGTGAGCGCGTTCGTCATGTTGCCAATCGGCTTTACTGCTCATTGCGGTCACCGCGCACTAGAACGCAGAGACGAGCGATCGCGAGCCGAACAGCCGCCAGTTAGAGACGCTACTTGAGTTTCCGTTGCTGAATTGGGTTACACCAAAACCTGTTCTTTAGTAAATGAAGGAGACCGACATGTGGGCATTGACGATTGCTGGTGGTCGCGGCGAGCGGCTTCGACCGCTTACCGATGGCATTTGCAAGCCGATGGTGCCTGTCAATGGCGCGCCATTGCTCCAGCATCAAGCCCGTTGGTTGTGTGAGAACGGTGTCACGGATATCGTTTTTTTGACGGGATATCGGGCGGAACAGGTCGTGGAACACTTCGGCGACGGTTCTCGGTTTGGGTTTCGTGCACACTATTCGCCGGAGGATCAACCGCTGGGTAGAGGGGGCGCGGTGAAGCAAGGAATGGGGCTGGTGCCTGGAAACATCGAGGACGTAATTGTGGTGAACGGGGATGTTTTGAGCGATCAGTCGTTAGCACCACTTATCCGGCAACGCCGCGAACATGGCGCAGCCGCGGCGATAACTTTGATACCGTATGTGAGCTCCTTCGGCGTAGTCCTCGTTTCAGACGATGGAGTAGTGACGAGTTTCGCTGAAAAGACCGAATTGCCGTTCTGGATAAACGGTGGCATCTACGTCTTTGAACGCGAGATCGAAGACCAGTTACCCGACATTGGCGATCACGAAACGACGACCTTTCCCCAGCTAGTGAACGAAGAGCGGATGCGCGCGATCAAATCAAATGCGAATTGGGTCTCCGTGGACAGTCACAAAGACTTGCGAGAGGCGCAAGAGATGATGTCTCGGGGTTTATTGCCGCAATCAGACTCTGATTGATCCCGAGACCTGGCAAAGATCAAACAGGAACGGCGTCCCGGGCTTCTTTGACGTGGCGGGAAACTTGGATCGTGGCGATGTCGATATTGTTGTCCGAAGTGTTGATCACTAGATCATAGAGGTCAGGGTCTTCCGGATCCGCTTTGTGCATCTTGTGGAAGTACTCTTTTTGAGCCTTCTCGCGCTCGGAAATGATTCGCTCGGCTAGAGCGGCATCGTTTAACCCTTCCCGAGCCATGACGCGGTTGACACGGTCATCCCATTCAGCGAAGATGCCTACGCGGGAAACTTGCTCAACATCGGCGAGCTCGACAGCTCCGGCGCGATGCACGATCACTGCGTTGCCGTCTTTGGCTACTTGATCGAGGTCATAGGCTTTGTCAAGTGCGTTCCCAGATGAAGGTCCGTTCGAGTCCCAAGTCAGCGGCCTGTGGATGTCGGTGGCACCTTGCAGAAGCGGGTCGTCACCCGCGGCACCGATAGCGAAGTAAGACGCGGCACGTTCGATCCAAGCCCAGAGACGATCTGAGAACTCCCCATCGCTACCAGTTGACGCTAAAACGAGGCTTGTGTCGTCGGTTTCGCCGTTCAGCACCTGCAACCGAGCTCGGTCAAAGTACCTCAACCCGAACATTCGGGCGATCTTTTTACCGACATCAAAGGCGCCAGAGCCGATGTGTCCGTCGATTGTAACTAGCGTCTTGCGCATGAGAACTTGGCCTCAGTGCGTTATGGACGGCCCATTGGGAAAACCGTCCCCGCGTGCGCACATAATATATCTAATCCGCCATTCACGCAAAAACGGCTACGAAACGCGTAAAAAGATGTTGACTCAGTCGATTGCGCTCAGGCCGCCGTCGACGCTGATTGAGGCACCGTTGATGTAGTCGTTTCCGATGACACTGATGACAGCCTGGCTGACCTCCTCCAGTGTTCCCGTCCGTCGTGCCGGGCCGAGGGTTCGGCTTGAATACGAAGGAACATCGTCAGTACTGTCGTCTGAAAGCGGCATGATCACGCCTAGCCGTAGCTCGTTGACTTGGATCCGAGGTGCCAGACTGACTGCCAAGGCCTTGGTCATGCCGGTGAGAGCGGTGTTGGAGATTGCGTAGGTGAATCGTGATCGATAAACCTGTCGGCGGTCGTTGATGTTGAAGATTTTGCCGACACCATCTGGAGCTAGATCCCGGTTCATGGCTTGGGCCAGCAACATGGGGGCACGGACGTTGACAGCAATCGCATGATCGAACGCGTCGGCTGAAACGTCGTCAAGGCGGGCGCGGGCGAAAAACGAGGCGTTGTTGACAAGGATGTTGGGAGTGGCGCCCATTGCGTCTACGGCTTCTTTCCAGAGGCGGTCACATTCATTTGAGTTGGCGAGGTCGGCTTGAACGACTTCGCCGTCGACTCCGCGTTCTCGCACCTGAGCTTTAGTTTCGAGCGCTTCGGCTTGGCTGGTGTGGTAGTGGATCGCTACGCCGCATCCGTTGCTCGCCAGCGCTAAGGCCAGCGCCCTTCCGATGCGCCTCGACGCGCCGGTGACCAGTGCTGTCGCGCCTTGAATTTCCATTAGGGTCCCTCCATGCTCGCCTACATGTTAGCCTTCGAGCAATCAGAGTCGAGCCAACTGAGGAACCAAGATGATCTACGAATTCAGGACGTATGACCTTAAGACGAGGAGTGTGCCCGAGTTTGAGGCGAGGACGGCGGCGAAGATCAAAGAGGGTCGCCAAGACTATTCGCAACTCTTCGGTTTCTGGTTTACGGAGGTTGGGCCGATAAACCAAGTAGTTCACGTTTGGCCATACGACGACCTGGAGCAGCGCAGAAGGGTACGAGCGGAGGTTGCGGAGAAAGGCATCTGGCCGCCGGACAACGCCGAGTTCGTAAGGAAGATGCGGTCGGAGATTTTTCTTCCGGCTCCGTTCATGAAGAATCGTGGCGAGGCTAAGCTGGGCCCGGTGTACGAGATGCGGATTTACACCTATGCGCCGCCGGATATCCCGAGGGTGATCGAGATTTGGGGCGAGCATATCGAGGAGCGGGAGAAATACTCGCCCCTGGTAGGCGCTTGGTACTCCGAGCTAGGTTCGCTCAACACTTGGATTCACATGTGGGCCTATGAGAGCTACGACCAACGTGCGGCGATCCGTGAGGAAACGCGCGCCAAAGGGATTTGGCCGCCTCCCGGCGGCATCGCTCCGCTCACGCAGGCGAACAAGCTGTTGCTGCCGATGAGTTTTTCGCCACTGCAATAACGCTGTCGAGGGCTAATCGTCGGGCGGACAGGGACTGCGGAGATCCGTTAAGCGAAAATCACACCGAGGTGTTGCGAAGGTGCTCCATGAACTCGTCGCGCGTGGCGGCGTTGTCTCGGAGGGAGCCCATGACGGCGCTGGTCACCATGCGGGGGTCTTGCTTGCGGACACCTCGCATGACCGTGCACATGTGCGTCCCTTCGACCACCACACCTACACCTTTGGGATCGATGAGGGAGTCGAGGAAGCTGGCGATCTCCTGGGTCATACGCTCCTGCACCTGCAACCGTCGGGCGAACATATCGACGATGCGGGGGATTTTTGAGAGGCCAACGACCTTTTTGTCGGGAAGATATCCGACGTGGGCGTAACCATAGAAGGGTAAGAGGTGGTGCTCGCAGAGGCTGTAGAACTCGATCGATTTGACGACGACTAGCTGATCGTATTCGACATCGAAGAGGGCACCGTTGAGTAGTTGTTCGGGGTCGATGGAGTAGCCACTCAGGAGTTCGTCGAACAGTTCGGCGACGCGGAGGGGGGTTCGTTCGGTGCCTTGTGGGTCGAGGTTTTCAGGCCCGATTGCCTTAAGAATCTCGTTGACGCTGTCGGCGATCTGAGCCTTGGTGGAGGGGTTGAGTGTGACACCGGCGTTGAACATGCTGGGTTTGTAGCCGTTAGATGTGACTACTGCGACATCGTTGGAGTTGTGGTTTTCAGCGACCATATCAACACAATCGCCCGCTGGGAACTCCAGTACGGGCTACTCTATATTCCTGATACCTTCAATTATCGCCGACGGTTTGATGGTTGTAGAAGATATGCTGAATTAACCTTCGGCGTAGCCTATTGGCAGTTGCCAGATTTGCTCTCAGAGTTAGGAGTTGCAGCGTGAAGATCACAGAGATTGAGACTTTCGTAGTTGATGCCGGTTGGCGCCCGTGGCAGTTCTGCGCGGTGCGCACGGATGAGGGAATAACCGGGTACGGCGAGATGTCGGATGGACGAAATCCTTACGGGGTAGTCGGTACGGTGTCCGATTACGAGCCGATTCTATTGGGACAAGACCCGTTGGCGGTTGAAGCGCGGTACTGGGACATGTACCGGATGTCTCGGCAAGCGCCTGGCGGCATCGCGGCGCGAGCTATCGCAGGAGTGGAATTGGCGTTGTGGGACATCAAGGGCAAGGCGATGGGCGTGCCGGTGCATAGCTTGTTCGGCGGCCCCACTAGGGAGCAGCAGCAGGTTTACTGGTCGCACTGCGGTTCCTCGCGATCGCGCAACCACGAACTCATTGGCGTGCCACCGATGGACTCTTTTCAAGCGGTGACGGACTTAGGTCACGAGGTCAAGGAGAGGGGTTTCAAGGCGCTCAAGACGAACATCATCTTTTTCGACGACAACACGCATGGTTACGGGTACGGTTTCGGCACCGATGCTCCGGATCAGACGATCAAGCCGGGGCTGCTTCGGCATGTCGAGAAGTACATCGGTACCTTCAAGGAGGCTGTGGGGCCGGATATTGAGATTGCGCTTGACCTGAACTTCAACGTGAAGCCTCAGGCGGCGAAGCAGATCTGCGCCGTGCTGGAACAGTTCGACATGATGTGGGTGGAGATCGACATGTACGAGGTCGATGGGTTGAAGGAGGTCAAGGACAGCACGAGTTGTCCGATCACGTCAGGTGAAAATCTCTTCACAATCCGGGATTACCGACCGTACTTCGCGGCACGGGCGATGGACATCGCGATGATCGACGTTCCTTGGCAGGGGTTCGCGCGTGGAAGGGATGTCGGGATGCTGGCGGAATCGCATGAGATAAATGTGGCTCCGCACAACTACTATTCGCACTTGGCGACGATGCAGGGGATCAACTTGTGCGCCACGTTGCCGAACGTCAGGATTTGCGAGATTGACATTGATGATGTGCCTTGGAAGGACGATTTGACGGGAGGTCCGTTGACCTTCCACGATGGCGGGTTGCTGGATGTGCCGACCAAACCCGGATGGGGCGTCGAATTAGACGAGGATGTGGCCAGGGCGCACGCTTGGAAGCGTGGGCGTGGGCCGGGGTATCGGTGAGACGTGGTAACGAAGCATTAGTGATTAGTCGAAACTAATCCCAATTCCGCTAGGCTGTGAGACTTGAACTCGACGGTTGATTTATGCATCAGCAGTCGGAGGCGATAGTTCTTCAAGGTGCCCTTTAGCCATTCGGCGAACGCGATGACCACGACTTTCTCGAGGTTCAGTCCCATCGCGTATCCGAACTCGATCGCGGCGTTGGTTGAGAGGTCGGGGTGCAGAACGTGTAGTTCATCGCTGCTGTCCAGTTTCGCCCAGCTGCGGTCTCGGATGGCGATGAGGTCATCTTCGGTCTGAGCAGGGCCGTTCGCCCAGCGTGTGTCGTATTCGATTGCGGGGCAGAAGACATCCTTGTCAGCTAGCGCGTTTTGGATGTACCAGTGGCACCAGCGGACGATGGTTTGTCGTTGGGTTTCGGGAACGCTGGTGATGGGGGTTGCTAGGTAGACGCGTTTCATTGTGGGGATGTCGCGCTCATCTACCGCAAATCACGTTCTCGTGTAAGGGTTGAACTTTGAGGCACCTTTAGAGGACAACCGAATTTGCCGGCCATGATGATTACCGCGTCACAATGGCAGCGATCTCATCTTCTGTCATACCGGCTTCTCGCAGGATTTCGTAGTTGTGTTCGCCTAGGGCCGGAGAGGCCTTCAGGTCGGGCATGCCGGCAGTGAAGTTTAGGATGGGGCCGGAGGTTCGGTAGCGGTGGCCGGTGTGGTGTTCGAGCTCGATGATGTAGTTGTTGGCGGCGGCTTGCTCGTCCCAGACGAGGTCTTCGCTGAAGCGGATGGGGCCGCAGGGGATATCTTTGGCGTTCAGTTCCTCGACCCACTCGGCGGTGGTTTTGGAGGCGAAGGTTTCCTCGAAGGTGTCGATCATGTCTTGCGCGAGTTTGTCGGCGTCGGGTGCGTCGTAATCGTAGTCGGGATCCGTGACGCGCGGGTCTTCGAGGTTGAGGTGTTTAAGCAATCGTGCTCTGGCGGCCCAGTCGAGGGTACCGAGGCACATGCCGCCGTCTTTGGTACGGTATGCGCGGTAGTAGCAGCGGTAGATCGAGGGTCTGACGACGCTTTGGTAGTCTCGCTGCAACTCTTGGTATGTCTTTCCCTCGGCGATTAGTTGCGGGTATCGCTCCTGGTACCAGGTCATCGACGGCGTGGGGGCGTCGAGCATATGCATGATCCTCATGCACTGCATTGCCAAGGCGTTCATCATGAGGCTGGTCTCGACCTTCTGACCTTGGCCGCTGTCGCCGCGGCCGATGATGCCGGCAGCTATACCCAAGGCTGCGCAGTATGCCGAGGAAAGGTCGATGTAGGAAGACGACCATACGACCTCTGGTTGGCCGTTGGGTGTGATCTTGCCTTCTGAGGTTACGGCACCGGTGAAGCCCTGCATAACGAGGTCGAATCCGGGAGCCCCTCCTAACGGGCCTTTCATGCCGTACGCGGTGATGTCGACGTAGATGATGGCGGGGTTGATGGCGGATAGGGAGTCGTAGTCGATGCCGAGAGTTTTGGCGGTGTCGGGTCGGTTGTTTGAGATGACGCCGTCGGACATCTTGACGATCTTTTCGAGGGCGGCTTTTCCTTTGGGGTCTTTCAAGTTGAGGGTTACGCTCTTGACTCCGCGGTTCAAAGGGAGGAAAGTGCGGCTCTCGTAAGGTGCGAAGGGTTGCGAAACTCGCCACGGATCGCCGGTGGGTGGTTCGATTTTGATCACTTCGGCGCCCATATCGGCGAGAATCTGTCCGGCGAAGGGGCCGGCGACGAAGTTGCCAAACTCGATGACCTTGATGCCTTCGAGTGGGCCTTTTTTGTAGGTGCCGTTTGCGTCGGATCCGTTATGCGATGCGTTCTCAGTCATGATGATGCGAATATAACACTGAAGATCGGGGGATGTTTTTGAGACGTTGTATAGCCGCGAAATTGCCGCTGTATGCCGCGCCATGCCGCTGGGATGCCGGAAGATGCCGCTGGAGCGGCAAAACTCCGGCATGATTAGTTTTTGAACAAGTTCAAAAAGCTGGGCGTTGGCGTAATATCGATAGCGTTGAGTTGGCGATGAATGAATGGAGGTTTGTTGTGTATACGACGGATATGTATGAGGGCATGATCGCGGAGACGGTCAGAGTTCAGGCTGAAGACGGTGTTGCGATCAACGCGTATTTCGCGCGTCCGCTGGGGCCGGGTCCGCATCCGGGGATGGTGCTGGCGCACCATATGCCGGGGTGGGACGAGTGGTATCGGGAGTGTGCGCGGAAGTTCGCGCATCATGGCTATGCGACGATCTCGCCGGATCTGTATCACCGTATCGGTCATGCCTCGCCGGAGGATGTTGCAGCCCATGCTCGATCGGTGGGCGGTATTCCTGACGATCAGGCGGTCGGCGATCTTGCGGCATCGATGCGGTACTTGAGGTCGTTGCCGAATTCGAACGGGAAGGTTGGTGCGTTCGGGACCTGTTCAGGCGGGCGGCACGTCGTTTTGGCGGCTTCGCGGGTTGAGGGTTTCGACGCGGTGGTCGACTGCTGGGGTGGGCGCGTCGTGATGGACGATTCTGAGTTGACAGAAAACAACCCGGTTGCGCCGATCGATTACACTTCTGGGCTTTCGTGTCCGGTGCTGGGGTTGTTCGGCGAAGAGGATGGTAGTCCGTCGCCGGAGCAGGTGGCGATCCAAGAAGCGGCGTTGAAGGAGCATGGCAAGGAGTACGAGTTCCACATGTATGCGGGCGCGGGTCACGGTTTCTTTTACTATGACCGGGCGCCGTATCGGCAAGAGCAGGCGGTGGATGGCTGGCAGAAGACGTTCGCGTTTTTGGCCAAGCATCTCGGGTAGGGCTCTCGGTCCAACATTCCCAAGGAGAACACGTAATGTGCACGATGATCGCAGAGAAGACGGCGGTGACTGGTTGCGGCAAAGGCACGCCGGGTTGGATGCAGGTGAATCAAGTGACGGTTTCGTATGACCATCCGTCGGAGATGACGCTGGAGCATGCGCTGAACATTGACTTTGTGGACGCTTCGCAGAAGTTGGGTCCGAGGATCGCGGTGGAGCTGACGCCGGAGTCGGCGAAGCGGCTTGTGGAGCTAATCAATGTCGCGCTTGAGAAGGGCGCGGTGGTGGACCCGGTGGCGTTCGAGTAGGTCACCCCGCGTCCGCCCTGTCACCCTCACCCTAGCCTTCTCCCATCAAGGGAGAGGGGATTTGTTGCTGGCTCTATCCCACCGAGGGAGAGGGGATGTGTACCTCCGCCATTCCCTGTGGATACCCGCTGGATACCCGCCTACGCGGGTATGACGGTGGTTGCGTGCGGGGGATTTTTACAATCGGGCATGACTTTTGATCGGAGATTTACGGATTGTTAGGCTTCCTCAAACCGCAGGACAACCTGACGGATGCTGACCGAGAGCGCGGTCTCTCGGTTATGGACAAGCAGATTTTCGCTGCTGCTGGTGCGGATGGCTTCGTTTCTGCTGGCTTCCTTTCCGCGTTCGCGCTTCTGATCGGCGCGTCAAACCTGCATATCGGGATCCTGACCGCCATCCCGTTCATTTCGCAGGCACTTCAGATCATCGCGGTAGTTGCGATCGAGCGCCTACAGATGCGGAAAGTGCTAGTCGTAGTTACCTACTTGATCGCATACTCGACATGGATTCCAGTAGCACTGATACCGCTCATCTTGGATGTTCCGCATGTAGGTGCAGTGACCTTGCTTTTGGTGTTCGTGGCGATACGTGGTGTGGCTACGTCATTCGTGGTCACAGGTTGGAACAGTTGGCTTCGAGACATTGTCCCGGTTGATTCGAGTGGGAGTTTCTTCGGGCGTCGTCTTAGACGCGCCACGATCGCGGCGATCATAACTGGTTTGGCGGCAGCGTTATTCGTAGATTGGTGGAAAGGATTTTCGGGACCTGAGCAGGAAGTGTTTGGATATTCGATCGCGTTTCTGTTCGGGTCCATAATCCTCGGCTACAGTGCTGTCGGTTTAATGTCGCGGATACCCGAGCCGCGGATGCAGAGCGTGTTGACCCGATCGTTGGGCGGCACTTTGAAGAATTTAGCCAACCCATTCACGGATGGTGAATTCCGCAAGTTCGTTAACTTCCTTTTCGTCTTTTACTTTGTCACCAACCTGGCTGTTCCCTTCTTCGCCGTCTACATGCTCAAGCGATTGGATATGCCCCTTTCCTTCGTCGTTGGGTTAGGCATATTGAGCCAGATAAGCAGCGTCATCTTTTACCAAGTTTGGGGCAACTGGGCCGACCGGTTCGGTAGCAAGGTCATTTTGTCGATCTCTGCATCGTTGTACTTCTTGGTGATCATCGGTTGGACCTTCTCCACGTTGCCCGATCGCCATGGTGGGACAATACCGATTCTGATCTTCATGCATCTGCTGCTTGGTGTTGCCCTTGCAGGAGTGAACATCGGCGTGACGTCGTTACGTATGAAGATGGCACCGGCAAATCAGTCGACGTCGTATATGGCCGCGGCTTCGTTGGCACTGAACATTGGTGCTGGCACGGCGCCGCTGATTGGAGGCGCATTCGCCGACATCTTCGAAACGCGTAGCTTCAGGATCGCGATTCAGTGGATCGACCCGAATCGTGTTCTCGACCTTTCGGCGTTTTCCCTCACCGGATTCGACTTCCTCTTTGTAGTCGCGTTCGTCCTAGGTTTCATCACGTTTCCGGTCTTGGCGAGGATCCGTGAAGCGGGTGAAACCGACACGGAAACGGTGCTGAACGAGTTAGATCGCCAAACTCGAGAGAACTTGAGGGTACTGGGCGCGATGCCGGGCGGTGGATTGGTTTCTCACCTGCCGTTGACCACGCGTTACGTGCCTAGAGTATCGGGATTGGATATCGCCGTAGGAGTCACGGCTTATCAGATCTCCGCGGCGACCAAATCGCTGTTTGACGCGACGGCGCGCGGTGGCGAGACTGCCAGCCAGGTACGGCGTCAAGTCACGTCGGCCGTCGAGACCGCGTCGAAAGGTGCGCGCGGAGCTAGTGCACAGGGCGCTCAGATCGCGTTCGGTGTAGCCAATGGCGCTGTCCACGCGATTGCCGAAGCTGGTACCGGAACTACGAGACAGTTCCAGACGGCGCTCAGTGCCGCGATCACCGCGACACACGATGTCGTCGGGAACCCTCGGGAAGCATTGGCAGGTGCGGTACAAGGTGCAGTGGCCGGGACTATCGAAACTGGCTATTCGGATGTCGATTTACCCAGCGCCGTGATCGGACAGGCGCGGGCTGTGGCTCAAGATTTGGGAGTGACCGAGGAGGAGGCAGTTCAGGTGGCGGCACAGGCAACAATTGATGCACTGGCAGACCTGCCAGTTGATGAGCAGACCGAAGCTTGGGATGCCATCCTGAGTGAATTGATTGCTGAGGACGACCCACGTCGATCGAACCAAGGTGACGACGTAAGCGAGATGCCTAATCAGCCCTCGAATCCATAAGTTGGGAAAATGTTCGCTCGAATCCAGTTTGAATGCAACTGGAATCGAGATTTAGTAGTGGTGGGCTGATAAGATTGTAAAGATGAGAAACCGCGTTTCTTAAAGACGCGCGCACGCGCGTACGCGAGGGACGCCCAATCCAAACCGAGTCCTTGGTCGTAGATTGTGTGGTGGATGAGGGGTAGGCGAATTGTACCGACCGGACTCTCTGCTTGGAGGATTATGACAACCGAAACAACCATCGCAACGAATGGCAACGGACACACGGGCTCGTCCGAATATAACGCTGAAGACATCACGGTGATGGAGGGCCTGGAGGCCGTCCGCAAGCGTCCGGGGATGTACATCGGCACGACCGGTCCCGAGGGCGTGTTCCATCTTGTTCGTGAAATCGTTGACAACAGCGTTGACGAGGCGATGGCGGGGTTTGCGACCACTGTAGATATTCAGATCCACGAGGATGGGTCGGTAACAGTTGTTGACGATGGTCGTGGGATACCGGTCGACACGCATGACAAGACTGGGAAGTCGGCACTAGAGACCGTGATGACTACCTTGCACGCTGGTGGGAAATTTGGCGGCAAGGGTTACCAGGTCTCTGGCGGGTTACATGGTGTTGGAGCGTCGGTGGTGAATGCGCTTTCGGAGTGGACGGTTGTTGAGGTGCGGCGCGATGGGTACGTGTATTCGCAGCGTTTCGAGCGTGGCGTGACGATGAACGACATGACGGTACGGAAACAGACGTCGGCCGATCTGCAAGGTGCGGGCACCAAGGTAACTTGGATGCCGGACAGCGAGGTGTTCCCGGAGATCGATTACGACTGGGACGGCGTTACCGGTCGGTTGCGGGAGATGGCTTATCTGAACCAAGGACTCGCCATCCGGCTCCGAAGCGACTGGCATGAGGAGACGCACTGGCCGCACAACGATGTAACGTTCCGGTTCGATGGCGGTGTTCGCAGCTTCGTGCGGACGTTCAACCGTCGGCGCGGGGGTATCCATGACAGCGTGATCTATGCCGCTGGCACGGTGGAGGACGTTGCGGTTGAGGTGGCGTTCCAGTACAACCAGTCTTTCGTGGAGAACTGCTTGTCGTTCGCCAACGTGATTCGGACTGGCGACGGCGGGACGCATGTCACCGGTTTTCGATCGGCGTTGACCCGCGTGGTGAACGACTACGCGAAGAAGAACAATCTGTTGAACATCGGCAAGGACGGCGTAGCCACGCTGTCGGGTGAGGACGTGCGAGAAGGGTTGATGTCGGTTATCAGCGTCAAGGTGAAAGATCCGCAGTTCGAGGGTCAGACGAAGGGGCGTCTGGGCAATCCGGAAGTGTCGGGAGCGGTCGCACAGCTTGTGGGCCGGTATCTGACGGAGTTCCTTGAGGACCATCCGGACGAGGCGCGCCTCATCATCGATAAGGCGTCGACTGCGGCGCGGGCGCGCGAGGCTGCTAAAAAGGCACGTGACCTCATCATTCGCAAGAATGCGATGGATGGCGGGTCGTTGCCGGGGAAACTCGCGGACTGCTCTGAGAAAGACCCGTCACGGTCTGAGCTATATATCGTGGAGGGCGAGTCGGCAGGTGGATCGGCGAAGCAGGGTCGCGACCGTCAGTTTCAGGCGATTCTGCCATTGAAGGGCAAGATCCTGAACGTCGAGAAGGCGCGCCCGGAGCGGATGTTTGCACACGATGAGATCACGGCACTCATCACGGCGATTGGTGCTGGCATGGGCGAAGACTTCGATTCGGAGAAGCTCCGCTACCATCGGATCATCATCATGACCGATGCAGATATCGATGGTGCGCATATCCGAACTCTGTTGCTGACGTTCTTCTTCCGCAACATGCGACAGTTGATCGACGAGGGGTATCTGTACATCGCTCAGCCGCCGTTGTACAAGGCTTCTAAGGGACGTCGCAGCAACTGGCTCTATGCCGATGCCGATCTTGACAGCTGGATGGCAGAACGGGCTTTCAACGGGCTTTCTATCGCCTCCGACGATGATGAGGTTGATATCGAGGTGAAGGGCAAAGCGCTGGGCAGCACAATCACGCAGTTGCGGGAGTTCCGAGAGGCGTACGGCATCGTAGACGCGCTCGGGGTTCCAGAAGATGTGTTCTTCGACCTAATGCGAGACCCTGAATGGCAGAACTTGACATTCACGCGAGATCGGTCGGACGAGATCATCGCAGAGTTGGAAGACGAGGATGGTCCTTTCCAAGTGGATCTATTCAACGGGAGCGTAGATGAGGAGCAAGCCCCATTTACTCGTGAGGTCAATGAAGAGCGAGAAGACTATGACGAAGAAGAGCCCGTGACGTACATGATCCGGGACTACGAACTAACCGAGGATGTCTACAGCAATCCGGCGATGCGGCGTGCTAAGCGTTTGTACCCGCGGGTAGCTGATTTCATCTCGGCTGATGCGTTCTCGATTAAGCGTCGGGAAAATGTCGTGTTAGATGACATTGACTGGGAGGGGCTTCCTGAGGCGTTGGAGGAGAATTCGGATACTAGTGGGATCAATATCCAACGCTACAAGGGCCTTGGAGAGATGAACCCGGATCAACTGTGGGACACGACGATGAATCCACAGAACCGGCTCATGTTGCAGGTTACGGCTGAGGACGCGATCAGCGCTGATGATATTTTCCGCACTCTGATGGGTGAGGAAGTCGGTCCGCGGCGAGACTTTATCCGGGCGAATGCGCTCGAGGTTAAGAACTTGGATGTTTGAATACAAACTGGATCTAAGTACTCAAAATTTCTAAATCCTTAGATAACAACGATAAGCCCGTCAACTTCGTCGAAAGTTGGCTTGAGAGGTCGTTGTGTGAACTGAGATCAGTGCTCTTGGTCAGCAATCATGATGTCAACACTGTGTTGGTTTGATGTCAAGAGTTGAGGGTCTTGGTCGAGGCGTTGGTCAGTTATCCGGAAGATCTGCGGTTTGGGCCTGAGATGTTGACAATGTTTCGCGTATGAGTCGCGAGGATGTTGACAACAAGTTGACATCGTTGACGCGAAGGTGATGACTCAGTTATTCAAACCACTCTTTCAATGTGGCGGTGTCGACTTCCACCCGTCCCTCGGAGTTGCTGGTGAGGATGTTGAAGAGGGGAATGCCGCGTTCCCGAAGTTTGTCGCTGCCGCCTTGGTTACGGTCCAAGATGCAAAGTGCGATGTTGATCTCAGTGGGTAGCGCGGCAACAGCATCTACGGCATCAAGTAGTGACCCGCCGGTAGAAATAGTGTCGTCCCAGATTGCAACGCGGTCGCCAGGGGTGATGTGTCCTTCGATCTGCTTGCCCATTCCGTGCTGCTTTTGCTCTGACCGGACGAAGTAGCCTTTGAGGTCGTATCCCTTGGTGTGCGCCATCAGGGCGATTCCGCCGATGATGGGGACGGCTGCTACAGCTGGTCCGCCGAACTGGTGGATGTTGCGTTTTGCGAGGATTTGGAGGAAGATCGAAGCGACGATCTCGACGCTTTCGCCATCGGTTGTCAGCAGCCGGCCGTCGAAGTAGTAGTAGGATTTGGCACCAGATGAGAGGGTGAAATCGCCGTAGCGCAGAGCCCCGAGTTCCAAAGCACGCTCCAAGAGCCGTTCGGCGCGTGCTATGGCGTCCGCGTAGTTCATTGGTAAAGGCCCTTCTCGATGATAAATCTGAGTACTAAATCGGGTAAAACATCCGCTGCGTTTGCGAGGTCGCCTTGCTCTATCTTGGAGCGGATTTCTGAAGCACTGATGTTGATCATGGGGCCTCGAATCACGAACGCGTTTTTGGGTAGTGACGTCGTGTCGTCCAAAGGCGCGCCGGGGCGTTCGACGACTACGAAAGTGCACTCTTCGATGAGTTCCTCGTAACGGTGCCAACGGTGGAGGTCAGGAACCGCGTCGGTGCCGATGGCTAGGATGAATTCGCAGTCGGTGCCGTATCGGGGTCGGAGATCGTTGATGGTGTCGATCGAGTAGGTCGTCTTGTCTCGCACGATATCGACGTCCGATACTTCGATGCCGCTCTCATCCTCAACCGCCAACTCGACCATTCGCAGTCGATCCTCTGGTGTGGCTACTGGAGCGTCGGGGCGAAGCCATGGACGTCCAGTAGGGACCATGATGACGGAATCAGCGTCTGATTCGTCGCGCAGGCATTTGGTGATCGCGATGTGTCCATTGTGGACCGGATCGAAGGTCCCGCCAAAGACGACGACGCGCCGCGGGCTCATTGCCACTCGAACTCCCATTCGCCGACGAGAATCACGTCGCCGTTCTTGGCGCCGGCCCGACGGAGCGCGGTGGTGACGTTCATTCGTTCTAAGCGCTGGTGGTACTGCACCAATGCGTCCCAGTTGTCGAGGTTTGAACCGAGTGCTAGGCGCACTGCCCTGTCGTAGACGATGCGATAGGAGCCGGCCGCAGTGCGCGCCACCATCCTTGTGTCGGCCATGCGCGGTTGGAACACTGGTAGGTTGTCATCGTCGAGGGGATCGCGGCCGTCTTGGAAATACGGCACTTGGGTTGCTTCGTTCGGGGCGGTGTCTTGTTTCCTGATGTCGGCTAGGCGGTAGGAGACGGCTGCGACTAGATCGTCGATGCCTCGTCGGGTGGCAGCTGAGATGAAATGTACCGGCGTGTCTTCTCCGACCGCTTGACGCACTTCATCCTCAATCTCGTCCCGGAGTAGTTCGACTTCTTCGAGGTCGAGTTTGTTGATGGCGACGATTTGCGGCGTCTGCGCGAGTCTGGGGTCGAATGCGTCTAGCTCCTGATTGATGGCGCGGATTCGCTCTCCGGGTTCGCCCTCGCTGCCGTCGACGACGTGGACCAGCAAGCGCGTGCGTTGCATGTGTTTGAGGAACTCGTGGCCAAGTCCGACACCGTCGGATGCGCCTTCGATGAGCCCTGGGATGTCGACCGCGGCGAAGGCGTCGATTCCGTGTTCGACGATGCCGAGGACGGGCTCGAGTGTGGTGAAGGGGTAGTCGGCAATCTTTGGGCGGGCGGCGCTGATTGCGGTGAGGAGGCTGGATTTGCCGGCGTTGGGCATTCCGACCAATCCGACATCGGCGAGGATCTTGAGATTCAATCTCAATTTGACGGTCTCGCCTGCTTCACCGGCCTCGGCTAGAAGCGGTTCACGATTGACGGGGGTAACGAATGCGGCGTTGCCTAAACCGCCTCGGCCGCCTTTGGCGACTTCGAGGCGCTGGCCTGGGTGAACGAGATCGCCAAGGAAGATTTCGGGTTCTCCCGCGCGGTCGCCGATGCGCCAGACTTCGGTGCCGACTGGGACGGTGACATCGACGCTTTCCCCGTTGGCACCGTGGCGCTTGTTTCTTGCGCCGTTGCCGCCGTTTTTGGCGATGAAGTGGCGTCGCCAGCGGAACTTCAGCAACGTGTTCAGTGAAGGGTCAGCGACTAGGGTGACTGATCCACCGTTACCGCCGTTACCGCCTGCTGGTCCGCCGAGGGGACGTAGCGCTTCCCTGAGGAACGTTACTAGGCCGTTTCCACCGTTGCCAGCTCTGGCTTCAATCGTGGCTTCATCGATCATGTCGCGATTCTAAACGGGGCCAGATTCGAGTTCGGCGTGTGATGCTACTGCACCGCCCTTCTGGATTCTGGCTTTCGCCGGAATGACGTGTGGTGTGCGGGTTTATGAAATAAGATAGGGCAACGCGGTTCAAACTGAATTGTGGAATTGAGTCGTCGGTTAATTTCCAGACAACGGGAGTATCAGAGTTGGAGAACGTCAGCAAGGAAATCCTGGTGCAGATGCTGGAGCGGATGTGGTTGATACGTCATTTCGAAGTGCGCGTGATGGAAGTTCACTCCGCGGGCGAGTTCACTGGAGCGGCTCATCCCTATATCGGTGAGGAAGCGGTGGCAGTGGGGGCTTGCGCGGCGTTAAAGGACACCGACTACATCGCTGGGAATCACCGCTCACACGGGCATCCACTCGCCAAGGGTGGCAGCGTGAAGCGCGCGATGGCGGAGCTCTACGGTCGAGTCGACGGCTATTGCAAGGGGAAGGGCGGATCGATGCACTTGGCGGACTTCTCGATCGGAATCTTGGGAGAGTCGGGCATTGTGGCGTCTTCAGTTCCGGTGGCGACCGGCGCGGCGCTGGCGGCCAAGATCAGGGGCGAGGACTTTGTATCAATGGTCTTTTTCGGTGACGGGGCATCGAACCAAGGGGCATGCCATGAGTCGATGAACCTTGCGGCATTGTGGCAGCTGCCAGTTATCTTCCTGTGCGAGAACAACCAGTTCGCGGTGACGACCTCGTATCACGACTCGGTATCGGTGGAGCACATCTCGGATCGTGCGGCGGCGTACGACATGCCGGGCGTGTTGGTGGATGGTCAGGATGCGATTGCGATGTACGAGGCGACTCGCGAAGCGGTAGCACGAGGTAGGGCTGGTGAAGGTCCGACGTTGATTGAGGCGCTGACCTATCGCTACGAGGAGCACTCACTCGGACTGGGTCGGGTGCGGCGCGGCGAGTACCGCACACAGGACCAGATCGATGAGTGGCGTGAGCGCGATCCGATCGACGTTTTGGAACGAACTCTCACTTCGCAAGGTATCCTTACTCAAGAGGAGTGCGACGCTATATCAAAAGCGAAAGAGGCGGAGGTCGAGGAGGCGGTGGAGTTCGCCCGAAACAGCCCGTATCCGGAACCAGAGGAACTGTTCGACGACATGTGGGCGGATCCGATTCCCGCTCCGTAGCCAACGGCCTTCAGAAATACTGGACCCAAAGAGTTTGAAAGCACCCCAAAAATGGCATCCAACGCGATCTACGTAGAGGCTATCAATCAGGCGATCATCGAGGAGATGGCGCGTGACCAAAGCGTTTTCATCATGGGCGAGGATATTCGCCGCTCCGTTTATGGCGCGACTGCTGGATTATTGGATCAGTTCGGAGAGAAACGCGTGCTCGACACGCCATTGTCTGAGAACGGTTTCTTCGGGGCTGCGATCGGAGCCTCTCTAGTGGGGATGCGTCCGATCGTGGAGACGCTGACCAGCTTCATGTGGGTGGCGATGGACCAGTTGGTGAGCCAAGCGGCGAAGATGCGGTACATGTTCGGCGGGCAGGCGACGTTGCCGGTGGTGTATCGGGCGACGATGTTCTATGGCGGAGGTTCGGCGGCGCACCACTCGGACCGCTCGTACCCGATGTTCATGAATATGCCGGGGTTCAAGATTCTTGTTCCGGCGACACCGCGCGATGCTAAGGGCCTGTTGAAGACGGCGATCCGCGACAATGATCCATGCATCGTGTTCGAGGATGGGACGTTAGGTGGTTCTTCAGGCGAAGTTGAAGAGGGCGAAGCAGCATTGGTTCCCTTCGGCGTAGCGGACGTGCCACGATCCGGAACTGATGTGACTGTGGTGGCGATCGCGGGTGCGGTTCCTATGGCGTTGCGGTCTGCGGAGGAGCTGGAGGACGAGGGAGTATCAGTGGAAGTCATTGATCCGCGCACCTTGGTCCCGTTGGATAAGGACGCTATCTTGGAGTCGGTTGCCAAAACCGGCCGATTGGTTGTAGCCGATCCGGCGCACAAAGTATGCAGCGCCGCGTCTGAAGTCGCATCAATTGTGTCGCAGGAGGGTTTCTGGGATCTTCAGGCGCCCATCATGAAAGTGGCCGCTGAGCAGGTTCACATCCCGTACACCCCGGTGCTTGAGCGCTTGGTATACCCGTCGTCAGAGAAAATCTCCGACGCGGTGCGCGCCACTTTGGAGGATTAAACATGCCGCGCACGCCCGATTCGATAGTCACAGCCTTGCTTGAGCGGAACGCACGAGTCACTGCTCCGCGACGAGAAATCATCGACTGCATCTCGCAAGTGCCTCGGACGTTCACCGCCGAGGATGTGTGTGGCGAGCTGCCTCACATTGGTCGGGCAACGGTTTACCGCACCCTCAAGATCTTGCAGGATGCAGACATTATCTGCAAGGTGGTGATGCCCGGCGATGAGATGGCATACAGTGTCTCAGCAGACTTGGATCACGAACCCGGAGCTGCGAACATACCGCCTCACCACCACCACGCGGTATGCACGGTATGCACCGCCGTCCGGTACTTCAACGCAGAAGCAATCGAACGCGCGATCAAGGCTTTGAGTTTGTCGGTGGAAGGCGTCATGGGGGAAATCATCGACCATCGGATAGAGGTTTACGATGTTTGCCCGCGGTGTGTTGCGACCGATCCTGAGTAAGATATCTCACCACCGAAGTCTTCCTTAATCAAGCCTTCCTTTTCCATTGGTCGGGTTCCTGGTTTCGAGAAGAAACAACTTAATGTTGCCGCAATGGCATTGAGATATTATATCGACGCAATGCAAAGATATTGAGATATACTGTCGAAACTCCGCCTAGCGCACACATTAATAGATACTGAATCTCGATAAATGGTAGTTGGGCAATGTGGGACATTTGCGTGTCACGCGATGCTAAATCTTGGCTGTGCAAATTCCAAAGTCAATATACAATGCTTTTATTCATACGGCGAGGGCGACCCAATCTCAGACGGCTCTAGGCGAAACGATCATGACTGAAAGACGAATATCCGACGAAGCGTCGGGTTCTTCTCGGCATGATCATTCGGGCCACGTTCATGATTATGACGATCACGGCCACGAACACCACGACCATTCCAGTCATTCTCATGACGATCATGACCATGGCGATCACGGCCATGGTCACGGACATCACGACCATGACCACGATCACTCCCACGACTATCGGGAAGCCGGTCGGCGAAGCCTGTGGATCTCTTTCTTCCTGATCAGCAGTTTCATGATCGCCGAGGTCATCGGCGGCATCTTGTCGGGCTCACTCGCCCTGTTGGCCGATGCCGGGCACATGATCACTGACGCATTGGCTATAGGCCTAGCTCTATTCGCTCTATGGATCGGGGACAGAGTTGAAGATGCGGCGAGGACGTACGGTTTCCGGCGTGCCGAGGTGCTGGCAGCGTTGATCAATGCGATATCGCTTTGGATCATCGTCGCATGGATCTTCTTCGAGGCTTATCACCGCATTCGCGGCATCGAAGAGGCCCATGTCGAAGGACCGCTTATGCTGATCGTCGGCGCGCTTGGACTAGTCGTAAACATCGTCGCGGCTTGGATCCTGCATGGCAGTTCCGAACACAGTTTGAACGTTGAAGGTGCTTTCTGGCACGTGATGGGAGACCTGCTCGGTTCCGTTGGTGTGGTGGTCTCGGGGCTGGTAATCATCTTTACCGGATGGGATTTGATCGACCCTATCATCAGCGTGTTGATCGGCCTACTCATACTCGTCAGCTCTTGGGGTCTCGCAAAGAAGGTCCTGGTTGTGCTGTTGGAAGGAGTGCCGCAACACGTTGATGTCGAGCAACTCTGTGGTCAAATCGAGGATCTGCCTCATGTCACGCTCGTGCATGATGTCCATGTTTGGACGATAGCCTCGGGCTACGAATCGATGACCGCGCACGTTCTCGTCGATCCTGATCTGGCCAAAGAAGATACCGAAGCACTGCTGCGCCGGATTCGAGAAATCGCCCGGGATGAGCACGGGATCCATCACCTCACGGTGCAAATCGAGCAAACCGTGTCGGGATGCACTGAGGACCACCTCGTGAGTTACTTGCTCGAGAGGGCACGACACGTTATCTAGGCCGAGCAAGCGGACAATACAAAAAGGCACCCTCGCGGGTGCCTGAAAAATTAACAAGCGATAACTGCAACGAAGCCCCGCCAATCCTGCGATTGCCGGGGCTTCGTCAGTTTAAAGCTAGCTTACGCGTGGTGCTCGTGGTCGTCGCACTCGTGGTCGTCGTGGATGTGCTCGCCTTCGTGGTGCTCATGGTCGTCACACTCGTGCATGTCGTGAACATGACCTTCCTCGTCACCATGGTGTTCGTGGTCGTCGCACTCATGCGTGTCGTGAATGTGCTCGCCGGCATGATGTTCGTGCGCATCACATTCATGCGTCTCATGGGCATGTACAGCCATTTTTCTCTCCTCTGGTCTATTTCACTTGCTTCAACAGTGTGAAGCTTTCCATTGCCGCTGATTACATAAATCGTATAGTTTCAGCGAACTTAACTTAATATTACATGCTTTTCATCGAAATACCATAGCACTCTGGTAATTTCTCTACAATAAGCCCATTCAGTGGACTTCCTGTTCAACTAGATGCGGTGATTTAGAAACGGACCAAGTAGCAACTTAGATAAGATGTCGTATCAAAAAGAAGCAAGCCCAAATGGATAACGTATCAAAATCAAGTGTTTTAAACTGATATAGAACCTGCAACTCAATATCAATAGAACAATTCTTCATCGGATACAATGTCTAATTAAAGTTAATAACAGCATTCACTTAGAAGCAGTCAGCACGGAAATGTGGTCGCGATATTGCTGCTACTGAGGATCGGGGTGATGGTCGACGTGGTTGAAGTTTCGATGGCTAGGCGGCAGCGCGCTCGCTAGGAGCGTCAAGAAATTCGCCGTCTGATCATTGCGACGATGGCGAAAATTATGCCGGACGCTAGAGCGATCGAGGCACCTGAAGGCAGATTGCCGTAATAAGACGCGTAGAGACCGGATATTGATGCTAGCAGGGCGAAGAGTATCCCGAAGCCTATTATGTGCAAGACGCGTTGCGCGGTGAGAGAAGCCGCCGCCGCCGGCGCTATTAGCATCGCCAAAACGAGTATCACGCCCACGGCCTGGATGGTCACCACGATCACCACTGAAATCATCGCCAGAAGCAGATAGTCGATCCACGCAACGTTCACACCCGCGACCTCCGCTCCGATTGGATCGAAACTCACGAACATAAGCTCCTTGAAGTAACCGACGAACAACACCAACGTCAGAAACGCAACGCCCAAAGTCATCAAGATGTCACCGGTCGTCACCGCCAAGATCTGCCCCAACAGGATGTCTTCAAGATTCACCGAGACCCGGGAACCGGAAAGCGAAATCAAAATGATCCCGAGCGCGAAGAGGGACGCAAACAGGATCCCGATCGCCGCATCTGCTTGAATCCCTGTCTTACGCATCACGAACCCGATCAGAAACGCGAAGACCAGGGCGGCAGGCAACATGCCGTACCAAGGGCTTAGCCCTACGACCAGTGCCAACGCCATGCCGGGAAAAATGGAGTGCGCCATCGCATCGCCCATAAACCCATAACCGCGCGTGATGACGAAAACCCCAACCAACGGACAAGTGATGCTGACGATTATCGCCACTCCGAGCGCACGCAGCATGAAACCGTACTGAAACGGCTCAGTGATGTAAGAGGTCAGATCCATCCAGCTAAGCACCAAACCACTAGACTAAATCGAGTAGCGGCGTTTTGGGTGGGGAGGGAGCGCTACGTGCGACCCGCACAGCTCCTCTAGATGCGAATATCATGCGCAACGCGGTGAATGATTTGAGTCGATCCGTCGAAGGAATTACGGGCGAGACGGTCAGCCTCCGCATCGATGTCTAGGAGTCTCGCTCCCGACACCGAAGATCAAGCTCGAGAAATGCGTCGTCTAACCAATGCCACGATCGCGAAGATCAAGCCAGACGCCATCGCGATAGACGCTCCCGACGGCAAGTTCCAGTAGTAAGAGGCGTAGATCCCCACAATCGACGCGATTAGGGCGAACAGTATCCCGAAGCCGATTGTCGGCACAACCCTTTGCGCCGCTAGTGTAGCCGCTGCCGCTGGTGCTATCAGCATTGCAAGCACGAGTACCACGCCGACGGCCTGTATCGTCACGACGACCACCACTGAAATCAACGCCAACAGCAGATAGTCCACCCGCTCCACACGTATGCCCGCAACCTCCGCGCCGACCGGATCGAAACTCACGAACATGAGGCCCTTGAAATAACCGATGAATAC
The DNA here is from genome assembly GCA_009838175.1 of Chloroflexota bacterium. Lineage (GTDB taxonomy): Bacteria > Chloroflexota > Dehalococcoidia > Lucifugimonadales > Lucifugimonadaceae > Bin127. The sequence goes on from VXSB01000048.1 coordinate 65,796, forward strand.
CAGCAACGTCAGGGACGCAACGCCTAGCGTTACCAAGATGTCGCTCTGAGTAACCGCTAAGAGTTGACCCAAAAGGATGTCTTCGAGGCTCACCGTAACCTGCGCGCCCCAAAGCGACATCACCAATATGCCGAGGGCGAACAATGTCGCAAACATGATTCCAATCGCCGCGTCTGCTTGGATACCGGTCTTGCGGACTATGAATCCGACCAGAAACGCGAACACCAGTGCCGACGGCAACATCCCGATCCACGGGCTCAGACCGGCGATCAGCGCCGCTGCCATCCCCGGAAGTATCGCGTGCGCCATCGCATCACCCATGAACCCGTAGCCCCGCGTTACCACAAAAACTCCGACCAACGGACATGTGATGCTGGTGATCACGGCGACTGCTAGTGCCCGCAACAAAAACCCATATTGGAACGGCTCGACGATGTAAGAAATCAAGTCCATCGACGCCTTGCCCCACTGGCAAATCAGATGGTGTAACCGCTCTCCGCCGCAACCACGTGCGGACCGTAAAGCTCTTCCAGAACCTCAGGGGTGAACACCTCATCCGGCGGACCGCAAGCACACAAGTGGCAGTTGAGGCACAGCACGGTATCTAATTGCCTCGCCATATTCGCCAAGTCGTGCGTCGTCAATAAGACCGTCTGACCTTCCTCGCACAGCCGCCTCAGTACCGCCATCAGTTCGTACTGCGAACCCACATCCACGCCGCTGAACGCCTCGTCCAGCAACAACACTCGCGCATCCTGTGCCAACGCCCGCGCGACGAACACGCGTTGTCGCTGGCCGCCCGACAACGAGCGGATCATATCGTCCTTCCGGTGGAGCAGACCCACGCGGTGCAATGCATCATTCACTGCGTTCTTGTCCGCAGCCGATTCATAACGGAATGCGCCCAGACTCGGCGTCCTGCCCATCATCACCACATCCCACACCGTCACCGGAAACTGCCAATTCACATCGTCCGACTGCGGAACGTATCCTACCATCCGTCGGGTCTGAGAAGGGTCGGACCCATAGATGTTCACCGACCCGGAAGACAGTTCGACAATCCCAACCAGCGTCTTGAGCAGCGTCGACTTCCCCGCGCCGTTCGGACCCACGATCCCGACGAACGCTCCCGACGGCACGGAGAAGGTCACGTCCCTAAGGACCGTGTCCTGTCCGTAGGTGACGCACATGCAGTTCGCGTCAACCGCCGGGAGCGGTGCCGTTTGCTTTTCAAGCTCCGAATCGTGGATGTAGGTTGGGGTTTGGCTCATCAAGCATGGCCTATTCTGACAACGCTCCGACGATGATACCAACATTGGTCCGCATAAAGTCGAGGTAGTTCTCGGCTCCGCTGCCGTCACCACCGAGGGTGCCAGCATGCAAACCACCGACTAGCCTGATCCCGGTTTCATCCGCCAAAGTTCTCGCAAGTCGATCGCTGATTTGCACCTCCGAGAAGACGACTGTTGCACCAGACTCCTCTACCTCATGGACAAGCTCTGCTAACTCCTGAGGCGAAGGCTCTAACTCCGTGCCTCCGCCAGGGATGATCACTCCGGCAACTGTGAAGCCGTACTTGGCGGCGAAGTACCCGAACGCGTCGTGCGACGTCACCATGATCCGGTCGTGGTCATCGATAGTTGCGACGGTGTCCTCGATCCAGTGATCCAGCTCCTCGAGCTTGGCGATGTAATCGTCGCGGTTGGCGTTGAAGTAGTCCTCTGATGCCGGCTCAAGCGCACTGAGTTGCTCGGCGATCTCGGTGACCGCGATTATCACGCGATCAGGGTCGAACCAGAAGTGAGGATCGAACGCGCCGTGGTCGTGGTCGTGGCCGTGGGCGTCGCCCTCTTCCATGTGTTCGTCTTCATCTTCGTGCGCATGCTCGTCCTCATCTTCGTGCGCGTGTTCGTCCTCGTCCTCGTGCGCGTGCTCATCTTCATGCTCATCATGGCCGTGTTCGGGATGGTCATCGCCCGATACGATGCCCACGTACGCCAACGAAGTCGGAGCTATCTCGAGCTCCCACTCTTCCGCGACTTCCATGTGTTCTAAATCGAACGCAATGACATGTCCATGTCCGTGCGCGCTCTCAGTCATGAACAGCGTCTCGCCTACGATGATGAGGCTTGGGACAGCGTCGCCGCCGCCCGCGTCGACGGGGTCCGTCAACTGCGCTTCGCCGATCACATCGCCGTCGGCGGCATCGATCGCGTTCAACATGCCATCGTAGGTGTACACGTAGACTACCGAACCGTCATGGCCAAATGCACCGGTCACGACGTTTTTGTCGTCAGAGGGTGGGAGAACCTGGACCATCTCCTGTCCTTCCGGATCGATCATCCAAACACCTGCGTTTGCAAATCCTTGCGGACCCACGACGACTGCGTATCCGAAGAAGTGCTCCGCATCATGGTGTGCCCAGACTGCGCCTACGCGGCCCCCTTCGGGCATGCCCTCGCCGTTCTCGATCAGCCAATAGTCGAAGTGATCGCCATGTGGTTCGATGAACAGCACACCGTCGTTACAGCCGTACGCAGAACCGTGGTGGTTGTGCGCTTCGCCGTGCATCCCGGGACAGGCCTCCCGACTACCATCCCAGACAACCTCATCGTCGAGGTTTCTGACTTCTACGCCGATCGGCAAAACGTCATCAGGGTTCGGGTTCATCACCGTCACCGCGAACAAATCGTTCTCGAGCGGTACCGCCGCGCCATGCTGTGGACCGGCGTTGAGGTAAGGGATTTCGTATGCGTGTCCCTCTTCCTCGATCTCGTGTTCGTTCAAGAGCGCCACCAAGCCGGAGGCGTCGTGGAAGATCGCCGACCATTCGCCACCGTTTGTGAAGTGGATCGGCAGCTCTTCATTGACGGTTAACCCAACCTCGCTCACGGGCAACACAACCAAATCTTCGTGGTCCCCGTGCGGTACGAGGAACACTCCGCCATCGATTACATGAACCGCATGGTCACCCTCATCGCCGCGGTAAATCGCGTAACCGAATCGATGGCTCGGACTCGCGTAGATCGCCGAAACCGGGCCGGGAAGGTGAATGTCAAGCTCCGAAACCTCTTCCGTCATGAGGTCCAAAACGATGATATGTCCGGAATCTGCGTCGCCGACCAAAAGGCGTCCCGTCAGCTCGACGTGTTCGCCTTCTTCATGTTCCATGTGCTCGTCTTCATCATGCTCGTGAGCGTGTTCATCCTCATCCTCGTCGTGGGCATGTTCGTCCTCGTCGTGAGCGTGCTCGTCCTCATCCTCGTCGTGGGCATGTTCGTCCTCATCCTCGTCGTGGGCATGCTCGTCATGTTCATCTTCGCCGTGACCGTGAACGTCAACGAACGGGATCGGGTTTACGTGTTCCGCGATCTCAAACACAGAATCGTGGTCAGCCGCCGCATTATCGATCAGCTCCTCCAACCACAGCCCCTCAAGCTGCAACCCGACCGCAAACACGAGATCCGAATCGGCCACGCGAGCGATATCGCGAGCACCAGGTTGATAAGCGTGCGGATCGGCTCCACGCGGTACCAGTTCTAGGACGTCGACCCGATCACCACCAATAATCGAAACCCAATCGCCAACGATGTTACTCGTTGCGACGATGCTCAATGGTTCGGCATCAATAACTTCCACTTCCGGCTCAGGCGTCGCAGTTGCCGGCTCGGGCGTTGCTGTGGGTGGAGCGGTTGTGGCTGCCGGCGGAGCGGTTGTCGCATCAGGTTGCGGAGGCGCCGACGTTGCAGTAGGCTCAGGTACCGGAGTCGATGTCGGATCAGGGTCCTCGCTGCACGCTACCGCTGCTGTCAAGATCGCAGCGGAAACGACTGCCAAAACCCAAAACCGCATGATCATGATGAAACCGAACGGCATCACTCGACCGATGTTATTCATTGCTCAATTTCTCCCGCACACAAAGATGACCAGTGTGTGTGATAACCAGTGTCTAACCCGAAATGATACCACGTATGCATATACCTAATGAGACTATGTATCACTTAATCGACTGAACGATAAATACAACATCCCCATGACCAAGAAGAACCAGACAAGAGAACCAGCGATTCGCTTTGATCTCGCATCAATCCAGCGCGAATGGGACATCGCGTCAGATGCATACGCCGATGCCCAAATGAGCGGCGTCGACTACTACCGCCTCAATTTCTTCGGCCCGGCGATGGTAGAAGCATGTGGCAACGTAAAGGATCTGGAAGTCCTCGATCTGGGATGCGGTATCGGTTACTTCAGCCGACAAATGGCCCGAAATGGAGCATCCAAGGTAGTAGGTATCGATATCTCACCTAATCAACTCGCCCACGCCCGACAAATCGAAGAAAAAGAAAGACTAAGTATCGAATACATAGAAGGTGATGCAGCATCGGTCATCGAATCCCTTCCCGAAGCCTCACTCGACCTAGTGACCGCATGCGTCTCGCTAATCGACATGCCCGACCCCGGACGCGTCATACGCGGTGCCCACCGCCTTCTACGAAACCGTGGCCGTCTGGTATTCACCAACACCCATCCAGTAACCGACACAATGTACCGAGAATGGGTCCGAGACGCCGACGGCAAGAAAATCGGGCTAGAAATTGGCGACTACTTTGACGAAACTCCATTAACCCTCACATGGATGAACGACCGATACAAATATCCCTTCCAAACCACCGGCAACAGCTACACCCTCCAAACGTGGATGCGCTGGATCATCCAATCCGGTTTCATCCTCGAAGACTTCATCGAACCCTATGCCACCGACGAAGCCATAGCCCAACACCCCGGCCTCGATGACACCCGCATCGTCCCAACATTCCTAATCATCGTCGCAAGGAAGGACGTCCGTATCACTTCCCCAACGGGTTAAACCACCTCAAAATCCCCGTCATAGCCGCGCAGGAGAACGCTTCAGCGGACGGAACGCCCATCCGGAAGGATGTCCGCGCCCCTTTCGCTGGGCGAAAGGGGCGCGAGCAAACGAAGTGACGCGAGCGGGGTATGCCCGGGGAGGCGGTGTGAACGGGCATCCCCTCTCCCTCGATGGGAGAGGGTCAGGGAGAGGGAGAGACGGGACAAAAGGGCGGGGCGCATCCCGCCAATCCCCGCAATCCCCGGTTCAGACAACTCTCACTTGACAACCGCAACATATGTAGTAATATAACAAACAGATCGACGGATCGAAACAGTGCTGCGCAGACGTGTGCAGA
>VXSB01000022.1:0-10312 GCA_009838175.1 Chloroflexota bacterium
TGGACGAAAGGGGGTCAGGGGGTATGCGGGCGGCAGGGTGGGGTGCGTACGGCATCCCTCCCCCTTGATGGCAAGGGGGAATGAAAGGGGTTTCAGATGCGTGCAGGCATCCCAACCCGTGCATACCCCGCGCCCTCGCTTCGCTTGTGTGCGCCCCTTTCGTTTTACGAAAGGGGCGGTGCTTTGATTTCATACGATTGTTAAAAAATCTCTAAAATCCTGCCATTTCGCTCTTGCATTTTTGGTATATATGTGTCATTCTTCAAAGAAGAACGAACGTTTTAGATCTATCGACGATCTGTCGATATCGGAAATCTGGAGGACGAAGTGGGGAGTGTGGAAGTATCTGCAGGCCGTGACATCCGTGGTTTGTCGCGGCCGGATCGGAGCGGCGGGGTGGTTGTCAAGTGGCTCGGCGCAGGTGTCGTGCAAGCCGGCAACGGGCAGCTAGCTCTTGGCGACAGCAAAGGCGTTGCAAACGGGGACGTAGTTGGTGATGCGGGGCGTGACGCCGATGCGCCTCGCCGCCCGATTAGCCGTCTGACTATCAGGGCGGCAGTTGGAAGTGAAGATCGCAAGGGCGACGTGATCGATCCGGGCGGCTGGGAGCTGGACGGTTATCGACGGAATCCGGTGTTTCTATGGGCGCATGATCGCTCGCAGCCGCCGATCGGGAAGTCGCAGAGGATTTGGGTCGATGGTGGCGCGCTGTATGCGGAGTTGGAGTTTGCGCCTACGGATTTCGCGGGTGAAATCGCGCGGTTGTACCAACGCGGATTCATGCGCGGTGTCTCGGTGGGATTTCTGCCGCTGGAGACGGAGATTCGGAAGGCGTCGAATGGTCGGCGGGGGTATCTGTATCGTCGGCAGGAGTTGCTGGAGATCAGCGCGGTGCCAGTGCCGATGCATGACGAGGCGTTGGTGGAGGGGGTATCTGAACCCGGATCTGAAGGATTGAAGGAAGAGGGTGATGATGATGTTGCGGAACTTCGTGCGGGGGTGAGGAGATTGGTGATGGCAGCGGGGTTGTTGGTCGACTGACTTCGGTCAGCTAACGAATGTTACGCCCTCATATCGAGGGTTTTGAATCACGAAAAACAGAGAAATGGAGCCAGGTAAAAATGCCTGAGACTACACAAGAGATCGAGTTGTTGAAGAAGGAGATTGCGGATGTTTCGACGTTCGTGAAGGAGCGTGTGGAGCCGGCGCAGGAGGAGAGAGTGCGGCTCCGGAAGGCGATAGAGGCGCTGACAAGCGAGCAGCGAGAATATCGTCGATCGGCGGTGTTGGATGATGGTTCGGGTTTGAACAACGTAGGGGCAGGTTTCAAACCTGCCCCTACCGATCAAGTCGTGAAGTCGGGGCCGTACGCGGGTTGCGATGTGCTGGATCTGGCGATCATGCGGAGCATGCAAAAGGCTGCTGCGTCGCAGGTGGGTTCGGATTCGGTCCGCGACTGGGACATCCGGCTGAAGGGCGCGATGGACAGCGTCACCGCTGGGAAGGGCGATGAGATAGTTCCGTCCGGGATGTCGTCGCTGCTGTGGAATGATGTGCACCAGGAGACGAAAGTCGCCGGTCTCTTCAACCGCATCGATATGCCGACGAGTCCGTTCGACATCCCGCTCCAACTGGGCGATGTGAACTGGTATCCGGGCTCGGAGAACACGGCGGTCGCGGAGAGCACACCGAAGACGGCGAAGCAGACGCTGACCGCGCATGAGCTGGTGGCGGAAGTGCCGTGGTCGTTGACTCTGGAAGAGGATGCAGTGTTCGCAGTTCTGCCAGAGGTCCGCCGGACGCTCGTTCGGAACGCGGCGGAGGTTATCGACGACGTTCTGCTCAACGCGGACAGGACACCTGGTAACGGCATCAACGCGGACAGTACGACGATCACCACATCGACGGCTGGTATGGCGCATTACCTGATCGGCTTTGATGGGTTGCTGCACTTGCCGCTGGTGGACAACACTGGACAGTCGAAAGGTATCGCCGGCGAAATTACGGCCGCGGCTTACCTCGATCTGCTGAAGAAGCTCGGCAAGTACGGAGTGAATGCGCGGGACACGGTCTTCATCACCGACGTGGCGACATTCGTCAGCAGTCTCGGGATTTCGTCGGTCGAGACGGTCGACAAGCTGGGTCCGCAGGCGACGATTTTGACGGGTCAGCTGGCAACGGTTTACGGTCATCCGCTGATCGTGAGCGGTCAGATGCGGTTGGCTGATGCTGACGGCAAGGTGACGGACGGCGGGAATGACACCGATCGCGGCCGGGTGTTGTGCGTGAACACGAGCCAGTGGCGCGTGGGTTTTCGCCGGGATCTGATGATCGAGACGCATCGTGACATCCAGAAGCGTCAGAACGTGATGGTCATGAGTATGAGGCTGGCCTTCGCCGAGCGCACAGGTGATCGTGCCAACGCCGAGCACACGGCGTTGGCTTACAACATTTCGCATTGATGTGAGGTGGTAGTACGCCCCCTTCGCGCAGCGTAAGGGGGCGCGAAAGAGCGAAGCAATTTTCGCGGGGGATGCAACGCGGTGAGGATGGGCATCGGAGAGTTTGCTCCCACCCATCCGCCCCGGGCATACCCCGCTCGCTGCGCTCCACTTGCTCGCGCCCCTTTCGCACGGCGAAAGGGGCTAGAAAGAAAGGAAATGAGAAATGGTCGATGGAAAAGCACCGGTTGGGGTGCTGAATATTTATGCGACGCCGACTGATTTGAAGCGTCGTTTGGGTATCACGGATACGACGCGGGACTCGACGTTGTGGCATCTGCTGCATGTCGCGAGTCGGATCGTCGATGGGCACTGCGGCCGGAACTTCTACGTGACTTCCGGCTCGAAGCGGTTCGACGTGCAGGATCGACATGGCGTGCAGGTCGATGATCTGATTGAGATCGCTCAGGTCGTCGAGGACTGGGATGGAGACGGTGTCTACGAACGGATCAGGGAGCGCAAGGACTACATCTTGTATCCGCTGGACTCAGACCCGCACTCGTTGCGCGGCGTGCCGTTTCACGCACTGCGGACTCCCCGGCGTCGCGGTGGTCGATGCTTCCCGACAGGACGGGCCTCGGTGCAGATAACGGGCCGATGGGGTTACCGGTCGCACTTCGTGTCGCTGGACGGTTACATCAGCAACTCGGGAGCGCAGGTAACTAAGGCGTCGAAGTCGTTCAAAGTGGACGATGATGCGAACGTTCGAGCCGGTCAGACGATCTTGGTAGGCAACGAACAGATGTTCGTGAAGCAGGTGGGCGCATCGGTGTTGAACGTCGAACGCGGCATGAACGGCACATCCGCGGTAGCGCACGATGATGGCTCGCTGCTGAAGGCATTGTCGTATCCGGCGGAGGTGGTTGAGGCGACACTGCTGGTGGCGGTTGATCGCTGGCGTCGGCGCGACGGCATCGCCCGTTCGAACGATGTTGCCGAAGGTGCGCGTGACGAGCTTTATGACCCTTCGGGCGACGTATCGCGATTGTTGGCACCGTATCGGAGATTGAGGATATGAGTCACCCTCACCCTGACCCTCTCCCATCAAGGGAGAGGGGATATGTGGGTTCACGGCCATCCCGTGTCAGATAACAGATTCCCTCTCCCCACCGTGGGAGAGGGCCAGGGTGAGGGGAAAAGCAAACAGAGGAATGACTAGAAATGGATCCACGTGAGGTTTTATTGGGGATTGATCTTGATGAGCTCGCTGAGCCGAAGCGGTCGGCGCGCTCTAGGAGGTCGGTGTCGAATGCTCAGAAGAGGGAGAACGATGATGTCGATCTTGTGGAGCAGGTCAAGCAGCTTCGGAGGACGGTCGAGCATGATCACGATCAGCGGTTGCGCGGGATAGAGATCAATATCCGCTGGCTGATGGTTTTGGTCGGGGGTGAAGTGTTGGCGATTGTTGGTTTTGCCTTGAGCTCGGTTGCGAGCGTCTGAGTGGTGAAGAAGGAGATGAAGAATGAATGCAGGCGAAGAGAGCAGAGACGGGGTGTTTCGCAGGTTGGGGCGTGCAGTGACTGCACCGTTCGGGCTTGGCAGTGATGTCGAGCGTGAACCAGCGGTTCTAGAACGCGCGATGTCGGCACGTCGGATCTTGGATCGGATCGGCGTTCCGCTTGTGAAGAGTGACGATGTTGAGTGGTCGTCAGGTCGTCATGCGGAATATTACGGTCGGTCGACGGCGGTTCATGCGGCGGTTCGGGTCTTGGCGGAGGCGGTCAGTCGTCCGCCGCTTGAGGTTTGGCGGCGTGTCGGTGCGGGTTCGGAGTACGAGCCGGCTGGGGTGGACCACCCGTTGCAGCGGTTGCTGGATCGTCCGAATGATGTTTGGGACGGCGGTCAGCTGTTGCGGACGGTAGAGAGTCGGTTGGCGTTGTGGGGTTCAGCGTACGTGGCGATCGAGCGCGATGGCGACGGAGTTCCGTATGAGATGTGGCCGTTGCGGCCGGACGAGGTGCGTGTCGTGGCGGGCGAAGATGATCGTGTCGTGCGAGGGTTCATCCACGAGAACCTGGACGGTAGAGCCGCGTATCTGCCGGAAGAGATGCTGTGGTACCGGCGGTTCAATCCGATGAATTCGTTTTCGGGTCTCTCGTCGATGGAGCCGGCTCGTTCGGCGGTAGACATGGGAACGGAGGCATTGCGCTTCAACCGACGGTTTTACGTGCATTCTGCGGCGCCGTCGGACATGGTGATTACTACGGAGGGCAACCCGCAGCAGGAGCAGATCGACGAGTTGATAGAGAGATGGGAGACGCGATTGGCGAATCCAGACACGGCTCACCGTCCCATGATCTTGAGCGCTGGCGTAGACATGAAGCGTCTAGGTTCGAACCAGTCGGATATGGAGTTCATCGCCGCGTTGCAGTGGTCAGTGGAGGAGGTGTCGCGGGCGTTCGGGGTGCCGAAGGTGTTTTTGAGTGAGTTCGAGGATGCGACGCTGGCGAACGTGCGGACGATGGAGCAGTTCCTCTGGCGGAACACGATCATCCCAGAGTTGAAGATGCTGGAGGACGGCATCAATCATCGTCTGACACCGCACTTCGAGCACTTCGTCGGCGAGTTGGTTGTGCGCTTCAATCTGTCAAATGTCGAGGCGGTGCAGGAGTCGCAGTCGGACCGGGCGGAGAGGTTGGCGACGCTGGTTGGCGCGGGGATAATGACGGTAGATGAGGCGCGACGGGAAGTAGGAGTTTAGAGCTGCGCCCCTCCCCATCGCAAAGCCCAAAGGGACGCGAGCGGCAGCAGGGTATCCCCTCTCCCTCGATGGGAGAGGGCTAGGGAGAGGGTGAACGGGGTGACCAAGGGGCAGGGAGCGTGGTATACCCGGAACCCGTGTGTATGATTTGAAATCATCGGAGAGAAAGAACAACGAGCCATGCTAAGCCAAGTCCATGAACACATTGTTAGGGAGCTGGGGGAGAGCAGTCGGACGGATACGATCTTCGTGCTGACGGCGATCGTGTTCAATCTGATCGTGTTGGCGGTGAATTCGGGCTTGGCCTCCGAAGCCGTGACGAGAGGTGGTTCCGCGACGTACGACACCGTGCTGGTGGTGTTCATCGTGATGACGGTGCTGCTGAACGTCGTGGCGTTGGTGGCTTTGATCTTGGGTCGCCGGACGCGTCGGATGCTGCTCGACGGGCTGGTGGCGATGTATCGGGACAACGAGGTGGCGAAGTATTACGATCCGTCGCTGATGTCGAACTACGGTATCCGCTATCAGCTCTTCGCCGCGGTTATCGGGATGCTAGCGCTGACGGCGATCGTCGTGCCGTTGATTATTCGGTTTACGGGGTAGGGCACCCGCCCCTTTCGCGAAGCGAAGGGGGCGCGAGCAAGCGAAGCGATGCGAGCGGGGGATGCCCCCGTCATACCCGCGCAACACAACGTCATTCCGGCGAAAGCCGGAATCCAGAGAGGTGATGTTGGGCGTTGGTGGCAGTGCCAGGTTTCAAACCTGCCACTCATCATCCGACCAGTTTGAAGCCTTCGGTTTCGAAGTCGGAGTCGTAGGTGAATGCGTCTACGCAACCCAATTTTTCCATCAGAACGAAGCTTACGCAGTCGACGAAGCTCAGGTTCCGACGATTTCGCTGGCCGAGACGATACACCGCGCGTTCATGTTCTTCTGGCGTAACCCAGTGTATCTTGGCCATATCTTCAAACCTCGTGAGTAGTGTGAGGGAATTTCCGATACCCAATTTACGTTGTAAAACGGCGGATGCCTCTACGATGAGGTAATTGTGGCTCCATAGCTGGTGCCCTTCGCCCGACAGATTATCGGCGGTCGTGAGTGCTCTTTCGTGGAATTCATCGCGATCGTCGACCATCGCGATGATCGCGGAAGTGTCGAGGAATATCACTCGAGGGCTGCCTCGACAAAGATGTCGTCGTGATGTACCGAACCCGAGCGTGGGTCGCTGGGATCCGAACTTCCAGATGCAATGAATGCAAAGTCCTTCAGCGATAGCTTTTCTCGCGGATGACCGTTCAAGTACCGGTCAACGGCATCTCGCACTACGGATGCCATCGACCTGTTTTCTGCCTGAGCCCGATTTTTCAGGGACAGATACGTCGTTTCTTCAAATTGGATCTGCGTTCGTTTCAAGGTGGAGTCTCTTCAAGTGATGTAATGATGTAATGACTTCATGATAACACTTCACTCCCACTTCGGCTGACGCGCTAAGAACAGGGTGATCATGCCGAAGATGAAGATGCCGACGATGGTGGCGAAGGCGAGGTCGAAGGAGCCGGTGGTGTCGTGGACTCTTCCAGCGAGTACAGGTCCACCGGCGATCGAGATGATCTGCGCGAACTGGTAGAGACCCATCAATGACGCGTATTCGCGGAGTCCGAATGTCTGTTGGACTACGAGGACGATGAGTGCGCCGAGTCCGCCGAAGCCTAGGCTGTAGATGAAGATACCGGCGACGATAAGGGGTATGCCGCCGAAGGGGAGGATCATTAGGGAGACACCGAGGGCTTGGAATGCGGTGCTTAATACGGTCATCTTGCGGGCGCTGAAGCGTTCGCTGGCGCGTCCAAACGCGATCTTGGATGCGATGCCCATGGTGGCGATAAAGGTGACGGCAGAGGTGGCGGCAGCGGGAGCGAAGCCGTTTTCGCCGAAGTGCTGTCGGAGCTGGGTGAGGACGCCTTGGTAAGTGAAAGTTGCGGCGACGAGTCCGATTAGCGTGAGCCAGAAGGCCCAGGTCTTGACGGCTCGTTTGACGGACATTCCCGCTCGTGCAGCCGCCGCGCTGGCGGATGGACGTGGCCGGTGGGTGCGGCGCATCTCGACCTCGACGTCGCGGGGCTTCTCGCGCAGGAAGACCATGACCGCCGCGGCGAGTCCGAACATGATGATGGCGAAAATGATGTATGCCCACTCCCAGTTGATGAGCGCGATGATGGTTGCCGCGAGTGGTGGCATGGTCATGCCGCCGAAGTTGTTGCCGGATACCACGATGCCGGTCATGCGTCCCATCGAGTTCGGGAACCATAGCCCCACCATCTTGCCGGCGGGCAGGACGGTTGCGCCGGGGAATCCGGCGTAGACGAGGGTCGCGAGCGCCAACCAGTGCCAAAGTTCCGTCATGAAGGGACGAAGCACGAAGCCGATTGCGATCAGGAACAACGACACGAACATCACTGGTCGGACGCCGAAACGGTCCATCCAATACCCGATGATGGGAGCGAGGAGTCCGGAGACGAAAGAGAAAGCAAGGGATAGGTTCAGCTGAGTCTGGTTCCAGCCGTAGCGGGTTTGCAGCGGCCCTGCGAACTCGCCGAAGGAGTATTGAGTCATACCGATGGAGAGCCCGGTGGATAGGAATACGAGCAGGGCCACCACATAGCCGCGGTAGATGCGCCGGGTGGCGTGGATCGGCCTCGCGGCTAAAGAGGAGAGATTCACTAGGGTTCGATGGGGAACGGGCGAGATACCCACTCAAGGATAAGCGAATCGTGGTAGCGGGTGGCTGTTAGGGATAGAGACTGGCGTGATGTTGGAATTAAATCCAGATACATCGATGCAACCAAGATCGATGGTCTAGGATGAATTGATTGTGTTCGCTCTTCGAATCCTTAAAAGGGATGCGACGGCTGTTCTTGCCAGCGTGACGGCGTTCCTTGCAGTGATGGCGGTTTTTCTTTCGGCCTGTAACTCTGGTGACCCTACTCCTACGGTTGCGGTACCAGCGACGGCGACTGCTTCGCCTACTGTTCGTCCAACGCCGACGCCAGAGCCCCCACCGACTGTTGCTCCGACAGCGACTCCGACTCCTATGGCGACTCCGACCTCCACTCCTACGTTCACGCCAACTCCGACGCCTACAGATACTCCCACGGCGACGGCCACATCCACGCCAACTCATACCGCCACGGCGACACCTACGCCGACTCCGACGATTACTCCTACCTTCACGCCAACCCCGGCGCCTACGGATACTCCCACTGCGACGGCCACATTCACGCCAACTCATACTGCCACTCCAACACCTACGCCGACCCCGACGGACACACCTACGATCACTCCGACACCTACGCCCACACCGACACCCACACCCACGCCGACACCGATGATCGACTACGACGTTGATGATGACGGTCTGATCGAGGTCAGGTATCTAGAGCAACTGGATGTGATACGGCATGATCTAGTCGGCACAGGTAAACCGAAAAACCTGTCTCGAGTTGCGCACCATCGATCCGCGTTTCCTTGGCCTGAGTCTGGCATGGGCTGTCCTGGAGGCGTATGTGAGGGGTATGAGTTGATGAGAGACCTGGACTTTAGGGATGGCGACAGCTATGCGTCGGGAACGGTGAATAGCAAATGGACAGATGGCGTGGGGTGGCTGCCCATCGGACTTGGAGAACGGACATTCAGCGCAAAATTCAACGGCAATGGTTATGCAATCAGCAACTTGTACATCAGTCGCCCTGGTGACACCAAAACGGATCCTATTGGTCTCAACGAAACGGAATCTACAGGGTTGTTTGGTAGAACGACGGATGAGAGCGAGATTAGCAATGTGCGATTGCTCGATGTGCAAGTGTTGGGAGTAGTTCGAGTTGGCGGAATGGTCGGCTTGAATAACGGGAGGATCCACAACGTATCCATTAGCGGCGAGGTATCAGGGAATGCGGGGGTCGGCGGTTTGACCGGCAGCAATCTCGGCGAGATTGTGGCTAGTTCCGCGGATGTGTCGGTGACAGGGAGAGATGAAATCGGAGGCCTGGTAGGGATTAGCGACGGACGAGTCGCGGGCAGTCACGCGACGGGCAAGGTTTCGGGGAGATTAAATGTCGGCGGATTGCTCGGGTGGAGCGGAAAATCCGGATTGATTACCGGGAGTTACTTCACCGGTGACGCGATAGGAACGCAAGTGCTCGGCGGTTTGGCCGGGCGCAATGAGGGTGAGATTACGAGGAGTTATTCTGCGGGAACGGTGTCTGGCAGGCCTGTTGCGAACACCCAGCAAGTTAGCAGGTTAGGGTTAGCGGTGTCGCATGCAGGCGGGTTGGTGGGACTAAATCGTAGTCATGGATCAATCACCAAAAGTTACAGCATCGCGCAGGTGGGCGGCGACTACCGGGCAGGCGGCCTAGTCGGAGGAAATAGCGGGACGATAATCGCCACTTACGCAGCTGGCGATGTGGCAGGTGAAAGCGCTGTTGGTGGGTTGCTGGGGGTCAACTTTGGGGGCGGCGTGGTCGTTACCAGCTACGCCGCTGGTCGGACGATAAAACGCGGCGAAGACGGCTTTTCGTTCGGTGGTTTGATTGGCAGTAATTATGAGGGTTCAAGAGTCATCGATAGTTACTGGAACACTCACAGCACGCGGCGGCAACTAGACTCGGATCGGGTCACTGATTCTGGAGCCAGAGGAGTGATTGCGGCGCACATGGTTAGTCCGACCAGCTATGAGGGCATCTACAGCCATTGGAACCTTGACGTAGATAATGCGGACGGCGATTTCGACCCGTCGACGGGGCGTGATGATTTTTGGGATTTCGGCACATCTGGTCAGTACCCGGCTCTGCGAGTAGATTTCGACGGAGATGGCGTGGCGACCTGGCAGGAGTTCGGGGATCAACGTCAGTCTGGGCCATAAACGGTTGTGGGGTGCTACGGCGATTAACAGCCTAGAATGGTGAGATTGTGTCTGACTTGATACCCATAAAGTGGTCGATTACGGCTGTTTTGGCCAGCGTGGCGCTGTCTGTCGCAATGGCAGCGGTTTTGGCTTCTGCCTGCGTTGCTGATCCACCTACGCCAACGCCGACGTCGACTCCTACGTTCA
>VXSB01000022.1:10412-66728 GCA_009838175.1 Chloroflexota bacterium
CAACGCCGACGTCGACTCCTACGTTCACACCGACGGCGACAGCCACCCCAACGCCAACGTCGACCCCTACTTTCACACCGACGGCTACAGCTACACCAACGCCGACGTCGACTCCTACTTTCACTCCCACAGCGACAGCCACTCCAACGCCGACGGCTACCCCTACGTCCACTCCAACGGCGACCCCGACGGATACACCTACAGCGACGGCCACATTCACGCCGACGCACACCGCCACTGCGACTCACACGCCGACTCCGACAAACACGCCCACGCCGACGGCCACCCCTACGATCACTCCTACACCTACGCCGACGGCAACACCGACAGAAACGCCTACACCTACGCCTACACGGATACCTTTTAACGACTATGACGTTGATGACGACGGTCTGATCGAGATCAGGTATCTGGAGCAGTTGGATGTCATGCGGCATGATCTAGATGGCGCAGGGAACGCGGGAGTGGAGCTGAACCTAGGGGCTTATCGGTCCGCGTTTCCCCGGGCTATGTTCGGCATGGGCTGTCCTAACGGCATGTGTGACGGCTATGAGTTGATGAGAGATCTCGATTTCAGGGATCGCGACAGCTACGCGTCCGGCACGGTGAATAGCAAGTGGACAGAAGGTGTGGGTTGGCTGCCCATCGGGATCGCTGAAAAGAGATTCAGAGCCGAATTCAATGGCAACGGTTACGTGATCAGCAACTTGTACATCAGCCGCGAAGGTCTCGGTGATACGGGTTCAACAGGGTTGTTCGGTGAGACAAGCTTTCTGAGCGAGATTAGCAACGTGCGGTTACTTGATGTGAACGTGTCGGGTCATGCATCGGTTGGTGGACTGGTGGGTTCTAGCAGAGGTCCAGTTAGTGCGATCTACGTTGGCGGCAGAGTATCGGGAAGTTCGGAGGTCGGCGGATTAATCGGCAACAGTCTGGGGGAGGAAAATCTCGGCGAGATCGTGAATAGCTCCGCCAATGTGTCGGTGTCGGGAGTCGAAAATATCGGCGGTCTGGTAGGGATTAACAATGGACGAGTTGCGAATAGTTACGCGACGGGCAATGTTTCGGGGCAAGAAATCGTCGGTGGGTTGATCGGGTATAGCGACCGTTACGGAATTATTGTCGGGAGCTACTTCAACGGTATTGTGACAGGAACAGAAGAGTTGGGCGGTTTAGTGGGATGGAATGACGGTGAAATCATCGGAAGCTATTCTGCAGGAACCGTGTCTGGCAGGCCCGGGGAGCAAGACCAGGATATGGGCGGCTTGGTGGGATTGAATCATAGTGGCGCTTCAATCACCGGCAGTTTCAGCATTGCGCAGGTGATGGGTAACTATGAGGTAGGCGGTCTAGTCGGAATCAATCACGGAAGCATCACATACAGCTACGCCAAAGGAGATGTGATTGGATCCAACGTTGTAGGAGGTCTAGCAGCGTGGAATACCGGGACAATCCTCGCCTCGTATGCGACCGGCGATGTGTCAGGTGAACGTGCAGTTGGTGGATTGTGTGGAGGTAACTCGGACGGTGCCGTGATAGTAACCAGTTACGCCGTTGGCAAAGTGACAGACAGTCGTCGAGACGGTCATCGGATTGGAGGTTTGGTTGGCTACAACGAACAGGAAGGAAGGATCATCGATAGTTACTGGGACACTCAGAGCGCGCGGCAACAACGAGGCTTGGGTCGAGGCATTGCTTCTGGAGCCAGAGGCGCGACTACGGCACAGATGCAACGGCCTACCGGCTACACGGGCATCTACCGAGTGTGGAATGTAGACATAGACAATGCCGACGAAGATTTCGACCCGTCGACTGGACGGGACGATGTCTGGCATTTCGGCAACTCACGCCAGTATCCCGCTCTGAAAGTAGACTTCGACGGAGACGGTGTGGCGAGTTGGCAGGAGTTCGGGCATCAAAGAGGCAATAGAGGCGGCTGATTCCAGGAAACGCATCGTGCCCTTGACTTGCCAGGCGATTTAAGTGATTGCGGGTTACGGAATGTTGCCTGGTCCGCCAAAGGATAGCTCGACATTAGTGGCGTAGCCTGTCACCTCGGTGGCGGGCAGCGGAGAGTCTTGGTGAACTCGGCGTGTTCGGTGTGGCCGTCCCAGTAGGCGAGGTTGAGTTCGACGATGGTGAACCATTCGTAGTTGGTGCATTGGTCACTGGTCATTTCGATGATGAAAGTGCCGTTGAAACCTACAAGATCGATCAAGCCGAAGGGGTTTGGTTTCAGCAGATGCCCCGTGCTTGTCAGTTTGCCGGTTATTCCTCGGTTCGGAAGGACAGCCGAACCAGAGTCGTCCGCGACAACAGAAAACTCTGGGGTAGCGTCTACCAGATGTTGATGGAATTCGTTGATCTCTCTCTGGTAGAAGGTCAACTTGACGTTGGGTATCGGGTTGCCCATTTCGTCGACGACGTTGATGACCGTGGTGGCGGGTGTGTCGTAAAGGTACTCGCCGTAAAACCCCCGCCGATGGCCGTGATTCACCTTTAGAGCTCCGGCGGTGTGAGCGCCAATTCGGGGAATCAATTCGTTCATCAGGCCGCGCTGTTCTTCCGGGAATCTGAAGCAGTGATCGTGTATGTGCTCTACGTGGCCGCAACCGGCGGGCCACCCAGTGTCATTGACATCTTCCAGCAAAATGTCGCGAGGCCCTCCGCCCAAGCGATAAAGATCTATGACCCCGAGTTGGTGTAGCAATTCGTGTAGCAACCCGTAGTCGATGTCGGGCCGCTTGCTATGACCTTCAACGGTGAAGATATCGAAGTCGTCCCACATGGCCCACCAGCCGTCCAAGTCCAGCCACACCTCAGCACGGGGATTTCTTCTCTCGACTATGAAAAACTCCTCGACTCGAACTCGATCCTCCAGACCCGCCTCGGCCATCAGCTCGTTCAAACGGTCGAGATTGTCGTGGATCCAGTGTTCAGGTGACTGGATCGACTGTCCGGGTTTGTTGGAAAGGGCGAGGGAGTCGTATGCGCCCTGATTGAAGTACATGCCGAGCGTGTATCCCTTGATCCAATCTGTAACCGAGTTATTGTCTTCGAGCAGCTCTTCGATATCTCCATCAGGGTCAACGGTGAAGGTAAGCACAGGATTTTCGGTGTCGTCCGGCCACTGGCGATTTATCTCGAACGCGAAGTGTTCGCCCGGTGCCAGTCCATCGTGCTGATCGGTGTAGAACGTTTCGCCGTCGTAACTCCATTCGAAATCGAAGGGCCCGGAGGGTGTATCTCCGAAGTTGTAGGCGTGGGCGATGAATTGAACAGTTTCGCCGGCATCGGGCCATCGTTTCATACCGGCTTCACCCGGACAGTCGAGCGCGCCGATGAATTCGTCGTACGGGTAGTTGTAAAGTCCGGTACCCAAGATTTGGATGACCTTGAGCCGCTGGTATTTCGGGAGCCTTTCGATATATGTGACGCCCAAGTCGATCCCGCCATCGAAGATAGGTTCTTTGTCCCAGAGCGCAAGGAACTCAGAGCAGAAGATCAGGGCTCCGATTCGCAGATTTTCCACCGCCATGATTTCGTCAGGAACGCATCCTTTCAATTGATTGGTATCGATGTGGAAGCGTCGGAGATTCGTGAGTTTGGCCAACTCGTGCGGAAACTCCCCTGTCAGATTGTTTGACGCGAGGATCAAGTCGGTAAGTCTTGTCAGATTGCCGATTTCGGGAGGAACATCGCCGGTCAAGCGGTTCTGTCCAAAGTCGAGGTTCACCAACCGGTTGAGCCTCCCGAGTTCCGTCGGGATGCTTCCTGAAAGTCGGTTAACGGCGAGATTCAGCGAGCGGAGGTTTGAGAGCCTGCCGAGCTCTGCTGGGATGGTTCCGGTTAGGCGATTGTCATTGAGGTAAAGGTATGTCAGCCCATTCAATTCTCCCAACTCGGGCGGGACGATGCCGTTTATGCCAGTGAATCCGAGGTTGATTTCGCCGACTCTGATTCCATCGGCAGATAGATGGATCCCTTGCCATTCCCAGATCGGGAGAGTGTCCCGCCAGTTCAGTTCAGCGTCGCCGGCGAGACGGTCTTTTATCAACAGCAGTGTTTGACAGTCATAGACCAGTCGTGAGTTTGCGTTCGGGTTTGGTACGGCTCTACCGTTGGAGCAGTTGAATTCTGGTTCTGGTGTCGCAGTTGGAGTGTGAGTCGCGGTGGGCGTGATCGTCGGGGTGTGGGTAACTGTCGGGGTTGGTGTATTAGTAGGGGACGATGTTGGAGTTGGGGTTTGGGTCGGACTGCTCGTAGGTGTTGGGCTGTTCGTTGGAGTAGGTGTCGGAATCGGAGTAGAAGTATCGATGGGTGTTGGCGTGGATGTGGATGTCGGTGTGACGGTTGGAGTCGTGGTGTGCGTTGAGGTTGGAGAGAGTGTCGGCGTTGCCGACGGCGTCGCAGTTTGAGTTGCCGTGGGAGTGCTGGTAGAGGTCGCGGTAGGCGTCTCGGTTGCAGTAGGAATAGGCGTTTTGGTTGGGACTGGAGTGGGAATAGGTTCCGGAAGTTCTGTAGCGGTGGGTACTGGTGGCCTTGTAGAAGTCGGCGATGGCGTCGGAGAAGATTGCAACTCGATTGCAACAGTGGGCGTCGCCTGCTCAGATGAGGTGCAGGCGTTCAAAAACGCGACCACGAGTGCCGTCGCGATCGCAACGCTTTTGAGTCTTATGAGAACCGCCACCGCGCTTGGAAGTGTACGTTGCGAACTTCTGTGGCCGACGATCTATTAGCTGGGCGGTGGGCAGCGGAGGGTTTTAGTGAACTCGGCGTTTTCGGTCTGGCCGTCCCAGTAAGCGAGATTGAGTTCGACGAGTGTGAGCCACTCATAGTTGGTGCATTGGTCACTGGTCATTTCGATGATGAAGATTCCGTTGTCGCCCACGACACTGATGATCCCGAATGGGTTAGGTTGCAACTGGTGACCGGTCGCGGTGACGATTCCGGTGTATCCGCGGTTGGGGAGTGTGGCGATGCCTTCGTCGTTGGTTGTCACCATGAACTCGGCGACATCGTCAATGGTGGGACGGTGTTCATTTCCGGATGGTTGTACTTCTAGTTGGTAGAAGTGCAGTTCGACGTTCGAGATCGGATCGCCGTTTTTGTCGACGATTTTGACGCTTGTGTTTTCGGGCGTATCGAATAGGTATTCCCCATAAAATCCTCGTCGGTGCCCGGCGTTTGAGCGCAGCCCGCCTGCGGTGTGGACACCGATGAACGGAGAATCTGCGTATGCCATGATATCGCCAATCTCTGGCGGGAACGAGAAACAGTCCCATTCGACATTCCAATAGTCTAGTCCGCACCCTGCGAGATGCATGGGTCGATTGGCATCCGGTAGCCGGACTTTATCGACATCGAGCAGCATTTGGTAGATATCGATCATCCCAAGCTGATGGAGTATCTCGTGGATCAAGCCGTAGTCAATCTCTGGACGTTGAGCAAGATTTTCGAACTTGTAGTGGGACCATTCGACGAGATCATTGTAAGGATGTTCGTGCCAGATCCCCCACCAGCCGTCCATCATCCATCTGAGTTCGTGTTTGTGATCAAGAGTTCGTTCTGATGCGACGAAGAGCAGCTCAATCCTGACTCGATCCTTGACGTCGGCCTCGATCAACGATTCGTTGAGACGATCGATGTTGTTGCGGAGCCAATGTTCGGGAGATTGGAATTCGCCTTTTACTTCGGAAGACAGTCGCAAAGTCTCGTAGGCTTCATCGCTGAAATAGATGCCGATGGTGTGGCCTTTTATCCAGTCGTGTACTGCATTGTTGACCTCGAAGATTTCGTCGATCTGATTTTCGGTGTCGACTTCGAATGTGACTACAGGGTTGCTATCTTGGTCTGGCCACACGTAGTCGATGGCGATTTCGGCGCTGCCACCTGAGCTTAAACCTTCATAGATTCCGGTTTCGAGGACTTGGTCTTCAACGCGCCAGACGTAGTCGAATTGCCCGACGTCGGCATCGCCGAAGTTGCGAACGTGGGCGATTAGCTGGACGGTTTCTCCCGGTTCGGGGTTTCTCTTCGCATCGACGTTGTCAGGGCAGACGATGGGACCCATTGGTTGGTCGTGAGGGTAAGCGCATCGCCATCTTTCGGCGAAGAAAGAGACCTTGTATCTCGGATAACGCGGCTGGCGCTCGATGTAGGTGACGGCCAAGTCGGTACCGCCTTCGAATACGGTTTCGGGCGGCCAAGCGATCGGCGGGTCGTCGCAATACAACAGTGTCTGGATACCATGGTCGATTTCCCTCAGCGTTTCTGGGATGCAACCATCGAAGTAGTTGCCCCACATCGCGAACCACCAAGCATTAGTCAGGTTGCCCAATTCTGGCGGGATGCTTCCGGAGAACTGGTTTCCGCTGAGTGCAAATATGGTGAGACCGGTTAATTGACCGATCTCAGACGGAATGGGACCGCTCAGTCTATTGTCGAACAGGCGAAGGTCGGTCAGGTTGGTCAGGTTAGCTATCTCTGGCGGTATGCTTCCCGTGAGTTGGTTTTTGCTCAATGTAAGCACTCTCAACTGACCCAATTGCGTCAACTCAATCGGCATGTCGCCGGTCAATTCAGCTTGATACAACCAGAGTTCTTCGAGATCGATAAGGTTGCCGATTTCTTTAGGGATAGATCCTTGCAGTGGATTTGCACCCAGATCCAAAGCCCTGAGTTTGGTTAATTGACCGATTTCGGGTGGGATTCCGCCGGTAAGTTGGTTGGCATTGAGCCGCAGCTCAGTCAGGTTGGTGAGGTTCGATATCTCCGGGGGAATGTTGCCGGAGAGTTGGCTGTAAGCCAGAGACAGCGATTCCAACTGACCCAATTGCGTCAACTCGACCGGAATTGATCCCGACAACTGAGTCACTTGGAGATTCAAATATATGAGCCGACGAAGATTTGCGATTTCGGGCGCGAGACCTCCAGTCAGGTCGTTCTCGCCCAGCGACAGTGATTCCAAAGTGTTCAATTCCCAAAGACCGGTGGGTATTTCGCCACTCAATTCATTCACGTTGAGGTGCAGTGCTGCCAGGTTGCCGAGGTGTTTCACCTCTTCGGGAATTTCGCCCGACAGTTGGTTGTGGCTTAGGTCCAAAAAGCGCAAGTCGACCAGTTCACCGATTTCGGATGGGATTGTGCCAGTTAAACCGCGGCGGTGAAGCACCAAGAAGTCGAGTTTGTTGCCCGGACGGTCGAGCTGGACCCCGTGCCACCTTTTCATCGGGATGTCTTTGCTCCAGTTGAGTTTGGCGTCTCCTGCGAGGGTGCGCTTGAGCTTCAGCAGCGTTTCACATTGTTGAACCAGTCCGGTATACGTCTCCGGGTTTGGTATCACGATGCGATTTGTGCAATCGGCAGGCTTTGATGCAATCGGGCTGTCGGCGGGGTATTGCTTGATGATTTCGATCTTGCGGATGATATCGCCCTCTCGGACAGCATTCCAGTGTGCGTCCTCTGCAGCCGCGTTCACAAATCGCAATCCTCTGATGACTTTGCCGAAGATGGAGTGGCACGCGACATCGTCGCTTTCACAGTCTTTAGGGGAGCCGTCGGGGTTTAATCCATCGCGATCGGGTAGCGGAGCTAGAGTGATGTAGAACTGGCTACCGTTGGATTCTCCCGGCGAGGGACCCGAGTTCGACATAGCGACTACACCAGCGGAGTCGTGGCGCAGGTCCGTATGGAATTCGTCTTCGATGACGTATCCGGGGCCGCCGTCGCCGGTGCCTGTAGGGTCGCCGGTCTGTACTAGCTCGCCTGGCACGACGTGATGGAACGTGAGGCCGTCGTAGAAGCCTTCTCTAACTAGCTTGATGAAGTTGTTGACAGTTGACGGCGCTTTATCGGCGAAGAGTTGGATTTCGATTTCCGGGTACGGTTCCTTTTCGAGGTAGACGAGGGCGTAAAATTCGGCTCCTTCGTTGATGGCTAATGATGATGGCAAAGGGGTTGGAGTCGGCGTCGGTGTGTTCGTCGGAGTTGCGGTTGGCGTTGGTGTTTCAGTAGGCGTGGGCGTGATTGTGGGAGTATGAGTAGGGGTTGGAGTCGGCGTATTCGTCGGTGTTGGAGTGTTGGTGGGAGTTGGCGTTGCAGTGTTCGTCGGCGTTGGTGTTGGCGTGTAGGTCGGTGTTGGAGTGAACGTTGGTGTCGATGTAGAAGTTGCTGTTGCGGTGGATGTTGCGGTAGGTGTGCGTGTAGCGGTTGCGGTCGCCGTATCGGTAGGAGTGGCGGTATGAGTTGGTGTCGGCGTGTCTGTAGGCGTCGATGTCGGAGTCTCGGTCGGAGTCGCAGTAGGGGCAGGAGTCGGCGGAGTCGTAGCCGTCGGGACTGGTGTCGAGGTAGGTAGGGGCTCGATCGTGGGGGTAGGTGTGGGTTGTGCCGTAGATGTACATGCGGCGATAAACGCAGCCGCAATTGCAATTGCCACCACTGCCCATCTCAATGCGAAACGGGTTGCGACTAGGGTTCCTAAAGAGCGATGTAAACTTTGGTAACTCACGAAAAACTACTATCCGAAAAACGGGGTTAAGGCAACATGCGCACAAGCAAGATTAGGGCTGCGATAAATTCCGGGAATAAGGTTAACGCAATAGCGTTTACTTTTCCATCGCCAGCATTGGCGGAGATGGCGGGACACGCCGGTTTCGACGTTCTGCATCTCGATATGGAGCACGGGGTGTTCGATTGGAACGATGTTGAGGACATGTGCCGCGCGGGCGAGATATTCGGGATGACGTGCACGGCTCGGATCCCGAACACGGAGACCGACACTATCTTGCGGGCGTTTGACAGAGGATTAATGGGAATCCTATGCCCGCACGTGGATAACGCGGATCAGGCACGGGAGATAGCAAAGGCATCCAGATTCGGTCCGATCGGAGAGCGCAGTTTCGGGACTTCTCGCGGCAGGCAGTACGGCATGGCCGGAGATTCTTCGCCAGACTACATGGCGGGTTTCAACGAGCAGGTTACGATTGCGGCGCAGATCGAGACCGCGAATGGTGTCGCATCGATTGACGAGATCCTAGAGGTCGATGGCATCGATTTGATCGCGTTCGGCTCGAATGACCTGGCTCAGTCGATGGGGATTGTCGGCGATCCGAATCACCCGGATGTTCGGGCCGCGGAACAAAGGGTCCGCGAGGCCGTCCACGCCAAGGGTCGGTTGTTGACCGAGGACGTTGAGCGCAGCATCAACATGGTGCAGTGGCTGCCCGGGATCTGGGCGGATTGGCTGGCATCGGCGCGGAGTTAGCGAGTTCCGATTTAGTTGGGAAGAGCACTTGGCCGTTATGAACGAATTGAAGAGTAGGGGTCTACTCAAACCTTGACGTTTGCCGGCGTGGAAGATGCCGTGCAAACCCATTGTCAATTCCATACCACCTTTGACTGGTCTTTGATCGGCGTCGTATCGGGCCAGTCGTAGCGTATCCTATTGGGCATCCGAAGAAGCGGTGGAATAAAAGGAGTTCGCAACCATGATGGCATCGTCAACATCAATATCTAACCCAGACGGCCTCAAATGGGAACCTGTCGCCGGTTGGCCCAAACTGCCCATGGGTGTCTCGTTCTACGGTGACGCCACCTCGGTGGCGGTCGACTCGCAGGACAACGTCTACGTCTTCAACCGCGGCACCGACCCTATCTGCGTGTTTAATCCTGAAGGCGATCTCATCCGCACCATGCTTCACGGTACCGTGACGCGCCCGCACGGAATCGAGATCGACGGCGACGACAACATCTACGTCGTCGATGACGACGGACACTACGTCCGCAAGTTCGACCAAGAGGGCGTTGAGCAGATGACGATCGGCGTGCAGGGCGAGCCGTGCGAGTGGCAGGGCGGAGGTTACTTCAACCGTCCGACCGACATCGCAATCCATCCCGACACCGGAGAGCTGTTTGTCTCCGACGGTTACGGGAACTCGCGAGTTCACCGCTTCGATCCCGACGGCAATCTCATGCAGTCTTGGGGCGAGCCCGGCACCTATGACGGTCAGTTCAGCTTGCCGCACAACATATCGATGCTCGGCGAGGACCAAGTGATCGTCGCCGACCGAGAGAATTTCCGAGTGCAGATATTCACTACCGACGGCGAGTACGTCGACCAGTGGCACATCCACCACCCGATGTCGGTTACGCAGGGCAAGGGCGACGACGACAAGATTTACATCGGCGACATGATCCAGCCGGCGGTCCAGCGCGGCGTCCCAGACCTCGGTGCTCGGGTGTCGGTATTGACAGCAGATGGTCAGTTGATCGAGCGGTTGGGCAACCCGCAACCCGGCATGGGCGTCGATCAGTTCACCGCGCCACACGGCGTTTCGACCGACTCGCAGGGCAACGTCTATGTAGCCGAGGTTGCGTATACGAACTTCTACTCGAGCCCCGAGAACTGTGGGATGGACGAGCCGCCGAAGGGCGAGATCGTCAGCTTGCGGAAGTGGCGACCGGTTAACGGCGCATGATTTTCGCCAACCGCCTTATGAAATGCAACTAGTGTTGTAATATACCCGAATCAAGGCGAGAAATTCGACCTTGATTAGACAGCACATGCATTTCAAGACGGTTGGTTACATGAGCACATCAGATTGGTTGGCAGCGGCAGGAGTTGTAGTCTCGACTAGCGCTTTGCTCGGAGTCGGCTTCGGAGCGGTATGGCTTCAACACCGGCTCGAGAATCTCCGTTTGAAGCGGGAAGTTTTTCGCAGAGTGGTCGGCAATGTGCACGGAATTATCCATGACTGTCAGGTCTTCAAAGATTCTCACTCGTTTAACGAAGCTGGTCTGATCGCGATTAATGAGGTACGCGCTACGTACAGCGAAAATGACGTACTAATCGCTTGGTCAAACTGGCACGCTTCGGATGACCCCATAGACTTTGCCGAACTTATACGAGCTATGAGCGCGGCATGTAAACTCAAGCAGTACCAGAATATGGATCCAAGAGAGGTCGCAGACGCGTTCAAATGTAGTTGTGTTCCCGACGTGGTCTAAGGGAGGTTCAAATGACCGAAAAAAACACGAAAACGATTTTCTTCAAAAATGCCCGACCCCACAATTGGCTCGATGACGCCAAGAAGCAAAAGGAGAAGGAAGCTAAAGTTGCCAGCAAGGCAAAAAAGGCGAATTCCGATACTTAACACTTAAGGCACAAAGAGTTTAATTTCTGTGGCAGCCATGCCATCGGACTTACCATCGTCAAACAAGCGGCTCGAAACTAGGACATTAATCCCATGCCATACAAACCCGTCCCATACTGGGCCAAACTCCCACACCCGATGTCCTTCAAAGAAGCCACATCGGTCGCCGTCGACTCCCAAGACCGCGTCTACATCTTCAACCGCGGCAACTGGCCGATGATGATCTTCGATGCTGACGGCAACTTCCTAGAGACGTGGGGGGCGGGCGAATTCAATCGCCCACACGGCATCTTCATCGACGGCGACGACAATCTTTATCTCGCCGATGACGACGACCATGTCGTTGAGAAACGCACTACTTCGGGGGAGATAATCTTCCGTCTTGGCGAGCGCGGAGAGCCTGCAGCATGGCAGGAGGGCGATCCCTTCAACCGACCGACCGACATCGTGGTGCATCCTGAGTCGAGGGACATTTTCATCACCGACGGCTATGGAAACTCGAGGGTTCACAAGTACGGACCTGAAGGCAACCACATCACATCGTGGGGTTCACCGGGGGCTTTGGACGGTCAGTTCAGCCTGCCGCACAACGTCTGTATGCTCGGTGATGACATGATCGTGGTGTGCGATCGCGAGAACTTCAGGATTCAGGTGTTCAGTCTGGATGGCGAGTATGTGGGTCAGAAGCACATGCATCGCCCAATCGCATGTGCCAACGGCCGCGCGGGCGACGACCGGATTTACGTTGCGGAGGCTGGTGCACCGGCCGTACAAGCAGGCGTACCCAACCTCGGTCAACGCGTCGTCATCCTCGACACCGACCTAAATGAAGTCGACTCTTTCGGTGCAGGCCTCGCAGGCGAGGGACACGACCAGTTCATCGCATCGCATGGGATTGCGACCGACTCGTCAGGGGCGGTATACGTCGCTGAGGTCTCCTACACGAACACCGGCTCTAACCTAAACCCGCCGCGCGAAGTGACAAGCCTGCGGAAGTGGATCCCTCACTAACGTAACATTGAAGGGCTAGTCTTTAACCTAGAAGTCATGCGACGAGGAGATCCGCCACCGTGCAACAGCCAGGAGACGACAATACTCCCAAACCCGTTAATGTGACATCTATCACGGTTAGACCTTCAGATAACGTTTTTAAAGAACTTGGGAATAATGATTACGATTTTAAAGACTTACTCTCGGAACTGATTGATAACTCACTGGCCGCCCGGGTGAAGGGCGAACTAGTTGAAATTTCCATTACGCTCCAACAGATGAGCAACGATCGATCCCTTAATAAACTTGTAATTAAAGATAATGCCTCTGGTATTGCACGAAGTAAGCTGGGTGATGCCATTTCACCTGCTGCACTGCAGACCAATCGATCGCTCAACGAACACGGTTTAGGCATGAAACAAGCCATCGCTGGTCTCGGTGAACTTGAATCATTAACAACAAAAACAGCCGATGTCGAACTCGCCTGTAATCGATGGAGAAGAGTTCGTTGGCGAGGGTTGGAAGGCGAAGTTGGTTTTTGGATATGCGCCGGATACTGAGTATGAGTGGAGTGAACTGAGACAGGATCCGCCAACAAGATTCGAGCCATATTACTCGTCACTGGGCAAACAAGGTGTTGATGTTATTTTGAACGATCGGGTCATTATGTTCCATCAATTGACAGAACTCGATATAGTTGGAATTAGACATAGCGACTATAATACATTGCGTGGAGAAATCATTTTAGATTCAGGGTTTCAAACCGCTATCACTAAGAACAGTATTCTGAAGACCGATAACTGGATCAATTTGAAAAACCAAATTAGCGAATTTCTGAATAAAGGAGATTATATTCGGCTTAAATCGTACCCAGATGCGTTGCCGGAGGCTGTGCTACGGGATCGATTGGCGGTTTGGTTGGAAACGAATGCGTTGGCGCCTCGAAAGAAAGTTGCGAAAGAATATGTTGTTGAAGCTTTGGGAGGTAAAATCGATATTATGGCGGATAAGGAAGTATGGGAATTGAAACGCGACGAAGCGTTCGGATTGGACGTTTATCAATTATTTGGTTATCTCGATATGGGCGAATGGGAGAACGGGTATCTTGTCGCCAAATCATTCAGAGGTAGCGCGCAACAAGCTGCAGAACACATCAACGAAAAACACGACGTGAATATTAAGTTGGTCGAATTAGATGAATTCCCGATTAATCATCCACTAACTCCCGACGAAAGGGAGCAGTATCTTTAAAGCTATGCTGTGGAAGCGGGGTGTTTGTGACGAATTTGTCATCGAGTTGGCTTTGTGGGTAACCTCCTTATCCGCCAACCCGCGATCTGCGCCGCATGTTCCTCGTAGTGCAGGAACGACCACTCGTCGATTAGGCGACGTCTAGGATGGTCTTGATTGAAGTGGCTGGCGGGGGTGTTGGCTAGAGCGTCGCGGAGTCGGCGGTGGGTCGATTCCAACCGTTCGATGACTTCGCGGGGCGAAGCGTCGACCATTGTCGAGATCGCCTCGGCGTTGAAAGTGTCGGCATCTGGCTCGGGGTAGTCGTAGCCATCGTCCGGAGTTTCCAGAGCGGTCATCAGAAGGCGTTCCCATGCGCCGATGTGCCAGAGTATCTGGTTGACGGACCACTCTCCGCAAGCTCCGGATTCGTCGGCATCTTCGCTGCGAAGCTCGTTGAAAGATGCGCGGAAGCGACGCCATGCGTCATCGATGGCGAGAATGACGAGGCGTTTGGTCGTGTCTTGATCGTGTTCAGCCATTGACGTGCTGTGCGGTGATGTATGCCGATGGTAACTGAAGCGGCGATGCATATGTCAGTTCAATGCCGTAATATGCATGGCATAGCTAATGGACTTGCGCCTGCGGGCGAGGAGAGATGTCATGACGATCGTCGGCGATGGAGATTACAGGTACGAGGTGTTGCCGGAGTGGCCGAAGAAGATGCCGGAGAGTTGGAAGTTCGGGATGGCCTCGGATGTGGCGGTCGACTCGAAGGATCGGGTCTGGGTGTTTGCCCGCGAGCAGCATCCGGTGACGTGGTGGACGACCGATGGGGAGCTGGTCGGCAGTTGGGGATATGGTCTGACCTTGGGTATTGCACCGGAGTTCTTCTTCCGTGAGCCGCACGGCATCTTCATCGACTCCGACGACAATATCTGGCTGTCAGAGAAGCAGCGTCACATCGTCACGAAGCACAACCAATCGGGCGAGATTCTGATGGAGCTTGGAGAGCGTGACTGGGCGAGCGTCACAGTTACATGGGACGGCAGGCACGGCGATCCGTTCAACTCACCGACAGGCATCGCGGTTGCGCCGAACGGCAAGATCTACGTCTCCGACGGCTATGGCAACCGTCGCATCCATCGGTTTTCTGCGGATGGCACATACGAGATGGCCTGGGGTATCCCGGGTGGAGGTCCGGGCGAATTCGCGCTAGTACACAACGTCGGCGTCGATGACGATGGTCGGGTTTACGGCTGCGACCGCGAGAACAGCCGTATTCAGATCTTCGACGGTGACGGTAACTTCATCACGGAGTGGACAGACATGTCCGCGCCGGGGGACATCCACTTCCGCGAAGGGCTGGCGTACGTGGCGGAGCAGGGCGACGGTTGTGCGGTGTCAGTTTGGACACTAGACGGCGAGTTGGTGACGCGCTGGCGCGGGGACG
This sequence comes from Chloroflexota bacterium, assembly GCA_009838175.1. Classification (GTDB taxonomy): domain Bacteria; phylum Chloroflexota; class Dehalococcoidia; order Lucifugimonadales; family Lucifugimonadaceae; genus Bin127. The sequence continues at coordinate 25,239 of VXSB01000022.1, forward strand.
ACGAGGCGAAGATCCTCGGCGCTGCGCATGGCATCTGGACCGACTCTGAGGGCAGCATCTACGTGGCCGAGATCGGTACGCCTGAACGCGGGCAGCGAGTTAGGAAGTTCCAGAAGTTGTGAGAATTTGTGACAAACCATGATTGAGACTTGAGGCGAGAGTGCTATCTTGATATAGAACATAAAAACTACATCGAGGTTAGCACTGAATGGTAACTATGGAAGAACGCATGTCGACAGTCGAACAAGAGGTAAGTTCGATTAAAGCGACTTTAGAGCATTTGGCGACAAAGTCAGATGTCGCTAAGTTAGAAGCGAAGTTGGAATCTTCGATTTCAGAGTTGAAAGCCGATCTGACTTGGCGGATGTTCGGAATGGTGGTCGGTTTGATGGTGGCGGTGGCGTCAGTCGTTGCTGTAGTTCAAACGGTTTTCGATTGATCAGAGCAATGTGCCGTTCCCCTCGCGGTGCTTCACCGTTCATTTGAGCGATGCCTCCACCAACTCGCGCAGGACATTGGCGAGCAGGAATACGATGAGGCCGAGGGCTAGTATGGCGTTGTAGCCGAGGAGTTTCGACGCTGCGCCTTCTCGGACTGTCTCCTCGGACGACATGCGTCGTCGCCGCCATACGATGTAGAACATCCATAGTGCCAATGCGATCTTGATTCCGAGCACGATGGCCCACGAGACCGTGGCTTCACTTCCCTGAATTCGTGAAAACATCAGGATGATGCCTGAGACGATGAGAGTGACAACTGCGATGTCGATGATCTCGCGATAGGCCGGGGCTATCAACGACATCGCGGAGGTCATCTTTTCAGGGTGAGCGGCGGTCAACGGTCGGAGTATAAGGGCGTGGAATATGCTGCCGCCGACCCATGCGATCGCGGCGATACCATGTCCGTAACGCACGAGTACCATTAGCCAATCGCCGATGCCGATATCTGAGAACATGACCGATAAAAGCATACAAGCCGACAATCCGAAGACGACGCTGCTGCTTGGCGCGATCAACATGGATCTGTTGGTCGAAACTGAGCGTTTGGCACGCGCCGGCGAGACGTTTGTTTGCGAGCGTCTCTACACGTCTGGCGGCGGCAAGGCGGGCAACCAGTCGGTTGCCGCGGCCCGGTTTGCGGGCGACGCAGGTGGCGCGGTGAAGATGTTCGGGAGAGTCGGCGACGACGCGTTCGGTAACGAACTGCGCGGGTTCATGTCCGAGCAGGGCGTTGACATGGGCACGGTTACCACTGATGCCGAGATCGAAACGGGTGTGGCGATCATCTTCATCGACCCGACAGGCGAGAACTTTGTTCACGCCATATATGGCGGTAACGGCAAGTGTGGTGATGTCGAGGCGGATGCGACGATCGATGCGATGTCCGATGCTGGCGTGTTGCTGGTGCAACAGGAGATACCGCTGGAGTGCAGCATCCGGGCGATGGTTGCGGCGCGGGAGCGTGGGGTGCCAGTCGTGCTGGATCCTGCTCCAGCAATTCCGATCGACATTGTGCCGGACGGTTTTTACGCCTCCGCCGATATCTTGACACCGAATGTGATAGAAGCAGAGGCGTTGTCTGGAGTGGGTATCAGCGATGTTGATTCGGCGGAACACGCCGCCGACAAAATACGCGAGTTGCACGGCTGCGAGTGCGTCATCGTCACGATGGCAGGCGATGGAGTGTTTGTCGCGTCGGATGTGCTGCGCGGGCACATGCCCCCGTTTGAGGTGGAAGCCGTTGCCACGGTTGCGGCAGGCGATGCGTTCGCTGGAGTTTTGGGACGTGCGCTGTGTGAAGGCAACGATCTTGAAGATGCGATCCGACTGGCGATGGCGGCTGGGGCGCTATGCGTGTCCCGTCCTGGGACTCAGTCAGCGATGCCTTACCGCGATGAGGTGCTGGCATTGGTTGCTTCTTCGTCCTGAAGCCGCGATGCTCAGTACGGTGGCGGGCCGGATATATCGGTGAGGGATTTGATGCCTTGGGACTCCATCAGCGTCAGCAGTCCGCGATTCAGTTGTCCTGGGAGCGCGGGGCCTTCGTAGACCATTCCGGTGTAGAGCTGTACCGCGGACGCGCCGGCGGCGAGCATGCGCCAGACGTGTTCGGGTTCAGAGATGCCGCCGCATGAAACGATGCTGGCGTGTTTGCCAAGTAGAGCCGCGACTTCGGCGGTCATGCGTTCGGTGTTGTTTAGCAGAGGAGCGCCGCTGAGGCCGCCTTTGCCCACGGCGAGTCTGCCATCTTCAACGGGGACGGTGTTTGCGATGACAAGGCCGTCGGCGCCCGAGTTGACGGCAGTTTCGGCGAGTGCCAAGGCGGTACGGCGTTCATCGGGTTCGTTGGTCCATGGTGGCAGTTTGACCAGTAGAGGTGTCGAACGAGTTTCCGACTTTCGCAACAACTCGACGAGATCGCGGAGTCTCGCTGGATCGTGGAATACTCGTAGTCCGACGGTGTTGGGGCTCGATATGTTGAGTTCGATGCCCGCGACGAGCGGTGTGATGGTGCGGTAGCACTCGGCGATCTGTTCCTCGATTGAGCCGGAGATGCTCGCGAAGGTCTGCGAACGATATCTACCCAAGCGTGCGAGACGCGGTCTGATGCGGGCCAAGCCTTCGCCGGGGAACCCGAGCGAGTTGAGAAGGGCATCGGATTCTGGAATCCTGACCATGCGCCTTGGAGGGTTACCGGATCGTTCGGCCAGGGTGATGGTGCCGCCGCATACGAAGCCGAAACCGAGATCGATCAACGATTTAAGCACGCGGCAGTTCTTGTCGTACCCGGCTGCCAATCCGATGGGTGAAGGCAACTCGATGCCCGCGATGTTGGTCTTAAGTGCCGGGTCACCGCTGCGAGATTGCGCTCCTAACGCCTTCCAGACGAGGGGAACTTGCAACGCGTACTCGGATAGCGTGTGGCTCTGCTCTTCGTCGAGTGAGAAGAGGAGCGGTCTTACCAGTCGTTTGTACACGTGTCGACGGTTTTGGTCCGGAGATTGAAGTTCGGCAACGTAGAATCGAAACGTTGCGTTGCGGTTATCATTTTCTCATATCTGTGCCGCGAGGATTTTGCGGATCAAAGAGCGTCGAACTGATGGAACTGGAATTCGAAAGAGGGGATGCTGACCGTCCATGCGGTCACGCGCTCGTCTACTTCCGCGACGCTAACGACAACGAGGCGATCGGTGTCACTTACATCGTGATCCTGCCGGTGCCTTTGGATATCGGCAAGTACATGCCGCCGTTCCTTGCGGGGCAGGTCGCCGAGATGTCAGCGAACGTGATTTCGTCGTTTGCCTTTCCGCCTGCTCCTGAGCCGTTTAAGAGCCTTGACGAAGCTCAGAGGATTGCTGATTTAAGAGACGACGATCTGGTGTTTGGCGGTACGATTTCGTTCGGCGATGCGTTCGAGATGATGGAGCGGGTGAACGAAGCGAGTTCGGAATATGGCCGGCTCTACAGCGAAGCACACGGCGAGGACGATGACCTTGATCTCGCGATCGATGCGCTTGGCGAGGAAGATGACTTCGACGAACCGGGCTATGACCTGATGTATGGCTGGATGGATGAGGCGGAGTTGCTGACCGAGCTTTCGCAGCAGATGGGCAGGATGCGCTATTCAGTCGAATCCGGCGACCGCGACACGGCGCTGGAGACGGAGGCGAAGATCAGGGCGATCGGTCGTTACCTCCCAGCGAATCGTGAAGTCTCCAAGATCGTGGCGGCGGCGACGTCGACATCGCCTCGGGCGTCAGAATTGGCGCAGCTATACGTCGAAAGGGCGTACTGCCTGTACCGCGAAGACTACCTGCGGCTGAAGAAGATCGACGAAGATATCGCGGGGATATCTGATCCCGCTAACTGAGTAGCGGTCGCGCTTAATCCGCGATCACTGTCTTCAGCTGGTCGATGGTGATGTTGGCGCCGCTGGCTATTAGGACTACTCGTTTGCCTTGGAGTTGGTCGCGGATAGATTCTGCGCCGGCTAGGGAGGTGGCGCCTGCGTGTTCTACTAGTGTGCGGGTGGTGGCGATTAGTGTGACGATGGCTTGTTGGATGTTGTCTTCGCTGACTAGGAGGAAGTCGTGGAGGTACTTTCGCAACATGCCGACGGGGTAGTCGTAGGAGGATCCGGTGGCGAGGCCTTCGGCTGCGGTCTCCATTTTGGCGTCGACGGTCGGGCCTTCCATCTTTTTCCAAGACAGGTAGACCGACGGGGCGGCGTCGGATTGGACGCCGATGACCTTGGTGTTGGGTGAGAGGTAGCGGGATACGATGCTGGCGCCGCAGGCTCCGCTGCCGGCGCCGACGGGGACGATGATGTAGTCGATGTCGTCGAGGTCTTCGTGTATTTCGAGGCTGTAGGTGGCGACGCCGGCGACGAGCATGGGTTCGTTGGCGGCGTGAACGTAACGCATCCCTTCCTCGCGGGCGACAATCTCGGATTGGACTCTGGCGTCGTCGAATATGGGGCCGTGCTCCACGACGGTTGCGCCCATGCTACGCATGGAGGCGACTTTGACGGGGTTGGCTCCGACGGGCACGAAGACGGTGCATTTTGCTCCGAACTGCTGGGCGGCGTAGGCGATGGATTGGCCGTGGTTGCCGGAGCTGGCGGTCACAAAACCGCGTGCTCGCTCTTCTTCCGATGTCCGTGAGACGAGGTTCATGCCGCCGCGCACCTTGAAGGCGCCGAGAAGCTGCAAGTTCTCGTGTTTTACCCACACGTCGGCGTCTAGGGATTCGCATAGACCCGGCACGCGCCGCAACGGGGTGCGGTGGACGTGCGAAGCGATGGCGCGTCGCGCGTCGTAGACATCGGAGATGGTTGGTTCGGGCAGCGGACTTAGTGACATGCTGGTTCCTGTTAGATGATTGTGGACTATCCTGCGGATACGCTGGGGTGCGGGCATCCCCTGCGAACTTTGCTTCGCTTGTTCGCGTCCCCTTACGCTTTGCGAAGGGGAGGAATTGCAGAGTTTTACGTCACGATTCTAAAGTGCGGTGGAATATACTGAGTTTCATCTGCCGCGCTTCTTATCTCGGCACGAATTCCCAAAGCGAAAACTGTTGGCCACCACGGATACCCCCGACGGTACGACTAGGCTAACGCCTTCGAACGCCGAGCCCGCTCAACAACCTGCTGCAGTCGGCAGTGCCGTACCAGCAGTCAAGTCAGGTTGGGCATCACGCACATTCGAGTCGTTGGGTCACCGCGACTACCGGATGATGTGGATCAGCATGTTCCTGTCGATGGGCGGATTCAACATGTTGATGCTGGCGCGGGGCATCTTGATCTACGACTTGACGGGCGACGCGCAGAAGACGGCTTTGGTCTCGATAGGGTGGGCCCCCGGACTGCTGATCATGTCGTTGTTCGGCGGGGTTTTGGGTGACCGTGTCGAACGCCGGATGTTGATCCAGGTTTCGCAGTTCGCCAATGCGGTGTTCGCCGTTACAGTCGGCTTTCTGATACTGACGAATGTCATCGAGTGGTGGCATTTGATGATCGTGTCGACCTGCCAAGGGTGTGTGTTCGCGTTGCAGATACCGGCGCGCACCGCGGCGATGTCGCAACTGGTGCCGAAGCAGCTGATTGGCAACGCCATGGCGCTGAACGCGACGGCGATGACGATGATGAGTATCGCAGCGCCTGCGGTTGGCGGAGTGCTCTACGAGATGATCCAGCCCGAGGGTGTCTACTTCGTCGTGACGGTGATGATGTTCTTGGCGATGGGTTTCACGACTCTGCTGCCGAAGATGTATCCCGACCAGCGTCAGAGCAAGACGAAGGAATCGCCGCTGGTCAACATCAAGCGCGGAATTGTCTATGCGGCTCGAAACAACCTGATCAGGGTGTTGCTGATTCAGTCGGTGATCATCGCGATGCTTTCAATGCCGTTCAGGATGCTGGTGCCAGTATTCGCTAAAGACCTTTACGGCTCGGTGCCGAGTGAAGTAGGGTGGATTGCGACGATGGCGGGTTTCGGCGGGATCGCGGCGTCGATGGGAGTTGCGAGCCTGCGCGCGGGGCAACGCCGCGGTTGGGTGATTCTCTTGTCGCCGGTCATCTCCTCCATTTCGATGTTGGTCATCGGGTCATTCCCGTGGTACTGGGTGGGAATGATCTTCTTCATCGGTGTGGGATTTGGCGAATCGATTCGTTGGGCGTTGGGGCAGGCGCTGGTGGTTGAGCATGCCAACCCGCGATACCGCGCCCGCATGACGAGCTTGACGATGATGACCTATGGACTGATTCCGATAGCCGCGTTCCCGGTGGGCTGGCTCGTGGACAACGTAGGTGTGCAAGAGACGGTCATCGGCATGGCGATCGCTCTGTTCCTCGCCGGGCTGTTCTTCATTGCGGCCAGCAAATCCGTCAGGAATTTGAATTAAGGCATCCCCTGCGTTCGCTCCGCTCCGCGTCCCCTTACGCTACGCGAAGGGGACGTACACCCTCACCCTAGCCCTCTCCCATCGAGGGAGAGGGATTTGTTGATGGGCTTCCCCCGCGAAAATCGCTTCGCTAACCCCCTCTTAATCTCCCCCTGAGAGGTGGAGGGGGAAGGGTTGCTTCGCGAAGTGGGCGAACACTCTCACCCTAGCCCTCTCCCATCAAGGGAGAGGGGATGCGGTGGCTTGCTAAATGGCGTTGGTGTAAACTTCGCTTGATGTTGGGCGAAGTTCTACATGGCAGTTAAAGCCAATAAGCCTGCAGTTCGTCATCTAAGACCCCACGCAGTCTCAACCCGCATGAGAGTTCGCGGTCGTAGTGTCGCGCGGCGGACATTCCACTCTCTGGGGAACTCTGCATATCGCCGATTCTGGGTGAGTTTGATCGTGTTGATGGCCGGTGTCAACATGCAGATGCTGGCGCGGGGGCAGTTGGCTTGGGAACTGACTAATGACACCTTCATGGTTGCGCTGGTAGGTTCGGCATTCGCTCCGCCGATTCTGATCTTCTCGGTGTTCGGCGGGGCGTTCGCGGACCGCTGGGACCGAAAAAAGATGATCCAGTACAGCCAATTGGCGATCTGTTGCATCGCCGGGCTGGTTGGGTTCGCGATCTATACCGGCGTGATATCGATCTGGATCCTTATGCTCGCTGGTTTTGCGCAAGGGATGGGTTGGTCGTTCATGATGCCGGCGCGCCAATCGATAATTCCGCAGCTGGTCAGCAAGAGCGAGATTACTAACGCCATCGCGCTGAGCGCCTCGGGCATGGCGCTGATGACACTTTCTGGACCGGGTCTCGGAGGACTGGCTTACGCCTGGATCGGACCGGCAAACACCTACTTCTTGATAACCGGGTTGATGTTCATCGCGTTCCTGATGATGAGTGGTGTCACCGTAACCGGGGAAGCGGTGTCTAAGAGTCGACGGGAGGAGAAGGTGCTCAGCGCGGTTTGGGAAGGGTTGCGCTACTCGGCTCGCAACCGGACGATACTGATCCTGTTTGTGCTGTTGCTCGCGACGACGATGACTTCGATGTCGTTCCGCTCGCTGATGCCAGCGCAGGTAGACCTTATCTTTGGAGGTGGTCCCACAGAGCTGGGAATATTAATGAGTATGATCGGCGTGGGCGCGCTGCTGGGTTCGCTATTCATCGCCGGGCTCACAGAAAATGTTCAACGCGGCGTAGTCTTGTTGGTCTGCACGGGTCTGTCAGCGGCAGCGATTTTAGTGTCTACCTTCGTGGCGTTCTTCTTTATCGCGATGTTTGCGATGATGGTGCTCGGATTGGGCGATGCGGGCAGACGGTCGCTGAACGCGTCGATGCTGATGGAGCAGGCGGATGAAGATCATCGGGGGCGTGTGATGGGCATCTACATGCTGAACTTTGGGCTGACGCCGATCGGGGCGATACCGTTGGGGATATTGGCGGAGGCGACGGATATTCGAGTGGCGTTCGCGGTGGCGGGTATCGTCCTCGCAGTCGCAGTTTTATTGACTTGGGTGTTAACGCCGCGGATCAGAAACCTATAAATTGAGGTCGCCGGTAACCAGTGCGAGATTGAGTGGTCGTAGATACACTCGCCGCACGTTTCAATCGCTGGCAAATCCTGAGTATCGCCGCTTCTGGTTCAGCCTCATATTCCTCATGGCTGGCATCAATATGCAGATGCTGGCACGGGGTCAGTTAGCGTGGGAATTGACGGGCGATGTGTTCTTGGTGGCGTTGGTCAGTTCAGGATTCGCACCACCGATATTGTTGTTCTCGCTGTTCGGTGGGACGCTCGCCGATCGCTGGAACCGGCGACGAATGATTCAGTATTCGCAACTCGTAGTCAGCTTGGTCGCAGGGATTGTTGGCGTCACGATCGTTACGGGAGTTGTGAATATCTGGATACTGTTCGGCGCGGCACTGACGCAGGGCTTCTGCTGGTCGTTCATGATGCCGGCACGTCAAGCGATCATTCCTCAACTGGTCGGAGAGCGGGAAATCACAAACGCGATCGCGTTGAACGCTTCTGGGATGGCACTCATGACCCTTTCTGGACCTGGGCTCGGCGGCTTGGCATATTCGGCTTTTGGTCCGGCGACTACCTATTTTGTGATGGCAGCCCTGATGTTTGTGGCGTTCGTGTTGATGACGACCGTCAATGTGGAGGGCGTACCGGTGGAGCGGCGGAGGAGAGAAAATATGTTCAGTTCGATTTGGGACGGACTCAAATACTCGTATGGCAATCCAACTATCTTCGTGTTGTTGCTGCTGACGTTGGCGACAACCATGACGTCCCAATCGTTCCGACAGTTGATGCCGGCTCAAGTTGATCTGATATTCGGCGGCGGTCCGACTCAATTGGGCATCTTGATGAGCATGATCGGTGTCGGCGCGCTACTCGGCTCATTGTTTATGGCCGGATTGTCCGAGAACATGAAACGTGGTGTGGTCTTGTTAGTCGCCAGCGGATTGTCGGCGGTTGCGATACTGGTCTCGACGTACGTGACGGTTTTTCTGATAGCGATTTTCGCGATGCTGGTGCTGGGGATCGGAGATTCGGGACGTCGGGCGTTGAATTCTGGTTTGCTGTTGGAGCAAGCGGATGCGGAGCATAGAGGAAGGGTGATGGGGATCTATATGCTGAACTTCGGATTGCGTCCGATAGGCGCGATACCGCTCGGCATCTTGGCTGAACGCACCAGTATTCAGTTGGCGTTCGCGGTTGCGGGCATCCTGTTGGCTGTCAGCGTCATCGCGACGTGGGTATTTGCGCCTTTCATACGACGGTTGTGACATCAGGTGTGATCGTTCCGCGCATTAACCTAAAAGTATTGGACGAAGTCGCGGACGAATGATCGGTACAGAAATCTAATGCCTATCAAAGTGATGCCAGACGCGCTGGCTTCGCGGGTCGCGGCTGGAGAGGTGGTGGAGCGTCCTGCTTCGGTGGTCAAGGAGTTGATAGAAAACTCGCTCGACGCGGGTGCCAGTCGGATCGATATAGAGCTGGAAGGCGGCGGTCGGAATCTGATACGAGTTGCCGACGATGGTCATGGCATCGCCGCAGAGGAGCTGGCTCTGGCATTTGAGCGGTTTGCCACTAGCAAGGTGGACGAGAGCAGCGATCTGGTCGCGATTCCTACACTGGGTTTTCGTGGCGAAGCGTTGCCGTCGATCGCGGCGGTGGCTGATGTGACCGCGGTCTCGCGACACGTAGAGGCCGAAAGTGGCGCGGAGTGCAATGTGACGTTTGGGTCCGATCCGCAGGTGCTGGCCGCGGGTGCTCCGGTAGGGACATCGGTTACGGTGCGTCAACTGTTCCGAAACGTGCCAGCGAGGTTGAAATTCTTGAGCAGCCCATCGGCAGAGTCGGCTAGGGTGGCGACGCTGGTGGGTCAGATGGCACTGATCCGGAGCGATGTGCGTTTTCGATTGACGGTCGATGGGGTGTCACGATTGAACACGCCGGGCGATTTCGACGATGCCGCGGCATTGGCGGCGGTCTATCGTGTGAAAGACCCGTCGGCTTTGGTAAACATCTACGCTGATCTCGATGCCGCGTTCAGTGTCGGCGGGGCTCTAGCGATGCCGAATCTGCACTTCGGGCGGCGATCGCATATCACGATAGCGGTTAACGGTAGGTTGGTCCAGACGTATCGCCTGACCTACGCGGTGGAACGCGGGTATCAGGGTTTCTTGCCTGATCGACGATTTCCGATGGCTCTGATCAAGGTCCACGCGCCGCTCGAAGACGTTGATGTCAACGTGCATCCGCAGAAGACCGAGGTGCGATTTAGACGTGAGGGACTGATCTTCTCGGTTGTCGAAAGGGCGGTTAAAGACGCGTTGGGCAAACGAGCGGCGGTTCGGCAGTTTTCAGATACGCGGATTGCATCATCGTTGACGACATCTCTTGAGGGTGCATTCGCGATGCGGCGCAGCGCGGGAGTCGAGCCTGCGACCGAAGCACCGATTTCAAGCGAGGTTGATGAACGACCGAACAATGTGAATGGCGATCAAACCGCGGGCAACAGAACCAAATCGAAACCCAAAGAACAGTCGAAGTCCGTAAAACATTCCTCACCACAGCCCCCAAGCACGGCGAGACATCGCGATGTCTTGCCAGGACTGCGCGTGCTCGGACAGGCACAATCGACGTACATCGTCGCTGAGGATGCGAGCGGTGTCTTTCTAATCGACCAGCACGCGGCGCACGAGCGGGTGAAGTTCGAGGAGATACGAGCGAAAAGAGCGCGCCAAGCGAGCGAATCGCAGGCGTTGCTATCGCCCCAAATGGTCGACCTTACCCCTCAACGTCAGGTCGTCTACAGCGAGGGTGCGCAGTGGTTCCAAGAATCGGGTTGGGAGATCGAGCCGTTCGGCGGTGGATCGGTTCTGATTCGTGCGGTGCCTCAAGTGCTTGCAGAACGAGCAGCGACGAGTGCCAACGCCGCGGAGAACGCATTGGTGCGAGTGCTGGATGACATGTCACAGAGTGATGCGCGAATTTCAGACGCAGATACGATGCCGTGGTCGGAGCGATTGTTGGCCACGATGGCGTGTCACGCCGCGGTCAGGGCGGGGGACAGTCTGACGCTGGAGAGTTGCGAGGAGATCGTGCGACTGCTTCAGGAGTGCGAGCACCCTCAGTCGTGCCCGCACGGTAGACCCACGATGTTGCTGCTGACTGGCGAGGTGTTGGAGCGTGAGTTCGGACGCCGGAAGTGAGCGATTCATTGTTAACCGTTAGAATCGGTTGCAAGCACAGTCGCACACCCTCCTCGTAAGGCATTCGTTGAGCATCGACGCCAATCGCGGTGACGGTTCAAATGTGGGGTTGAACCCTCTCCGCCGTCTCCAGATATTCCTCGACACCATCAAGTTCGAACATTCGATCTTCGCGCTGCCATTCGCGGTAGCGGCGGCGTTCATGGTGGCTGGAGGATGGTCGAATTGGGTGCAGTTGGGTTGGGTGATCGTGGCGATGGTGACGTTGCGGACGTTTGCGATGGCGGCGAACCGCCTCGTGGACGCGGAGATCGATCGACGCAATCCTCGCACCGCGGATCGGGCATTAGCTAGAGGAATCATTGGCAAGCCGGAAGTTATCGGCTACATGGTGGTGTCTGCCATCGTCTTCGTCGTCGCGGCGTGGCAGCTCGATCCGCTCGCGTTGATTCTCTCACCGATACCGATCGTCGTCGCGTTTACGTACCCGTATTTGAAGCGCTTCACTTGGTTGGCGCATTTCGGTATCGGTGCCGTCTACATCATCGTTCCGCCCGCAGTCGCCATCGCCATGACGGGGACGATGCCAGTGGAATTCGTGTTGCTCGGGATTGCGGCGTTGTTTTGGGTTTCGGGATTCGATGTGTTGTACGCCATCGCCGATATCAACTTCGACCGTGCGAACGGGCTCCACTCGATACCCGCGCGATTCGGGATTAAGAGATCGTTACTCATCGCCAAGACGTTGCATCTCGTAACCCTTGTATTTCTGGTGTTGTCGGTATTAACGGGAGACGGGGGGCTTTGGGTAGCGTTTGGGATCGTCGTAGTGGGAGCGTTGTTCGCGTACGAACATTCGCTGGTAAAGGAGGACGACCTTTCGAAGCTGAACATGGCCTTCTTCACGATGAATGGCATCATCGCCGTTGTGTTCGCGGTATTCGTCGTTCTCGACGAGTTGCTGATCGGTTGACCACATGGCGCGCTACATCGTAGGCATTTCGGGCGCGAGCGGCGCTCCATATGTGAGGCGGGTGTTGCAGGTGCTCGTCAACAGCGATCACCAATTGGACTTGGTGGTGACTCGGTCTGGAGCCAAGGTTTTAGAGGTGGAAGAAGGCGTGAAACTGATGGGGGATGTGGGAGCCAATTTCGGCGAACTCTCCCGGTGGCTCGATTACGACATGGCGAGTCGTGGCGGTTTCCAATGGCACGACTCGACTAACGTTGCAGCAGATATCGCGAGCGGTTCGTGCCACATCGATGGGATGCTAGTAGCGCCTTGCAGCGGCGGCACATTGGCGCGGATCGCAAATGGGATGTCGCAGAGCTTGTTGGAGCGCGCCGCGGATGTGACGTTGAAGGAGCGGCGGCGGTTGATTCTGATGACACGAGAGACGCCGTTGAGTTTGATCCACCTCCGCAACATGGTCGCCGTGACCGAAGCGGGTGCCATCGTCCTTCCGGCATCCCCGGGCTTCTACCACAATCCCGATACGATTGACGACTTGATCGATATGATCGCTGGCCGCATCCTATATCACCTAGGTCTGGAGAGTGATCTGCTCCAGGTCTGGAGCGGACGATAGAGACTGGCGGCATGGCTTTCACTGATATGCAGTCTTTCATGCGCGTTCTTGAGACGCGTGGTCTGCTTAAGCGCGTGACGATACCGGTTAACGCCGAGTTGGAGGTAACTGAGATTGCGACTCGGCTGGTGCGCGAAGGTGGTCCCGCGGTCTTGTTTGAGAACGTTGAGGGGGCTGCATATCCGTTGGTTGTGAATCTGCTCGGCACTATGGAGCGGATCGAGATCGGATTGGGTAGGCATCCCGAGGAGATCGGCGAAGGACTGATTACGTTTTTGGAGGATGTGAACCCGCCTTCAGTGTCATCGTTATGGCGAAACCGAGGTTCGGCACTCAATCTGCTGAACGTTCGCCCCGGGCTCGCATTGAGTTCGCGCGTCCAACAGGTGACAGATGAATCGCCCGATCTATCGCAGATGCCGATACTGAAGTGCTGGCCAGAGGATGGTGGGCGATTTATCACGTTGCCGTTGGTGAGGACCCGTGATCCCGGGACAGGTGCTCACAACATGGGCATGTATCGAATGCAGGTATACGACAAGTCGACGACTGGCATGCACATGCAGATACAGAAGGGCGGCGCGTTTCATCACATCGATGCTGAACGGGAGTCGCAACCTCTGGACATAGCGGTGGCCCTCGGCGGCGACCCGGCGCTGATACTGTCGGCGATTATCCCGTTGCCGGAAGGCATCGATGAAGCCGGATTTGCGGGTGTAATGCGCGGGCGTGCGACACCGATGACAAAGGCGAAGACAGTTGATGTCCGAGTTCCGGCTCACGCCGAGTTCGTGATCGAAGGGCAGCTTCAACCGGGTGAGCGGCGTCTTGAGGGTCCGTTCGGCGATCACTTCGGGCACTACTCCGGGGCCGAGGATTTCCCGGTCTTCCGAGTGAAGGCGGTCACGCGGAAGCGCAATCCAGTTTACCCGGCAACGGTGGTCGGCAAACCGCCGCAAGAAGATCGGGCGCTTGGCGACGCGGCCCAATTGGCAACTAAACCGCTGATCCGATTGATGCGTAAAGAAGTCCGGGACATGTGGTCTTACTACGAGTCTGGCTTCCATAACCTGCTGGTGGTGTCAGTTGACAGCCGTTATTCGCGCGAGCAGATGAAGACGGCGTTCGGCATATTGGGCGAGGGGCAGCTGTCGCTGACAAAAGTGATGGTCTTAGTCGACGCGCAGACCGATCCGTCAGACATCAAATCTGTCGCGCGGGCAATATCGCGCAACTTCCGAGTTGAGACGGATTTCCGATTGCTAGCGCGAACGGCGCAGGATACGTTGGACTTCACGGGCGACGCGTTCCAACATGGTTCGAAAATGGTGCTCGACGCGACTGGCTACGGGCACGAACCAGAGCGTATCGACGGACCTCAACTGCGATTCGACCCTACGACCCTGTCGTCGGCGATCTTGAAGCATCGACTGCTGTGCGACAACATCTTGGTGATGCAGGTAAAGAGTGGTTACCCAGAGCAGCGAGCACTGTTGGAGAGAGCCGTCAAAGATCCACGGGCGAAGTCTCTGAAGGCGGTGGTGCTTGTTTCGGACGATGTCGATATCGAGGATGATGTCGAGTTGATCTGGGGCATCTTCACGCGCTTTGACTGCGCGCTGGACATCGTATTCACCGAGCAGAGTTTCGTCGGTATAACGCCCGTCTACAGCGGTGTGATGGGAATCGATGCGACTTGGAAGCCGGGTTATCAGAAGCCGTTAGAGATGGACCCGGACATCGTGCGGTTGGTGGATGAAAAATGGGATCGATACTGGGATTGAAGCGAGGGTGATATGACTAATTGCCCGACGTTGTGACCAGCTGATCCTTGACTAGCTCCCGCGCTTTATCTTGGTTGTCCGTGCTGAGAGATACTGTGGTGTGGCCATGCGCTCGGTTTATGATGTGAAGGCTCTGGATGTTGATGTCGTGGTCGCGGAATCGCTCTGCAACTTTGGCTAGGGCTCCCGGCTCGTCGGGCATGGTGATAACCAATGTCTCGTCTGTCATCGCTTTATATCCCGCATCCGCCAGCCACCAGAGCGCCTTGTCGTGATCTTCATCCTCAGTTGTGATGAATATGACGCCCGAATCTTCCATCACCTCGGTGCTGAGGCTCAATATGTTTATGCCATTTTTAGATAAAACGCTAGTTACGCCGGCGATGACGCCGACTTCGTTTTCTACGTTGACGGTGATTTGTTTCATCAGGTAATTGGTCTCCTTGTGTCAGGTTGTGGTACGCGGGTTTGCGACGCAATCTGCAACCGCGGCATCGATCTTGTCACGGGTCACGTTGGGCACGGTGATGATGTGGGCGACGTTCTCGTAGGGGGCCATCTGCCACTTATTGACGACCGTGTCAGCGGGACGTGGGAAGACGACGGTGATGGAGTTTTTGTTGCGCCAAGCCGGGATGTCGTTCTCGTTGAACTTGTCGACAGCATACTGTGCGACGTCCAGTGTTTCGTGGACGATTCCGCGTAACCCCTCTAGACCGTGTTGTTCAAATGCGTACCACAGCATGAGAGGCGTCAAGGCGTTGCGGGATCCTGAGAGCGTTGTGTCCATGGCGCCTACATACTCGATAGATCTTGCGACTCTCCCCACGTAGTCGCTCTTGGTCAGGACGACTCCGCTCGGAAGAGGCGATCCAATCATCTTGTGCCCGCTGATGGCGATCGAATCGATACCGGCATCGAATCCATAGGGTTGCGGATCATCGACAAATGGCAGAATCATGCCGCTAAGGGCTGCGTCGGCGTGGATGTAGCTGCTGGAGACCGCAAGTTCGTCGAAGATATTGCGGATTTTGTCGAGATTATCAACTGCGCCTTTCATCGTCGTTCCGATGTTGGCCATCACTACTACCGGCAGGTGGCGATTGATGCGGATCGTCTCGCGCAGATCGTCGTAGTCGATCTCCCCGTTGTCTAAACTGCGGATCATGATGTTGCGGTAGTTGAGAACCCGCAGGTTTTTGCGGACGCTGTAGTGAGTGTCCTGCGAGAAGTAGACGACTGCCTCGGGGAACATCTCTCGAGCAATATAAAGCCCGTACATGTTCCCTTCGGTGCCGCCCGAAGTCACGTAGCCCCACGTCTCGTCGGGGGAGTGTCTCATCAAATTTGCGAAGGTAGCGACGACTTCCCGCTCGAATTCGTGGGTGTTGACACGGTAAAGGCTGTCGTGGAACGGATCACCGACGTTGTTCGCGCTGTGCCGTAGGAGGGGGTACAGCGGCGAGTAATCGAAACATTGGTTGGTCGGGTATCCGATTTGGTGCCAAGACAGATCGTTCAAACGATCGAACAAATCGTCGATTCGCTTTTGTGTGTGTGGTGGTGTTTCAGGCATTCGCTGAATTCCTTGAAGATGCTCCTCGGCTGATGGGGCGTCTGATTCTGATGGTAACGAACGGGACGCACGTTGTTTGAGACGCGTGGCGAAAGCGAGTTCAGATGATTCAAAGCACGCGCGGAGTCCGGGTTAGCGCGATGATAGAGAATAGAAGCATCGAGAAATCGCATTCACCGTTATTCAAGAAAGCGGTCCGCATATGGCGATGGCAACCACAGTCGCAGACGTGGCGGCGATACACCCGACAACGGGCAATGGGAGCAACGGTCACGTTGAAGCTCCGGATATTTTGATCTCCGACCCCGATCTCGAATCGATCTGGGAAAAGGTGAAGCTAGGCGAGAGGTTGTCCGCGGAAGATGGTGTCAAAATCCTCGAGACGGATGACTTTTCGGCAGTCGGTTTAATGGCCGACTTCAAGAAGTGTCAATTCTCCGGCGACAAGGTCTACTTCGTCTTGAATCGCCACCTCAACCCGACGAACATCTGCGTCTTGTCCTGCAAGTTCTGCGACTACGCCAAGAAGCCAGGGGCCGAGGGCGCGTACGAGATGACGATGGATGAGATGTTGGACCATCTCGACGGCGACATCCGCGAACTGCACGTCGTCGGTGGACACCATCCGACCTGGCCCTTCGAGTTCTACGTAGAGATGATCCGCGAGCTCCACAATGCTCGCCCCGACGTGCAGATCAAGGCGTTTACGGCGTCGGAGATCGACTACTTCTGGCGCCGGTGGAAGGTGCCGCCGGAAGAATCGCTGGCTATCTTCAAGGAAGCGGGGCTGTCGTCGATGCCCGGTGGAGGAGCGGAAGTATTCTCTGACCGCATTCACAAGCTGCTCTTGCCTGGCAAGGCTAAAGCTGATCGCTGGCTCGAAATCCACCGTATCGCCCATGGGATGGGCATCAAGAGCAACTGCACGATCCTCTACGGCCACGTTGAGACGTTCCGAGAGCGCATTGACCACCTCATACTGCTGCGTGAATTACAGGATGAAACCGACGGGTTCCTGGCGCTGATACCGCTCGAGTACCAAGTCGGCTATACGAAGCTGCGACCACGCCACACGCCGCCGATGGATGATCTGAAAATGATCTCAGCTTCGCGGTTGATACTCGACAACGTCCTGGCGATCAAGGCATATTGGGTGATGCTCGGCGAGGCGACGGCAGGCATGGGGCTGAACTTCGGGGCCAACGACCTCGACGGCACTATCGGTAAAGAGCGTATCGCTCACGCCGCGCTGGCGGATTCCCCGGCTGGGATCGCGCGTCGAAACATGGTCGCGTCGATCAAAGACGCTGGTCGCATCCCGGTGGAACGAGACGCCCTCTACAACGAGATCACGGTCTACAACTGAGGCTGCCCGCCGCCGATGGCCAGTGATCTTTCAACACGTTGGCGAATCGGGTACATGCCGTACCTGAACTCCGCGGTTTTTTATGAAAATCTCGAAGGGGATTGGTTCGATCTGGTGGAGCTCCCGCCGCGTAACATGGCGGATGCGATGATTAAGGGCGAGTTGGACGCGGGTCCATTGCCGATCGCCGAGGTGTTGAGGATGGAGGATGACATCGTAACGGGAACTTTGGGCGTGGCGTCTGATGGCCCGGCTCGAAGCGTGCTCCTGTTCAGCGATGTACCCGTCGAGGAGATGTCCGGCAAGTCGGTCGCGGTGACCGGTCATACATCGACCTCTGTCCAATTGTTGCGCATCCTGTTCGCGGATCATTGGAATGCGTCGGATGTGAAATTATTAGGACCTGACGAAGATTGTGTCGCTAGACTCTTGATCGGGGATGCTGCGCTGAAGAAGTTCCACGGCGACGAACAACCGCGATTCGTCTACGATTTATCATTTGAGTGGAAACGGCTCACAGGCTTACCGTTCGTGTTCGCGCGGTGGGTCGCGCGAGGGGACGCGACGAGACCGGAACTCGGGAGATTTGCCGAGACGTTGCACCGATCATTTTCGTACGGCATGTCGCGTATCGACGAGATCGCCGCCCGAAAGCCCATAGCTAGTATGTCGTCCGAGGATGTGAAGACATACATAAGTGGCTTCACTTACGAGTTAGGCGAAACCGAATTTGAAGCGATCGATGAGTTTCAATCGAGATTGTCCGCGCTGCCGGACTGGCGTCCAGATTTGATGCCTTACGTAGCTGGCAAATAGTCTGTCGGGAAGTTGCCAATGATCAAAGAAATACGCGCCAAGGTGTTCGGCAACGAACGGATCAACGCCGACGAGGGACTGTACCTCCTGCGAGACGCCGAGTTGCTAGACCTCGCTCCGCTGGCAACCCATGTCAAGAACCTACACAATGTCCCCGATCGCGTCACCTACGTCATCGACACCAACCTGAATTACACGAATCTCTGCGACGCGTACTGCTCGTTCTGCGCTTTCTACCGCACTGATCCATCCGACCCCTCTGCCTACACCTACTCCGTAGATCAGATCATGGACAAGGTCGGGCGCGCCGCTGAAAAAGGCGTCACGACGGTCTTGATGCAGGGCGGATTGAACGACGATCTACCGTACGAGTACTACTTGGAGATGGTGCGTGAGACGGTCAGACGTTACCCTAGCGTGATGCCACATTACTGGTCGGCGCCGGAGATTTGGCAGATGTGTGATGTGTCAGAGAAATCACCGCGCGAGGTGATGCAAGACCTTTGGGATGCTGGCCAGCGGACGATGCCTGGTGGCGGCTCCGAGATTCTGAACAATCGCGTCAAGCAGATCGTCTCGAGATTCGCCCCTAAAGACACATGGGCGCAGTGGACCGAGGTCCATGAAGCGGCTCACGAGATTGGCTTTAAGACCACCGCAACGATGATGTACGGCCACGTCGAAACGGACGATGAGATCGTAGAAACCTTGCAGCACATTCGCGATGTGCAAGACCTCGCCGATGCCAATCCTACTAACGACGGTGGTTTCACGGCCTTCATACCGTGGTCTTATAAGCGAGAAAACACTGCGTTAGGCAAACAAGTTGAGCAAGAGGCGGGGCCGAATCAGTACCTTCGGATCATCGCATTGAGCCGCATCTTCCTGGACAACGTGCCGCACATTCAGGCGTCTTGGTTCTCCGAGGGTCGCAAGACTGGTCAGGTCGCGTTGCATTTCGGTGCCGACGATTTTGGCGGAACGCTGTTCGACGAAAACGTGATGCTGGCTGCGGGTTTCTACAACCGGACCACTGAAGACGAAGTGAGAGCACTGATATCTGATGCCGGTTATCGGCCCGCGCAAAGATTGACCAACTACGAGATAGTTCGCGAGTTCGACCGCGAAGTCACAGTTCCGTTGGTCGCCAGCGCATGATCCGTGCCAGCACAAGAGTGATCGGGCGGTTGGTCGACAAGGTGGCGTCAAACCTCGGCGGTGCTGAGGACGTTTCGCATCTAGTCGACGTGCGTCCCCTTCTCAATTCCGAAATCGATGTTGTATCGAGCCGATTGAATCCTGCTAGGAATGCAGCCACGCACGAATCCAGACTCAAGCTGCAGAACGACGGAATGTTGGTCTATCTCATCGCCTGGATCGATGAAATGCCTGTTGGTCACGGCATGTTGCTGTGGGACGGCCCGACAGGAACGCCGAAACAACACATCGAAACACCGTGTCCGTACGTTGAAGACCTTTGGGTGCGTGGAGACCTTCGATCACGCGGCGTAGGTGCTCGTATCTTGGCAGAAATGACTATGCTTGCGGTTTCGCACGGCTATCGATCCGTGTCGCTCTCGGTCGGAGTTGAAAATCAGCGTGCGATCAGCCTCTACGAGCGAATGGGATTTGAGCGGGCGCGTGTGCCGAACTTCACCCTTTCAGGAATGGTTGCGATGGCGAGCGGCGAGACGCAATTCTGGAGCGAAAGATGCCAATACATGCTGAAATCGCTCGATTTCGGCGGAAACAAAGGGAGTAGGAATGTCTGAGACAAATATGATCGTATTCGGACATAGCCCGGACGCGGACGACGCGTTCATGTTCTTCGGATTGGCAAAAGGAATCGTTGGTATTGATGGCTACGAAATCGGTCATCACATGGTCGACATTCAATCGCTCAACGTCTTGGCGGAGACTGGCGAGTTGCCGGTAACGGCGATTTCAGCCGCGCATTATCCCAAAATCGCCGATAAGTATCGCATCATGTCCTGCGGCGCATCTGTTGGACGCAACTACGGTCCGGTAGTCGTCACAACTCGTGATGATCTGGACGTTGACGGTTTGGAAGGCTGCACGATCGCGGTGCCTGGCGAGTTCACGACATCATGGATGTTGTTCCAGATATTTGGCCCGGACGATTTCACTCCGCTTTTCCTAGATTTCGACGATGTGGAGGATGCGGTGAAGTCTGACAGGGCGGATGCCGGGATATTGCTGCACGAAGGACAGATACTGTTCGAGCAGCGCGGTTTCAGGTCTCTGCTTGATCTAGGCAAGCGATGGTTTGATGAGACTGGGCTGCCGATTCCGCTCGGATTGGATGTGGTGCACCGCGGACTCGGTGACGAGATGTGTCAAAAAGTGACCGACGCGCTCAAATCGTCTATCGAATATGCACACGCCAATGAAGACGCGGCGCTTGACTATGCACTCGGTTATGGACGCGGGATCGAACGCGAAGACGGGCGTCGTTTTGTTCGAATGTACGTCAACTCTGACACACTAGACATGGGTGAAGAAGGCCGCGCCGCGCTCCAAAAGTTGTTCGGAATGGCCGTAGACCGCGGGATTATCGAAGAAGTGCCGCGTCTGGACGTGCTTCAGTCGCACTGAGGAGCGCTTCGGACTTTGTTGTTAGGGCGCGTAACTCAATCAACCTACGCGACCAACCTGGTCTACGAGCCTAAGTAGGTGAATCGCCCCCGGTCGACGCGTTCGAACTCGGGCATATTTCGCATGACCGCACTCACGGCGGTCGTCGGTCTAGACATATCGATCCCGTCGCCGCTGTCTCGCAAATAGTCGACGACCTCTTGCGCGCTGATCTGAGGACGTTCTTTTCCAAGCGTCAGAGCAGCTTCACGAATTCTCTCTCGTCGTTGGATAAGGGCGGCTTGCTCCTCAGGTGAACGAGCGGACTTCGCTGGAACAGGTGATTTTTCCTGACCTGATTGACTCGGCTTCTGAGTGAAAAGTACTCTCCCAGCGACTCTGTCGACGACGACTTGCAGATCCAAGCTAGCGCGACTTGCGCACTGGGTTACCAAGTTTCTGATTTGGGATAGCTCTTCGCCTGGCTCAGCGATCACAGCCTTCGCTTCGCCGGGTTGCAGTGAAAACATCGCCTCATAAATAGCACGCACCTGCGGACTCTTCGCTCTGTTGATGAGGGCCGTGCGCTGCATTTCGGCGAGATCAACTTCTACTATCTCTATGGGCATTGGCATGTCTCCGTCACAACTTTCGGTCTCATAGACTGGTGACGCTCTCTGGGAGCTTCGATAAACGCTTCTATTTATATCCTGCTAACTTGAATGTAGATATCAACCCGTAACCCTTATCTTACAATCTGCGGGCAAATCGCTTAACTGGTTGCCAAGCGAGATATCCATTTTAAGGGTGAATCTGCACAAAGCGTGAGCGTCCTGTAAATCTAGACGTTGTATCAATTGAAGTCCCTAGAAGAGCAATTCGCGAAAACGAAAAGATAGAATCGTAAGTATTAATATCGCCTAACCACTTGGTAAACGTTGCACAGTACCAAACGCTTGAAGTCTGATCATGGGGGACGAGCTGCGAAGAAACCAACAATTTAGCGATTTTTGGGCAATAGTCGAAAAAAGTCGAGTGACTGCTCTCATCGTAGCTGTCAATGTTGCTATGTTCGCGCTCTTGTTGGTGACTGGCGGAGCCGATGATTCAATCAACCTCTACCGGTGGGGCGCCAAGTTCGGTCCCGCGATCCAAGCAGGAGATTGGTATCGTCTGATCTCACCAGTGTTCCTTCACGCTGGTTTTTTCCACATCGCGGCCAACACATTCGCATTGGTATTATTCGGTCCACGCTTGGAGCAGGAGTTCGGTTCGACTGCTTTCTTCGCTACATACATAGTCTCGGGCGTTTGCGGCGTCGCAGCCAGCTACTTGGTTTCACCAGTCTTGAGCGTCGGCGCCAGTGGGGCAGTGTTCGGTATGGTCGGGGCGTACGGCATATATCTGGTTCGCAACCGGCGAGAATTTGGCGGTCAGGTGAACCGCGTGATCCTCAACCTGATTTTCATTCTCGGCATCAACATCGTGTTCGGACTGGTGTGGCCAGGGATTGATCAAGGTGCCCACATTGGCGGATTGATCGCAGGTGCAGCGATGGCCTTTCTGGTTAGTCCTCGGAGGGTGGTAGACATTGAAGACGACTTCGCAATCTTTGGCGCTCCGATCGTCCGAACTCGGTTCGTCACGGCATCACGGTCGAATATCCTATTGGCCGCCGGAGCAGGCTTGCTTGTCGCACTTGTTATTTCGTGGTGGGTCACAAACAATGTCGTATACGACGCGTTCACTATGGGGCAGTACTTGATCTTCGAATCGGCGACGAGTTGACGGGCGTCACTTAGTCGCCTTGATTGAGAAGAGGAACGGTATCGAGCCGTGATGCTCGTCGAGTTTCCACCCATCATCGTGGAGACTCATCGGTGGAAAGGCGCGGTACCCGGAAACGGCGAATTCGTTCAGAAACTCGATCTGAAGCCCGGCGTCGATGATGGCGTTCACAATCTCGGACACGCTGTGCTGCCATTCGTGCGAAGGTGTTTCAATAGCTTCCGAACCGGTATAGGTGTGTCCGCCTCCATCGTGGGCAATCCCTGCTGGGTTTGGGAAGTAAGAGTGACACGGTTTCAATTCGATGGCACCATCCGGGGACTCTACAGGCTCGAATATATGCGAGACCGGGTGGCCGTCAAGGATGTAGAAGGTGCCTCCAGGCTTCATGTAACGGGCGACTATTTGTGCCCAACCCGTCATATCCGGTAGCCAGCACAAAGCGCCGATTGCGGTGTAGACGATGTCGAATTGTTCATCCAGAAGGTCCGGCAGATCGTAGATGTTGGAGCGGATGAAGCGCGTGTTTAAACCCAGCTCATCGTTCAGTTCACGAGCCAACTCGATCGCAGTGTCGGATATGTCGACGCCGGTCGCAGTCGCACCCAGTCGCGACCACGACATCGTGTCCATCCCGAAGTGACATTGCAGATGCAGCAACGATTTCCCTGCAACCGAACCCATCTCCTCGATCTCGGTTTTTGTCAGCGTGATGTCGCCCGATTTGAAGCCATCGACGTTGTAGAAACTCGATGCAGCGTGGATCGGTGTCCGCTCGTTCCAGTTCTGACGGATTATCTCAAACTTGTCGTTCATGGCACTACCGCTTCGTAGCCCGTATCGACAACATGAAGGGGATGTTGCCGTCGTATCTTTTCAACCGCCACCAGCCGTCCGCGCTCCGACCCATCAGTGGTTGCGCTTGGAAGAACGAGAATGGAAACTCGTGCATGAACTCGAGCTTCAAACCAGCGCCGATAAGCGCGTTGACGATCTCCGACAAGCTGTGCTGCCATTCGTAGACTGGAGTCGAAATCGAGCCTGAACCGGCGTAGGTGTTTCGTTCGCCTTCTTCGAGCAGGCCTTTCGGGTCTGGGAAGTACGCGTAGCGAAGTTCTAGATCCTCGGTTCCGTCGACACTTGTTACGGAGCCGAAGATACGCCCCGCAGGGTGTTCGTCGAGCATGTAGAAGATGCCACCAGGCTTCAAGAACCGAGCGATGACCTGAGCCCAGCGTGTCAAATCTGGAAGCCAGCACAATGCCCCGAGAGCTGTATAGACGACGTCGAACTCTTCATCCAGCACTTCGGGCAGGTCGTAGACGTTGGATCGGATGAAGCGCGCGCCCAAACCCAGCTCATTATTCAGCTCATTCGCAAGGTCGATTGAAGCGTCCGACAGATCCACGCCAGTCGCCTCCGCACCGAGACGCGCCCACGACATCGTGTCCATTCCGAAGTGGCATTGAAGGTGCAGCAACGACTTCCCAGCGACGGGCCCGATCTCATCGATCTCGATGTTGTTGAGCGTTATGCGACCTGCTTTGAATCCTTCGACGTTGTACATACCCGAAGCGGCATGGATCGGCGTCCGCTCGTTCCAGTTGCGACGGTTTATTTCGATGCGTGGGTCCATGGGTTGTTTCCAAATCGCGCTTGACAAACAGATTCGGATCGCGCGTTAGGTGGGAAGAGGTAAGTCTAAAACACCCGTTTTCAAACGAGATATACTGTTTAGTTGTAAGGGGACGAGTGGATTCGACAGGGAGCGTACCGCAAGGTTGCGTGTCGTGGCGCCTGACCACGATAAAACGGGCAAAAACACAAACGGCGAACGAGAAGTCGCCCTCGCAGCTGCTTAATCAGCCGCGACGTCCGGTAGGAGTCGTCCTCAGCGGCACTTATCGGGCGCCGAACTCCTGAGGTGCGGATGTGCAACGCCGGTAGCACGTCCAAAGATAACCGGCAACCGTGACCAGTGACGGACGCCGTTGGCATCGTCCGGAAGCGGTATATGCAACCAACGGCTACACACGTAGAAGCTTTGACGGGAAACTTTCTGGACGGGGAGTTCGACCCTCCCCCGTCTCCACCAGCAAGTTGTGCTCGCGGCACCAAAGCCGCGAGCGAATCATTTGCCGCGGACGAGAACCAACTCTCGATGCGCATTCGCCTCCCTAAGCGGCCGCCAATCTCCCGCGAACAGTGCTCCATTCGTATCGGCGGTGAGGATATCTCATACACGCTGCAACGCAGCACCCGTCGCCGTCGGACGATCCAGATCCAACTCGAACCCGAATCAGGACTCAAAGTGCTGATCCCGCATACGTTGTCCGAAAGTGAGGTCGAGGAATTCCTGCTAAAACGATCTGATTGGATCCTCAAACATCGGACTGATATCCAAGCGTCCAATGAGCAATTCAATTGGGCCGAGGGCGGCACGATGCAGTTGCGCGGAAACCCGATCCAGGTGGTAGTCGAAGAACGGGACGTGAACGATGTGGGGCGCGACTTGCCGCCGACCGTTGTGAAGTCATTAGAAGGCGAGACGGTCACAGTAATCATCCCTCCGAGCATGACGCCAAAAGATAAATCGAACGTCGTGAGGAAATGGGTTATGGAGTGGTATCGACAAGAGGCGTGGGATCATCTCAAAGCCAGGGTCGCAGATTACGGAAACGTAATGAGGGTCAAACCTAGCCAGCTGAAGCTGAGCAACGCAAAGAAACGCTGGGGTAGTTGCAGCGGAAAACGATCGATCAACCTCAACTGGCGTCTCATCATGCTCGACGATCAGTTGATCGACTACGTAGTGGTTCATGAACTCGCGCACCTGATCGAACTGAACCATTCTCCCGGTTTTTGGGATGTTGTCGAACGTGTCCTGCCTGACCACCAGAGATTAAGGCGGCAATTGCGTCAACAATCTCCGTCGACTTTGGGTTAGAAACTCGCTTGGCGGCTTCAAGGCGAAAGCGCGATCGCTGCTCCGCCACTGGCGATACATATTGCACCCAAAGCCCGGACCGGTGTTACTCCCTCTTTCAGTACGATTGCGCCGTATCCAACTGCCAGCAAGATCGAGATTTCCCTGAATGGTCCGACGTAACTGACGGGCGAAAACGTTAGGGCTGTCAACACAAGGGTGTACGCCGCGAACTGCAAGAGGCCGCCAATCACGAGAATCTTCCAATGGCGGCGCGCCTCGTCAATAAACGCTTCTCTCGTCTCGAGACGCGACTGAATGACCATCATCCCTAGCCCGCCGCCGAGTTGCAGGAAGAACATATAGAGCGCCGGTTGGACGTGTTTAACTCCTTGTGCATCGACCACCGAGTAGATACCGATCACCAACCCAGTTAGTATCGCCAGCATCCATGCTGGACGTACTTGAGCTCGGAAACGTCTCACCGCCCTCCATTTCCTCATCAACATCAACCATGACCGCACGGTTCGCTTAATCGTAGCCGTCTCAATGTCTGAAATCGCGATGAAAGCGAGGCCGGTCACGATCGAAGCCGCACCAACAGCCGCTTGCCAAGACATCGATTCGCCCACGACGAACACGCCCAGAATCGGGATTATCGCCAATCCTAACCCGCGGGCTACTGGGTACACGATCGAGAGGTCACCCGTGTTGTACGCGTAACCCAGAGTGGCGAAGTACCAGATGTGTAACACGATGGTCGCCAAGATGAACCACCACCCGGTCCCGCTGGGAAAATCAACGATGAGTAGGTAGATCGCGAGCGGAAGAACGAGTACCGCCGACGTGACGGCCATCAGCGTCGTCGTGACTGCTGGCCTCGTTGCCCGTCGAACCATCAGATTCCACGACGCGTGCGCGAATGCTGACGAAACTACGAGCAAAATGGCTAACGGGGTCACGGAATGAGAGCTGTGTGCGCACGACGCACCAGCGTTGACTGGGTTGGCGATAGACTACAATGCGCGTCGATAAAGAAACCAATTCGATAGCCCGCGGAGCCGAAACAGATGCACTACCAAGACGAACGGACGCATGGATGCAGAATATCCGACGCTTGGACCTACCGAGGTCTCAAGACCGTCGTGATGGAGAACGAACTGCTCCGCGTAAGCCTCATAGCTGACAAGGGTGCCGACATGTTCCAGTTGGTCCACAAGCCGAGCGATACCGATTTCATGTGGCGCACACCGTGGAGCGTTCGCAACCAAGCTTTGTGGGTGCCATCTACCGGATGGGGCGAAGGGATATTCCATGACCTCTATATCGGCGGATGGAACACGATAGCCCCCACCGGAGGTTTCGAGCAAGATTACATGGGCGCCGAGATAGGGCAGCACAACGAGACGAACATGATGCCATGGGACGCACAGATCGTAGAAGATTCTCCCGAGCGTGTATCCGCGAAGTTCTCCGTACGTGCTGTTCGGACTCCATTCTGGATTGAGAAAACCGTCACGCTGGAGTCTCAATCGCCAGTAGTCACGGTAACTGACACGTTGATCAACGAAGCCGAGGAGCCGGCACCTGCACAATGGGGACAGCACGTCGCCTTGGGAGATCCGTTCCTGACTCCCAACTGCATCTTGGACTTCGCAGGCGGCAATTTCATCGTGCCCGAGTCGCCTGACGGCTCGATCCCGCCCGGCTCGCGATTGATGCCCGATCGAACTGGATCGTGGCCCGTAGCCGAAGCACCTGATGGCACAGAGGTCGATCTTACGGTGTTCCCACCGAAGTCTGACCGACTGGTCGACTATCTCTCGTTTAACAACCTTGTAGATGGGTGGTACGCGGTGACGAACCCGGATCGCGGCATAGGTATTGGCTTGCGATGGGACAGCGATGTATTTAAGTACCTCTGGTACTGGCAGGTCTTCGGTGGACACAGCGGCTATCCGTGGTACAAGCGCACCTACAACGTTGGCCTCGAACCGTTTACCAGCCTTCCCAGCGGAATGGTAGAGCCGGGAGGCGAGGAATCGACCTCGATGATGTTCGAACCCGGTGAGGCGCGGAGTTCGACTGTGCGGGCCACGGTTTACGAAGGTAACAACGGGGTTACGGGGATCAACGGCGACGGCAAAGTGACGCTACGCCAATAATCGAGCCCACGATGTCGTCATTCCGGCGAAACCTGGAATGCGCTTGTTGCAATTCACGACCGCCAGATCCGGTTCCAGTAGGACCTCAGAAACTGCCAGTATGTCATCTCGACGCGGTACCGATTCAAGTATCGGCGATAGTCGGCCACGGTCCAGATGATGGCGATGAAAAGAAGGATCCATATGGCCGCTATCAAGATCATCGGCTATTGCGCGATGTTTATATCCTGGTGTCGGTCATCAGTTCCAATAGGTTGACCCATCTATCCATCCTGCGGGTTTCGACTGTTTCACACCTCCGCGATCAGACGCGTGCCCGTCTTGTGTGCGTTGATCCAGTCCCAGTTCAGCGGTACGCCGATGCCGTGCCCCGTAGGCGCGTAGACGCAACCGTTTTCGTCGACTGAGTCCAAGTTGTCTGAGTAGTTGACCCAGATCGGCGGCTTGTTGGTTTTGATGTTGGGGTGCACCAAGCCGAGTTCGTAGTAGTTGGTGTTTCGTACCGCCGACATCAAATGCCGATGAGCCGGGTCGGGACCGTGTGTTTCGACGTCAAGTCCTACGCTTTCGCAAGCGTGGAATATCTTCATCGCACCCGTGATGCCACCGTCTTCGTGAGCGCCGACTCGCACGTAATCTGTACCGTCGGCGAGGATGAAGTTCATATGCTGTTCAGGCAGTCGGATGTGCTCGGTTTGCAATAGCGGCGTCTTGACGAGTTCGCGGAGTTTTCGATGGGCAAAAGTCGAAACACCGCCATCCATGTAGACGTCTTCCCACCAGAAGAATTCGGCTTCATCGCAAGCTTTACCGAGTTTGAGAGCATCGCCGAAATTCTTGACTTCGTTCGCTGGATCGATCATCAAGTCCATATCGGGACCCACCGCATCTCGCACCGCCAAGACGTTGTCCACTTCGCGTTTGATGTTTTCGCCGGCGAGGCCCCATCCGTGGATCTTGAACGCGGGGTATCCAATCTCCTTGCATGTGACCGCGAAATCGGCGAAGTCCTGCGGCGTGGTCAACCCTCCGTTTTCGTCGCCATGGAGGGTTGAAGCGTAAGCGGGGAGCGGCTTACGCTCGCCGCCGAGAAGCTGGAACAGCGGCTCTTCGTATACCTTGCCCGCAATATCCCAAAGACAGATGTCCACGACCCCAAGGCCCAACGCGGCGGTGTGGCGCAGCCCGCGTTTCATCGCGTTGTAGTGCACCTCGCGTTGCATTGCGTCTTTTCCGATCAGATAAGGAGCGACGGTTTCTATGTCAGCGAGGGCATTTCCGCCAGCCCCTGGATATTCGCCGACTACTCCTTGATCGGTGTGGATCGAGAGGATGCCCCCGCCCATCTTGAGCTTTGCACCGGGTTCGTACACCATGTTGAACGAGTTGTAGTCCTTGCTCAAGTTCTCCATCTCGTGCGAGAAAGTGGTGACTTCGATATGGGTAATCTTTGCGGCAGGTCTCACGGCCTCTTGCTCCTTGAAGGTGTCAGGTTTCCACAGGGGTTATTCTATGCGTGCCTTACAGCATCTGATTGGAACGTCCGATTAAGCACCGTCAACGGCGATCAGCTATGGATCGAGGTCGCCTCCGACGCGCGATTATGGCTTTGCTGTTCCACGGCTCATCTCCAGATTTGTCGTATATATCCAACAAACCAGATTGACTCGGGTAAATGCGTGCAAATGGAGTGTCGTGGAAAACCGAATATGCGATTTATTCGTATCTGATAAATTCACGCGTCTATACGCCTATTACTAATCAATATCGTTTTTTCTGAATTTAAAGTCCTGATCAATCCCGATATGTTCAGATGATCCTTGAATTATCGGCCACGACGGCAATCGAGTTGAGAACGTGATGCCGCGAATGGCGGGGAGAGCAATTTCGGTATCGAGAACCTGCGCCCGAAACTTGCGATGCTTGCCGTCGGTAATCCGATATGAGACAATTGCCGCACTATGAAAGCACTGAGAATCCACGGCAATAAAGACATCCGCATGGAAGACCTACCTGAACCGATTCCAGGCATCGGGGAAGTGAAACTGCGGATCACCAACACCTCGATCTGCGCTACCGACATCGAAGAGTGGCAATACGGTCCCCTGTGGACGCAGCATGGCGGCCCCAACCCTATAAGCGGCCAAGAGATGCCGCTGATTCTGGGACATGAAATATCTGGACACGTCGAGTCATTAGGCGAATGCGCTGCCGGATTGTCTGTCGGGGATCGGGTAGTCGTCAACAACGTAAGGACGTGCGGCACCTGCTTCTGGTGCATGAGGGGCTCACAAGCCACCTGCAACAGCATGTGCGTCGCGGGGCTATCTGCGGATGGCGGATTGGCCGAGTACATGACATGGCCTGGGAACCACCTGATCAAATTGCCAGACAACATTTCCGATCGTGAAGCGCCTTTGATCGAACCGGCAACGGTGGCCGTGCACGCGGTGCGTCGATCAGGTGTCAAAGTCGGCGACAATGTCGCAGTTATTGGCTGTGGCACGGTGGGATTGTTGACCGTGCAGGCGTTTCGGGCAGCAGGTGCACGCGTCATCGCCGTCGACGTTAGGGAAGACAGCATCGCGTTGGCCAAATCTCTAGGGGCAGACGACACGATAAATTCCGCCGACAGCAGAGCTATG
This sequence comes from Chloroflexota bacterium, assembly GCA_009838175.1. Classification (GTDB taxonomy): domain Bacteria; phylum Chloroflexota; class Dehalococcoidia; order Lucifugimonadales; family Lucifugimonadaceae; genus Bin127. The sequence continues at coordinate 55,667 of VXSB01000022.1, forward strand.
GAGCAATTGCTCGACCTCACCGACGGGATCGGGGCCGATATCGCTGCGGAGACCGCCGGTGCCGAAATGACGCCACAGTTGGCGATCGATTACACACGAAAAGCTGGGACTACAGTATTGGTCGGTATCTATTCCGCTACGCCGGTCTTCAACTTCAACGACATCGTTGGTACCGAAAAAACGGTTATCGGGTCCGTGGCCGCATCTACCGGCGATATGGAAGCAACCGTCCGCTTGTTGACAGAAGGCAAAATCTCCGTCAAAGAGCTAATCTCCGCAGTCGTACCGCTCGATCGTGTAATCGAAGACGGTTTCGAACGCATGATCCGACCTGAAAAGGATGTCTTCAGGATATTGATCTCGCCTAATGGCTGAAGCCGTGCTCGTGCATCCGCCTGTGGACTGCTTCGATAGCCTCGTTGATGGGACGCTTCAGGTATCCAATATGATCTTCCTCGCCGTGATGATGCGTGACGTGCCCGTGCGAATGCTGGCGTGAACTGTTGTCTATATAGGTAAGCGAGCCGTGCATCAACGTGAGCATGTACTTCGCTGTCGCCACGTCGAACATGCTCCACGGACCACCTACCGATACGTAGATTGGCGAGGTGTGCGAAAAGATGCCGCGCTCCCAGACATCGTAGTACCTATATCCCGAGTAGTAGCCCGGACCGCCGGCTCTCGCGGCCAGCCACGAGTTCCTGTCGATTTTGATCGTTTCATTGACGCTCAACTTGCGCGTCGGCTTACCTACCTCTGAAGAGGCGATGACCTTACCTTCTTGGATTATTTCCAACTTGGACATCGGCACGACGCTCTCGGCCCATGCGGAAACCTCGACAGTACCAGGGCTCGAAAGCTCAAGAGTGTCACCCACTTCATGTCCGTCGACGGTTAGATGGATGATGGGGCCGCCGCTCAGCACCGTCCGGCCTTTGGCGACGTTGCGGCACCAGTTTTCATAGGTGAACTCATCATCATCAGGGATTCGCACATAGGTTCGGTACATGCCTACAGGAACGTCGCTGGACATCTTGTCGGTGCCACCGACCAGCGGCAAGCGATAGCCGCAGTTCAGATATCGATACCACTCGTTGTGCATGAACTCCTGCTGTTGGATCATTTCGATTGCATCGAGGCGCCCAGTGGCGACCAACGATGCTGGCTCGCCGTTAGGGAACGGGAAGTGCGGGTTAATGACAAAACCGCCCTGAGCGTGTGCCTCGTCGGCCCAGTGGCTCAGTGTGGTCTCCATCGGACCACCGATTTCGGCCTCGCCCGGACCGTCCGAGCAGAAGGGCATAACGGGTTGCTTCAAGCCCCACAGGATCATATGCCCCATGAAGTGTTGTCGGTTCTCCTGCGAGGTGTAGACGATGTTGTTGCCTTCTCGGGTAACGCTGGGATGTCCGGTGTAGTCCTCGACATTGGTGAACAAGCTGCCCCACTGTGACTGGAGCAGGTTGACTACGTTGAGGTCCTCAGCCTGCGATTCGAAGTGGCTGCCCTGCGTGGAAAGGAAGTGAACGTGCGAGTCTCCGGAGTACCACCCGCGCTCGTTCATATTGATCCAGCGCTTGAGACGCAACTCGAGTTCCTGCTGTCCGGGTGCGATCTCGATCTTCGTGCGTAGCGGTTCATACTCGTATCCACGAGCGGCATCCACGATCACCTCGCCTCGTGGCAGCCAGCCCTGAGCGGTGCCGTCGATGTACGCGTAACTGACCTGCCCAAGGCGCGTGTCGCCACCGACGTCAATGTGCCATGTGTCGAGGTTGGAGTTGACTTGGTTGTGGTGACCGTGCGGTTGATACGGCACACCGTCGGGTGATCTGAAGTGGATGCGGCATGGGACGATCTCGCCGGTCTCATCGTCAACTACCCGTACTTTCACCCAGTTCTTGCCGGGTTCGGTGAGTGAAATGCGGATTTTTTCAGTATCGACTGCGCCTTCGCTTTCGACATCTCCCCATTTCACGCTATCGATCGTCTCGTCACCTTGCAAGACCTCTACCGTCGCAGACGAAACACCGGACAACTCGACATAGGAAGGGCTCGACTTCGGATTCTGAGGTTCGCCGAAACCTTTGTATGGGTCGTTCAGGAATTCGTCAGTCGATTGCTCTGGTAGGGGATGCGTGTAGGTTCTCTCGCCGCGGTTGATCGTCACATCCAGATCGAATGATTTTGTGGCTTGTTCGGAGTCTTTGAGATCTATTCGCACTGGTCGCCGGGCAGCGCGTGAAAACGGATGCTCATCGACGTGTCCAAGAGTCAATCCGGCCACGATGAAGCGTGGGCCTTTAGGCACGAACTCGATTGACTCGATGACTCGATCGGGTGTCGGGTTGTGCCACGCCCAAAGCCAATACCACTTTGGTTGCGCCTGCACGACTTCGGTCTGGCGCCTTCCCGTCTCGTCGAAACGTCCCTCGTAACGAGGAATCAGCGTATCACCTTGATCGGTCACGGCGAGATAGGGATAGCCGACGCCGTAGCGAGATATCCCCTGCCGGTCGCCAACCGCGCTGATCTCGTAACGCTCGCGAACGGGAACGGTTACAGTATCAGAATCTTCAAACTGGATGACGTAGTCAGCGACATGCTCACCGATCGGTCCATTGGCAGCCTGTTGAGTTTCTAACTGCCGATGAGCGAAGACCACGTTGTGCGCGGTCTTGCCGATTGGCACGGTTACTGACGAATAACCTTCTGCTAGTGAGATGTAGCAATTGACTGACGGGTCGCCTGAAGGGGATCCGACTGTGAAAGGGAGACCCCGCATTGTCTGCTCGCCAAGCGCTGGATCTTCGCCAAGGAGGCACTCCACTCCTGCGTCGCACAAAGGTGAAATGTCGATAATCTCGTAGTCCATGATTCAAGTGACCTCGGTCTAGCGGTCAAAGTACCCTTGCATGGTAACGAATTCATCAATCGACCGTGCGAATCGTCTTTGTAAGGACAAGAAGATGCATGCCAACGTCACGTTCAAGATCGTAAGCTGGGATGAAAACCCGTTTGAGGAAGTGGGGGACGGCCCAAAACTGACCCAAGCCCACGTTAAAAGGTCCTTCGATGGCGACCTGACCGGTACGGGTAACCTCATGTACGTTATGACGCACATTGACAGCGGGGATGCATCGTTCGTGGGTTACGAGAAAGTCGTGGGCGCGCTGGGTGGAAGATCAGGTAGTTTCGTGCTGAGACACACCGGGTATTACGACGGAGGCAAGGCCACTGCGGAGTTGGAGGTGGTACCCGGTTCAGGTACCGACGAGCTAGTTGGCCTCTCAGGAACCGGACGGTTCTCAGCCGGGTATGCTGAAGAACACGATATGCCACTGGATTACGAGGTGTGACCACTGAATAGATCGCCTCGAGCATCGCGCAGCAATGGTGAAAGAAATGAAAGCACTGCGGTATTACGGTCGCCAAGACATGCGTTTGGAGGATGTTCCGATCCCGGACCCGGCAGACGACGAAGCGCGATTGAGCATTATGTACGCATCGATCTGCCAGACGGATGTGGAAAGGTGGTGGCACGGACCGACGATGCGTAGGTGGCGTACGCCGCCGAGGACTGTCGGTCATGAAACTGCAGGACGGGTCGACGCTGTTGGCGCGGATATTCACAGTTTGTCGGTCGGCGACCGCGTAATGGTTAACAACATACGGCCTTGCACAGAGTGTTACTGGTGCATCCGAGGCATGCAGTCGAGTTGTGCAAACGTTAATTCCGCTGGATTTGCGTTGGATGGCGGTTTGGCGGAGTACATGGTCTGGCCGGAAAGTCATCTCATCAAATTGCCTGACAGCATCCCGGACGTGCAAACTCCTTTGATCGAGCCAACTTCGGTAGCGGTACATGCAACACGGAGGTCTGGCGTCAAGGCGGGCGATACTGTCGCGGTGATCGGATGTGGCACAGTCGGAATGTTGACCATGCAGGCTCTGCGCGCTGCCGGAGCTCGCGTTATCGCTGGCGATCTTCGAGCGCAATCGCTCGATTTAGCTTTGAAGCTCGGCATGGACGCTGCGATCAATACGGGAGACGACGACGCGCTCGAGCAAGTGTTGGAGTTGACCGCCGGTGTCGGCGCGGACATCGTTGTCGAGACTGCTGGGGCGGTGGTTACGCCACGCATAGCGATCAGTTGGACGCGGCCTGGAGGGAGGACCGTCTTGGTGGGTATACACGCGGCAGGGAGTGAGTTCGACTTCAATGAGATTGTCGGAACGGAGAAGACCGTCATCGGTTCCGTTGCCGCGTCACCGGGTGACATGGAGAAGGGAATCCAGCTCATCGCCGACGGCAAGATAGTGCTCGACGATCTCGTATCAGCTGTGATCCCGTTGGATAGGGTTATGGAGGACGGTTTCGAGAGGATGCGACGTCCCGAAAAGGACGTGTTCAGGATAATGGTGTCGCCGAATTAACGTTCGGACTATTCGCGATCGGGTGCGGCTGGAAAGGGATCGTTTTCGCTGACCATCGCTTGGGCGTCACGCTTGGTGGTGCCGTGGATTTCTTGGTCGCGCCATAGGTTCTTTACGTAAGTGAGTACGTCGATGATCTCTTGGTGAGTCAGCGTGTCCTCAAAGGCTGGCATACCGGATTTGAATCCTGCCAAGCCTTGTTCCTCCAGATAAGCGCCACCTAGTTTGACCTGTTTGTACAGCGTGCCATCGCCGTGATGCCAAGTGTGTCCGTCGCCGTTTAAGGGAGGTGCTGGCAACGTGCCATCTGGATTCGTGGATTGCCAGTGCGGTTGTCCCTCACCGTTTAGACCGTGGCATCCGGCACAGTTTTCGGCGTAGATGCGTTGACCGCGCCCGATTGGATCCGATGTTTCGACCACAGGATCGCTGCCGCATGCGAACGCGGCAGTCGTGACACAGACGCAAGTCAGGATCGCGGTTATCGTGCGTCTCAACATGATCCCGAGTAATCAATTCAACCGATGTTGGGTTCGCGAAGAATATATATTGCAGATTGAATCGAACCTTTTACCGCTTGCAACGAACAAATCAATCCACGGGTGGAGTAACTAACATGCACTACGGCGATGAAAGAACGCATGGATGCCGGGTATCGGACGCTTGGACCTATCGTGGGTTGAAGACAGTCGTGATGGAGAACTCGGTGATCCGGGTGTTGATCTTGGCCGACAAAGGTGCGGATGTCTATTCGTTCGTGCACAAACCTACGGACACCGAGTTCATGTGGCGGTCGCCTTGGGGAGTTCGGGATCCGCGACCTTTCGTGCCTTCGACTGGCTCGACTCAAGGCATGTGGCTCGACTACTACGAGGGCGGCTGGCAAACAGCATTGCCGCATGGCGGTTATCCGGATGAGATCTACGGAGCGGAATTTGGATTGCACGCCGAGTTGAACAACTTGCCGTGGGACGCGACGATTGTGGAAGATTCGGCCGATCGCGTCGCTGTCAACTTCAAGACCAGAGGCGTTCGGATGCCGGTGGCGGCCGATATGACGTTGTCTTTGGAAGAAGGATCATCGACACTCAATCTGTCGAAGACCGCGATCAACGAGGGCGAGGAAGACGTGGAGATAGTGTGGCTGGAACACATCGCGATCGGTCCTCCGTTCCTGTCGGACAAGTGCCGACTCTACGTGCCCGACTGCACGGTTTTGACGCATCCTGAGGAGTTTGTTGATACGCAGAAACTCGCGCTCGGTTGGGAGGGAGAATGGCCGATGGTTCCTTCGGCAGACGGAGGTGAGATCGACTTTCGCGTGATGCCGCCCAAGGAGGACCGTTCTCTGGACATGGCGTATATGACGGGCATGTCCGAAGGCTGGTACGCCGTCCACAACAAAGAGACTGAAGTCGGTTTCGCAGTGTCGTTCCCGTCCGACGTGTTTCAATACCTTTGGTACTGGCGCAATCTCGGTGGCGGATGGGGCTATCCATGGTACGGGCGATGCTACAACGTTGGTTTGGAACCGTGCACGAGTTGGGACAACCGAGGGTTGAAACACTCGATGGAGAATGGTTCAGCGCGACCGTTGGCGGCAGGCGAGCGGCTTACTGTTGACATCACCGCGTCGGCTTTCCTGGGCTCCGGTGATGTTCAAGGAGTTTCGCCCACTGGCGAAGTGACCCAAGGTTGACCTAGATACCGACGGAGCATCCCGAAGCAATATCATTTAGCGAGCGAACACCAACGGACTAGGAATAACGCGAGGAAATCATGCGACGGCGAACGTTTGGCGATTCAGGTTTGGCATCATCGGTTATCGGCTATGGCGGCTGGCCAATGGGCAGGGGACAGTACGGCGATTTCGACGATGACGAAGCGATCGCCGCTGCTCACAAGTCATACGATTCGGGAATCAGTCTGTTTGACACGGCGGCCGTTTACGGTTGGGGCTACGGCGAGAAGTTGATGGGCAAGGCGGTGGCGCCGTTCCGGAACGATATCGTGCTGGTGACGAAAGGCGGCCGCGAGTGGGTGCGTGACAATCCTGATCGAACCGCGGCTACGGTTTCGATCAGCGATCGTGACACGCTGCTGCGGAGCATCGACGAAAGTCTCGAGCGTCTGAATACTGACTACATTGACCTTTTCCTCATCCATTGGCCAGACCACACGCGATCGTTCGAAGAACCGATGAGAGCGTTGGAAGACGCGAAGACGGCTGGGAAGATCCGACACACAGGAGTTTCGAATTTCAGTCCAGAGATGATGGCGCAGTGTCGTGAGCACAGTCCGATCGTTACCAATCAGATCGGCTACCACATCTTTGACCGGAGACCCGAATCTGGCGTTATGCCGTTCGTCGAAAACAATGGGATGGGCGTGATGGCATACGGGACTCTCGCTCACGGGTTGTTGACGGGTGCGTGGTCATCGAATCATGCTTTTGGCGACAACGACTGGCGAGCGAACGGGGCCAACTTTGGTTTGGCGTCGTTTGGGCCTGAGAATCTAACCAAGAACGTGGCTGTCGTCGAGAAGCTGAAAGGCATCGCTGGCGATCATGGCAAGACGGTTGCCCAGTTGGCGATAGCTTGGGTGTTGGCAAATCTCACGGTTACGGTCGCGCTCTGTGGCATGGTCAAAGAGTCGGAGGTCGAGGACAATGTCGGCGGTGATTGGGAGATGCCGGCAGAGGTCAAGCGGCAGATCGACGATTTAGTGATGACAGAAGGCGCTGGCGTGGGAACTCCAGAGATGGAGATCGCGACGTAAGTACGTTCTAGGCAACCCCGGTTCTGGTTGCCTGGCGGGCAGATTGCTCCGCCGAAATCGCCGACGGTGAGGTGACGCGATCGAATAGATCGGTAACCTCCGCCGTCGGTTTCGACGTCAGCAACGTTGCGCCGATCGCAATCGGGAATGCTAAGAAGAAGCCCGGTGTTGCGAGGTGCATGTCGAAGATCTGATACGGACCTCCTGACAGTGAGCCCCAGATGGTCGAGATCGCGGTGCCTGTGATCATCGCTGTCATGGCTCCCCAGAAGTTGAACCGCCTCCAGTAGAGGGCGAGTATGGTAACTGGTCCGAACGCCGCTCCCATGCCGCCCCACGCGTATACGACTAGGTCAAGTACTGATTCGGGATGCAAGATCGAGTAGAGTGCGGCTCCGCCCCCGATCACGACTAGCAGTAATCTTCCCAGCCACATCCTAGCGTCGGTGCCAATGCTGTAACTGTAGCGTCGAATGACTGGAAGATCGTCGGTCGCAACAGCAGAAGCCAACAATAACTGCGAGTCGGCGGTGCTCATGACTGCCGCGATAACCGCGACGAGCAGGATGCCGACCACTACCGGGTGGAAGAGGGTGTTGGTCAGAACGAAGTAGAGCCGTTCGGGGTCGTCGATTATCTGATCCAGTACGCCGTTCTCGATCAGAACAGGCAGCGCCAACAGTCCAACGGCCATGCTGAAGAAGTAGGTGGCGGTGATCCATGTCATTCCGATGTTGCGGCTGCTGCTGATCTTGGCTTCGCTTTCGATGGCCATGAAGCGTTGCAGGATACGTTGCGCTCCGAATACGCCGATACCCCAACCGAGGATCGAAAGAACGTACACCGGCAGCGGCGGTTCGCCTTCATGCTTGGTGAAGGGATTCCAGAAGTTGGGATATTCGACGTTGCTTCTGGCGAACGATTCTTCGGTGATGAAAAGCAGCGTGAAGGTCAGGATCAGAAAGCCCGCGAGGACGAAGACGGCCTGGAACACGTCGGTGCGAGATACGGCAAGGAAGCCGCCAATGAAGGTGTATGAAGCCACCGCGATCAGTGTGACTATCACTCCAGTTTCATAGTTCAAACCGAAGATGGTGTCCAGCAGTTTTGCGCCGGCGACCAGTCCCGAACTGACGTAAAAGATGACGAACAGTATTGTGATCAAGGCGGCAACGGTTCGCAGGGCGCCCGTGCGGTCGCCGAATCTACGTTCGAAGAACTCCGGGGTCGTGAGCGAATCTTTTGCGGCGATCGTGAATCGGCGGAGACGCTTTGCCATGAATATCCATGCGAGACCCATCATCACAACGACCGACAAAATGATCCACATGGTTTCGATGCCGTGTTGGAACGCCAAAGCTGGTAGCACGAGCATGGTCCAGCCGCTGGTGGTAGAAGATCCGGCGCTGAGTGCGGTGGTGATGCTCGATACGTTCCGCCCGCCGAGAACGTAGTCTGCCATGTTCCGCATCTGCCTAGAGCGGTAGATGGCGATGCCGATAACGACGGCGAAGTAGGCGGCGAAGACCGCTAATACCCAAACATTCAGCATTTTGACGCGCGCTATCCGGCTAGATGATTTGCACTTTTCGAGTGGGATCGTGGGCCGGAATCACGCCGGTCACGTCAATGACGATTTTAATTTCGACTGATTCGAATGCCGATCAGTGGACGCGCTGAACCATGCTGAAATCAGGTATCGTCTTATTCAATCGCGTTTCAGACTGCCGGGAGACAACACTATGCTGATCATTGATACGCACACTCATGCCGGAAACAATTGGTTCGAGCCGATTGAGGTTTTGGAGTTTCAGATGGATCGAAATGGGGTGGATAGGGCGGTGCTGATTCAGCATGGCGGGGTGTTTGACAACGGGTATCTTTTTGATGAGGCGGCGAAGCGGGGTGATCGGTTCAAGGTGGTGGTTTTGGTTGATCCGGAGTCAGCTGATCCTTTGGGGGATTTGAGTAGGGAAGCGGAGCGGGGTGCTGCGGGTGTGAGATTTGCGCCGGATGGGGAGTTTGTGAACGCTGGTCCGTTCGATATGTGGCGCAGGGCAGGAGAGTTAGGGCTGGTTGTTTCTTGTCAGGGGGATCCGACTCGGTTTGCGTCAGATGATTTCGCTCGGGTTATGGATGCTTGTCCGGATACTGAGGTTGTGATTGAGCATCTGGCGGGTATTGCCGCGGCGAAATCGGATTGGGAGGCGGACTATGAGAGGGCGCTTGGGCTTGCGGATCGAGGGAATACGACGATCAAGGTTCCGGGTTTAGGTGAGGTTTGTAGCCGTCCGCAGAGGTTGTTGCCGGAGTTGGAGTGGGACTATGTGCCGCCGGTTTTTGAGTTGGCTAAGGATACTTTTGGTGTTGAGCGGATGATGTGGGGTAGTGATTTTCCTCCGGCGGCTGGTCGTGAGGGTTATGGGAACGCGTTACGGGGCGTGATGGAGCATCCGGCGTTTGCGGGCGATGGTGAGTTGGAATGGGTTATGGGGAAGTGTGCGGCGCGGGTTTGGGGTTGGGATTAGGACCAGTTCGTCTCCTGTAATGATGGGACGGTGCCGTCGGGGGCTCGCCAGGGGGCGGCGTCTTTGCGCCAAGGGTTGGCTTTGAGCCAGTCTTCGTTCATGGCTACGCCTAGGCCGGGGGCGGTTGGGAGTGGGAGGTAGCCGTCTTTTTGTACTGGGAAGCCGCCGATTGTGGCGTCTTGGAACCAAGGGTGGATGCCGCCTTCTTGGATCATGAAGTTGGGGGTGCAGGCGTCGACGTGGAGGGATGCAATGGTGCAGAAGGGGCCGTAGGGGTTGTGGGGCTGGAAGCCGACGTAGTGGGCTTCGGCCATCGCTGCGATCTTCTTGAGTTCGAGGATGCCGCCGGCTTGGACGATGTCGGGCTGGATCATCTTCACGATCTGGCGGGCTAGGAGGTCGGTGTAGTCCCACTTGGTGAGGTGTCGTTCGCCGGTGGCGAGGGGGATGTTGACCTGTTCGGCGACTCGGGCTAGGGCGTCGAGGTTCTGGGGTGGGACGGGCTCTTCGTAGACGAAGGGTCGGTAGGGTTCCATGGCGTTGCCGATGCGGATGGCGTCGGCGGGCGCGAGGCGTCCGTGGACTTCGACGAGTAGTTCGACGTCGTCGCCGACGGCTTCTCGGACTGCGGCTAGTTTCTGTATGGCGACGCGTTCGGCTTCGATGGGGATGAAGAGTCCGCGGTGGTCGAAGGGGTCGCCTTTGAGAGCGGTTAGGCCTTGTTCGGTGTGGCGGAGGGCGTTTTCGACGGCTAGTTCGGGGGTTAGGCCGTCCCAGCGTCCGTAGCACCAGATCTTTTCGCGCATTTTGCCGCCTAGGAGTTCGTAGACGGGGACGCCGAGGGCTTGGCCTTTGATGTCCCAGAGGGCGATCTCGATGCCGGAGATGGCGGAGAGCTGGACTACGCCGCCTCGGACGTGGAAGTGGTGGTAGAGGGTCTGCCAGTGCTGCTCGATGCGGTGCGGGTCTTTGCCGATTAGGACTTCGCCGAACTCCTCGACCATGGTGGCGACGGCTAGTGGTCCGGCGGTGGCTTCGCCCCAACCGGTGATTCCTTCGTCGGTTTCGACTTTGACGAAGATGTAGTTTCGGGCTTGTCCGCGGGGTGCGGATGAGGCGGGGATGGCAGTTATGCTAGTGATTTTCATGTTAGATGCCTACTCGGCTCCTTCCGAGGACGTCAGGATTGATTAGGTTTTCGGGGTGGTTGCCGTTTAGGACGCGGAGGGCTTCTTGGGCGGTTCGGCGTTCTAGTTCGATGGTGGAGGCTTGGGAGAAGAAGGCGGGGTTCAAGGTTTCGAGCGGGGATGTCGTTT
>VXSB01000006.1 GCA_009838175.1 Chloroflexota bacterium
GTCTATACAAGTTATTAACATTTTTTTATTGGTCGGTAGTTTTTGTTTTTTATTAGTGATTGTTGGGGTTCGATTTTTTTTTATGGGTTTAGGGGGGTGGGTCGACGTCGACCCATGGCTGTACGACCGGATCTTCCCCGGCGGAGTAGTAACCGGAAGCGAAGATCAGCCCTTCGTGGCGAAGCGCCCATGTGGTTTTGTGCTCTTCGTTTCTGGTGATCGGATTTGGCCACAGGTATTCGACCCATATGCCGTCTTCGGTCGCCTCGGCGATTTCCTTGCCTAGTTCTTGCCCGTCTGAACCTACAACCTCTTTGATGTCAGTTCCGATGAGGTGTGGGAATATCGGATGTGCGAGGTAGAGGTCGTCCGCGCCGATCAAGAACAGGTAGAGGGTACCTTCGAGACTGTCTTGGCTGTTGTAGTAGTCAACGGTTGCCTGCAGTCCTTCGGACTCGTATCGCTCCACAGCGCGATTGACGTAGTTTCGGACGGGTGCTTCGATGTTTTGCTGCAACACGAAATGCCCGGAGTTGAAGACGAGATTGTCTCGGCGGATCCATACGTTGCGTTTGGGCAATTGTTGGGCCGTATCGGGATGATCGGCAAGTGATTCGGTCCACCGCCCTTCTTCGGTTGCAGCGGCGATAGCCAAACCAATGTTGTTGACTCCCCGTCCGCCAATCTGCAGTCCAACCTCGTACTGCAGCGCAGATGCGACCATTACCCCTGCATCGGTGTCGATGATCCTCAACCACCGCCCGTCTTCGATGCTCTCCTCACTGTTGTAGTGTTCGATGGCTGCGTCCAGTCCTTCACGCTCCACGAACTCGACGCCCTTCATTACATAGGCGATGGTGCGTGCGTCCCCCGTGTCATCGATTTCGACCGATGGGGTTGGTTCCGGTACGGGCGTTGAAGTCGGCTCCGGCACAGGCGTCGGGGTCGGTTCCGGGACCGGAGTTGAAGTTGGGACTGGGACTGGTGTCGCGGTGGGATCCGGCACTCGGGTCGGTGTCGGATCGGGTTCGCTGGTGCAGGCGACTGCGATCAAGGCGCTACACGCCAAGATCATCGCCAACACGACAGCTAGACTGGCATTGGGTTTTGCAAAGATCACCGTCGCCTCCGCTCAATTATTCATTGAGATTCCGTTAAGGTCCGAGCCGCGTGATTGGGATCAAACACAGCGAACGAACATATCAGATTGCATTCCGTATTATAACTGTTGAGATTAAGTATCATGCTCGTCTTCACTAATGGGACATCTTTGATTTCGTTCAAATTCAGTACAAAAAGGTAGCGCGCCCGTGCAGCGCTTTATCGAGACTCAGAGAAGAGTGGCCGTGGATCAGATTCGTTACCAACCAAACGACGAGTGCCCTCGCGTAGTGGCGTTTTTGTCTGCTTTGCAGATACTGTTGCCCAACTCGATCAGCTTGGTGACGCTGGTGACGCTGGTGGTTTTGGCATCTGGCGAGTCTGAGGACTATCTGCAATGGGTCGTGATCATGGCGCTGGCGGTCACGGGTCTGAGCATGATCGTTCACGCTCTACGGTTCCAACGTTTTGGATCGGGACGTTTGATAGTCGCTAACTTCAACGTGCCCTTTCTAGCGGTTAGCGCGTTGGCGTTGCAGATTGGTGGCCCGAGTTTGCTGGCGAGTTTGATAGTAGTTTCGACGCTGCTGCAATTGGTTCTGACACTTCGTCTCGCTTCACTGCGTCGGATATTCACTCCGGCGGTTACCGGAACTGTGATCATGCTGGTTGCGGTATCGGCTGTCCCGTTCATCGTGTCAGTGACGGTAGTACCTCCGGAAGAAACACCATTGGTGCTGTTCTTGGCCCCCGGCTTGGTTGCACTGTCGATCGGTGTTCTAGTTTCTCTACTGGGCACTCCGCTCATCCGAATGTGGGTTTTGCCGATAACGATAGCTGCGGGTCTGGCTGTGGCCATTCCGCTGGGTCTATACGACGTTGCCGGAGTCGCGGCGGCGCCGTGGTTAGTTTTTCCGGACCTGGACCGCGTAGATTTGGGGTTTTCGTTCAGTGCAGAGTTCTGGGCTCTCCTGCCTGTGTTTGCGATCGTAAACCTTACGGGCTTCATGAAATCGGTGGGCGATCTTTCGGTGATATACGGCGCGTCCTACCGTGAACCGGTCGCGCTGGATTTCAGGGTTGTCCAGGGTGGTCTCAACGTGACAGGAGCCAGCACATTCGTATGCGGTTTGCTTGGGATTCCGCCAGTAGCCGCACCATGGTCGGCCACGGCTTCGTACATCGGCATAATCGGAGTCTCTGCTGCGAGTGTGGGAGTGTTTCTGGGGTTGATGACGATTGCGGTTGCGTTATTGTCGAAGTTGCTCGCTGCTTTGATAGCCGTCCCAGGTCCGGTCGTCAGCGCGGTTTACGTGATTATTTTCGGCATGCTATTTATCGAAGGTGCGCGGATGGCATTCGGCAACGGTTTTGACCGGAAGCAGGCGCTCGCGATCGGCGTGCCGTTAGTGATGGGGCTTTCCGCTGGCAGTTTTGGGTCTCTCATTCAAGGCGATGCCAGTTACGTGTTCGGCAACCCGATCGTAATGGGTGCGGCGACGGCTTTGGGGATCGCGATATTCGTGGAGCTGTCGAATGTTCGGAATCGCCCGATCAGAGTCGATCTTGCGCGTTCGTCGTTGCCTGCCGTGGACGAATACTTGAGCCGCTTCGCCGATCGCTACAGGTGGGCGGAGGACGCTAAAAACCGGTTGCGACTTGTGGGTGAGGAGACCCTGCTGATTTTGTTGGATCAAGAAGATCATCAGACGTCTGGAGAAGAGTCGAATGGTAACGTCCGTCGGTTAACTGCGACGGTTCACAGAGATCAAGGATCCGCGGAGGTCGAATTCGTGGTCGTTTCGGACGACGTCGGAGAAGGGAACTTGGAGAACCGGCTGGCGTTCTTGACGGATGAGTTCGTTCTGGAGGACGACGAGCGTGAAATTTCGATGAGGGTTCTACGCCACTCCGCTTCGTCCGTGAAACATCGCAAATACCACGGCATAGACGTAATATCTTGCCGTGTCGAAAGCGGACCAGCAAAGTCGCCGGTACAAGCGGGTATATAATCTCACGCATCGGGTTGGGCGGTTAGCTCAGTTGGCTAGAGCGCGTCGTTGACATCGACGAGGTCGGAGGTTCGAATCCTCCATCGCCCACCATTCACGACGAAATCGAGAACCTTCGCGTTGGCACTGTAGACAGGAAGGGCTTAGCGGGGCCAGACTAGTGGGTGCCAACCCCGATGCGACGTTTGCGCTGCAAGGCTGGAGGCACTCTAGATGCCAGTAATCTAGTCTTTCCTGTTCAATCTCTTTGGCGGGTTGGAACTGCCGGAGGCGGAAGTGCCATGGGGCGAAAGTGTGCTCCGGGCTGGTCGCTGTAAAGCTGCGAAAAATGGGAGGTTCGGTCTCGAAGCACCGACGGTTTATGCCAGCTTGACGAGAATATTCGCCAATGCTAGAGTAGCCATCGTACGGTCAGCGCTTCGACCCAGTCTTGGACGGGATAGAAGGTGAGTCCACTGGATCGAGGACTATTGAGCGTACTCGTCGAACCAAAGCACTTGCATTTGCTCGTGGCGACGCCAATAGCGATTGACATAGGAGTTGTTCGTGGCAACCAAATACCCAGGCCTCGCTCTGATGGCAGGTATGGTCCTGATCATGTTGACTTCCATGCTCCTACCGGGCAACGGATTAATTGACTCGGTAGACCAAACCGATTTCGTTGCAGCCCGAGACGCTTTGGGTGATTCGCCAATCCTAGCGCAGTGGATGACGTTCATGACGATCATTTCACTGTTGCTCATGTCCTACGGATTATTGGGTCTTTATCCTGCGGCAAGTCAGCAGGCAGGGTTCGGCGGGAGGATGCTGCAGTTCGGCATAATCATTTCAGTCATTGAGTGGTCGATACTCATCATCGTCGGGGGGATGAGGCACTTCGTCATCCACATGATGCAACGCAGCGAGTTACCTGCCGACGGGAGTCTGACCTCGGCGGACTTCGAACAGGTAGCTCTTGGCATACATACCACCATGACGTCAGTCGGATTGACGTTATACGCATTGTTCCCATTGGCGTCGATCTTGTTGGGCATCGGGCTGTCCAAACGGTTCGACTCGATGGGCATCTACAAATCGTCCAGCTTGATTCTGGCAATTGGTGGAGTCTTGGGGCTGATTATCTTCCTGACAGCTATGAACGCCCCGGACTTTGGCCTCTCGACCATGCTTAATATCAACAACACAGTCCTCTCCATTATGTCGATTACTCTGATTATCATCGGATACGGCATGTACCGAGAACGTGAAGAGTTCGCGCCGTGACTTTCCTCGCTGCGCGACAAGTCCAAGCCTTGGCGAATGGGGCGTAGAATTCACGTCCTACAACACCACGTTACCGCAGGAAAGTTCACAAATCGATACGCCTAAGTCCATCATTCAAGATGAAACCAACTAGCTATCAGATGATTAACAACTCAAAAACGCCATTTCAACGTGAGGGCGACCCTAGACGGCGTCGCACCCTCACTATGATGGCGCGGGTCCGCTAGATCATTCCGGCCCCGCGCCTAATCCCTAAATCGAGTGGCGGCGGGGTTTCACTTCGCACTGATCTGTTTCGTGCCTCGTCGACGCGGTTGTTTCGCGTTTGCCGTCGCCTCACAAATCGAATATTCATTGGTGAGAAAAATGGCAAGCAGCGAACAACATACAGCTGGAAAGAGTCGGCGAAAGAGGTTCAGGGACCTCAGTCCTGAAGAGCAGGCGGAGTACCGTGACGCGTTGCGGCACTCGGCGGCGCACGTTTTGGCGGAGGCAGTGTTGAAGCTGTTTCCGGAGGCGAAGCTGACCATCGGACCGCCGATCCGGGACGGTTTCTACTACGACTTCGACGTTGAGCGTCCATTCACGCCAGAAGACCTTGAAGCGATCGAGGATGAGATGCGGGCTTCGATACGCGCGAACACTCCATTTGTAGAGCGCGAGGTTTCGCGGGATGATGCGCGGGTGTTAGTGGCGGGTAACCGGTACAAGCAAGAGATCATCGACGGGATACCCGAGGATGAGCGGGTGACTTTTACGAGTCATTCCAACGGGGCGTTCGACGACCTCTGCCGTGGCGGGCATGTGGATACGACGGGGCAGATCTCGGCATTTAAGTTGTTGTCGACCGCTGGCGCGTACTGGCGCGGTAGCGAAGCGAACCCGATGCTTCAGCGCATTTACGGCACTGCGTGGGAATCGCGCGACAAGATGCGGGTGTATCTCAAGCAGCGCGAGCAGGCGCAGCAGCGGGACCATCGTCGGTTGGGTGCGCAGATGGGGCTGTTTTTCTTCGATCAGGTGGCGCCGGCCAATCCGTTTTTTCGTCCGAAGGGCGCGTTTGTCTACAACACGCTGGTTGACTACGTGCGTGGTCTTTACCAGCGGTACGGGTATGACGAGGTGATCACGCCGCAGATGTTCAAGACGGATCTGTTCAAGACGTCTGGGCACTATGACAACTACATCGAGAACATGTACATGCTGGAGATCGATGAGCAGGAATACGGCATGAAGCCTATGAACTGTCCGTCGCACGCGGTGATGTACTCGAAGTCGTTGCACTCATATCGGGAATTGCCGATTCGGTATGCCGACTTTGGACGGTTGCACCGGTACGAGTTGTCTGGTGTGACGGCTGGTTTGACGCGGGTGAGGTCGTTTGCGCAGGACGATGCTCACATCTTCTGCCGCGAAGATCAGATCGCGGAAGAAGTCAACGGCTTTATCGATATGCTGAACGAGAGCTACGAAGTGTTCGGCTTCGACTCGACACGTTTCGTGTTGTCGTTGCGCCCTGACAAGCGTGTCGGATCAGATCAGCAGTGGGATCGTGCGGAATCGGCGCTCGAGGCGGTGTTGAGCGAACGCGGAGGCGAGTTCGAGACCGCGGAGGGTGAAGGTGCTTTCTACGGCCCGAAGATCGACATGTTCGTGCCGGATGCGCTTGGGCGCGAGTGGCAGTTGGGGACGGTTCAAGTCGATTTCAACCAACCGGAGCGGTTTGATCTGGAGTATGTGAACGCGGCTAGCGAACGCGAGCGTCCAGTGATGATTCATCGCGCGATGCTGGGCTCTTTGGAGCGCTTCATCGGGGTGTTGATAGAGCATTTAGGTGGCAACCTGCCTTTGTGGCTGTCACCCACGCAGGCGATGATGGTGCCCATAGCTGACCGTCACAACGACTATGCGTACGCGGTTGCAGATCGGATGCGAAAGGCGGGATTGCGGGTCGAGGTGAATGACGCTAGCGAGCGGATGAACGCGAAGATACGCAGTGCTCAGTTGATGAAGGTTAACTACATGCTGGTCGTCGGCGATCGGGAGATCGAAGCAGATTCAGCGGCGTTGCGGACGCGGACTGGGGAAAATCTAGGTGCTATAAGCGTTGATGAGATCATCGCCAAACTTGGTAACGAGGTTACGAGTATGGCGTTGTGAGTGTCTCGGCACTAACGATAGGGATTTAAAACCTGGTCTAGCGCATCCCTGTAGAGGTCGTATTCGGTTTGTCTTGTGGCGCCGAAGATGCGTGCGCCGCGTATCAATTCGCGGTTGTATTCGGCGCGATCTGTCGGCATTGCAGGAGGCTCTACCGCGAGGCCGCGCGTGATCGCGGCGTCGACTACGCTGTTGATGGCGGTTAGGACTTCGGGGTGCTCCCATTGACCGGGGTATCCCATCTTTGCACATAGGTCGCCAGGGCCGAAGACCACGCCGTCAACGCCATCGACGTCCATGATGGCTCCTGCGTTTTCAACGCCGAGGGGGGATTCGATCTTGGGCAGCACTAGCATTGCGTCGTTGGCTTCACGGCAGTAGCGGGCAACGTCTGAACCGTCGTAGCCTGCATTTGCGCCCATGGCCAGTCCGCGGACACCTTCGGGCGCGTATTTGACCCAGCGGACCAGATCTTGCATCTGATCGGGCGTCTCGGAGTGCGAGAGTATGATGCCCATTGCTCCGGCATCAAGGACGCGTGAGACGAGGGCGCGTTCGGGGGCGATAACGGTTACTACTGGTGCCATGCCGTTGTCGCGGACTAGAGTGAGGAACAGGGATAGTCTGCTGTCGTCGTTTAGGGCGTGTTCGGCGTCGACCATTAACATGTCGAAACCGGCATTGGCGGCGATTTTGACGACTGATGGCGTCAGCGCTTCAAAGACGTTGACGCCGAATATTGGCTCGCCAGACTTCAGCTTCTCTTTGGCGGGATTCGAGATAAGAGCGCGTTGTCCATCCATCGGTTCTTGATCCAGTCTCGGTAACTTAAACGAGATAAAGTTTATGCCTCATTGGGTTGACGAGTGATCATGGCTGCGCGTTTGCGAACGAAACACGGTGTGGAACCTAAGGCGTGTCCTTATAGACTAGTCTGACCAGTTAACATAAAGATCATGGCTATTACCTATTCGACATATGAAGCTAAGTCACGGTTCTCCGAGGTGATCCGTCAAGTTCGCGAAGGCAACACCGTTACGGTCTCCTACCGCGGAGAGCCCGTCGCCGAAATCCGTCCCATTCCGAAAGCCCCGCAAACCATCGAGGAGAGGCTGGACGAACTCGAACGGCAAGGAGTCTTGGAGCGCGCAAAAGGGCCGCGTACCCCGTTCAAAGTGGGTGAACGCAGGCCAGGTGCATTGAAACGTTTCCTGGAAGAACGTAATCGGTTTTGACGGCCTACATCGATAGCTCCGCGATCCTCGCCATCGAGTTCCGTGAAGACGGCTATCAGGGCGTTTTGGATCGCATCGGTGAGCATGAAGACATAGTAGCGTCGAATCTGGTCGAAGCGGAAATACGGGCTGCAACGGCGCGCGAACAGAGAACTTTCAACCAACCGTTGCATTCGAACATTACTTGGATCTACACAAATCGACCTTTGACGAACGAATTCGACCGCGTGCTACGAGTCGGCTATCTCAGAGGCGCCGATCTCTGGCACGTCGCGGTGGCGTTGTACGCCTCACCAGATCCCAGTCAGATTTCGTTCATCACACTGGACACGCGCCAACGCAACGTTGCCCGGGAACTGGGATTCCAAACCTAAACCATCAACGATTCCGCCGACTAGTCTATGTGAGACCGAGACACTTCGGCCCAAAATCGCCTCACTCCAGCCCCAGTAACTCCAATGAGTTTCGGTTAATGATGGCTTCGATCTCGTCTTCGGGTATTGGTGGTAGGTTGTGTTCTCTGGCAAATCTTGGGATCGCTCGTAGACCGTCCATTGTTTCTTGGGGAGTCCAGAGCGCCCAATCCGAACCGAAGAGCATCTTGTGGGTCGCGGAGAATTCGTGGAAGACGCGCATGGCTCTCCATGCCATCCACGGTCTCGACGGCATGCCGGAGATGTCGGTCCATACATTGGGATGTTTACGCACGACCGACATGCAGTCTTCGTACCAAGGATGAGAGGTGTGGGCGAGGATCATTTTGAGGCGCGGGAAAGCGATGGCAACTTCATCCATGGCGAGTGGGTGGGCGTATCGGAGGACGGCGTCAGGTGAAGCCGACATTCCGTTGTGAAAGACGATGGGCAGACCGTCCGATTGGAGTCGGTCAAATAGGCGGAACGCGGCGTCGCTCACCGGGTCAACCGCTTGGTAGCTGAGCGCGAGTTTTATGCCTCGACAACCCAATTCGCCGACGGCGCGGTCATACTCAGCGTCGATGTCTGGCTGCTCGGGGTGGAGTGACATGAATGGGATGAATTTTTGAGGGTTTATCGCCGCGACTCGCGCCGCGATGTCATTCTGGTTCAGATTCTCGTCCCAACCGGCATTCCAATCAGTTAAGGGGTGTTTGTCGCCGCCTGGACGGGGAGCTATTCCGAACACTAGCGCTTTATCGACCGGCTCCATAGCCGTTGAGTACTCGCTCAGCGATCCGGCGAGCTTGACGCCGGTGCCGATGAGCGGGTTTGTGGTGACATCTTCCGGCGGCACGGCACGTTCGTGCGTCGGGTTGTGGGAGTGGACGTCGACGATCAAAGCTATGCCCTCAAGTGTTCGATGTGTAGTTTACGGTGCAACGTGTTCAGGCGTGATTCGAAGTTGGACAACTTAACGTTTCGCAGCCGTCTCTAGGGTGTCGTGCTAACTCCATGCTCTAAAATAGGTTTAAACACATCGGACCGTAATTGACGCATATGCGATGCACGTCGCCTAGTCGGAAATCGCCGCCGGTCATCCTATCGCTGTTAACAATAGCCAGACAAGACTTTCCATGCCCAAAGATGACGAAATCAGACTCCACCGTGGGTTGAGAGAAATCTACTTCGACCGTACCGAGACCACTTTCATCGACGGCGGCAACGGGGTTCTGGAGTATCGGGGCTACAACATTCATGATCTGGCGGAACACTCGAATTTCGAGGAGACGTCGTATTTGCTGTTGCATGGTGAGTTACCCACGCAAGAGCATCTGGATGCTTTCGACGAAGAGTTACGTAGCCAGCGTGAGTTGCCGGAGCAGGTCTTCCCGATCATCGAGGCAGTCAAGGAGTCGCACCCTATGGACGTGCTCCGGACGGCGGTCTCGGCCATGTCGGCGTTCGACCCGGATAAGGATGCTGAGTGGGACGATGTGGAGGCAACGTTCCGTAAGGGTATCCGGATGACCGCGCAGGTGCCTACGATTGTTGCGGCGCACTACAACATCCGACGCGGCAACGATCCGGTAGCTCCGAACTCGGACTTGAACCAAGCGGCGAATTTCCTGTACATGCTTGATGGCGAGGTGCCGTCCGACGATGCGGCACAGTTGATGGACAAGGACTTGGTATTGCACGCCGACCACGGATCGAACGCGAGCGCGTTTGCGGCCCGCGTAGTGGCGGGTACCAAAGCTGACGCCTACAGCGCGATTGCGGCGGCAATCGGCGCTTTGTCGGGACCGTCTCATGGCGGCGCTGCTGAGAATGTGATGCAGATGGCTCGGGAGATCGGCAGCGCTGACAACGCCGAGACTTACGTAAGGAATTTATTGAGGCAGAGGATCCCGGTGATGGGGTTCGGTCACCGCGTTTACAAGGCGGAAGACCCGCGGGCGCGTCACCTACGCGAGGGTGTCAGGCGGTTGAGCGAGGAGAAGGGAGAGCCGGAGTGGTACCGCATTCTCGAAGCTGTGGTTGAGGCGATGTCTCCGTACGCACGGCGCGGTGTACACGTCAACGTCGATTTCTTTGCCGGTGTTATCTACTACCTCAACGGCATTCCGCAGGACTTGTTCGTGCCGATCTTCGCGATTGGTCGAGTACCGGGGTGGGTCATCCAAGTCGTTGAGCAGTACCGTCGGAACATCCTTATCCGACCACTGTTGAAGTACACGGGCGGCCGGGAGCGCGACTACGTTCCGATCGCCGAGCGCGGTTAGTCACCTTTGTAGATGCCGGAAGAATCTACACCGGCACGTCAGATTATTGAAGCCGAGATTCGAGCGAAAGGCCCGATCACCTTTGCACGGTTCATGTGGATCGCGCTCTACGGTGAACACGGCTACTACACCGCGTCGGCGAACGCGGGCGCAGACTATGCGACCTCGCCGCAGATGCATCCGGCGTTCGGGGCTTTGATTGCAGGGTATCTTTTCAAGACTTGGGAAGCACTCGGCGAACCGGCGACATTCGATGTTGTGGAGCTGGGTGCTGGCGATGGCGGGTTGGCGCTGGATATTCTCGATACTGTCGAGAGTGGGCAAGGTAATGGGGATCAGGTAGATCGATTCGGTCAAGCACTTCGTTATCAGGCGTTCGACATCCGGCCTCGGGGTAATGCGCGCGGTGCTGATGAATTTCGGCGAATGGAACCTGTTGTTGGATGCGTGATCAGTAACGAGTTGCTAGATGCCTTTCCCGCGCACATGTTCACCGTCCGCGATGGTCGGGTTTTGGAGTGTTACGTGGGTCTTGGCGACGATGGGAATTTGGTGTTTGTTGAAGGGGAGGTGTCGGATGACGAGATTGTGGATCGTGTGGGCGAATACGCCTCGATTTTGCCGGAGGGTTATCGTGGCGAAGTGAATCTCGGGATTAGTGAGTGGGCGAACAGTGTAGCGGGATTGCTCAAGAGCGGCTATGTGTTGACGATCTACTACGGATATGAGCGCGATACGTTGTATCACTCGACAAGGAGCGAGGGTTCGTTGAGGTGTTACCGCGATCACGTATTAGGACAGAACCCGTTTCGAGATGTAGGACTTCAGGACATGACTACGCATGTGGATTTCACTGCGGTCAGAGAAGAGTTGCGAAAGGTTGGTTTGAGGGAGGTATCACCCTTGTTGACGCAACGGGATTTTCTGTTTGATTTAGGGATTGGGGAGTATGTCCGGCAAGTTCGTCGGGAGTTGGTTAAATCCGTTGCTGAGACTGAAGTACACAGGCTGACGTCGGAGTTACGTGGATTGAATTCGCTAGTGGATTCTCGAGGGCTTGGGGATTTCAGAGTTTCTCAGTTCGGGGTCAATGCGCCGTCAATTGCGATTTCGGATCTGGAGTTCGCGCCAGTGTATCGATTGCCGGCATATGCGCCTCGTCATTTGAGCTATTTTTCGTACGATTGAAGGTAGTAGAGAACACTGTTGCGAGTATGCGGGATGGAGATGAATAAGAGAACGCCTTTATACGAGGCTCATGTTGCGAGTGGGGCTACGATGGTCCCGTTCGGTGGTTGGGAGATGCCGGTGCGATATCCGACACGGATCCTTCATGAGGTCGGGCAGGTTCGAAACGATGTCGGCATCTTCGACGTGTCGCACATGGCCCGGTTGGAGTTTACAGGCGCAGATTCTGGTCGGTTTTTAGATACTGTGTTGAGTGTACGGGCGTCGCGATTGGAGCATGGGCAAGGTCGCTATCACATGATCTGCAACGAGGATGGCGGGATCATTGACGATGCCATTGTTTACAACCTTGAGGCTGACCGCTACCTGCTGGTGGTAAACGCAGGGAACGCTGATGTTGACAAAGAGTGGCTGTCGTTGCAGAAGGGTCGCTTTATTGAACGTGAAGGTGGGGATGTTGATTATGTCGATAGAACCGATGAGATCGCGATGATCGCAGTTCAAGGTCCGAACGCAGTTGCGATGCTAGGCGAGATGACGAATGGCGAGACTGACGCGATCGGACGTTTTCATGCCGGTGAGGCGACGTTGGATGGCGAGCGGATACTTGCCGCTCGTACGGGTTATACCGGCGAGGACGGGTTTGAGATCATGTTCGACAGTTCGCACGCTCCGACGATCTGGGCGATGCTGATTGAGGCCGGGGCGACTCGATGCGGCTTGGGTGCGCGAGACGCTTTGCGTTTGGAGGCTGGACTCATGCTGCATGGCGTGGACATGACCGTTGAGAACAATCCTTACGAAGCGGGGTTGCGATGGACTGTGCGTCCGAATCGATCGGAGTACCTGATGGGTGAGGTGTTGCGGAAGATCAGGGATGCCGGCACGTCCCAGAAGATCGCCGGGTTTGAGATGCGATCGCGGGGCATTGCAAGGCACGGACATGCGATCTCGATTGACGGTGAGGAGGTCGGAGTGGTGACTTCGGGATCGCACTCGCCTACGCTGGGCTCCGCCATTGCGATGGGTTACATAGACATTGAGCATGCCGAGTTAGGGACGGGGGTGCAGATAGATGTTCGCGGGAAAACAGTGGAAGCTGAGGTGGTTCCGATGCCGTTTTATCCGCATTCGTACTGAAACTCATAGGTTGCCACTTTACGTATTCGAATTTGTTATAGTCAATGCGGTTATCGACACCGGTACCGACGGAGGCAAACTGCGTTGTATCCAGATGATTTGAAATACTCATCCGAGCACGAATGGGCACGCGTCGGAAACGGCGCCGTGGTCGAGGTGGGAATCACCCACTATGCACAGGACACTCTTGGCGATGTCGTATTCGTCGAGTTGCCTGAGATCGGCTCACGAGTAGATCAGTTCGACAAGTTCGGCGAGATCGAATCGGTTAAGGCGGTGAGCGATCTTTTCTCTCCCGTCAGCGGTACGGTCACCGCTGTCAATGAAGAGTTGGAGCAGTCACCCGAGCTTTGTAACTCTGACCCTTATGGCGACGGATGGATTATGGAAGTCAAACTTGACGATCCATCAGAGCTGGACGAATTGATGGATTCCGAGACGTACCAGGGAACGCTGGAGTAGTTTCAGTTGAGCAGCGTCCAGTCCCCGCATCCATTCATTCCAAACACGCCGTCAGAGCGTGCTCAGATGCTGGCGACAATCGGCGTCGATCAATTCGATGAACTCATAACCGACATCCCTGAAGAGCATCGCAACCCTCCGTTGCGGTTGCCCGATTCGGCGTCGGAGTTGGAAGTTACGTCTCGGATGCAGGCGCTTGCGGCGCTGAACCAAGACGCGGGAACTCAACCGTCGTTTTTGGGTGGGGGCGCGTACCGGCACTTCATTCCGGCGACTGTTGGTGCGGTGTTGCAGCGCGGGGAGTTCGTGACGTCCTACACCCCGTACCAACCCGAAGCGGCGCAGGGCGTTCTTCAGAGCGGCTTCGAGTTTCAATCGGCGGTTGCTCAGATATTCGACATGGAAGTTGCAAACGCGGGGATGTACGATGGGCCGACGGCATTCGCGGAAGCCGGATTGATGGCGGCGCGCGTCAGTCGTCGGAACCGGATTTTGATTTTGGACACAGCGGACCGACGATTATTCGAGGTTGCAGAGGCGTACACACGATACCAACAGGTAGAGGTGGAGGCTATTTCTCGTGAGCGGGTGATGAATGGTGACATACCGGATGACGCGGCCTGTATAGCGTTTCAATCGCCGAATTTCTTGGGACGGATCGAAGATGTGCAGGCGCTAACGGATGCCGCGCACGATGCTGGCGCGTTATCGGTCATGCACACTTACCCGATTACGCTTGGGATGTTTAAGCCGCCCGGCGCGTTTGGGGTCGACATCGCAACCGCGGAGGGTCAACCGCTGGGCGTGCCGTTGACGTTCGGCGGCGCGTATGTGGGGTTGTTCACGACCAAGCAACGCTATATCCGGCAATTGCCGGGTCGCATCATCGGCAAGACCACTGACACGATGGGTCGGACGGGTTACACGCTGACGTTGCAGACTCGGGAACAGCACATTCGGCGCGAGCGTGCGACCTCCAATATCTGCACAAGCACACAGTTGATCGGATTGATGGTTGCGGTCTACTGCGCGACGATGGGGCCGAGCGGATTGCGGCAGGTGGCTGAGCTCTCGTATCACAAGGCGCACTATCTGGCGAATGCGATCGATGCGCTGCCCAGCTGGAAAGTTATCCGCGCAGAGGGTTCAACGTTTTTCAACGAGTTTCCGGTTCAGTGTCCCATCGCGCCAGCTGAGGTCAACCGCCGGTTGGCGGAACGAGGCATCATAGGTGGTTTGGATGTTGGGCATGTGGTGCCGAACGGTATGCTCTTCTGCGCCACGGAGATGAACAGCCGCTCTGAAGCTGATCGACTCATTGCGTCCCTGAAGGACATGGGGTACGGAGCTGCGGCATGAGTAATAACGTGATGCCCAACGTCAGCGTTGCTGACATGCCCGACCGTAGCTTGCTGATGGATCGGTCGGTACCTGGTCGAAAAGCCATCAATCTACCTGCGCCAGACGTACCGCTCTCTGAGATGCCGGGGGATGGATTGTTACGGGAATCCGATGATTTGCAACTGCCCGAGGTGTCGCAGCTCGATGTCATCCGATATTTCACATTGCTCAGTCGACTCAATTTCTCCATAGACACGAACTTCTACCCTCTCGGGTCCTGCACGATGAAGTACAACCCGAAGCTCAACGACCAGATCGCTTCGTTGGGAGGGTTCGCCAATATTCACCCTCTGCAGGATGACGATAGCGTGCAGGGCGCGCTGGGAGTGATGTTCGAGTTGCAGCAGTGGCTCGGAGAAGCGACTGGCTTGCCCGGCGTTGGATTGGCGCCGCTCGCCGGAGCGCAGGGCGAATATGCGGGGCTCCTCATCGCACGCGCCGCCCTAAACATGCGAGGCGAATCGCATCGAGACGTTGCTTTGATACCGGACTCGGCACACGGCACGAACCCGGCTTCAGCGGCGATGGCGGGATTGAGCGTCGTAACTGTGAAGACCGACGAGTCTGGGAATGTGGATGTCGATGATCTGCGCGCGAAGGCGGATGAAAACACGTGCGTTTTTATGCTGACGATCCCGAGCACGTTGGGGTTGTTTGAGCCGAACATCATAGAGATCAACGACATAGTTCACGATGCTGGAGGATTGGTTTACGCGGATGGGGCGAACTTGAACGCGTTGCTCGGGTTGGTGAAACTCGGCGACTTGGGCGTGGACATTTGCCACTCAAATCTGCACAAGACCTTCTCGACCCCGCACGGCGGCGGAGGCCCGGGTGCCGGTCCGGTAATGGTGACCGAAGAGCTGGCTTCGTATTTGCCTGAACCGGTGGTTGTCAAGAATGATGACGGAAGTCTGCAATTAGGACGTCCCGGCAACAGCATCGGCAAGATCAACGGCTTCCACGGTTCGTTCTCGATACTGGTGCGGGCGTACACGTATATGCAATCACTCGGCGGTAACGGTTTGCGGGCGGTTTCGGAGAACGCGGTGATCAATGCGAATTACGTTCAGGCTCAGTTGCGCGATCGGTTCGATCTCGCGGTGGATCGCATATGCATGCACGAGACAGTGTTGAGCGGCAAGCGACAGGCTGACCGCGGGGTTCCTGCGCTGAGTATTGCCAAGCGGTTGCTTGATTACGGCATCCACGCGCCGACGATGTACTTCCCGCTTATCGTTCCCGAGGCGCTGATGGTTGAGCCTACCGAGACCGAATCGAAGGAGACGTTGGATCGTTTCGTTGCGGTCATGCAGGCGATCGACGATGAGATTGATAGCGATCCAGACTCGGTCAATCATGCGCCGCACACTTTGCCGAACACCCGGTTGGATGAAGCGACAGCGGCTAGGCGACCGGTGTTGAGGTGGCAAGGCTAGACGGAAAAAGCCGTTTGAGTGGTATATTTGGCTCACGGTTTTATATGCCGTAAAACACTGGCAGTATCGACTGATCGACCTTTAACCGATCATCGAAGTCGCATTAGATTGGCGAGCAACGGAGGAAAGAATGTACGTAGGAACCCAGGTAGCACCCAGAAACGACGATGACCTCCGCCAGTGGGCGCAACTCGGTGTCAACAATATCTGCGCCGACCCACGCGAAGGAAACGCCCATACCTGGATCCGAGACGACCTAGCCCGGTGGCGAGAACACGTCAACTCGTTCGGCATCGAGTTGGACATGATCCAGCTGCCGCTGTCTTCCACACCGATCGAGCGCGCCGAAGCGCCGAGCATCATGCTGGGGATTGATCCGGACCGAGACCGCGAGATTGAGGTAGTCAATACACTCATCGAGAACTGTGCCGCCGTCGGAATCCCTGCCGTCAAATACAACATGAACTTGATCGGCATCCCTCGTTCTGAGCGGGAGCCGGGTAGGGGAGGTTCTAGTAACTCCACTCTGCGATTCGACAAGATTGCTGACGACGACGCACCCGGCATCGCTGGCGAAGTCTCCGAAGACGAGTTTTGGGAACGGATCGACTACTTCCTTGAACGCGTAGTTCCGGTGGCGACCGAGAACAAAGTGCGAATCGCTTGCCACCCGCATGATCCTTACACACCTCCGGGTTTCCGCGGCGTCACCCGCGTGTTGGGCACCCCAGATGGTTTGAAGAAGTTTGTCGACATGCATGAGAGTCCGTATCACGGCCTCAACTTCTGCCAAGGGACAGTCACTGAGATGCTCGACGATCCGGGCGAAGAAATCTTCGACATCATCCGCTACTTTGGGAGTCGAGAAAAGATCTTCAACGTGCACTTCCGCAACATTCGCGGGCACAAGCTCGACTTCATGGAGGTGTTCCCGGATGAGGGCAGCATTAACATGTTCGAGTGCATCAAGGTCTACCAAGAGGTGGGCTACAAGTACATGCTGATGCCGGACCACGTGCCGCATATTGCCGGTGGAGATCCCCAAGGAACAGCGTTCGCCTTCGTTTATGGCTACATCACCGCGTTGTTGCAGGCGATCGGCGAACCGCGCAAACAGGCTTGGGTCACCAAAGGTCCTTAACCGCCTGCGGCTCGCAACATCCTTTACCTTTGTTAACAGGCGCGCGCAGATGGCGGCGCTTTAGGAAAGGGCGCAACGATTGATTTCGTTGGACAACGAGTACACCATCGCAATCGTGATCGCCGCAGTTACCGTAGCGGTTGCGATCGTCTTGGAGATAGTCCTCAAGGTCGTCAAGAATCGTATGCGTGCGGGGCAGGATGACTACGTACCGACGCCGAGGTACATCGTTTTAGAAGCGATCGACGGTCCTGCGATTTTGATGGTTCTGCTGGCTGGTGGAACCTACGCGGGTGCATTTGCTCTGGATCATTGGCACTCGGGACGTGACCTCGATACTGATCTAGCAGCGCTGTTGCGGAGAGCCGGCACGGTTGGAGTCGTGGCCGTCGGCGCTTTTTTGGCAACACGGATCGGATCGTTGCTACTTGATTGGTACGCGGAACACGTCGCCTCGAAAACTTCGACTCAACTCGACGACCAGTTGATTCCGTCGTTCAAGAGGATGTTGCCGATATTGGTCTACGCGCTGGCGATCCTCTGGGCGTTGGCGATATTCGAGATTGAGATTAGTCCGCTGCTGGCGACGCTAGGCATCGGCGGTATCGCGATCGCGCTGGCGGCGCAACCTACTTTGTCTAACTACTTCGCGGGTACCTACGTGATCTCGGAAGGCGAGATCGAGCCTGGCGACTTCATCGAGATCGAAGGCGGACCTTCCGGGTTCGTAGAAGACATCTCTTGGCGGAGCACGAAACTTCGTTCGCGCTTCAACAACCTGATCATCATTCCGAACTCGATGATGTCGGACAACATGATCACGAACTACTCGCGTCCGGCCTTGGCGATGAATGTGATCGTGACAGGTGGCGTGAGTTACTCGTCGGATCTTCAGCAAGTCGAAGACATCTTGATGGACGTCGCGGGCAAGATCGTTGTGGAATCTGAGCATGCGGTTACGGAAACTGAGCCACGTGCTGGTTTCAGCGTTTTCGGGGATTCAAACATTGATTTCTGGGTCTTCTTGCAGGCGACGGATCGAGCCGGCTCCTTCCAACTCAAGAGCCAGCTGATCAAGCAGATCCACGAGCGATTCAACGAAGCGGGAGTCGTGATCAACTACCCGATCCGGCACCTTGTCGTCGATGATGTCCCGGAAGAGGAGGAAGGCGCAGAACAAGAGCCCACCGCGCCGGAGCAGATCGTCGAATTCGTGCGGAAGAGCTGAGTAAAACGGTTCATGTCGCCCTCCTCGCCGAGTCTTGACAATGCTGATATCCGCATGAACTCAGAAGCCGCGAACGAACTCTCGCATTACGCGTCTTAAGTGATTTGCTAACTCCAGGCGAAGCGAGCCGCACCCTGCACTGCCTGAGGATGTGTGAAGACCTTCCAGCCGCTCAATCACAGGGCGAAGACCTCGAAGCTCACGGCGTAATGGCACCCGAACTCCTCACCCACAGCATTGGCGGTCATCGTCAGGAACGTCTCGGGATCGAAGTCCCGACCAAGGCCCTTGATGTAGATGTCGTGCTTCTCCAACGACTCCACTCCCTTGTAGATGTGATCGCCCACGTCCACCGCGTGAGTGGCGTTGGGCGAGGCACCTACCAGCACCATCTTTACCTCGTTCCACGGCTCCAGCCCCTCTTCATTTAACTCCGTGAAGATCCAGCGATTCCCCGCGTCTCTGCTTGCATCCAGCGTCGCGAGGCCGACGGCGCGATGGTCTGACTGATTCGTGTTACCACCGCGGAAGCGCATCTCAAAGTTCGTCGTCACCACCACGTCCGGCTTGCGCCTCCTAATCACTCTGGCGATGTCGCGTCTCAGTGGCAAGCCGTACTCCACCATTCCATCCGGAAAGTCCAGAAATTCCACAGTGTCCACTCCGACTACCTTCGCGCTGTCGATCTCCTCTTGAGTACGCACTCTCCGAGTCTCGCCCGGATGCATTGCGTCGATACCCGCCTCACCCCTCGTCGCCAATAGATACGTGAACTCCTTACCCTCCGAAGTCCACTTGGAGATGGCGCTGGCTACTCCGTACTCCAGATCGTCGGGATGTGCAACTACAGCCAATCCCCGTTGCCAGTCCTCGTCCAGCGGTTCGTATCTCTGTTCAGTCATGCAGCAGAGCCTTTCTCAACTCGCCTCTTCAAATCAGACTTACGAGAAAATATAACTAGAGAACTTCTCGCTTCGTCTCTTTGCCCTCGTCATTACAGCGGGGAGTGCACCGCACCCCGATAACACGCCACCGCCTCGTGCTTTAGTCTCTAATCCGCCAACAACCACTCCGTCAACGGTCCAACTTCGCGTTGCCGAGATGCTGCGTTCACGTCTAGTCGTTCAAGATGTTGTTCCAACGTTAACTGCCCGGTGGGCACGTTGTGCGTCTCGAAGAACTGCTTGATATCGGCTACTTGCTCGGGCCTCGATAATGCCTGAACGCCACTCACCATCCGGACTACGCTATTATCCGGATACACCTCCAACATCTCGTCCCAGTGAGATTTGATGAACTCCCACGCTGTGAACCCATGATGTCGGTTGAACATCGCACCGCCTGCCAGATAAGGAGCGTCTTGCGAACGTACTTCGCCGTTCAGGCACATCTCTAATGTGTTTTGGAATTCTCCTTCGCCGGGGAAGGACGAGAGCAAGGTCATATAACGTCGCTCTTCCTGTGGCGTGGCTGCGTCCTTGAAGCGGCCGAGGAACGCTTCATAGTCGCTCGCGGATCCAACAATTGCGACAGCATTGGCGGATGCCGCGGCTAAGTTTGGTTCGATTGTCGTGCCTGTCAAATAACCGTCGTGCAGTTCGCGCAACCGCGCCATAGCATCTTCGTCTCTAGCCGTGATTCCTAACGAGCGGCAAAGCAAACCACGCAGTTCCAAGTCGCGGGGGGAGTCGCCATCGCGTGGGTCCCAGCCCAACCGTGACAACCCGGCGCTGTAGAGTGTACCGAGACGCGAACGCATCCGACTCCTCGCCGCTTCGTCATCGAGGATGCGTTCCAAACTCGCCAAGTTGCGTGTCAACAGAGTCCAGACGTCAAGATCGTCTTCACCTGAGTACCCCTCAGCGAGGTTCAAATAATCGATTGCGGATGAACTGCCGGCCGCCATTGCTGCCCATTGATCGTCCGCCAAGCTGTAGCGCTCAATCGCCTCCATCTCACCCATTGCATCGCGCAACGAGGTCATCAAGTCCGGCGAATAGCTGACTCTGTAAAAGCCATTGCTGCCGCCGTTCGCGTTCACCCATCGAGCACTAGCCAATTCAGCAACTTCGACATCGTCTTCGGTCATCAGCATCTTCATGCTTCCAGGATTGCCGTCGGAATCGGCGTACCTGATGCCCATTGGTATCGGCCAGACCGTCTCGTCAGCGTCTTCGGGAGCTTTATAGAAGAAGCGGTTTTGGGTGAGGATGGTCTTGTCGCAGCCGTCGCACTGCTTGACGTTGACCAACGGGTAGCCGCGCTGGTAGATCCACGCGTCCATCGTGCTACGTACCGGGTCACCCGTAACCTCTTCGAGCGCGTCCCACAGGTCGGAAGTCTCGGTGTTGGCGTATTCGTGCTTCTTGAGGTAGTGGCGGATGCCGTCCCGGAAGCGATCGGGGCCTAGGTGCTGCTCGAGCATCCGGAGGACCGAGCCGCCTTTTTCGTAGGTGAGCAGGTCGAACATTCCGTCGGCGTCTGCGGGTGATTTGACCTCGTACTCAATGGGACGTGTCTTCTGCAAAGAGTCGACATCGAAAGCGGCGGATCGTTCAAGGCTGAACTGGTCCCAGCGTCGCCACTCGGGGTTGAAGGCATCGGTGCACATTGCGGCCATGAAGGTGGCGAAGGCCTCGTTGAGCCAGATGCCGTTCCACCACTCCATCGTAACGAGGTCGCCGAACCACATGTGGGCGAGTTCGTGGGCAATCACATCTGCGATTCTCAGGAGTTCTGGTTGCGTGGCGCGTTCGGTGTCCACCAGCAGTATCACTTCGCGGAAAGTGACGCAACCGAGGTTCTCCATCGCGCCGAATGCGAAGTCTGGTACGGCGACAAGGTCAAGCTTCTCGCCCGGATACGGGATTCCGTAGTAATCGGTGAAATATTTCAATGAGAATGCACCCGATTCGAGCGCGAACGACGTGAGATGTCCTTTACCCATCGGGTGAATGATCCGCAGCGGCACGCCATCGACATCCACCGGATCAGTCGCTTCGAAGGGGCCGACGATGAATGCCACCAAGTAGGTAGACATCTTGATGGTGGTACCGAACTTGACGGTTCGCTCGGACCCGTCGTCAGATACAACCTCCGAAATGATCGGACCGTTGGACGCGGCGAAGAGGTCGGCGGGCACAGTCAATGCGATTTCGAACGAGGCCTTCATCGCCGGCTCGTCGAAGCACGGGAATGCCTGACGGGCATCCGTGCTCTCGAACTGCGTCGTCGCTATCTTGCGTTCTTCGCCTGACTCGTCGGTGAACGTTGAGATGTAAAACCCGGCGAGCTTGCGGTTGAGGATGCCGTCGAAATCGATCGATAACGTGTATGAGCCGGGGGTTGCTTCGCCATCGAACTGGATCGTAACGCGTTCGAGTTCCTCATCATAGGTGAAATCGGACGCTTCGGTCGCGTTGCCGCCACCGACCAGACGCGCTGACTTCAGTTCGATCTCTTTGGCGTTGAGGACAATCTCGGAGACGTTTTCGGTCGCGTCGATCGAGATATCGATATTTCCGGTGAAAGTCTCAGATTCGAGGTCGGGCCGAATGTGAAGGTTGTAGTGGCTCGGCGTTACCGAGGTCGGGAGTCGGTAGGGGTTGGTTTGGGGTTTGGTCATTTTCACTCCTTGGCGAGAGTCAATGATATTTTTTTCGGCTCGATATCGGACACAAGGGTGTGAAGGCGGAAGGGGTTGAATTAGATTGAAGGATTGGGCAACCAAACTGGAGCTGCGATGTGTAGCAACGGTTGGCAGACTTCGGAAATTGGATTTGGAGATATCCCGTGTATCAAGCACCCGCGACGATCAAAGAGACACTCGATTCGATGCATCGACACGACCTAGTGCTTCCAGCGATCCAGCGTGAGTTCGTTTGGCGACCAGGCCAGATTTGTCGTCTCTTTGACAGCATCATGCAAGGGTATCCATTCGGCACGTTTTTGTACTGGCGGGTAAACCCGGAAAACAGCGGTAGATTCAAATTTTTCGATTTTGTCCGCGACTATCACCAACGAGATAGTCCACATTGCCCGCCCCTGCCAGATATGCCGAATAAGCAGGTCACCGCGGTACTGGACGGACAACAACGATTAACGGCTCTCAACGTCGGACTTTCCGGCAGTATCGCGCGCAAATTGCCCTACAAATGGTGGAAGAGTCCTGACGCGTTTCCCCAAAGGCGGCTGTACCTTGACCTACTTTGGAAGGAGCACGATGAAGATGAGGAGGGAATAAAGTATCGATTTGAGTTTCTAACTGAGGGACGGTCCAAAGCGTCTAGCGACGACGAGTGCTGGTTCCCCGTTGGCGAGATACTCTCAATGGCTGATGCTGGACCTTCGATGACCAAATGGCTCAACGAGAGGTTAACGCAAGAACGGGTTTTTGAGGCTCACGAAAAACTTTACAAACTCTACCAAGTCGTGCATTCAGAGCCATTAGTGGCGTATTACGAGGAAAAGGGTCAAGAACTAGATAAGGCACTTCAGATATTCATTCGAATGAACGATGGTGGCACTCCGTTGTCGCATTCGGACCTGTTGCTGTCGATCGCGGTAGCTCAATGGAAGGACCATGACGCGCGCCAAGAGATCCATAGTTTGGTTGACGAACTGAACAATATTGGTTCCGGGTTCGGATTCTCCAAAGACCTCGTGCTCAAAGGGGGATTGATGCTAAGCGACATCGGCAGTGTCGGGTTCAAGGTGGACAACTTCAACCGGGTCAACATGGACACGTTCGAACGAAATTGGAACGACATCAGACGTGCGTTGACACTAACCACTCAATTGATCGCGACGTTCGGGTTCAATGGACAAAACCTCACAGCCCACAACGCGATTTTGCCAATCGCGTATTACCTTTACCGAAAGAACCCAGGTGAAGGGTTTCTGTCTCAAAGAAGGTTCCACGGCGACCGCGGCAGGATACGGGATTGGTTGATCAAGAGTCTTTTGAAGGGCGGCGTTTGGGGAAGTGGTCTGGACACATTACTGACCGAACTCAGGCGCGCGATAAACGAAGGAGGTTTCGATAACTTCCCAGCAGACCAAATACGTGAAGCGATGGCGAGGCGTGGAAGGTCGCTGACTTTCGAGGATGAGGAGATTGAGGAATTGGCGGACATGAGGTACGGAAACAGGTTGACGTTCGCGCTCTTGTCTTTGGTCTTCCCATTCGTTGATATGTCGAACCAATTTCACGTGGATCACATTTTTCCATCCGCCAGGTTCACACCACGACGTTTGAAAACCGCCGATGTCCCTGAGGAGAAAGTGGCGTCGTATCGGGATAGAAAAGACGGCCTGGCTAATCTTCAGTTGCTCCAAGGAACGCAGAATCACGAAAAGAGTGCGAGGCTGCCAGACGAATGGTTACGTTCTGCTATTCCAGATCATCAAGCCCGGCAGAGTTACGTAGAGATCCACCTGCTCGGGGGGCTACCGAAGACGATCGCGGAGTTTGGCGAATTTCATGAGTCCCGCCGAACAAAATTGAAAGGGAAGATTCGAGCCCTACTGGGGAGGCCGTGAGCCTAACACCGTAACCACAGGCGTCACTTGAACATACGTTGGCCAGAACCAAGGGGGCGGATGCTGGTTTCGTCCTCGAGAATATGCATCTCTCGGCGGTCACTCCGCGAAAGGACGGAGACGCGTTACGTGCCAAATTCGGTGTCTGTCTTGTCCAGCTTTAAAGCCGTTGACGTTCAAATCGTCTCCAACGTATCCTCGGCTTCTCGCGCCTCAACCTCACCGAACTTGCCTGCTGCAACCTCGCGCAGTTCGGCGAAGTCGTTCTGAATTCCCTTCAACAGGATCCCAACATCGCTCGAGTGAAGCACAAAACGCGAACCTAGCTCGATGGCTTTTGTTGAGGTCTCGATGGATTGCTGGTGCACCATCGTTGGGACACCGTATTTCTCGCCGGTGTCGATGATGTGCTTTAACACTTCAAGGTATTGGGGGTTGTCCACTTCGTCGGGGATGCCGAGGGATGTTGTGAGGTCGTTGGGGCCTACGAATATTCCATCGATCTCGGCGCATTGGAGGAGTTCATCCAAGCGGTTGACGCAAGGTTCTGATTCGACACCCATGATGAAGATGTGGTCTTTGTGTCGGTTGTGGAGGTATTCGCGCGTCTTCTCGCTAGGTAACTCTCCTGTCAAACCGACGCGTTCGAAGTACTCTCCCTTGAGCGGGTGGAAACGGACTTTGTTGGCGCACCTTCGGACTTCTTCGACGGTCTCGCAATACGGCACGAGCACGCCGTCTGCGCCGGCGTCTAGGGCAATTGCAACGTAGCTGTCGTCGGTGTTCGGAGTGCGGATGATGCATGTGACACCGGCACTCTTGATGCTGGTGACTATCTCTGCGATGCGCGCTCGGCTGCGGGAGGTGTGCTCCCAGTCGATGATGATGTAGTCGAGCGTGGATCCGGCGTATACCCTCGACCATCGCAATCCTTCGATTGCGGCGATCATGAATCCGAATACGGGCTTACCCGCTTTGAGTGTGGCTTTAAGCTGTCCTGGTTCCATATTCCGTTACTCCATGTCGAGGACAACTTCGCGCCCTGTGCGCGCCGATTCCTCGGTCGCCTCCAACACCTTGAGCACGTTCAGGCCGTGAACTTGCGGTATCGGGGTATCGTCGTCGCCGCGTTCCAGCGACTCGATGAACTCAGCGAATTCGTCAAGCAAACTGTCGCGTTGTGGCACTTCTTCTTTTCGCCAAGTGGCTTCACTAGTGTCGGCAATGTATAGCGCCGGGGCTTCTCCTCCGCCATACGGTAGTCGGAATCTTGCCATGCCGTTGGTGAAAAACCAGTCGCCGCCGTACTCAGTTGCGCCGCGGTCCCAAGCAATGCGACTGACGCAGGCAACGATACCGCTCTTCCACCGGATGAAATACATCCCTGTGTCGTCGCAATCGATTGTAGGGTGTTCCGACTTCGGGTGAGTGAACTGTCCCTGTTGCGCCGAGACGGTTGCGACGTCGTATCCGATGATCCACAGCAATCTGTCGATCTGATGTGAGCCGTCCATCTGCCCCATTCCGCCTCCTCGGGATCGGTCCAACATCCATTCAGGCCGTCCGTATGGACCGTACGGCTTGTGCCACACGTCGTAGGCCATGATGACGGATCCGAGATCACTGCTGTCGACGACACCCTTCATCGCCCTGACTGCCGGATAGTAGCGTTGCGTGTGCGCCGTCATGAGCTTGACGCCGTTTTCTTTGGCCGCCGCTAACATCTCCTCTGCTTCCGACGCCCAGACCGCGGTCGGCTTCTCCATATATATGTGCTTGCCTGCGGCGGCAGCGTCTAGCGCGGCTTGGTGATGGAGCCAGTGCGGGAGCGTACCGATAATGACATCCACGTCGTCGCGTTCGAGAGTTTCGCGGTAGTCGGCTACGAAATCAACGTCGGGATGTCGGTCCTGCCACGATGCGGCCACATCCTCTCTCGGCTCGGCGACGACCTTGATCTCGGCGCCGGGGGTGTTTTTGACGACGTTGATGTAGTTACCGCCGATGCGGCCGGTGCCTAGTACTGCAACTCCAAACGACATAGGGCAAAGTCCTGCTTTCTTACCACGTGTGCGAGTCAGGGATTGACTCTAACAGCGAGATGCGAAGGTAATGATACTTCGCATCGGTTCGCAGAACCGTGGGCGCCTAAACCACGCCAAACAACCCGCGCAACTCCACCACATTCCCAATCTCCATATCCGGTCTAGGAGCATCATTCGGATACCGCTCTGTCACGCGAATCCACGCCGTCTTCATTCCGACTCCAACCGCTCCAGTGATATCGGTGTAAGGATTATCCCCGACGAAGAGTATCTCGGACGGTTCAATATCGTCGATGCCTTCGAACGAGACCTTTAGTCTACGGATTGCTTCGTGATAGATACGCGGGTCAGGCTTGTCTGCGCCGAATAGGCGTGAGACGATTGCGAAGGGGACGACATCGGCGTAGCCGCTGTGTTCGAGTTTGATGACTTGGGATTTCTTGCCGTTCGTGACGACAGCCCACGGAAAACCGGTATCGTTCAATTCTTCGACGAATTCCATCGCCCCTTCGATCGGCTTCGCCTGTCTGCCCAAAGTGCCAAAGAACCAATTCTCGAACTCAACAGGTTCTAATGGGACTGACGGCCATCGCTGGGAGATAAGCAGAGCGGCGTCCTGCGCGTCGATTGTCCCGTGGGGCGAGAGCGACCAGAAAAAGTCTATGGCTTCGCCCCAATCGGTTGTCGAGTTGATGTCTGGATGGGTGTCGTAGAACTCCCGAAAAGTCGCTTCGAACGCCGTGGTTCGATCCAGCAGCGTGTCGTCTAGATCGAACAGCGCAGCACGAATATGTCGGGAGTCAAGCGTCAATTAGTTGTCCACCGAAGCCTGTAAGAGAATCTCGACGGTCACCTCGTCTTCGACAGTGAAGAACTGACTTACGGGTGCCACCATCCCGAACTCTTCCCACACAAACTTCGCAGTCCCGAGGACCACCAAATCCGTACCGTTGTCGAGGCGTGCGGTGATGTCGAACTCGAGGTCGGCGTCAGTGCCGTTCACGTTTACAGTCCCAATCAGTTTGGTCTTGTGTTCGGCGCCGCTGTCCAAAAATGGAGCTGGCACGTCGCCTAAGTCGGCGAAGTGGACTGTGGCTACGGGCTGGTTAGGGAACATGCGCTCACGGACGTAGCGGTCGCGACGCGATTGATCGCTGACTAATGTATGCAGATCAATCTCGACCGACGCGCTATCCGAACTGAAGTCAACAACGCCGCTGATTGTCTCGGTTTCGAGCGAAACCACAACATCGGCACCGCGAAGCGTTTCGTCGACCTTGAACAGACCTTTGGAACCAGGACCTACCGTGAAGACTTGGGCGAATTCGGATCCTATGCCTGCTACTTTCGCTGTTGGTGTAGCCACCAAGCCGATTGAATCGCCGGCACCAACGAAGTATCCGGTCGAAATGATCTGCCCATCTTGGATCATCCAGATCTCGATCGTGTTCAAAACATCGCCGTTTTCGTCCATCTCCTGTTCGCCCGCGGCGCCAACGTAGTCGATGTCCTTGCCCTCGCTAATGAGCTGCAATGCCTTGGCGAGGTCGCCGGGACCTACTTGCTCGCCCGGAGCGTTTGCGACCTTGCGGATCGCGGCTTTGATGTCGTCGCCGTCTTCCGATCCAGCTTCGGCGATGGCAAGTGCGAGAATCACTGCGGCGTCAAAGGCTTCTGAGATGAAGATGCTTGACGGGTCACCACCGAGTTTCGACGCGTACAACCCTTGGAAAGCAGTCTGCGATGGCGTGCCCGGAGCTCCCGGCGCCGTGCCGTAGTTGCCCTCGAAGCTCCCAGCCCCGAGATCGTCGAACATCTCTTGGTTCTTTGTTCCGTCAACGAACATGAACTCTTCGAAGAACTGGCCTTCGACCGCTTCCCGCAGATAGACGCCTGCGGTTTCGGGATAAGACATCGCCATCAGGACGGTTGCGCCGCCCTGCGAGGCCTGGCGAAGCTCAGACGTGTAGCTCGCTTGACCGCCTTCGATCGGCACGGATGCCGATACGGTCCCACCCAGACTCTCAAACGTTTCCGAGAACACCGTTGAGAGTCCTTCGCCGTAGGCATTGTTGATGTACATCGTTGCAACGTTTTCGTATCCAAGTTCGTCCGCAAGCTGCGCAAGTATCACACCCTGGAACGCATCGGATACCGTCGTCCGGAAAACCAAGTCGTTGTCGTCGAGACTCGAGATCGCCGGAGAGGTCGACGCTGGTGACACAAGCACCGCACCGTTCGGAATCGTGACTGATTCCGCAACCGCCAATGTCACTCCGGACGAGAGCGAGCCTACGATAGCTTCCACGCCGTCGATGTTCACCAGCGCGCTCGCCGCGTCAGTAGCTATCTGTGGACTCGTGCCGCTGTCGCGATGGACCATCTCGATCTGCCTGCCATCAATGCCTCCCGCTTCGTTTATCAGCAACGCCGCGAGGTCGGTGGCGAGGACGATCGGCGGACCGAAAACAGCCAAGTCTCCAGTTGCGTCGATGAGCGTCCCGATCTTGATCGGGTCGCCACTCGGTTCCATCGTCGTAGGAGCAGCCGTGATGTCAATCGAGTCGCCGGGACTGGCAAAGATGCCGGTCGAAGTAACCTGTCCACCTTCGATCTTCCAGACCTCGATAGTGTTCTGCACGTCACCGTTCTCGTCGAAATCCTGATCGCCTGCAGCACCGACATAGTCGATGTCTCGACCTTCACTGATGAGTTGGAGCGCTCTATCCAGATCGCCGGGGCCAACCTTCTCGCCCGGCGCGTTCGCTACTTCACGCATCGCAGCTTTGACGTCATCGCCATCTTCGGAGCCTGATTCGGCAATCGCCAGCGCCAATATCACCGCGGCGTCAAATGCCTCTGAGATAAAGAGGCTTGATGGGTCGCCGTCTAGCTTGGAAGAATAGAGGTCTTTGAAGGTCTCTTGGGTCGGTGTGCCGGGTGCGCCCGGAGCGGTGCCGTAGTTGCCTTCAAAGTTGTTAGCACCGAGGTTGTCGAACATCTCCTGATTCTTTGTGCCGTCGACGAACATGAAGTCGTCGAAGTACTGACCCTCAACCGCCTCGCGTAAGTAGACGCCAGCAGTCTCGGGGTATGACAAGGCCATCAATACCTCAGCACCGCCCTGCGATGCTTGACGTAACTCAGATGCGTAGCTTGCCTGACCACCCTCAATGGGCACAGCTGCTGAAACTGTCCCGCCTTGGCTTTCGAAGTTCTCTTGGAAGACGTTGGAGAGCCCTTCTCCGTACGCGTTGTTGATGTAGAGCGTCGCAACGTTTTCGTAGCCGAGTTGGTTCGCGAGTTGTGCAGCAATCACCCCTTGGAGCGCGTCAGACACGGTCGTTCGAAACACCGTGTCGTTGTCGTCGAGGCTGGTGATCGCGGGCGAAGTAGACGCCGGAGACACCAGAACAGCACCGTTAGGAATGGTCACAGATTCCGCGACTGCGAGGGTGACGCCTGATGAGAGAGAACCAACGATGGCTTCGACACCGTCCACGTTGACGAGAGCACTTGCGGCGTCGGTAGCGATCTGAGGGCTGGTGCCGCTATCGCGATGCACCATCTCAATCGGGCGACCATCGATACCGCCTGCCTCGTTTATCAACAAAGCCGCTAGGTCTGTGGCGAGAACAATCGGTGGTCCAAACGCAGCCAGATCACCAGTAACGTCGATCAAGGTACCAATCTTGATGGGATCGCCAGACGGTTCCATCGCCTCTTCTGGCGTGGGTTCAGGCGCCTCAGTAGGCGGAATCGGAGTTGCAGTAGGTGCAACCGGAACCGGAGTCGGTGTTGGTTCTTCGGTGCTACATGAAGCTACTGCGACGCTGACACTCAAAGCAGCTACGAGCAACAGCACAAACACTCCAGACATTCGAACGGCGGCGTAGGATTTCAGTATTTGCATTTCGTGTATCCGTCTAGTTCCTTTCCTCGACGATAGAGCTTGTTCGCATCGTCGCCATTTCAACTGCCTTCGCAGTACTCCTTTACAGCATCCATGTCTTTAACCAGACCCATTCTGATTACTAACTTCATGATCGGCACTAAGATCCTTGATTTGAATGTGTAGGGCGCAGAATCCATCACCAGCGTTAACTCGGTCCCACTATCGACGGGTCTCACTGTGAACACAGAGTCCCAAACTGTTCCGCCTTCGTCGGATACCAACCTCACTCGTTCGTTCTCCACGTACTCCGTAACTTCCAAGACAGTGGATGCTTCTCGACCCATCATCAAACGTGTCTCACGAAAACGCGAACCGACGCCGCTCCTGATGTCGGAAAGAAACTCGACATCGACGATGTGCGGTATCGCCTCGGAGTAGTTGTCGATTTCGGACACTGTGCGGAATACGAAATCTACAGGTGCATCGATTGTTTTGCGGACGGTGGTTCTGGACATCCGATCACTCTAAGGCAGAGTCGCTCTCTGATGGAGTTCAATCCATAATCCAGATTCTATCGGTAGCATCGCTAACCTCCAACGAACGCGGGAATCCAGAGGGCAGAACAGACGCGGATCTATCAGCAAATCCTCGATTTTTCAAAAGCCAACTACACGAACTGATAATGGTTCACCGTATGGAAGAGAGATCGATTTCATCGCCGGGGGACACGAAGATACCAGTGGAACCGATTTCGCCATCCTTGATGCGCCAAATCTCTACGGTTCCGGTGACATCGCCATTGAGGTCAAAATCCAACAGTCCTGCCGCACCGACGTAGTTGACGTCCTCGCCCGCGCGAACGAGATCAAATGCTTTGGCGACATCCTGCGGGCCCACAACGACACCCGGAGGGTTAGCGATCTCGCGCAAAGCATCTCGTATCGCAACAGGATCCTCGGAACCCGCCTTTTCAATCGCCAACGCGATCATCAGTCCGGCATCGAACGTTTCGCTCAAGTGCGGTATATCGATGTTCCCACTTTTTCGGTTGGCGAAGTT
This sequence comes from Chloroflexota bacterium, assembly GCA_009838175.1. Classification (GTDB taxonomy): domain Bacteria; phylum Chloroflexota; class Dehalococcoidia; order Lucifugimonadales; family Lucifugimonadaceae; genus Bin127. Next base: position 31,012 of record VXSB01000006.1, read on the forward strand.
TTCGAAGAACCATTTCCGTTCGGGAGTCAACTTTGCGCCGGCTTTCGTGCCGTACGATCCCTCGAAACTGTCTGCTCCCACAGCATCGAAAAGCTCCTGGGTATACGCGGGCGTGAAGAATAGGAACTCTTCGAAATAACCGTCATCAACCGCTTCCCGCAACAATGTGTGCGATGAATCCGTGTACGCGATCGTGATCAGTGCCTCCGGATCACCGACCGCCGCCTGTTTCAACTCCGGCCCATAGCTGGATTGGCCCTTGTCATGGCTGATCTGTGCTGTCACATTCCCGCCCAGTGCTTGGAAATGGTCCGAGAAGTTGGTCGACAAGCTGGTGCCGTACGCGTTGCTAACATGCGTCGTCGCCACGTTGTCCCAACCGATTTCACGCGCCAACTCCGCCGCAACTTGACCTGCTATGACATCCGAGAACGTAGTCCTAAACACCAGATCATCGTCATTCAGGGTAGTAATCAAACTCGATGACGAAGACGGTGAGATTTGCAGCACGCCACTGGGTATCGTTACGTCCTCTGCTATCGCCATTGTCACACCTGACGATGCAGCGCCGATTATCGCCGGCACGCCATGTTCGCTAATCAACGCACTCGCCGCCGATTTGCCGACTTCTGGGTCCGTTCCGCTATCGCGATGCAGTGCCTCTATACGCTTGCCATTTACACCCCCGGCTTCGTTCACCAATTCGAAAGCGAACGATACTGCCGCATGACGATCCTTGCCAACGAAAGACAGATCACCTGTCTCAGGGAACACTGCGCCTATCTTTACACTCATTTCATCCTCGGGTGACGATGGCGCACCAGATCTCGAAGACGACGGGTCATCCACAGATATTGGAGACAGGTCGATTTCATCTCCCGGCAACGCGTAGATGTCGCTGTCGATGATGGTGTTGTTTTCGACGTACCAGACCCGCATCCAACTAACGACGTTCCCGTGTTCATCAAAGTCGACGTTTCCAGATGCCCCGACATAATCGACATCCTTGCCGTCCCTCACCAACTCCAAAGCCTTCGCAATATCCGCCGGCCCTACAATCTCGCCGGGAGGATTAGCAACTGATCGCAACTCGTTCCTCACGGCCACCGGATCATCGCTTCCAGCCTTCTCTATAGCCAACGCCAGAACCGCAGCCGCGTCAAACGCTTCTGTAATCAGCGACGCCGAAGGATCCCCGTCGGTCCGCTCCTCGTAAAGTTGCCTAAACGCTTCTACGCCGGGTGACGCAGGCGCGCCTGGTGAAACCCCGAAATCCCCTTCGAAGTAGTTGCCGCCAATCGCGTCAAACATCGTCTGGCTCCGTGTCACGTCGACAAACATGTAGTCGTCGTAAAACTCTCCCTCAGCCGCTTCGCGCAACAAGATCTGACCGGAGTCCGGATAGGCGATCGTAACCAAAACCTCTGGCGAACCTTCTGCCGAGTCGCGCAACTCCGAAACGTAACTCGCTTGCCCCAATTCGTGTGAAACCGCCGCGGTCACAGTCCCACCCATACCTTCGAACGCTTCAATAAACGACTCGTTCAAGCTTGCACCGTAGGCATTGTTCACGTACGTCGTCGATACTCGCTCATAACCCGCCGCCACTGCCAACTCGGCTAGAACTTGGCTCTTCACCGCGTCGTTGACGCGCGTCCTGAAAACCATGTCGTTGTCCGCCAAAGCCGTGATCGCGTTCGATGATGATGCCGGCGAAATGTGCAGCACCTCTCCGGGAATGGTCACCGACTCCGCAATCGCAATCGTTACGCCCGAAGAAACCGCTCCCAACACAATCTTGACGCCATCCACATTCACAAGTCCGCTTGCGGCGTCTGTTCCCACCTGTTCGCTCGTGCCACTGTCTCGATGCAGGGCTGAAATTTCGCCGCCATTAACTCCGCCGGCTTCGTTCACCAACTCGAACGCCAAGTCGATCGCCTTCTGCATACCGGGTCCGAGCGTTGAAAGATCACCACTAACTGGCAAAACCGTACCTATCGTGGTATCTCCACCACCGGATTCATCAGCAAATAAACACCCATGTCCAATGGTCGAGACAACAAGCACAATCACTGAAAACAACGCCGTTGACAGTAACCTAATACGCGCGGATTTGATCATTTCTAGTCGCATCTTTTGTTTACTCCGGTTATTTGATTGACGACAAATCGATATCATCGCCAGGCAATGCGAAGATATCCGTGTCTTGTATCTTCCCATCCATCATCTGCCACACCCTCATCGAGCTCAATACATCACCGTTCTCGTCGAAGTCAATTGAACCCGCGGCTCCCTCATAGTTGATGTCCTTACCGTCCCTAACCAGCTCCAACGCTCTCGGTATGTCTCCTGGCCCGACCACCTCGCCCGGCGGATTGGCGACTGACCGCAACTCATCGCGCACAGCTACCGAATCATCCGTATCGGCCTGTTCAATTGCCAACGCGAGCACGATCGCCGCATCGAACGCCTCCGCGATTATCTGGGCATTCGGGTCGTTGCCAGTCCGTTCCGAGTAGACCCGACGGAAAGCTCTGACTGCGGGTGTCTCCGGACTGCCAGGGGCGAGTCCGAACGAACCATCGAAATGGTTACCACCGATAGTGTCAAACATCGACTGCGACTTCGTCTGATCGACGAATATGAACTCGTCGAAGTAACCGCCCTCGGCGGCCTCGCGCAGTAACGTAGTTCCCGAGTCGGGATAAGCGATCGTGATCAATGCCTCGGGATCGTCTTCCGACGCGTCGCTTAGTTCCGAGATGTAACTAGCCTGCCCCAACTCGTGCGGCACGGCGGCAGACACGATCCCCCCAATCGCCTCGAAGTTTTCGATGAAGGACTCGTTCAAGCTCTCGCCATATGCGTTATTTACGTAAGTCGTCGCCACTCGCTTGTAACCGATGGCCTGGGCCAGCTTCACCAAAGCCTGCGCCTTGATGCCGTCGTTCACCCGCGTGCGGAAAACCATATCGTTGTCGTCCAACGCCGATATCGCTTTTGATGACGATCCCGGAGATATCTGCAATACTCCGTTGGGAATCGTTACCGATTCTGCTATGGCGATCGTAACCGGCGACGCGTGAGCAGCCATGATGAAGTTGGTGTGGTTGACGTTCACCAACCCGCTCGCGGCATCTGCACCGAGAGTCGCGTTCGTTCCACTGTCGCGATGGAACACTTCGATCTGCGAACCGTTGACTCCCCCTGCTTCATTGATCAGATCGAACGCCAGACTGATCGAAGTTTGTGCTGCCGGCCCCAGAGTCGAGAGGTCACCGCTTACCGGCATCACTGTTCCGACCTTGACATTTCCCTCACCATCATCCAAGAGTCCGCATGAAAACCATGACAAAGTTGTCGCTGCGACTACTACGAATCCAACAAGGATTACAGTCAAGCGGGAACCATTCGACTTTGCTAGGAGATGTCTACGCAAATGCCCACCACCGATTCTAGAGATACGTCGTATCTGTAGATTTTAGAATTCGCGCCCTTTAAAGAAGGTACACCACCAATTGGCGATGCAATCAACCCGATTTGGGAGGCGGCGGCAACGACAAACTGGGCGCTTCAGTGAAGCCGAACTCATTGACGGTTAAAAAATACCCCAAAACTAGCATCACCAATGGCAACGCTACTGCGATAACCAGCAAAGCAGTCTGGGTTTTCCAGCGTTCAATAACAGGTGTCAAAACGCTGACAAAGATCGTAACGATCGCGCCAAGCGGAACGATGTAGCGAATCGCATGCGTTACATCAGCGCCATACTCGATTATTGCCGCCGAGGCGACGGTCAACAACAGCAACACAGTCAACACGATATTAAAGGTCCGCGACCGACTTTGAACGTCGCCTTTGATACGCGCCCATATCATTCCGGCGATGATTGCGCCGATTAACGAAACTACGGCGACACTCCCCGCATTTGCTACCAAGTCGTCGGGCGAGGTGAGCGGCGCGTTCACGCCCATCGCGACCGCGCCGCCGATCAATGTGGCGATGAACGCGGGTAGTCGATCCTGAACGTGCCCGCGCAATCCGGTCCGGGTTTCTGGAGTTTCACTGTCCATTGGCATAAGTGTCTATTGCCGCGAACTCGTTACGGCTTCACCATGCCGCCGTCCGCACGGCGAACGGTGTCCCATGCTCCGCCAAACTCTCGTTCCTTGAACGGGAACTTAGCTGCCATCTCTTCGTCGATGTCGATGCCTAGACCAGGTTTGCCGTTCGGCCACATCACACCGTCGCGCACCTCCGGGAAACCCGGGAACATCTCTAGGGTTCGCTCTTGGGGGATGGCGTATTCCTGGATACCGAAGTTGTAGCAGTTCACATCGAGCATCAGGTTCGCAGCATGACCTACAGGAGAGGTATCGCCGGGCCCGTGCCAAGCTGTCCGAACGTTGAACAACTCACCCATCGCTGCGAATTTCTTGCCCGGCGTGATGCCGCCGATCTGCGACATGTGCATCCGCAAGAAATCGACCAACCGATCCTTGATCATCGGAATGATCTCATGCGGGCTGTTCCAAAGCTCACCCATCGCGATCGGGGTCGCACATTGCTGGCGTACCATCCGGAAATACTCGTTGTCTTCCGGGCTGAACAGATCTTCAAGGAAGAAGAGCTGATACTTCTCAACCTCTTTCGCGAACCAAACACCGAGTATCGGCGGGATGCGTTCATGGACGTCGTGGAGTATCTCGACTCCATATCCGAAGCGGTCGCGGATGTGCTCGAAGAGATCCAATGCGCCTCGGATATAAGGTTTTGGTTCGAAAACGCCGCCGGGATGGGCATATAGCTTGTTGGGGTCGTAATCCCGCAACCAAGAAGTAACCGGGATTGGCCCTTTCGAGACATCGCGCTGATTAATCGAACCGTCGCCCGAAGCGCCGTGAGAGCCGTACGAGGAATATCCCTGGGTGGCAACTTGAATGCGGATGTGGTGGAACCCTTGCTCCATGTGCGCAGCCATTCGGTCTGCTGTCTCCTCCTTAGTAGCACCGCTGGCATGAACGTAAACCGGCGCCGCTTCGCGTGCACGACCGCCCAGAAGGTCGTAAACAGGCATACCGGCCATCTTGCCCTTGATGTCCCAAAGCGCTTGATCCACTCCCGACAGCGCATTGTTCAACACTGGTCCGTTTCGCCAATACGACGACACGTACGATGACTGCCAGATGTCCTCGATATCAGCGACGTTTTTGCCGATGAGAAACGGGCGGAGGTAGTCATCGACAGCTGCCTTTACGGTAGAGGGGCGTTGCGTGAATGTCGCACATCCGACGCCATACAACCCCGGTTCAGAGGTCTCAATCTTCACGATTACCAGCCGGATGTTGTCCGGCTCGGTCATGATGACTCGGATGTCGCGAATCGTTACGTTGTCTGCAGCGGTCATGTTGTCTCCTTAGTGAAGGTTAATGATATGACGCACGTACTGCCTTTTCTCGTTAACATGCGAACATACATATCGGCCTTTCAAGGAGCGATGCGATGAAAGCTATGACTTGGCGAGGTGGGAATCAGTTCACTCTCGACGAGGTGCCCGACCCCGAAGCGTCACCCGGTCACGTAGTCGTCGAGATCGACACCACTGGCATCTGCGGGACGGACGTGCACATCACTCAGAGCCTCTTCCCTGCCATACCCGACACGATTCTCGGGCACGAAGGTGCAGGCGTGATCGTCGAGGTCGGCGAAGGCGTATCGAGCGACCGCATCGGTCAACGGGTCGTCGTGAATCACTCCGCTCACTGCTTCGAGTGCTGGAACTGCCGCAATTGGAATATTTCGCGATGCGAGGTCGCACCCGCCTCATCAAACGGCCTCTTCGCACAATACGTCGCTCTACACTCTCGCGTCGCCCTCCAGCTACCGGAAAATCTTGATATGGAGACCGCGGCCATGACCGAGCCGGCCGCCTGCTGTCTTTCCGGTGTCGAGATGCTTGACATTCCTTATCGCGCCACCGGTCTCGTTATCGGCGCAGGGATTATGGGACTCTTCACAGCAGCGTTCATGAAGACCCACGGCGTCGAAACACTCGTCGTCTCCGAGCCGGTCAAGGTGCGCCGCGAGATGGCGAAGCAGTTCGGCGCCGACATCCTCCACGATCCCAACGACGTTCCCCTCGAGGAAGTGGTTGCCGACGTAACCGATCAAGGGCGAGGCTTCAGCGTAACTGCCGAAGCGGTAGGAAAGCCGGAACTCGTCGCCGCCTGCATCGACGTCACCAAACCCCGAGGCATGGCGCTCATGATCGGCGTCAGTCCACAGGGCGCACCGTTGCCGGTGGACCTCTACGATATGCATTTCCGCGAGATCAAACTCGTCGGTGCCTTCGGGCGAGGCAACGTGTTTTACCGTGTGCCCGGCGAACTCGAGAAACTCAATCTCGAAAACGTCATCTCTGGCCGCTTTCCGCTTGCGGAACTCCCCGACGCCATCACGGCCTCCGCCGAAGGACTCGGCGTCAAGTTCGCCATCAATCCGAACGCTTAACCCCACAATCTAGGGAAATTCGATATGAAGGCGATGACCTGGCAAGGCGGAAACCGGTTCACTCATGACGACGTGCCGGATCCGGTGGCGGATCCGGGGTACGTGGTTGTCAAGATGGACACGACGGGGATCTGCGGAACGGATGTGCACGCTACGCAGGGGCTCTTCCCTTGGTATCCGCCGCAGATAATGGGGCACGAGGGCTCCGGAGTGATCGTGGAAGTCGGCGAGGGAGTCGATAAGGAACGGATAGGTCAGCGGGTGGCAATGAACCGCAAGGCGCAATGCTACGAGTGCTGGAACTGCCGGAACTGGAACACTTTCCGCTGCGAAGTCGCACGGGAATCCGAGAACGGCATGTACGCGGAGTACGTAGGTCTCGACGCAGGTGCCGCCGTCGAGCTGCCGGAGGATCTCGATACCGAGACCGCCGTCTTGACAGAGCCGGCGTCGTGCTGTCTCTCCGGAGTCGAGCTGCTCGACATCCCTTACCGCGCAACCGGCCTGGTCATCGGTGCCGGTGTCATGGGTCTCTTCACCGCCGCTTTCTTGAAGTCCCACGGCGTAGAGACGCTGGTCGTGTCGGAGCCGGTAACGGTGCGACGCGAGATGGCGACGCAGTTCGGAGCAGACATCCTTCACGACCCGCGCGAAGTGCCGCTCTCTGAGGTCATCGCCGAAGTAACCGACGAAGGCCGCGGCTTCGATGTCACCGCCGAAGCGGTCGGTAAGCCGGAACTCGTCGCCGCCTGCGTTGACGCCACGAAGCCGCGCGGGCAGACGCTGATGATCGGTGTCAGCCCGGAGGGCTCGCCGCTCCCGGTCGATCTCTACGACATGCACTTCCGCGAGATCAAGTTGCTAAGTTCGATGGGTCGAGGGGATGTGTTCCATCGGGTGCCGGATGAACTGACGAAGCTCAATCTCGAAAACGTGATCTCGGGTCGATATCCCCTTACCGAACTACCTGACGCTATAACCGCATCGGCAGAAGGGCTAGGTGTCAAGTTCGTAATCAAACCGAACGGTTAAAAACCCCAACATTCAGGAAATTACGACATGAAGGCACAGACTTGGCACGGCGGTGCGCGTTTCACGTTGGACGATCTGCCGGAGCCGGAGGCTTTACCGGGCTACGTGGTGGTCAAGATCGACACAACTGGGATCTGCGGGACGGACGTGCATGTGACGCAGGGTCTATTCCCGAAAGACCCACCGCAGATTCTGGGTCACGAGAGTTCGGGCGTCATCGTCGAGGTCGGCGAAGGGGTGTCGAGGGAGCGGATCGGAGAGCGAGTGTGCGTGAACCATCCGGCGAACTGTTACGAGTGCTGGAACTGCCGCAACTGGAGCGTGTGCCGCTGCGAAAACCAGCCGCCGTTTTCTAACGGATACTTCGCTCAATACACAGCCGTCGCATCCCGATCCGCCGTCGAGATACCCGAGTCGCTCGACCTCGAGACCGCCGCACTCACCGAACCTGCGGCATGCTGCCTCTCCGGAGTCGAAATGCTCGACATCCCCTACCGCGCCACCGGTCTGGTAATCGGAGCCGGTATCATGGGTCTCTTCACCGCCGCCTTCTTGAAGTCGCACGGTGTCGAGACTCTCGTCGTGTCCGAACCCGTCAAGATCAGACGCGAGATGGCTAAACAGTTCGGAGCCGACATACTCCATGACCCCAACGATGTGCCGCTGTCGGATGTCATCGCAGACGTTACAGATCAAGGACGCGGCTTCAGTGTCACCGCCGAAGCGGTAGGCAAACCCGAACTCGTCGCGATCTGCATCAACGCCACTAAGCCCCGCGGCCAGACCCTCATGATCGGCGTCAGCCCGGAAGGCGCGCCGTTGCCCGTCGACCTCTACGACATGCATTTCCGTGAGATCAAACTCATCGGGGCTTTCCGTCAAGGAGACGTCACCCATCGAGTTCCCGACGAACTCGCCAAACTCAACCTCGACAACGTCATATCCGGCCGTTATCCCCTTGCCGAACTCCCTGACGCCATCACCGCATCCGCAGAAGGCCTAGGCATCAAATTCGTCATCAAACCAAACGGCTAACCGTCGTCCCCATACAACTCAGTATCGCGATGGAACGCGAACCAGCCAAACCAAAACGAGATGTTCGATGGCACAGACTTCAATACGTTCGACGAGTCTGAGGCGTTCGTTAGCTTTTCTCGCGAAACATCCCACTCCGTCCCGTTCTCGTCCACGATTCTCAGTGGGAACCCTTCCTCGGGCGCGTCCTGGGGCAAGCTGAAAGTCAACCCTTCAGGGTTTTCGTAAATGTGCGCATCGGAAGTCGTAGCCGATGCCACAACAACCAAGTCGATGTCGTCGATACGGTCGTGCACAATCCGCTCCTCCCGCAACGCTTCGATCGGATACGCCTTGTCGACACCTTTCACTGTCACTCCTAGAATCTCCGTCTTCGGTAATAACGCCTCGTCCCGGTGCGCGATTGGGAACATCGAATCAGGATTGGCGCGGTAGGCATAGTAGATGGAGCGTTCGTCAGACTCATTCGTGTAAGTCCATGGCGGATACGTCCCACCCTCCCGAGTCACCACCGTAGTGTCCGGATGCTCCGCCTTCCACTCGCCCCATGTCGTCCTAGATGTTGGGAAGAACTCTAGATCGACGTCGCTGCCTACCAGCTCTCCGACAATCGGCTCTCCAGTGAACTGATGCCAAAGCGTCCGCGTCGCTCGGTCGTACATGACCTTGTTGCTACGGAACAGAAATCCCGATGTTCCGAAGGTTGTCGGCTCCCCGTTGATGATGGCGCGATACCCGATCGCGCTGTTGCAAAGCGTTCACCAAGTGAGCGATAAAGGCTCGCCTCCCAAGATGTCGTTAGCCAGCTCGTGGGCATTGATGATCCGTAATGGATAGGCGCGATGCTCGCCGTTGATCGATACACCGATCACGCGCTCATCGTCCTCCAGATATTCGGCCAGCGGATCGTCGGCCGGAGCATGCGCCGGATTCTCGAGCGGCGGTATGCCGTCGGGAACCACGCCGCCCCATTCGAGCTCCGTCAAATCGAAATCTTCATCGGCCTTCCCGCCGAGATACGGAGTCAGAAATGCTCCGAAGCGGCCATCGATCTGGCGAAGATAGTTGATCTTCCACTCGGCATACTCGGACGGAGGCGGGTACTCGTCGCTGTGTTTGCCGATCCACTCGGACCACAGCAACCAGTTGTCGCCGATCGTTTCGCCAGTTAGGAACTGGAGCGTCTCAACAGCAGCATCAATCGCGTTTTTCGATGTCAGGTATCTGAACGATTCAATTAGAGGTCGGATCTGAGATTTGTCGTTTTCAGCGCGGATCTTTTCAAGTGTGGTGATTGTGCGGTCGTTCAACGGACCAAAACCCGGCGATAGCTCGAAACCAGCGAAGACTAGGTACATGGCGGAGTTGGGGTTGTACGGAACCGGGGTTGAGGTCGGTCGTACAGTGGGTTCCAGTTCAGCGGCCCCAGTCGAAGCATCACTAGGTTTTGTGGCGGCAATCAACGACATCGGGTTCGTGAGTGCAGGCGTTGGAGTTGCTTCCCGTTGCACGGTTCCGGCGTTAGTGTTGTTCGCGACCCAATACATCGCCCCAACCAATATCGCAGCGACCATCCCTAGGGCCGCGAGCAGCCCGATGGTTATCCCGATGTGTTTCGCGTTCATCTCACGAGTGCCTGACTCGCCTCAGCTATGTCTGAGTAGATACCGACACCGACAGCCCCGGCTAGAGCCGCTCCGACCGCCGCCTCTTCCCGGACCTTACCGATTGAAATCGGTCGGCCAAAAGCCTCCTCAAGGCATTGCCGAAGCGTCGCGTTTAGCCGCAACCCGTTACCAGAACCGACGATCCGATCTCTCGTGCCGGCTCCTAATTCGACCGCGCTTCGGTAAGAGTTGGCGAGTTCTAACGCCATTGAACGGAACACCGCTAGCGCCATCGACCCCGGCGTGAAGTTGCCTGGCGTTATGCCCGCAAACTCACCACGAGCGTCCGGGTTTTCACGTGAACCTGTGAAGAGGGCGGAGGCAGTCATGGTGTCGATGGTGTCGTCGGTCAATACGGATCCTGCGAGGTCTGCAAGTCTTTCGTAAACCCTATCTTGATCTACGTCTGCGATGCCGAAGACGTTTTGTGCGGTTCTCACGAAAAAGTCTTTCAGCGTCCTAAACGTCCGTCCTCCAACCACTCCGACGCCGGCCAAGAGAAAGCCACTCGCAATATGGGGACGAAGTTCCAACCATCCGTGATCGATAGAGCTGTCGCTTGGGTCGCGCTTGAGTACCGACAAATCATCGAGGAAGACCGTCGCTTGCCCACCCGTACCAATGTTGATTGCTACCGTGTTGCTCGCAACTTGAACAGCCCCGACAAACGCGCATTGATGATCGCCAGACGGAACAGAAACAGGGGTGCCAGCCAACATACCCGTACTCTCGCTCATCTCATCAGTCAATCCGCCAACAATGGCGCACGAATCTACGATCTCAGGAAACAATCCGCGGCTAATGCCAAGTGCGCCGATCAATTCGTCGTTCCAGGCTCGCTTCGGAACGTTGAGGACGCCCCAACCGGCTGCATCCGTTGCATCGGTAACAGGTCGACTCGAGCCAACTAACTTGTGCGCCAAGAACTCAGGAGCAGTGATGGCGGCTTGGGCCTCCAAAGGCATCATGTCCATGTAGTCGAGCCAATATAACGTCGGCACCGTGTATCCAGTAACGATGGGGCAACCCGCGTCCTTGAACGATGGTAATCCTTGACCACGCCGTATCGCATCACCCCTCAATGCCATCGCATCCAAGAAGTCGCCTCCAGTACCATCAACCACGTCTTTGCAACGCTGGTCTTGCCACGCGATAAACGGGCCGATCGGCGAACCCTCAGCGTCCAAAAGCTGGCAACCCTGTTGCTGCCCGGTGACTCCAATCGCGACAATCTCATCAAAATCGAAACTGGAGCATAAATGATGCGCAGTCTGGACAACGCGCGCGACCATTGCTTCGATGTCCCATTCGGACCTGCCAATCAGGCGGTCTTGCGCCGATGTCGTCTCGGCATCGTTCGGCAACGAATGTGAGGCGACCATTTCGGCTCGGTCATCATCGACGCGAACTGCAACGACCGTGACCGAAGTTGAACCGAGATCTATGCCCAAAGCGACTCGCATGGGCATAGTCTATGCGTAGTCGCCGCGAACGGTTCTGGGATTAGGCGACGCGAACCAGCCTGCGTTTGAAACTGTTACCAAAAGGGCGACAGGTGACCGTTTAGCCGTAGTTACAGCCGATACCCTTATATCCGATCTCGACGTCGCCCTCAGCCGTGACAAGCACTGGCGTGATCCGATCTCCACCGGAGAGACGTTCGACTTCGCTCCAAAGATCAGGTTGCTTCGAGACGTCGATCTCCTCGTAATCGATACCCTTCTGCTGCAGATCGGACTTGAGCATATCGCAGTATCCGCAGGTCGGGTGGGTGTAGACAACCGCAAGCTCGCGCGTTGGTTCTTTGTTTGGCATGGTACGGATTATAAACAGGTTCTAACGCTTCATCTTATTGAGACGTTATCCACTTCGTCTCAGCCTCAACGCATTCAGCGAAACCGACAACGAAGAGAACGCCATTGCCGCCGCGGCCGCAACTGGGCTCAGAAAGCCGCTTTCACTGATTATGAACCGTAGATAATCCGGGGGCGGCGAATCTGCAAACACCGGATGCAGTGCTCCCGCAGCAATCGGGATCAGCAGAACGTTGTACGCGAACGCCCAAAACAGGTTTTGACGAATCACCCTAACTGTGGACCGGCTGATCGAAATCAGGCGCGGCATTGACGTTGGTTCGTTATTTACAAGCGTGACATCCGCCGCCTCAATGGCGATATCAGAACCGCTCGCCATCGCGATACCAACATCCGCAGTCGCAAGGGCTGGCCCATCATTGATCCCGTCTCCGATCATCGCCACTCTGCGGCCTTCATCGCTAAGTTCAGTTACTCGCGTCGCCTTCTCGGACGGTAACACCTGAGCATCAACGTTTTCGATCCCGACATCCCGGGCAACAGCGTTAGCCGATTCGATCCGGTCACCAGTGATTAAATGCGTCTCAATACCCAACTCTCTCAGCGATGTAACCGCCGCCTTCGCATCGTCTCGAACGGTGTCCTGCAAACCGATCGCGCCAACCAACTGACCGTTTATAGACACCGTAACCGGCGTTTGGGCACTAGCTTCGATCAGTTCTACCGCCGAGTGAATACTAGCGTTTTCCTCCAGCAACACTGCCGACGGATTCATCACGGCCACAACCGCACCGTCAACCCGAGCGTAAACACCTTGGCCGGTGATCGATTGAAACCCTTCCGCGTTCGGGATTTCAAGATCGCATTCCCGCGCGGCGCTTACGATGGCCGTTGCAACCGGATGCTCAGAGAAAATCTCCACCGCTGCAGCCGATCTGATGACCTCGTCATCCGACAACCCTGAACCAGCGTCGACATGAATTGCAATCACTTGCGGCTTGCCCGCTGTCATCGTACCCGTCTTGTCGAAAGCCACCGTATCCACGTTCGCCGTCCGCTCAAGCACCGTGGCGTCTTTGATCAATATGCCCTGTTCCGCCGCACGTCCGATGCCAGCGACAACCGCGGTCGGTGTTGCCAGCCCCAAAGCACAAGGGCACGCGATGACGAAAACCGTCACCGATATCAGCAACGCGTTCGGCAACGAGGGATCAGGTGCCATCACCAGCCAGAACACGAACGATGCCAAACCGGCAACGAGAACCGCAGGCACGAACCTTGCCGTAACCCGGTCAACAAAGCGCTCGATAGGCGCCCGCGTCGATTGTGCTCGCTCCACTTGGCGGATGATCTGCGAAAGCAGGGTCGCTTCACCAGTAGTGGTGACTCTAGCTTTGCAAGCAGACGCGACATTAAGCGTGCCTGCAAAAACTGTGTCGCCTCGCTTCTTCAATGCTGGCATGCTCTCGCCGGTCAGCATCGACTCATTAATCTCGGCGACGCCGTCAACCAGTCTCGCGTCGGTGGGCACGCGTTCGCCCGGCCGGATCACAACTGTTTCGCCGATCCCAATATCGTCGATCGCCACCTCCACCACGCCATCCGCTCGTTCCACGAGTGCAGTACGCGGCTGCAACTCAATCAGCATCCTAACCGCTTCGGATGCTCGCAACCTCGTCCTTCCTTCCAACCAACGCCCCAGCGAAACCAGCCCAATGATCGCGGCGGATACCTCGAAATACGTCCCGGTGTGATGTTCCGGAGCTACGAAACTCGCGGCATCCGACCACAACGTCGCGTCGCTAAGAATCAGTTGCGAGATCGTTACCAACGTACTGTAAGCGAACGCAACCGATGTCCCCACGACCACCAGCGTATTCATATTAGACGTCTTGTGTTTGGCTGCCACCCACGCCGAGCGATAGAACGGGGCAGCGATCCCCACTTGAATCGGCGTCGCAATGACCAAAAACATGAGATTCAACGCGTAAGAGGGAACATCTGGTGCGAACCCCGAACGTGCCATCGTGATGCCCATCATCAACACCATCGCCCCAATGCTGACGATCGCACTGTTGCGAATCGTCAGCAGTTCCGATCTTTGCGCTTCAAACCGCGAATCCTGAGAACGATCCGATACACCACCCTCAACATCCACCGCAGGCGGCACATCTACTCCGTATCCAGCATCATCCACCGCTGCCGAGATGGCTTCGAATATCTCTCCGCCACCCTCAAGCACACTGGCATCAGTACCCGCAAAGTTGACATTCGCCGAATTAGTGACAAGCGACACCTCTGCCGATTCAACCCCTGGGACGGAGGAAATCGCTTCAGTAACGTGTGAAACACACGCGGCGCATGTCATTCCGCGGATGTAAATGGTCTTGGAAACCATCGCACGCGCCCTTTAACAGTGTTTGATCGAAGGACTGAATCCAAAAATCTCGATAGTTTAAGGTTAATCTGCCAACGCTCAGTCAAACGGAGAATTCATGGATCATAGCGAATCGTCGTCAGGTCTCCCACGCCGACAAATCGTTATCACGATGGCCTGCGCGATGACCGGGTTGTTCCTAGCCGCTCTCGATCAGACAGTCGTCGGCACTGCGATGCCTAGAATCATCGCCGATCTGGGTGGTTTCGATCGCTACACCTGGGTCACTACTGCTTATATCGTCGCGTCGACGATCACTGTCCCTATAGTGGGGCGCTTGTCCGACATATTCGGTCGCAAGCTTTTCTACATTCTCGGCCTGATCCTCTTCTTGATCGGCTCCTTAGCCTCCGGGACGGCTGAGTCGATGAACCAGCTGATAGCGTTCCGAGCGCTCCAAGGCATGGGTGGCGGCGTGCTGTTGTCGTTGGCTTTCGTCATCGTAGGCGACATGTTCGCACCCGCTGAACGAGGCAAAATCCAAGGAGTCGTAGCCGCCGTATTCGGACTGGCTTCGGTCATCGGCCCGACTCTGGGCGGATTCCTTACCGACACGCTGTCTTGGAATTGGATCTTCTACATCAATATTCCAATCGGAGTCGCGCTTGTGCTTATGATGCTCCGCTTCTTCCCGCGCGTCGAACCTGACGTGATGGATCGATCGATCGATGTTGCGGGTATCCTGACCCTCATCTTGACAGTGGTTCCTTTGTTGCTCGGATTGTCGCTTGCAGGCGTAGAGTACGCGTGGTCATCACCGATAATCATCGGATTATTCGCGGCAGCTGCGGTTTTTCTAGCGGCGTTCATCTTTACCGAGCTGCGTACCAAGAATCCCATAATGCCGCTCGAGATCTACAAGAATCGTGTAATTAGCGTTGCCCTGCTGGCGGTTTTCATCACCGGGTTCGGCATGTTCTCGGCCATCATCTTCATCCCGCTATTCTTCCAAGGGGTATTAGGATCATCGGCTACCAGCAGCGGAAGCTTCCTCACGCCCATGATGCTCGGAATCGTGATCGGGGCAGCTATATCGGGGCAGATCGTATCCCGCATCGGTGGGTATCGAATACCGGCTACCTTCGGGGTAGTGCTTATGACGGTCGCCGCGTTTCTCCTGTCCACTATGTCTGCCTCAACGCCCTACGGTGTGGCAATCGGTTTTATCGTGGCACTCGGATTCGGCTTGGGATTCACTTTCCCGTCGTTCACGATCGCAGTGCAAAACTCCGTTGAGCATCGATTCCTCGGCGTTGCCACGTCGGCCGCACAGTTCGCCCGGTCCATAGGCGGGTCACTCGGATTGGCGGTATTGGGAGCCTACATGACAAACACATTCCAATCCCAATTGAAGGAAAAACTTCCGCCTCAAGTACAAGACGCGTTAGGTGAAGGAAAGATCGTCGAGTTGTCGGAAAATCCCGCCGCGATGGTGAACCCAGACGCTTTGCACACACTGACTTCGCAGTTGGGGGCGTCAGGGATCGTCGCAGACTCTCTATTGTCCGGTCTTCGAGACGCCCTCGCATCATCGGTCTCAGGGGTGTTCCTTGTCACCTTCTTCATCCTGCTCACATCGGTAGTGGTTGTGTTCTTCTTGAAAGATCGACCATTGCGCACGGAGATCGGATCTAGGCCACCTGCGATGAGCGAATAAGAGGACTTCGCTCGATAACCGAATGACCAAGATCGACATCAAAGCGCATTTGGGAAATCCCCGCGGAACGCGCGAAAAACACGCACAAAAACACGCGGATTTCGAATATCATTAAGATAGTGCACGTAATCCGCGGCCACGCCCATCTAGGGCATTCCATAGCGCATCCGCAGCTGGGAAAAAATCCCAGTCGGGGTTTGCGCGTTTCTGCGCGCATAGGACTGTGCCGTAATCCGTCATCGGTGCCGAATCCAATACTTCGCGACTAGGGATACTCGTCGCTTCATTGGATTCCACCTGCTCAAGGAGAACTGAATGGCAATCTCACCTGCATTGACCGCTGGCGGCAGAGGCCGCGCGTATCGCACCTTTGGCGACACCAAGGTGCCGACGGACATGCCGGACCTCATTCAGGTCCAAAAAGATTCGTTCGAATGGTTGCTTGGTGACGGCCTTCGACAGCTGTTCCAGGAAATCTCGCCAATCACCGACTACTCTTCCGACAACCCGAAATACGAGATGAGTCTCACCGAGCATGAGATCCTCGAACCCGAGTTCTCCGAAGAAGAATGTCGCGAACGCGAGATCACTTACAGCGTGCCTTTGCACGTCACGATCGAGTTGAAGATCAACGAGACCGACGAGATCAAAGAGCAGACCATCTTCTTTGGCGACATGCCGAAGATGACGGAAAACGGAACCTTCATTATTAACGGCGCCGAGCGCGTGGTAATCTCACAACTCGTTCGGTCTCCCGGCGCATACTACTCGTTGGACGATGACCCCGCCACCGGAAACCGCCTGTGTAGCGTCAAGCTGATCCCCTACCGCGGCGCATGGGTCGAACTCGAAACCAGCAACCGCGACATCCTATTCGCGAAGGTCGATCGCAAGCGCAAATTGCCGGTAACCACGCTGCTTCGCGCAATTGCTGCCGTTGACGACGGAACCGAAGGGGATTCCGAAAATCCCATCAAACTCGACTCGCTCGACGCAATGCTCGAGATCTTTGGCGACCCAATTGAAGGCGAGGAAGATTCCGACGTAAGAGACTTCATACGCTCGACGTGGAATTCCGACGCCGACGCGAAAGACGAAGATGAAGCGCTAAAAGAGTTCCACAAGCGCATGCGACCGGGTGAACCCGCCACCGTCGACGGCGCGCGCCGACTAGTTCACCAGATGTTCTTCGACTCGAGGCGTTACGACCTCGGAGATGTCGGCCGTTACAAGCTCAACCGACGCATAGATGTTGATGTTGAACTCTCGCGACGAACGCTGACCAAACTCGACTTCGTCAACATCATCAAGCGCATGATCAAGGTCAACAACGGCGAAGCGGTCCCCGACGACATCGACCACCTGGGCAACCGACGCGTCCGCACCGTCGGCGAACTGATACAGAACCAAATCCGAGTCGGACTGGTCCGGATGGAACGGGTCGTGCGCGAACGCATGACGACGCACCCCGGAGAGACGACACCCGCCGCATTAATCAACATCCGTCCCGTGGGTGCGGCGGTCAAAGAGTTCTTCGGCGGCTCTCAGCTGTCGCAGTTCATGGACCAGACCAATCCGTTGTCCGAACTCACGCACAAGCGTCGTCTATCGGCTCTCGGTCCCGGCGGTTTGACCCGTGACCGCGCCGGCTTTGACGTTCGCGACGTTCACCACTCGCACTACGGTCGTATCTGCCCCATCGAAACCCCCGAAGGTCCGAACATCGGATTGCTCGGTTCGCTTGCGACCTACGCCAAAGTAAACGAATTCGGTTTCGTCGAGACGCCTTACCGCAAGGTCAGGACAACCATTTCAAACCGATCTGACGACTTGATTGGCCGCACTCTGCTCCAAGAGGTCCGCGAAAAAAGTCGCAAAACCATCGTTGCCGAATCTGATTCTGTAATCGACGAGGAACTCGCACGTCGCTTGCGACGACTCGGAGAGCAAGATCTGGGAGTGCGCCCTTACATCTCGTTGCACGCAGAAGATGTTGAATTTCTGTCCGCTGACCAAGAAGAAGAAGTGCTGATCGGCGAGCCCACCACGCCCGTCGACGCGCTCGGCCAACTCCGCGGTGTCGTTCGTTGCCGAACCGGTGGCGAACAATACGTAAAAGCTCGGCCTGACGAAGTTGACTACGTCGACGTCTCTCCGTCGCAGATTGTCAGCGTATCAGCTGGGTTGATACCGTTCCTCGAGCACGACGATGCGACACGCGCGCTCATGGGCTCCAACATGCAACGGCAAGGTGTACCGTTGGTGATGCCCGAAGCACCCATCGTTGGCACCGGTATCGAATATCGAGCCGCACTCGACAGCGGACAGGTGGTCCGCTCAGAGACTGACGGCATCGTCACTTCCGTGACCAGTGACAAGATCGTCATTACCGACGAAGATGGCAACAATCACAAATACCCCCTGACCCGGTACGAACGCTCGAACCAGAGCACGTGCATAAACCAGCACCCGATCGTAAACAAGGGCCAAGTGGTCAACCAAGGTCAGGCTATCGCCGACAGTTCATCCACTGACGGCGGTCGATTGGCTTTGGGGCAGAACGTGCTCGTCGGCTTCATGAGCTGGGGCGGCGGCAACTACGAGGACGCCATCATCCTGAGCGAAGACCTCGTAAAAGGCGACCGTTTCACTTCCACGCACATCCAGAAGCACCAAGTCGAAGCCCGCGAAACCCAGCTGGGTCCAGAAGAAATCACCCGCGACATCGCCAACGTCGGCGAAAGCAATTTGGCGAACCTCGATGAAGAAGGCATTGTGATTCCCGGCACTTGGGTCGGCCCTGGCGATATTCTCGTTGGCAAAGTCACTCCTAAGGGCGAGACGGAACTTACCGCTGAGGAGAAACTACTCCGTGCCATCTTCGGCGAGAAGGCCCGCGACACCAAAGACACCAGCCTGCGAGTGCCACACGGTGAAAAAGGCAAGGTCATCAAGGTTCGTATCAGCAAGAAGGAAGACGGCGATGAGTTGCCGCCCGGCGTCTCCATGATGGTTCGCGTCTGGGTCGCACACACACGGAAGATTATGCAGGGCGACAAGATGGCCGGTCGGCACGGCAACAAAGGCGTCGTCGCTATGATCCTGCCGCGTGAAGACATGCCGCACTTGGAGGACGGAACTCCGCTGGACATCGTTCTTAACCCGATCGGAGTTCCATCCCGCATGAACCTCGGGCAACTCCTGGAAACCCATCTCGGCTGGGCGGCCAGAGAGCTCGATTTCTCCGCCATCACCCCGGTTTTCGATAGTGCCAGCGAGCTAGCTATCGAAGACGAACTGTCTCGCGCATGGTTCGTCACCGCGGCTCAAGCCAGAAACCATCGCGATCTCGATGACCGTGAGATCGACTACGAAACAGTCCGACAGTGGCTCGCAGAGCGCGGTTACAACTATGACGAATTGCGGAGTCATGCCATCGAACACGCCGGTAAAGCCAGCGAAGCCTGCATGAGAATCTGGTTGAACGAAGTCGCCGGCCAAGAAGTCGCCGATCTGGATCGTGACGGCCTCCTCGAGGCAGCGCGCCGACTCGACCGTGAAATAGGCAATGCCGCACCAGTTCTCGGCAAGCAGTCCTTGATCGATGGAAGAACGGGTGAAAGGTTTGACCAGCCAGTGACCGTCGGCAGCATCTACATGATGAAACTCATCCACTTGGCTGAAGACAAGATGCACGCTCGGTCGACAGGTCCATACTCGCTGATAACTCAACAACCGTTGGGCGGAAAGGCACAATTCGGCGGCCAACGCTTCGGCGAAATGGAGGTTTGGGCCTTGGAGGCATATTCCGCACCCCACACGCTCCAAGAGGTGCTCACCATCAAATCCGACGACGTCAAAGGAAGAGTTCTCGCCTACGAAGCAATCGTTAAAGGCCAGTCAGTGGTCTCTGCTGATGTGCCTGAATCGTTCAATGTCCTGATCCACGAGCTTCAAGGCTTGGGTCTGGACATTTCGATGATCGGTGATTCCAGCAGTGAAGAAGAAGGTGAAGCCGGTGAGGAGATTCCCATAGCCGATGTTGGTATCGATGACGACACCGACATCCCCGCGCTTGGCGGAGACGTGTTGGATATCGGCTCCGAACTGCCGCCACCGGTACTGGAATTCGATGTCGACTTCGAGGACCACGATGAGAACGAGAACGGGGCCGATCCGCTCGAAGAGAATGGCTCGCTGGAAGATGACTTGAGTTCATCGAACGGCGAAGCTACCGAAACCGAAGCGGATTCAGACGACGAATAATCCTTGAGCGGATGCCACGTGCGCTGCATCCGCTTACACCCGGTTGGCGACACAAAGTCGCGTTCGCGACTAAACGAGGTTACACGGAATGGCATTCACACCCATACAGCAAGCGGCTCCAACTACGGAAAACGACTTCCGCGCGATCAAGATCTCTATCGCATCGCCGCAGATCGTCAGGAAATGGTCATGGGGAGAGGTCAAAAAGGCCGAGACGATCAACTACCGCACGCTCCGGCCTGAGCGCGACGGTCTTTTCTGCGAACGCATTTTCGGTCCGACGCGCGACTTCGAGTGCTACTGCGGAAAGTACAAGCGCCAACGCGACATGCGTATGCGCCGTGAGGGATTCGTCTGCGACCAGTGCAAGGTCGAAGTTACCCGAGCGTCAGTGCGTAGAGAGCGAATGGGACACATTAACCTCGCCGCGCCAGTTGCACACATCTGGTTTTCGAAAGGGACACCGTCTCGGATGAGCATCATCCTTGACATCACCCCCCGGAACCTCGAACGCGTCCTTTATTTCTCTTGCTACATCATCACAAGCGTAGATGAAGAAGCTCGCCTGCAAGCCATAACCGAGCTCACAGATTACCGTGAGCAGGAGCTGGGACGCATCGAAGAAGAGCGTCTGCAATACAGCGTCAGCGAACAAGACGAAGAGTTCTTGGCGATGCTCATCGAACGCATCGTCGACCTGCACAACACCTTGGGCGTCGATCCCGAAGCCATCCCGAACGCGCCCGAAGGCGCTTCGATGCAAGACGAGATCGAAGTCAAGCTCGCGCACTACAACGTCATGTTCGAACAGGACATTGCACGCAAGATCGAACGCGCCGAAGGCCTCCAGATCAAAACCGAGTTGAACGAAGCTGAATACCGGGAATTAAAGGACCTCTTCGGAAACGTGTTTGAGGCTGGAATGGGTGCAGACGCCATCCTTGAACTCCTCAGGACTCTTGACCTTGACGAGATCCATGCCGAGTTGAACGAAACCATCCGCAACACCTCTGGCCAACGGCGAGCGAAAGCGGTCAAGCGCTTGAGCGTCGTCGAGGCGTTCCGCACCAGTGGAAACAGGCCCGAATGGATGATACTCACAGTCCTGCCCGTATTGCCGCCCGAGTTGCACCCGATGGTGCAGTTGGACGGCGGTCGATTCGCGACCAGCGACCTTAATGATCTCTATCGCCGCGTCATCAACCGCAACAACCGCCTGAGCCACCTCCTAAAACTCTCCGCTCCAGACATCATCGTCCGCAATGAGCGACGCATGTTGCAGGAAGCCGTCGACGCACTGATCGATAACGGTCGACGCGGGCGCGCCATCATGGGACGTCACAACCACAAACTGAAGTCCCTCACCGACCTCTTGCGCGGCAAGCAAGGCCGATTCCGCCAGAACCTGCTCGGAAAGCGCGTTGACTACAGCGGTCGCGCGGTCATCATCTCTGGTCCGCAAATGAAACTCGATGAATGCGGCATCCCCAAGGAGATGGCGTTGGAATTGTTCAAGCCGTTCGTCATGAACCGCCTGATCACTGAAGGCCATGCCCACAACATCAAAACCGCCAAGCGACGCGCCGAGCAAGCTGATGACGAAGTCTGGGACACTCTCGAAAAGGTAGTGGACGGCCACCCAGTGCTGCTCAACCGTGCACCCACGCTCCACCGCCTCGGCATCCAAGCCTTCTACCCCAAGCTCGTCGAAGGCAAGGCGATACAACTCCACCCGTTGGTATGCACCGCATTCAACGCCGACTTCGATGGCGACCAGATGGCCGTACACGTACCCCTGTCACCGGGTGCCATCAACGAGGCGAAGACGCTAATGCTCAGCACCAGCAATATGCTTGCTCCTCGCTCTGGCTCCCCAATCGTTTCGCCGACGCTCGACATGCTCCTCGGCCTCTACTACATGACCGGACCCGTCATGGACACCGCCGTGCCTGTGCCAAACGATGCATTGACAGCCGATTTGGCTCAACAGAATGGAAATTCAGCTACCAACGGGCACGCCGGAATCAAATACTTCGGCAACCTCCAAGAAGCCCGATACGCAGAAGAAACTGGCGAAATCGGGTTGCGAGACCGCATTCGCGTTAGAGTCCCCGGCGGTACCTGCGTTTGGACCGACTCGACCGCAACTGAACCCGTCACCATTGACAACCCGCACGACTGGATAGAGACCACGGTCGGACGCATCATCTTCAACGAGATGTTGCCCGACTCCATCGGGTTCCACAACTACGTCATGCGCGAAGACGAAATCGACGCCGTCGTCCACCGCTGTTATAGCGAGTTGGGCAACACCGGAACCGCACTCGTCCTTGACGAAATGAAGCGCCTAGGTTTCGAATACGCAACACGCTCCGGAACCACGATCGCAATCAAGGACGCCGTGCCACCGCCCGAGAAGCAAGAGCTCCTAGAAAACGGTCGCGCGCAAGTCGCCGAACTTCAGCGAATGTACGAAGAAGGCGTCATCACCGATGAGGAAAAATACACCGCCACGATTGAGACTTGGAACGAAACCTCCGACCGCGTCACCGATGCGGTAAAGGAGCACCTCTCCGAGTACAACGGCGTCTTCGCGATGTCGGACTCCGGCGCGAAGGGTAACTTGGCGCAGATCAAGCAGATGGCTGGCATGCGTGGATTGATGTCCAACCCTCGCGGCCGCATCATTGATGTGCCGATCGAGGCAAGCTTCTCAGAAGGCCTGTCGGTGCACGAGTTCTTCGCTTCGACGCACGGATCGCGCAAGGCCTTGGCCGACACCGCGCTCAAGACCGCCGAAGCCGGATACCTCACCCGCCGTATGGCTGACGCCGCCCAGAACGTCATCATCAACGAACGCGACTGCGGCACTCCCATCGGAATGACCATAACCGCCGAAGCTTCGCGCGCACTCAACCTGCCGTTTGAAGAACGAATCTTCAGCCGTTATACCGTCAGCGACGTTGTCGACCCGGAATCAGGCGAGGTCATCGCCACACCAGACGACCTGATCGACAACGAACTGGCACGCCGCATCGCCGCCGCTGGCCTCGAGGAGCTGGAAGTTCGATCTCCGGTCTCCTGCATGTTGGAGCGAGGCATCTGCGCAAAATGCTACGGAAGCATGCTCGCAGACAACCGACCATCCATCATCGGCGAAGCCGTCGGCATCGTCGCCGCACAGTCGATTGGAGAGCCGGGAACCCAGCTCACGATGCGTAACTTCCACACCGGCGGTATCGCAAGCGACCGTGACATCACGACTGGTCTGCCCCGTGTTCAAGAGCTGTTCGAAGCCCGCAACCCGAAGGCACCCGCGATCCTCTCAGAGATCCCGGGCACTGTCCGCTTCCGTGACGCGCAAGGCACCCTCGTCATCGCAATTGAAAACGTCGAGACCTACCACGAAAACGTCGAAATCCCTGACGGTTACCGCCCGGCGGTGGAAATCGGCGATTGGGTAGATGCCGGTTCCAACCTCATGACGCTGACCGCGGCAGGTCGACGCGACGCAATGGACGATGACGGCGCTCTCGCAATTCCCGAAGATTTGGTTTCGCAAGTCTCCGGCGAAGTTGAAAGCATCGATGACGACGCGATACGCATCGTCTGGCATGAAACCGCCGAACGCGAATACATGCCGCAGAGCAACGCCGACATCCTCGTCTCCGAAGGCCAAGAGATCGAACCCGGAACACAGCTGACCGACGGTACCAGCAATCCGCATGACATTCTCCGCATCAGCGGTATCGAAGCGGTACAGCGCTACCTCGTGGAAGAAGCGCAACGCGTCTACCGATCGCAGGGTGTGAAGGTTCACGACAAGCACTTCGAAGTCGTCGTGCGTCAGATGCTCCAGAAGGTGCGAATCGAAAGCACCGGCGACTCAAAGTTGCTGATCGACGAGGTCGTTGACCGCTCGCAGTACCTGCAATCCAACGAAGACGTCCGCGAGCAGAACGGTGAACCTGCAACCGCATCGCCAGTCTTGCTCGGTATCAGCCGTGTATCGCTCATGTCGCACAGCTTCTTGGCCAAGGCCTCGTTCCAGGAAACCGAACGCGTCCTCACCGACGCCGCGCTGCAAGGCAGTGTAGACAGATTGACCGGTCTCAAAGAGAACGTCATCATCGGGCGGATGATTCCGGCCCGACTCGACCGCTCTGCCGAAGGCCGCGAACTGCTCGGACTGCCCGACCCCGAAGCCGTGCCAGCACAGCCTGTCACCCAAGGTTGGGAAGAAGCACTGGCAGCTATCGCCAGCGACGACATGGCTACCTCCCTCGCCGCATTCAACGCCGACAGCGATACCGCAAGCGTCTCCATCGGCTTCTCCGGCGACGACGACACCGCAAGCGACGGGGCAGAACCCGACTTCTCCAACCTCGCCAGCGCATTCTTTGGCGACATGGCTCAGCCAGACGAACCCGTCATCGCCTTCGACGACGACAGCGGCGACGAAGAGTAAACCAATACCGTCCCCTTCGCGAAGCGAGGGGGACGCGTGGCAGCGAAGCGACCACGCAGGGGGTGCTCGAAACCCTGCGACCCGTAGGGGCAGGTTTCAAACCTGCCCCTATTTGCATCGAGGCAATTATTATTGCCCCCTAGTGCTGGCTGATGTATCCGTAGCATCAGCCGCCTTGAAAACCTGCAATCGTGAGTTCAACCATGCCAAACAACACTGACCCACGTCCCAACGTAATCGTCTTCATGACCGACGACCAAGGTTACGGCGATCTGTCGTGCATGGGCGCTACCGACTTCCGAACACCAAACCTCGACAACCTCGCCGCCAACGGCGTCCGCTTCACCGACTGGTACTCCAACAGCCCCGTATGCAGTCCCTCACGCGCCGCGCTCCTAACTGGACGATACCCCGGAAACGCCGGCGTCCGAGCCATACTGCAAGGACACCGCACCGCGTCCGGACTGCCAAACTCGACTCCGACGATCTCATCACTGCTAAAAGACCGCGGCTACCAGACCTCAATGGTCGGCAAATGGCACCTCGGCCTCACCGACGAATGCCGACCCCACTCGCACGGCTTCGACTACTGGTTCGGCTTCCTCGCCGGATGCATCGACTTCTACTCCCATATCTACTACTGGGGCGCCAACAGACCCGGACCCGGCATCAACCCAACCCACGACCTCTGGGAAAACAACGAAGAGGTCTGGCACGACAGCGAGTACTTCACAGAACTTATCGCCGAAAAAGCCATCGAACGCCTCCGCGCCATGGTCGCCGAGAAGCGCGCCTCCGGCAAGCCCTTCCTACTCTACGCCCCCTTCAACGCGCCGCACTACCCCATGCACGCGCCTGAAAAATACACGTCGCGCTTTGCCCACCTACCATGGGACCGACGCATCATGGCCGCAATGATCTCCGCCATCGACGACGCCATCGGCGCAATCATGAACGAACTCACACGCCTCGGCGAAGCCGAAGACACCCTCACATTCTTCGTCTCCGACAACGGCCCGTCCCGCGAAACCCGAAACTGGCTAGATGGCACTCTCGACCCGTACTACGGAGGCACCTCCGGCGGACTCAAAGGCCACAAATTCAGCCTCTTCGACGGCGGCATCCGCATGCCCGCCATCGCCCACTACCCAGCACGAATCCCCGGCGGCCAAGTCGTTGGGACACCTTGCGCCTCAATGGACATCGTCCCAACCGCGCTCCACGCCACAGACGGCACCGCACCAACCGACCAAACCGGAGAATTCGACGGCATCAGCATCCTAGACCTCCTCGCCGACGAAACCGAACTCCCCGAACGCGACCTCTACTGGGAACTAGACGGCCAAACCGCCATCCGCCGAGGCAACTACAAACTAGTCATCGACGGCGTCATAGTAGAAGAAGACGAACCCCAAACCCACATCCACCTAGCCGACCTCTCAACCGACATCTCCGAGAGCAACAACCTAGCCGATCAGGCACCCAGATTGGCGTCTGAACTCGAGAAGGCAGCACTCGACTGGCGAGCCAGCATCCAAGAACGCTGGGACCGCGACTACGGCCACCTAAACCACGGCATAGTAACCTACGCCGATTTTCCGGTGGGGTAATAGCACCCCGTCATTCCCGCGAAAGCGGGAATTCCAGTTCATAACACTCAGCCCTAGGCAAATAGCGGAAATTTGATCCGCTGAAGACCGAGTCGGCTAGAATATGCCGACGATATCGTGTTGCGATATGGAGAGAACCAAGTGCCAGTTGATTACGAAAAGATATGCGAAGAGAATCTTGATCGCTACGGATGGGACATCGAGCGTGTTGCTCAGATGGCATTTGCAGATTCGTACGCTGACCGTACGCATTTCATTTTTGAACTTCTACAGAACGCAGAAGATGCTATCGGAAGGCGAGGCGATTCGTGGGCCGGAGACCGTACCGTATCGTTTTCGTTGTCTCAGGATCTGCTGCGCGTCGGCCACTACGGGGCACCCTTCAACGAAAATGACGTACGTGGGATCTGCGGGATAGGAGAATCGACAAAATCAGGCGACTACACAACTATCGGTCGATTCGGCATCGGGTTCAAGTCGGTCTACGCGTTCACCGAGCATCCTGAAGTTCATTCAGGCAGCGAGGAGTTCGCCATTGAGAGTTTCGTGTGGCCCAAACCGACCGCGCCGATCGATCGCGATAACCAAGAAACCGTTTTCTTGATTCCTCTCGGTCGAGACAGCCGTGTTGACGACAATGACAAAATCGCGGACGCGTTGGCCGAGTTAGATGTCCGGTCGTTTTTGTTCCTGAGACAGATTGAAGAACTGCGCTGGGAAGTTGAAGGTTGCGATTCAGGGCACTATCTGCGCGAGGTAAAAATCCTAGACGAAATTGCCCGACGGGTTAACGTTATTGGTCATGTCGAAGACCTAGTTGGTGATGAAACTGACGTGAACGAAGAGTGGATCGTGTTTTCGCGCCGTGTGCTACACGGCGACAAGGATGCAGGACACGTTGAATTAGCGTTCTACGTTGACAGGGATACAGGGGAGATCAGTGAACTCACGGAATCCAAGTTGGTCGTTCACTTCCCAACGGTTCTAGAAACACGTTTGGGATTTCTGGTCCAGGGCCCATACCGCACGACTCCGAACCGAGATAACGTGCCACCAGACGACAAATGGAACCAACATCTCGTCAACGAGACCTGCGTTCTATTGCGAGACGCGTTGAGTTGGCTTCGAGATCGTCAATTGTTGGACGCGACAGTTCTGCGGTGCTTGCCGCTCGAATCATTTCCGGGCAACATGTTGGCTCCCTTATTCAGCGAAACCCGCCAGTTGCTTTCAACTGAACCCCTCCTGCCGAAATTCGGTGGTGGATACATTACCGCGGATCGCGCCTTGATGGGTGATTCGGAGGCCATTCGTCGTCTACTTTCTGACGAACAGCTATCGGAACTGTGGGGTCGTCCGAAGTCGTGGCTCAGCGGTGATTTCACGGTTGACAGAAACCCTGAGTTACGTCGATATCTAATGTCAGAATTGGAATTCAGCGAAACAACTGCAGAGTCGATCTTGCGCGAGATGAGGCCTGAGTTCTTGGAATCCCAGAGCGACGATTGGATGATCCGGCTTTACGAGTTTCTGGGCACTCAGAGAGCACTCCGCAGTCAATTGCAGCGTTTGCCGTTGATTCGACTCGACGATGACACTCATATCGCCGCGGGAAATGACAGTCAACCAAAAGTGTACTTGCCGACCGAAAACAGAACCGATTTCCCGACGGTCAAAAAGGCTCTCTGCATTTCACCTGGTGCTCTTAACTTTTTGGAATCTCTCGGCATCAAAGAACCAGACCTCGTTGATGACGTGATCGCGAATCTTATGCCGAAGTACGAGGACGCTGATAGCGTGATTGGAATCGAAGAGTACGAATCTGACATTAGTCGCATCAGCAACGCTTTTCGGAGCGCCGATAGCTATAGTCAACGACAAAGGCTGCTCGATGTTCTGACCAGCAATTCATGGGTGATGACTTCAGACAGTGGTCATGGAACTAAACGCCACTCAAAGCCGTCCGATGTTTATTTAGCGACGCATCGTCTGACTATCCTGTTTTCGAAGGTCTCGGGAGTTCGACTTGTTGACGAAGAGTATGAGTGTTTGAAAAGCGATACAGTCCGAAGCATTCTGATCGAATGCGGCGCAGCCAGCAACTTTCGTCCGATCCAGTTCGAAAACGAGGCTAGATTCAGCGACGCGGAACGCCAAGATATGAGAATCAGGTCGCACAGTGATGAAAGGCTCAGCTATGAAATGGGTGTTTATGATCGGAAACTGGAGGCATTAGAAGACATATTGAGTGGAATCAGTGGTTTGGAATTCGACTCAAAATCACAAATCTCAAGTTTCTTGTGGGAGGCATTGAACGAACTTGATCGCAAGTACTTTGAAGGTGAGTACAAGTGGTCCTACTACTCAGTTAGATCATGCAGTTTCGATGCTTCGTTTGTCGATCTGCTCAATAGGTCGGTGTGGATTGCTACGGAAGATGGAAAACTGAAGCGGCCGAATGAGGTCGAGTTCAACGAATTGGGATGGCATCCAAACGAATTCCTACAGACGAAGATCAAGTTCAAAAGCTCCGATATTGAGAATGTCGCCAAGAAACATGGCGTTGATCCGGGATTGTTGGATCAAATCGTCAAAAGATTCGCCAGTGGCGAGTTGACAGAACATGACTGGAATACGGCCTTTCCCGCGACAACGGTCGCGTACGTCGAAAATGAAACTGGAACCCATGTTGAATCCAACGCGTCGGAGCGTCCTGGATCCAATTCTTATGCTCAGTCCTTGTCAGACGCGATGACACCGTCGCCGATTGACGCATCGGATAGTCCTGTTGTCATGCCCTCGGGCGGTCCTAAGACGGCCGAATCCGCAAAACACGACACTCAGAGTTCATTAAGTCACGGGAGGCAAGGTAGACGCGTAACACGTGAAGTCACAAGGTTTGCACCGTCGGCTGCTTCTCGTGGTTTGGACGAGAAGTTCAAAAATATGTTGTCGGGAGATTATGGTCGGCGATGCCAGATTTGCGGCAGAACGTTCCGAACCCGAAAGGGTGATTTGCAAGCGTTCGCAGATCATGTAGTTGCCCCGAGCGAAAGCACCGGAACGAATCACTTCGGCAATCTCATGAGCCTTTGTGGATGGCACTACGCGCTGATCAGCTACGGTCAATGGGTCTTGCTTGACCCCGTAACCGAAGAGCCGATCGATGCCGCCCATTCAGATCCCGATGCGGGAGGCATCGTCAAACTGTTGGAAAAAGCCGAGACGGAATTCGACAACGACGGATACCAATTCATAACGTTACCCATCAGATTTTGGAATATCTATTCTAATTGGCGATCAGATGCCGAACACATCGATGGGGAGATTCGATTTACGCTCCCTCATCGGACCTATCTCGTCGAGTTGCTCAAAACGTGAGAATCCGTTCCGATGACAACTATCCAAGCTGAAACAAAAGTAAGGTACAAGTCCGATCCGTCTACGGCAGGATGGGTAGTCGGCATTTCTGGCGATAGCGCGCGCGTGTTCATCGATGGCGCGATGAAGTTGGTGCCGGTCTCGGAGTTGGAGGTTGCACCGGGTTTGGTGGAATTGAGTCCAGCCGAATTCCGCAACGCGCTAACTCTTCAGAGGCTTGAGCATCCTGCAACCGATCAGTTTTTGTCATTCAAGGCTTCAAAAACAAGGTTGCTGTATCACCAGTTCCTTCCTGTGAAGAAGATGTTGGAATCGCCCGACCAGCGGTTGTTGATCGCTGATGAGGTCGGGACGGGAAAGACGATAGAGGCAGGGCTGATATGGGCCGAGCTTGAGTCGCGGGCGGTCGGCGGTTTAGAGAATGTGTGGATTGTGTGCCCGAAGTCATTGGTCGGTAAGTGGCAGGACGAAATGTTGCAACGCTTCGATTTCAGGTTGGAAGCTTTGACTTCTGAGGGTCTGAGACAGGCTTTAGTTTCGTTGGAACGGGATGGCGTGATGTCTCCGCGATTTGCCAAATCAGTCGTTAATCTCGAATTATTGCGGAGGGAGGACAACGCCGAGAGGTTGGAAGCATCAGCACTTAATTGGGACTTGGTGATTTTCGATGAAGCCCATCACCTGCGAAACACCGATACCTTATCAAACTCGATAGCCGACCTGATGTGCGATCGAGCGGACGCAGCCCTCTTCTTGACCGCCACTCCCTTGCAAACGCAGTTAGGGGACATAGTGAACTTGATGGGTACGTTGGGTGTCGATGTTGCTGAAGACCCGAGATTGTTGGAAGAGCAGTTACGTTGGGACATGCAACTTAACGACTGGATACGGCTTGTAAAGCATCGTCCTCCTGGATGGAATCAGGAAGCAATGAAAGCTTTGGCGAATTTGGAATCTGTGGGGGGACGTGACCGCCCCGGATGGCTAGATTTTCGGCGCATTGTTGTTGACTCTGACCTCGACAACCGCTCTCAACGCTCCGTCGCAATCGATTCAGCAAAAGACTTACAGATCCTCGATCCTTACATGACCCGGACATTGCGCTCCGACGTCGATGAGAACAGACCCACCCGCGAAGCCGTGACTCGCAAAATGAACTTCAGCAACGAAGAGGATCGGTTCTACACAAAGGTTTACGAGATCTGCTACCGACGAGCAAAAGCGCGTGGTCTGCCAGCTGGATTTCTAACGCAGATGCCGGAACGAAGAACTGCGAGTTGTGTTCCAGCGGTAGCAGCCGAGGTTTTGGGTTATTTGCAAGAGGATGAAGACGACGACCACGAGGCGCGTTGGGCTCCTTACGAAATCGATGAGTTGGCACCCCTAGCCAGAGATGCTTTAGGGGTTGAAGATCTGAAGTTGAGTGAATTGCTCAAGATGCTCAAGTATGCATTCGGCGAGCTCGGGCTAGATCGTGTGATGATTTTCTCGACATTTAGAGGCACGTTGCGCTATCTCGAAAAGGCCCTACTCGAGAATGGTTACTCTTTGGAATTGATGTACGGACCGACTCCAGCGCGCGACACTGATTGTCGTCGAGGTGAAAAGAGTCGGGAACGAATTGCTAAGGAGTTTCGCGCTGGCGAATTCCAGATTCTCCTCGCGAGCGAAGTGGCTGGTGAGGGTCTCGACTTTGAGCATTGCAGCTTCGTTATCAACTACGACTTACCTTGGAACCCGATGAGAGTCGAACAACGAATTGGTAGGTGCGACCGCATTGGGCAGCAATCTGAGAAGGTTTATATCGGTAACCTCGCTAGTGTAGGAACGATTGAGGAACGTATTCTGACGCGCCTGTTTGAGCGGTTAGAAATCTTCGAACGCGCCCTCGGTGATCTCGAAGTGATTCTTGGTGAGGAGATCTCCTCATTCGAGCGAGAGTTGTTTTCTCGTGGATTGACACCTCAGCAGCAGATCGAGAGATTGGAACGGATATCGCGCACCGTTGAGAATAACGAGCGCAACCGTGAGGATGTGACGCAACTCAGTTTCATCTCCGAGCAGGGACGGACCCTCATCGAATCGGAAGATTCAGACATCCGTGAGGCGGAAGCGAAGTTCTTGTCGCCTGAGGAAATCGCCGATTTCGTATGCGGTTCAATCAACAAACAGTTTCATAACGCGATCAGGAGACGTGACGCCGACGGTTCGTACTCGATGCGAAACGGCAAAGAGATCAGTGATGCTCTCAGGAGCCTGATGGCGTCATATCCGGCGACGCATTACGCCCGCACCGAGATAACCCGGTTTAGGAATCTAGTTAACGAATCGACCAACACCGCGATATCCTTCGGGGAAGATCGGGAAAACCACGAATTCGTACATACTAGACACCCGCTGGTGCTCACGGCTAGGAACTTCGAGCGTGGAAGAGATTCAGAAACTCCTTGGTGCATAGGGAAAGTTCGTGCGGATTTGGTCGGGGAAAACCCGATGATGCTGATTTGGGCAATCGGATCTGTGGATGGTTACGCACGACGAGCAGAATTGTTGTGCGCGACGATTGAACCCGCGACTGAGAACGTTAAACACATTCCCGTCGAACGCGCGCAAGAGATATTGCGTGCCATGAGAACTACGGAATATGGGGCCAATGACGGGACCTTAGATTTGGAACGGTATGTAGAAGTCGCCGAGAAGGAGCTTTTGAAGCAGTTCAATGAAGTCACGAAAACGTTTTCTTCGCGAAACGTCATCTTGGTAGAAAAAGCAAAGCGTTCTGTTCGCTCACAAGCCGGACGAAAGTTACAGAGAAACGACCGTCGTCTTGAGGAACCCGACCTGAACGAAAGTTTGCGGGTCATGTACAGCAGTTGGAACGAAAACATCCGCAATGGAATGCAAGCGAAGTTAGATCAGATTGATCAAAGAGGCGGTGTCAGATCTTCACTCGAGGTAATCGGGTTTGCTGTTGTTCATCCAAAGTGAACCTGATCGCCTGTGTTCTCGGCTGTCATCGACTTAACCAGCCTCGTTTTAGCCCATCTTTCAAATCCCTAGGGTGCGTCCGGCACCCTGCAATGGCTGAGGAATAAACACAGCACCGA
>VXSB01000049.1 GCA_009838175.1 Chloroflexota bacterium
CCGTCAGCGCCCCGTGCACTCCCGCCCGTTGCCAATACTTCATTATTCAGTTGTGGTTTAAGCTGCATCGGAAAAGGTTTGCGCACACCCGTCTCGACGCGGCGATTCTTCGTTTTCGTGCGCCGCTCCGATAAAAGGCGGATCGACGCTTAGTTGTTATATTACTACAAATGTATCGGATGTCATGTGTGTTGGTGTCTGAACCGGGATGGGCGGGATTGACGGATTGCCAGGATGGATGGCTGTGGGTGTCTGGGGTGGCATCCCCGCCCTTTTGTCCCCGTTCACCCTCACCCTGACCCTCTCCCATCGAGGGAGAGGGAAGATGCATCGCAGCATCCCTGCCGTCCCGGGTATGCCCCGATCACGTCGCTTCGCGAAAGGGGCGGGCCTCACCTCCCTTTTGTCCCTGTTCGCCTTCACCCTAGCCCTCACCTATCAAGGGAGAGGGGATACTCCCCCTCGCGGGCCCTCTGGATACCCGCCTGGGCGGGTATGACGTAGGTAGTGTGCGGAGATTAGAATTAAAGCGTACGCGACGATGCGATGAAATCGCACCTCGTAAATCCAGCGAAAACTGGACCTCAAGGGGAACCACTCGCATCGTTCTTCCCATCACGGTGGGGCTGTAGCTCAGTTGGGAGAGCGCGTCAATGGCATTGATGAGGTCAGGGGTTCGAATCCCCTCAGCTCCACCAAAATTCACTGTAGAAAGAACCGGCTTCGGGATGGACACGTTTTCGGTGTCCATCCCTGCGGTCGGGGCGTCCTGCGGCATGGGCAGCGTATAGCGTATGGTTGCATGTCGGCTGCCGACGACTATCTCCTTGACGAACGACGAGATGAAGGCGCGCCTCTCGGTCAGCTCGCTCTTCTTCAGGAACTCGCCCAGATCCTCGGCGATCGCGGCGACCCTGTCGATATCACCCAAGACCGTTTTGCGGTCTGACAGCGCCGTCTTGGCGTCACGCTCCGCGTCAATCAACCTCTGTTCGCGGGCCCGAAGCTCCCTGATGCGAGGAGCCAGGTCACTCACTTCGAGGTCTGAGTCCTCGATGGCGGCGTAAAGCTTTGCCAAGCGCCTGCGCACATCCTCGATACCCGCTCGGATCGTGTCGAGTTTTTCGCGATGGTCTCGGGCCACACCGTCCATCTCCTCTTCTACCAATTTGGCGAGGTCTCGCATGTTTCTCTCGGTCAACACGTTGCTCCGCATCTTTTCGACGACCAGGCCCTCGAAGCGTCCGGCATTGAGCCTCGGAGTACGGCACGCGGCACCTCCGCGCTTGAGCTTCGCCTGGCAGACGTAGTACGCGAACCTACCGCTTTTGGCGTTCTGCCCTGTGAGGGCGAGACCACAGCTGCCACACTTGACCAAGCCGCTGAGCAGGTAGGTGCTCGCGACGCGTTTGGGGTGAATCTTCGCAGGTGCCCGAGAACGCAAAAGGTCGCCGACGAGTCTGAACTGCGACTTCGAAACGAGGGCTGTGAAGGCGTTCTCCACCTTTACGGGTTCCGCCTTGCCCTTCTCGGA
The DNA here is from genome assembly GCA_009838175.1 of Chloroflexota bacterium. Taxonomy (GTDB): domain Bacteria; phylum Chloroflexota; class Dehalococcoidia; order Lucifugimonadales; family Lucifugimonadaceae; genus Bin127. The sequence continues at coordinate 1,535 of VXSB01000049.1, forward strand.
CGAGCCCCATATCAACGTGCCTGTGTAGGCTTCGTTCGAGAGCATCTTGTGGATCCCGGTCTTGGACCACTCTTTGCCGCCGGGGCTGGTGATGCCTTCGCCGTTGAGCGTTTTCACGATGTCGAGGACGCTCCTGCCGGATTCCGCCATGTTGAAAACCCTTTTGACCGTCTTCGCCTTTTCGGGCTCGACCTCCAACTTCGGCCGTTTCTTCGCCCCGTCGGCCACGTGCACCTTCCGGTACCCGTAGGGCGCTCTCGGCGCGATCCAGAATCCTCGGGAAGCCGCCTCCCTCATGCCTCTGATCACCTCTTGCGCGAGGTTCTCGCTGTAGAACTCGTCGACGCTCTCGATGATGGCCTCCATCAGCCTGCCGGTGGGGGAGTCGTCGGCGTGCTCGGTGATGGAGACTACGCGGATACCCCGGCGCCGGAGCATTGATTTGAAGGCCACGGCGTGTTCCCTCTTGCGCGTGAAGCGGGAGAACTTCCAGACAAGGATCTCCGAAAAAGGGGCCTCGGGTTTTCCTGCGTCGTCCAGCATCCTGCGGAATTGGGGCCTGTCGGCGACGCGTCCACTTTCGGCCTCGTCGACGTACTCGCGGGCCACGATGTAACCGTTTTTCGCCGCATACTCCCTCAGGGCCCTCAACTGCGCGGCGACCGAAAGATCCACGTCCTGCCTGTCGCTCGACACCCTCGCATAGAGGGCTACGGGCGTGGGTTCTCTTGGATAGTTCATATTCTTCTCCAGTTGTTAGATTCCGAAGTTGCGAAAGCCGAAGTCGCAAGTTCCTCGCGGTGCCTTGTGCCTCCCAACGTTGTTCGCTTCTGACGGCATGTGCAATCGGAATGCGATGCGGGTTTGGCCAACAAAGGTCGGATCATGCGCGAAGAGTTGGCCATTTTCTAGCACTGCATTGCAGTCAGAGGCGGTTAGGATCAGGAAACACCGACGCGCCGGTTGATGTGCTGGAGGTTGCGGAGAAACCGTGGGCACTGTAACGACAGCTCGATGGTTAGCTGAGAATCTTCGTCTTCCTTTCGCACATTTTATGAGAATTGAGGCGGTCAAAAACGCGTCAAGCACCCTAATGTGAACAAATTGTTGCATGTAGGCAAGCATTTTGTTAAAAATACCTGACAAATGATCAATATATCAAAAATAACTGTTAAATTGTGCCATACATCTTCGGCTGAACGGAAACGATTATCAGATGATGGCACCGAAAGCGGCGAAAGATCGCGCCGATACCCTCCGTCTAGAGTGTGGCCCGGCAGCTCTCACAAATGAGCAGGAAGAGAAGCGGTTGCGCGGCTTAAGAATTCTAGCGCGGATCATCGCCCGACACCAACTGGTTGATTCCGAAGTCAGATCAGGGAACAGCTGCTCCGCTCTGAACAAATCAAGGCTTGGCAGCGACCATAAGGAGGATGCGAGATGAAACGCAGAAAACCTTACTGCAGATCGAGACTCGACCCGTACAAAGTATGGCCGATCCTCAATCGCCAGAACATCTCTCAAAACGAGTTGGCGAAAAAGTCGGGCATTTCGTCGGGTTACTTGTCGCAACTGATATCCGGCACGCGTCGGCCTTCGCCCCAGACGCGCCGACGACTGATGGGAGCACTCGGTGTGATGCGTTTCGAGGACCTATTCCTGCTCGAGGAAGTTGATGATTAGACGCCGAATTTCGTCGAATAACTTTGCGATTCCTCCTGGCGTAGCGCTGATCCCGGAGGATTTTGCGGAAAGACTCACAGTGCTGAAGGAAGCCACTGGACTGTCATGGGAAGGGATGGCAGTATGCCTCGGAGTCGACAGCCGACAGCTTCTGCGATGGAGGAAGGGCGGGGCGCCCAACGGGGGTGCGATGCTGTCTCTGGTCCGGCTGGCAAGCCGGATTCCGGGCGGTTTGGACATGTTGCTAGCAGAGGGACCGATCGCGCGAGACGGGCGGAGTTAGGCCGTGGGTCGCCGACAGCAATGGATATACATAGTCGAACCTGCGGAATGGCCGTCGGATTTTCCTAAACGCTTGGAAAGTTTCAAGGACGCAGCAGGACTGACGTGGCGTGGACTAGCGCGGCTGCAGCGGGTCAACGTGAGAACAGTTCGGCGCTGGCGTTCCGGAACGACGCCCAGCGCCGGCCATTTGTTGGCATTGCTAGAGGCGGCCGCGCGTAGGGAACTCTTGCATCACCTGCTACCCGATGCGCGCCAAAATCCGCGGCTAGACCACGATGAGGGCAGGCCGGTTACCAGATAGTTGATGGGAGGCGACCGAGCGCTTGGTGACCCTAACGGGATAACTCTTAGGAGAGCAAAACAGCGCGCGGTGGACGCCGGCCATTATCCGTAGCTGCTCCTATCGGACAATCATGTCCCTATGCTCGTCGGGTATCAGACCTGCGTAGCAGTATCCGTCTGGTGTGAACGCCCCCATCACCCCACCTTGAAGCCAGTCGATTTCGGAGTGGATGGCATCGCATTGCCGATCGGAACGCACCTGAAAGTCGTCGGGCGACTTGGCCTCTTTCAATTGCGAGGGAGATGAGCAGATCTACGGTTGATCTGAGCAGGGTTCAGATCCCCAGTTTTGTCAACAGTTTGGTGGTTGGAAATAAGACTTTGGTCCTTTGAGCCAGCGATCATCGATTTTCCTGCCCGCCAATAGGGCTATTCGCTCTTTTTCAGGACCATCGATGGCTGGCGACAGGCAGGATTGCACCATTCCGTCCTTTATCTGGATGAACCTGTATTCATAAAGGTGATCGCATCCGAAGACGCACATAGGCATGACGATGTGAGGATCGCGACGTTCGTCCGGGGTGCACATGCTGCGTTTTTTCTTGTGTGCTGCGCGTAGAGCCGACACCGAGAACAGTTGGCCGCAGATTCCGCAGTTTTCCGATGCTTTGTTTTCGAACAGCCAATTGGACAGAATACCCTGTTCCGCCCGCCATTTTTGGGTACCAGCCTTATCGGTTTCGCGTAATCCCATAAGCAGTTGCCGAAACCTCTGATATCGCGCATCATCCGAAGTCGGCGGCTCGGGCGCGCTCGAAATCTCGTTCCCGGAGGCCACAAGGGAGTACACATGGTTTTTTCGGTCTTTGCGTCTGTTTACATGAATCAACGGCGAATAAAAGATGGTTTTGTCGACGTATGCGGCGTTGTTGTTTCTGGCTAGCAACGCGTCACGCAAAGGTGGATACTGTGTTTCCGTGCGCATGGCCAAGAATTCGACTGCGTCTTTTTCGATTCCGGTCAATGGCGAAGTCGGACCATAGTAGTAAAGGTCGCCGTTGATGATTTCGCAGTCTGGCGCATTGCGGAGATACGCTGAGATCACCGATTTCGTAGGGTAGCCGGGGTCGGCGCTGCCGCGTGGAATTGCGTTTTCGTAAGTTTGGGCCAACCTGGCAAGATCGCAGCATTCGATCATCGAGAATACCTTTCGGTTATAATTCTTCAGCCGGTTTTCGTAGTCCTCAAACATGTACCAAAGGTGACCATCTAAATGTTTGGACCACGCTTTTGGGTTGCCTAGAATCAGTGCTTCGATGATAGGAAGAAAAATCTTCTGCCGCTTGTCATCGCGCCAAACATCTAAGTTGTGCAGATTCGCGATTCCAAACTGTCCTGGCGCCCGTCTCACTTTAACTAACAAGCGTTTCAATTCAAGCAGTATTGAGGCGTCAACTGCGAAACCTCTCGTGATATCTGCAAACCTGCGATTGCGTGATTTCACCAAGTCAGGTGAAAAAATGTCGTACGCACTTTGTTTGCCTAAATCCCTGAGCAAAGTGAAATAACCACCTATCTCCGAAACATACGAAATCAAACCGGAATCGACCAGGCGTGCATGAAGATCTTGGCTACGCCAAAACTGGCGTTGATGGAGGATCGTGTCGATTTGAGCAAGCGCTGGCACGTCGGATGGCGTGGCTACATCCTTGAAATGTTTCTTGATGATTTGGCTTATACGCTGGCGGGTTGCGAATCCGTCGAACTGCAATGCGGTTTCTTCTAGGGTTGGCCCTGTCACACCGGTCAATCCGTAGTAGTAAAGGATTATCTCGATGTCGCGTTGCTTTTGGTCGTTGTCTCTGATCGTTGCTTGGAGGAATCTTGTTAGATCTTCTTTTAGCTTCATGTCGGGCTCCTTTGGTGTTTCGATGCAGTCGGATTACAACTCGGCAATGCTCATGTGAACACTCCGTCAATATCGCATTAAACCGTTGTCAGTTGTGCCTGCAACCTGACGGGCTTGGAATCGAGCTATCGAAGTTCGGTGTCGTTCGGGAGTGGTTGTCGCCCTTGGTGGCATCGCGTTGTGCTCGCAAGGAATATGAACTCGGAATCAGGGGCCTCAACTGCAGCGAGACTTTCGGCGTGTGCCCTGTCGGGTTGACCATTAACGGTCATGCCGTTTTGGAGGATGGCGACGGACTTATGGTGGGTTCTCAGATTCGTCAAGGCCATGAGCGGTGTCGCTGCTCCGCACCGGTCCGTAGGCTACAAGAAACAATATTGAGGTTTTGTGAACTGATGTTTCTGGGTGTGAAATTTGGGTGGATGGCATGTGTCAGGAGGATTTCGGTAAGACATTTTGGGGATGGTTGAGGATTCGAGCGTTTTTTTAGGTTTCGGTGAAATTCGCAGTCGCTTGAACTTGGATGTGACACATCTTGCTGCCGAGTTTCAGCGTAAGCCGGTGGGTGGTACGAAGTGCGGATTGTTCAGGAGCATCGTACGCCTACGTTGATGACGGAGTTTGTAAAGAGGATCAAAGGTTCGTGGAGTGAAAGCGATCGTTGTTCGGTCTGGCACGGCGCACTAGTATCCACTATCAGTCCCTGTATTCGCCTTCGGTTTCATCACACGTTATTACGTAGTCGAAATCTAACCTCACGTACGTGTTTGTACAGGGCGCATCTGTAGGGGAACTTAGACGGAATCACAGAGCATAAAGTTGGTCAGCGGCGTGCGTGAGCATGAGATAGACCTCGTCCGAGCATATTCAACTATCGTCGTACAATGCGACGTCGTCTAGACTCTCTCCAACACGATGCGTCGCGACCGACGCCGAATCGTCCCATTTTGAGCGATCCGCGTTGGGGAACGCGAGGTTTCAAGATAGCGGAAAAGACGCCCCGTCTCTGTCGCCGTCTACCGAGTGCCACACAGGCCCTAAGGGTCCCTTGTCATTGACGAGTTCCGACCGTGAAACCATCAATGGAATCTCGACCCCGGTTCTCTCCATCTCCTGCCTCGCGATGCGCACGAACTGTGCCTGGGCTAGATGATTTTCGAAAACGACGCAGACGGTCGGTGTCGAGCCATGATCGTCTTGGGGCCTTGTCGAGGAGAAGTAGCGGATGTAAGGCGCGATACGGGCGGCCATGGTCGAGGGACGGACGGCGCGTCGCTCCCACTCTAAGAAGAAATGCGATGTATTGTCGCCGCGTCGAAGCGCACCGTAGGCGTCAGGATGTACCGATCGAACCGAAGGACCGTGACGGAAGTACCGGGCCGACTTGGACGGCGGGTCGATCTGGACGATTTCCAGGCTCCGGGACCGGGCTTGACGTGCGAGCATGGCCACGAAACGGTGGACCGCCTCCGTATGGTCGATGTTTCGCAGCAGCTGGCGCGAGCGGCCGCCCGCCACGGATCGCCAATCCCCGGCATGTTCGGGATCGGTTGGCATCGGGCTCCATCGCTTCTTCAAAGCTCCGAAAGAAACTCGGTCTCGCCGGGCGAGAAACACGAGCCCACGGTCGGTGAGTGTCAACCTGCGATGATCGCCCACGTTGCGATGTTGAACGAGACCCAAATGGCGAAGCCTTTGCAGCAGTTCGGAGGTCCTTGAGCGCCTGATGCCGAGCAACGCTGCGACGTGTCGCTGCCTGATCCACGGCCACTCGAATATCAAGTCGACTGCGTTTTTCTCGGCAGGTTTGAGCAATGCGGGTAAGAGCCACGACCGCGACTCGTCTTCTGGACCGCCGTAACCTATGGCCGCCGGTTCGGATGCCCGAAGGCGCTGATCAGGGCCGGATGCCGTCGATCGAGGCCCGATACAGTCCAGGATCGCGCGCAGGTTGAGCGTGGCGGCAGTTGAAGGAGTTCGCCAAACGCGATTCTCGCAGGTAGCAGCGGCCACCTTTCGTTCCAATGCTGTAAAGGCAGTGACAGGAGAGTCCGCGAGCAGCCGTCGAGTGTGCTTCATGCGCACTTCGTCTGGGACGATCACCAGGGCGGCTCCCCCGCCCGAAACCTGTGCAAATCTGTAGAGTCTTTTGGAGGTTGAAGTCCTATCGGCCGTGGGTCCCAGGCGTATGGCGCTTAAACTGCTTCCGCTAGGCAGTGCGATGTCCGCGTCCTGCGGTGCGCCCCTGCGCCAGATTATTCCGACCGGTCGCGCCGCGACTGCTATTGCGGACGCCAATCGGTAAATGACGGCGACAGGGTCGAGACGCGCAACAAGAAGGCGCAGATGCTCGTCGGAGACGGGATGGTTTCGCAGCAACTCTTCTGTCGTCGTCCCTTCGGTATCCGCCACTCGGACAAGCCCGTCGACCGTCAGCACGAACCTTCGCGTTCGCGCGATCAAAGACGACGCGTGGGGCACGGACTCGACGAATCCACCATCACACAGCGATCGAACGCAGGCATACACGGCACCACGTGACCAGCCGGAGAGTTCGACCATGTCAAGCCTGTCTGCGAGTGGAGCGACGACCAGCAAACGCAGCAGGGAATCTTCGATATTCATTCGGTCGTTTCCTTGTTCTTATTGCGCCGCCTGCTTCGCCTGCGGCCGCGCCCAGTTCTGGTATTAGATTCGGATCGCGTTTCTTCTTTCGCCGCAAGATCCGCTAATCCCTCTCGGTAATTCGCCAATCTGCTCCGACTTTCAGCGTGCCCGGCTTCGATCTCCTCAGTCGGCGTGATGTACGCCGACGCGGCGAGTCGAATCGCCGTGGCAGTTGCCCGGTCACCTGTCGCGGGCGGAAGGACCTTCATGGAGAAAGTAGGCATCCTTTCGGTTCCCACAGTGGCTCGCACGTAGCAGCAGTGAGCAGGGAGCGACACGATATCGTCCTCGGCGACACGGTCTCGACCCAGCTCCCACACCAGCGAGCGAGCGTCGCTGCCGGAAACTTGGAAGACGCAGAGGCAACCAATGTTGGCCATGAGGGAATCTTTCATGGTCGGCGACAGGTCGCCAAGCCTCGCGAGGCTCTGTGTGGCGAGGATGAAAGACGCGCCGAACTTTCCCAGCTCTGACAACATGGCTTCGAAGTCGACGCCGGGAATCGTCTGCATCTCATCCACCACCACCAATGCCCCGCGTCGGTCCGCTGGTGCCAGCGATCCCTGCTCGCGCAACACCGAGTCCAAAAGGTTGAGAATAGAAGCGCCGACCAGAGCCGAGACGTCCCTCCCAACCGCGCTTTGGGCAGTCGAGATCAGCAAGACTCCCCCGTTTCTCACGATGCTGCGCAGATCGACCGTGCATCTAGGTTGTCCCAGAACGGCCCGCGCTTTGACGCTCGAAGCGTAGTAGGATAGTCGGGTCTGGACAGGGGCCAGAGCCTCCGCACGGTAGATGCGATGCCACGAACCGAAGTCTCTCGCCCACCACTCCATAAGGAACGGATCGGACACCTTCGACAGCACTGCTGCGCGGAAGGATTCGTCCGAAAGAAGCCTGAGGCCGTCGAGAAGGGTCATCTGGGCGTGTTCTTCGGTTTCGGAGTGCATGTTCGCCTCATGCAGCGTTTTCACGACATGTTCGAGGATCGACTGCATCCGGGGTCCCCATTGATCCCACAAGCCCTTCGCAACGCGCACTACGGAGTCGGCGGTGCGGTCGCGGTCGGCGAACACGCGGGTATCGATGAGATTTATTCCTGGCGCCCCGCGATCGTCCGCGAGGTCGATAAGGCGGACATCTTGGGCGAGGCTGCGCGGCACGAGTTCGAGCAGTCCGTCGACGAGGTCGGCATGGGGGTCGACGACAATCACAACGTCCCTGTCTCTGCCGTCCGCTTTTTCGGACATCTTGTACGCCACAATGTGACGCATCAGTGTCGACTTGCCCATGCGTGTGCGTGCGACGTACAGGTGGTGACGCCTGAGCAGATCATCGGGCAGCCTTACTTGCGCTGTTCTGTTTGCAATGGTTTCCCCTACGAGGGCACCGCGCTGCACTTTTCGTGCGGACGGGGTCAACGCCTTGGATCCGGAACGTTCCAGCAGGGGTGTGTCGTCTTCGGATCCGGGCGGGTGCCACAGGACCGCCGCTTCGCGCACACCGATGACGCTCCGAGGTTTGAATATTCCGACCGAGTTCGGACTCACGTCGTTCGGATCGGGCGAACCCGCAACCACGCCGCTAGCGGCTAGACGCGCTCCGGCGGGGTTATCGCATCTCCGATAGGCCGTCGCGACCCTTTCAACCAACTCCTCGGCGCGTATTTCGGCGTCTCCGCGCACTGAAGATGGCAGGAACACCGTCACGCGCACTTCTGCTTCGAACGCACCGCGCGATAGCTTCTCGCGAACGGCCGCGGGATCGATGCTCTTCGTCTGCCTCACGATCCGGCGATTCCACGCCCATCCAGCAGCTCCTAGGCCTACCACCGACGCGATGCCGAGAATCGCGGCCTTCAACATTTCGCCGGATTGGATCCACGCGTAGCCGCGAAGAGCAATCAGAGTTGCGATGCCGAGGATGGTCAGATGCGTCGCACCAGTTGCAGAAGTTTCATTGATCCGGCTCGGCGGGACTGCCCGGGATTCGCCGAACCGAGCGATGTGCGAGCGAGACCAGTCGGGTCCGAGGGGCCGCATCAGGAGCTGCACAACTAGGCGTTCGCCTCTGCTAAGTGCCGACACCGCACCAAGAACGGCGATGAAAGGATCGGAACCAGGATCCAAAAGGTCGTCGTCGCGAAACGTTCGAAGAGGCGCATGTTCGGGACCTACGCTTCTGATGGAAGCGGTCCACGGACTTTCACCGACTCGCTCCTGCAACGGGTCGTCCTCGGGCGCGACGTTTCGCACCACCGCCTGCGGATAGTGAGCAGCTATCTGCCCCCGTACAGTCTCGATGGAAGACGTGCGGACCATCAGCGTCGCTCCTTCAGAGTCGGCCGAGACCTCGAGGGAAAAAGGCGCTTCATCGGCTATCGACTGGATCATGTTCTCGACGCCCAACAACGTGCGCTCGCCGAGTCTGGGGGGCGTGACTTCAAGCAGCGACTGCGGTTCCGGCTCGGTCTTCGGGAACAGCTGCCTGTAACGGTCGCGTATCAACTGCACCTCATATCAAGAATCTGCGTAGCGCCATGGGCGGTACTCGACGATGTCAGCCTCTTCGGCGGTCGCTTCGATGCGAATCGGATAGCGAGACCCCCGCGTCAGCAAAAGGCCATCGCCTCGGGGACAAGACAACAACCAGCGTTGCAGTTCCTCGGGAAGGTCGAAGGCTTCGCCCACCGTTGCCACAGCCGCGGCGTCCTGCTGCAGCAAGAGTTTGAAAGCGGCGTTCTGCAACAAAGCCCGCCCAGAATGCCCTGTGATGATTCGCGTCGGGTCGTCGGAAAGGAGGTCCTGCACGTCTTGCGTGATGAACTGGAGCCCGAGCTGGTGCTTGCGTGCGCGCTTGGCCATACTAACCATGAAAGCCGCCCCTTCGGGGTGCTGCATGATGCTCCAGACCTCGTCGACGACCAGAACCCTGGGTTTAGGATTCCGTGCTGCTGCCGCCCAGACCGTCTCGCTGCAGACCATCGCTGCTGCGGGACGCAGGTCAGGTTCGAGCAGCCGCAGATCGAACACTGTGATCAACGCCTCGTCGGCGAGCAGATCCGCACCTTCGTCAGACAACAGGTGTCTGAGGCTCCCGGTGGCGAATGGCGTGAGCAGCTTGGCGATTACGTCGTCGCCATCCTCGATCAGTCGCTTGTAGAAACCTTTGAAACCGGCGCGTCCTTCTGGTCGGGTGTAATAGGTTGCCAAGGCTTGGTCCAAGGACGCCCGCCTTTCAGCGTCGAGTCGTTCACCTATCATCACCTCGACCAGGCGCCGCAGGCTTCCCACGCGTTGCAGTGCTCTTCGGGGTCGCGCTGGTCGATGACAAAAGGATTCAGTCCTTCGCCGGGGATGCCAGGCGAGATCACCCGGCCCCCGCAGGCGCGAGCCATGTCGGCGTACTCGCCTTCCGGATCGATGACGTACGCAACCACGCCGCGACAGACTCCGCGGAGGATCCCGACTTTTGTGGCAAAGGATTTACCAGCCCCGGATCTGGCGAGGACGGCAGTGTTGGCGTTCAGATGCGTTCCGTCCCAAGGGTCGTAGACGATAGGAGAGCGGGAACGCAGATCGATCCCCTGCAGCGTTCCCCTTCGTGTGTCCATATCGGGTGGCGAAAATGGGAAGAGCCTGGCGACGCTGGAGGTGTCCAACGTCCGCCAAGTAGCCAATGGATTTACAGCCAGAGGCATTGTGGCCAATAAACCTTCGCGTTGCCGGAAGGGCAGTGCGTCGATCTTTCCTAGCGCGGCGGCGAAATGCCCAGAGATTCGTCTGGTCATCTCGTCCAGCATCTTCCCGCTGTCCGAGCGAAGCGTGACGGAGAGCGAGGAATGGAACAACCGCTCCCGGCCCCGGTGGACCTCGTCCCTAAGACGGTCAATGTCCTCGAGCGCGATTTCCGCTTCCGGTGAGGGGCTGCGCCCGCGACTGAAAGACATTGAGCGCGCCGATTCGAATCGTACTTTCTGCCACTCGAGCGTCCGAGACGCCTGTTCCGCTGGAATGGGACCGAGATGGATCGCCAGATCCATCGGCGCCCCAGTAGCCATAAGTCCTTGCATGAAACCGGGCGTGAGAGTCCTTGGCCATCTGCGGAGATGAAGCGAACGGGCCAGCCGAGTTCCTATCCGAATCTGGTTTCTCAGGATTTCGACCTCGACTGGCGAATCGCCTTCGAATTCGGACGGAGCGCCTCCGAGCGCGGCGGCAGCGCACAACATGCGTAGCGAACGGCCTCGCAGCGGATTGACCGAGAGACCTGCTCTTGTGAGAAGCCCACTCAGCGCGTCGGACGCTTCGAAGCCGCAGACCGCGTAGTAACGGCGGTCGAGAACGCCATCTCTGTTTTCCATGGATTTGAGAAGTTCCCTCAAAGAGTGGGCGGCATCGCGGGCGCGCTCCGGCAACCCGTCAGGCTGAGCTCTTTCAAGGTCGGACCCGAGTTTCTGCAGACGCGGCTGGTGCTGGCGGATCAGGAATTGGACCGGGAAGTCGCAAGCGTTGAGTGCGCCCGCGAATGCACCGACGGCTGAGTCGTCGATCTCAAGCCCCAACACCTCCATCACAGCGACTTTGACACCGTCGGCTCGCACTGGGCCGTCGTCCTCCACGTGAGACATCATGAAGGAGAGAGGCAGGGATGGCGGCGGCGCGGTTTCAGGCTCACGGCGCGGGAGGCGATCGGCAATGCGTCGCAACGAAATTTTCAACGGTTCACCCTCCGGTTTTTCAGTGAGGCGGTACTGGGATCACGCCGCTCCGGACGATGGCCGCGAGACCGCGCGAGGAAAGGGCGACGGCGAGGCCAACCACAGCCATTACGACCGCGTTGCGGGATCTTCCGGAGCGCTCGTCAGAGCCTTCGGCCATCAGCAGGAAACCCGCCCAGACCAGCGCAAACAGGGAAACGGCCGCAGCTATGTACGCAATCGCGGTCGAAGCCCGTTCGAACGCTTCCATCATCTGCACCTCCTCGCTCGGCGCGGCTCCCGCGGCTGCCAGCGCCGCAAAGATGGTCATGGCGAACCGCACGATTCGGATCACCACGGCCACGACCAATTCAGCTGGTCGAACCAAGTGCCCAGCAGTCCGCGCGGCGCGGTTTCGTGCCGTGCTTTTTCCGGCAACGCGGGCGGCGGTGGAACGAAGAGCGGCGCGAACGTATCGTCCACCGCCAAGGTCGTGGCGATTGAGAGATTCTCATGACGAACGCGCATTGCGGGCGGTCGCTCCCGGATTTCCGCCCGGACATGTTCGGGGTGGACGAACGACAGAGTCGCCTCATGCTCGATCTCGCGTGACGGTATGGATACCCGGGCAGAGAGTTCATGCGTGGTCTCTGTTCCGTCGGGATGGTACAGACGGACCGTCTTTGATACTGTTTTGGATGCGCCTGGACAACTCGCTGAAACCGTGCCGGTAATGTTTTCAGTTAGCTCGGGATGATGCTCCAGCGAAACCAGCGGCGGAACCGGCACCGACAGGTCGGCCTGCAAGTCGGCTTCGATGCTCAGTTCGACGGTTCCGCGTTCCGAACCGACCGGCAGGTTGAAGGGAGTCAAGTCGTCGGCGATCAAAGGGAAGCGTTCGAAGGAACCGGCCACTTCCACCGCGAGTGTGCCTGCGACTGCCACTACCTCGGCTTCCAACGCAACCTCCTGCCGGATATCAACGTGTCCGTTCACCGCGGTCAACTCGAATAGCTCAGTGATCCCGCGCACGCACTCCGTTTCGACTTCACCTTGCACACCTCCGGGTGTCCACTTCACCGATCGGAGATTCATGCTGCAGAGATCGCCTTCGATTTTCGGCAAAGGGTATGGGATATGGGAACCCTCCAACGCTATGGCGCCAGATTGCCCGAGATTGTCTTTCCACGAAAATACGAACGAAGGCGAAGGCCCAACTATGGGCATCGCAAAGGTAGCCGACCCGTCGCGCGGCAGCATTAGAGCGTCGTGGAAAACCGGGACCGGATAGCCTTCGCTGCGGAAGGCGCGCACACTGAGATCCAGGCCTTGGGCGGCCTTGACGTCGATGGTTGCGGTTGCGTCCCTGACTTCCAATCCTTGGATGAAGATGCGCCGTCCAGGGATGTGCAAGGGTGGCTGAAATTCGATTTCGGGCGAGGTCCAGGTCGTAGGACTGTCTTCGGTTTCGTCACCTCCCTCAGCTTGGACCGTAAACGGGGACGTGGCGGACAACAAAGCGACGACCGTCGCGACGAGAAAGGGCCGCAGGGAACGGCGCCGTTTCTGCTGCTTGTCGGTAGCATTGCGCGCCTTTTCCCGGTTCTCAGCGTGAACTCGCATCCTGCGCGCTCTGATCCAGGCACGAGGGCGAAAGGGCATACGCCTGCCAGCACGCCTCCGACGCGATTTTTTGCGACGGAACTCACGAACCATGGCGCCCGCCTTGCGACTGAGTCGTTCCAGCGGTACGGTGTGCGTGCGCGGCGGATCCGGATTCTTGTGTCGAACCAGTTCCGCGGGAGATCCCGCGTATGTGCGTGGTCCGATCCTGTATCTCAAAACGTCCAAGGCCACGAGGGGCAGGCGACGCCCGCCGATACTCCCAGCCGATGCGGCTACGCCGACCAGCGCGAATATGACAGCAAGCGTGATCCTGATCTCTGACGGCCCCAAGGGCGCGTATCGATAGATGCCATATGCTACGGCGGAAGAAGCGCAGACTGCGACGATCTGCGGAAACGTAAGCCAGAGCAGCACTTTGTCCTCAGCCTGCACGTGGGTCGGAACTTCGTGTTCTCTCATCTGTGTTTCTCCTTTCAGAACAGGTCTGTTCACTGGATTTGGTTGGGGACGCTCAGCGTGCGACGGAAGGATCCGGCAGTTCGTCCACCACGACCGGAGCTCCGACGACGGCGTCAATGACGAGTTCGACAACGCCATACGCGACGAGGGCGAGCACGACGCCGGCGAGAGCAGTCATCATGGCGCTTTTCCCACGTTCCATCTGGTGGGGTGCGCCGCTTGCGGTGAGATACAGATACGCGCCGTAGATGAAAAACGCGGCTCCGACTACGCCTACTATCCCGAGCAGGATTCCCACCAGGTTCGAAATGGTTTGTGTCAGGTCTTGCATTGAGCGTCCTCCTGTGTTTCGCCGGGTCGGTCGCCCGGTCTGTTCATCTGGCCGCTCGCGCGGCGATCGGTTACTCTCTATTGCTGCGAGTTGTCGGAACTCCCGACGTTGTGTCAGGCGCCGGCCTGAGGGCTCCTGCCGCGAATGACGCGGCACCCCGTGTCGCCGACGCTGCCGACGCCGCGCCGACGGTCGCCGCGGGCCCGCCTCCGATCCCTCCTGCGATCAATCCGACGGTCCGAGCGGAACGCAAGACGGTTCCAGGGAGGTTCAGGCCAAAGTGCAAGGTGCTGAGCCATGCGTCGAAAGTTCCGTGCCCAGACATCGTCGAAGGCACGCGCGTCGCGAGAAACACGAACGCCATCGACAGCAGCAGCTTCCACACCAGGTCCCGCACGGGTTCGAACGAAGCGATTCCGGCGAATTCGTCGAGAAATCCGAATGCCAGACCGAGGGCGAGCAGTTGTACCGCTTGCTGAAACACTGCGGTCATGAACAATCGGAGCCAATGGCGTCCCCAACCTGCGGTGGTTGGGAGGATCCACAGTCCGAGGCCAACTGGCGCGAGTGCGAGAAGCAAGTCGATCAGCGCGAGCCGAATCACGAGCTGAACGATTACGTATAGAACGAAGAAGCAGTAGATCAGGTAAAGAACGGCCACCAGTAGCGCGATGCCTACCGACCCGGCTTCAGCCGCGGTCATCAACGTGCTCGCATTGGCGCGGACCAGGCTTCCAATGGAAACGCCCAAGGAAGCGGCGACGAAACCTGATACTCCGTCGGCGATGTCGATGACCAAGGCGCACCACCAGAGAGAAGATGCAGAAGCCACGATGCCCAGGACGAGCCTAGGCACCGCTTCGCGCCAACCCGGCATCGGACGGCCGAGATGTTCTTGGACGATGAGCGTCAGCCCCATCCAACCGACGATGATCGCCAGCGATCCGGATACGACGATCCATGACACGGTCCACGCCTGTCTGACGAGCCAGTGGTCGTAGGTCAGGGCGGCCGGGGTGCCCGTGATGATGTCGCTCACAGCCCGGCTCCGCACCTGCAACGGGTCGTCGCGCCTCCGGCGCTCTGCACGATGGCGCAGAGAGTGCCGTGGGTTCCTTGGACGATCCAACCGGCGAGAGCTCGCGCCCAACGCCCAGGGTCAAGCGCGGCGAGGACCCGGTCCCACAGTCCGGTCGGCTGGTGGACCGGGATGACGGCGTAGAAATCGTCCGGTTCGTCTGCACCGATGGGAAGAGCGAGCATTACCAGAAGGTAGACACGTTCTGCATCCAGTTCCGGGTGCTCGTCCAGCGCCGGGTACTCGAAGGAGTATTCCCAACCGTGCGCCAGCCGCTTTTCACCTCCTTCTATCCGGTACATGGAGGTGAGCCATTCTCCGGTTTCGCCATCGCGAATGGCGTAGAACAGCTCGTCCAGAGGACCGCTGAACACGGGTCGGGCGACGAATTCGCCGTTCTTCATGCGTTCGACGAACTCACGGCCTGAATTCACAAGTGCCAAGTCGAGTTCGGGCGGGGGTTGCTGTGCGAAAACCGTGCCGGCAACGAGCGAGGTGTGCAGAGCGAGCAGCAAGATCGACGCTGCCGCAACTATCTGAGTAAGTCTCGTCGCGATACGCGATGTCATGTGAAAAATCCTCTTTTGGGTGGTTGCAGTGACGCGCTGAGCCTCAGTCTGATGATTAGAACGACCCGGCACAATGACTCTTAAGGGGGGACACGAGTGTCCTCCCCTATGCGCGGTTGCGGCGCGCTCGCAAGCGTGATTTCATTTCCAAATGCATCGGCCGAGCCGCGTTGCAGAAGCGCGACTCGGGTCGAAAGGGGGATCGCAAAGCCGCATTACGGCAGGGACCGCAAGCAAAGCGCACCATGCGGTCGAACCGGCAGACACCGTCGAACGGGGTGGAATCATGAGTCGCGATCAGACTTCTAACGGCCAAAAAGACAGTCTGCTGTATCTTCGTCTAATGGCCCTGCTGAGAGACCTGATCGCCGACCACGGCCGGGTGAAGGCCGCGGAGGTTTTGCGAGTCAGCTATCGGACGCTCGCCCGCGCCGCGGACACCGGTCGTCTCACAGGCAGAATGTCAGACGCTCTGGAACGTTACCTGCTGCTGGGTGGTGGTTCGCATGCCGTGGAGATTCAAAACCGGTTGGAGGAGGTGGAAGTTCGAATCGGAGGGCTTGAAGCCGATGCAGAGAGGTCGTCTGAAGTCGTCCGCAACGAATGGGGCGAACTGCGCGAGTATACGGAACAAGCGCTGGTCGCTCTTGAGGTGCGCCTGTCGGCGTTGGAGTCGGAGCGCGTAAGGGCCGAGCGGGAGGAGACCGCGCATTCGGCGGCCGACCAACACGGGGATGCCTACATCCCGGAACTGGTGGTGCCCGATCAGGTTTCAGGCGACGGCGAAACGCACGAACCATGGGCGTCGTCGGTGGCGGCGTGGCGCCTCGCGCGTGTCGAGTTCGAAGAAGCCGAAGATGGAGCGGCGAGGTTGAAAGCGGAACAGCGGCTGCTGGAGATCGAAATTGAGCTTGTCGGCAAGTACGGACTGACGCTGCCGCCCGCGAATTATCCGTGGGACCGTTTCGAGCTGGCAGCCGAGGTGCGACGACGAAAGCGCCGCCTGGCGAAGGTCCGCAGCGAACGGGCCTGGGCCGAACTGCGGCGAAGCTTGCGCCGGATGTTCACATTGGGAATCGCCAAGGGTTAGGGCATCGATGGTGCGAAACGCGTCGAGGCAGACAAAGGAGATATGCAAAAAGGCGGCTGACGAGATGCCAGCCGCCTTTATCTCCGAGTGTTCGGATGGTGTCAGCGCGTGCGTACTGGCGGGCACTCAAACTCGTCGTCGATTGCAACGCTAACGCTGCCCGACCCGCTTACAACTTCTGTTGCGCCCGGCAAGCTCGCAACAGTGTGCGCAAGCGTTGCCGTCGCGTCGTTGCCGTCGTGGTCCGGGTAAACAGTAAGCGTTACGGTTTGCGCCGTATTCCAGTTAGTCGGCGTAAACGTAAGCTCTGTTTGCAGCCCCTCAGTTCCCGTGTTCGTGTCGACGTCCACGTAAGCGTTTGCAGGCTGCGCAATGCTCACCTTAACGTTTGCCGACGGGGCGGACGACAGCTTGACTGTGTACGTAGCAGTTACGGGGGCAAGCGTTTCCGTTGCTTCAATCGAAGTTGCGCTGAACACTGGATCAATGCTTGTGCTGCCGCTGTACATGTCCGTTACGTTAACTGTTACGTCGACGGGCTGAGCGCCGTAACCGGATGCTTGGGTTGTCTGGTGCGTAATCGTTGCTTTTGCATCGTCGCTGTCGTTATCCGCCGCAACAGTGACGGTGACAGTTTGCGCCTCGTTCCAGTTCGTTGTCGTGAACGTTAGCGATCCTGGGTCGACTGTAACCCCCTCCGCTCCAAAAACAGTTAGGTTGACTACAGCGCTTTGGTCAGTTGGGGCAGCGGAAAGCTTGACTGAGTAGCTGCCTGTGCCACCCGTGCTTGTTTCCGTAACGCTGACGCTCGTGGGATCAACTAGGATTTTGCCCGACGGAGTGTCGTTGTCGGTTACAACCATTTTTACGGTTGTTTGAGTTGTAGCGTAGTCGCCTGTGAGCGTGCTTATGAAGCTGATGGAGAGGTCGCCCTTGCTATCCACGAAATCAAACACAGCTTCTTCTGGGACGTGCATAGTCACAGTTTGATCAACGTTCCAGTTCATGTTGTCAAACCGCAAAGTCAGCCTGTCTGCGGGCGTGGTTACTGCTTCGCGCCAAGCATCGTTGGATGTGAATTTCGAGCCTTGCTGGTCTTCCTCGAAACGAACTAGAACCTGGCTGTCCTGCACTAGTATTGGTTTTGTGGCTAGCCTCACTGTGAACGTAACGTTTGCGCCTTCAGTCACGCGCAAGTCCCAATCAAAAAAGGCGCTCGCTGGCAGGCGAACAAACGGAGAGCTCAGAACAACGCCCTGCTCATGAATGTCGGTGACAGTGACGCTCTGCGCGTGAACGCCCACAAGTCCGCCAGATGCCGTGTGTTCGATGCCGTCTGCAAAGTTCCCAGACGAATCCGCGCCGTCAAGGTCAGTGCCAGTTGCGCGCACGGTTACTGTTTGCCCGACGTTCCAGTTTGTGCTTGTAAACGTGAGGTCAGTTTGGGGAGTTACAAGCTCAAGCAAATCGTCAAGGCTTGGAGACACCTTAACCGCAACTGTTACATCCTCGGTGGGAGCAGCAGCAAGCTTAAGGGTGTAAGATGCCGTTGCATTACTGTCCTCCACAAGAGTTATGGAAGTCGGGGTGTATACAAACCCGCTTGGTTCATCGTCAATGACAGTCAACCCAAACGTATCACCTACTGTTACGTTGAAATCAGGAGTGCCGTCCAGCTGAGTCGCTGACTGCTCAGCGGAAACAGTTATTGTGTGTTTCTCGCTTGTCCAGTTGTCGTCCTGCAGCGCAGTTACGGAAACGATCTTATGGATCTCGCCAGCGCGGAAAGTTATGGTTGCCGGAGTAAATCTAAGTCCCTCCGACAAATTGGATGTCATCGTAGCAACCACTGTGGAGTTTGGAACGTAGTCCAGCTCAACGCCAACTGAAAGGGTGTCGCCTTCGTTTATTTTGGCAACGTCGTTTAAGAAGCTCAAACCTATCGCTGCGAGTCCGCCGCCCGTGTCAAGGTTGACCATCTTGTACCGAATGATTTCGGTGCTGCTAAAACCTCCCGTGATCGCAGCAGTGATCGAGCCGTACACGTTTAGCGCGATGTTGTCATCCACCGCTGTCAAGCTTTGCGTTTGCGGTTCGTTCCAGTTGGAGGTGGTAAACGTAAATGTGAACTCTGGATTGCCCATGAAGCTTGGGATTTGCACAGTCACATCTGCCGCTGGCGCGGATGCAAGCTTTGCTCGGAAGTTAAAAGCGCCGCCTTCGTTGAACTCCAAGTAGGTGTTGGTTTCAAACTGGTCCGTGTAGGGATTTGAGTCAACTAGCACGTGAGGGGTGGGCATTCGCTCCCCGTAAATAGCGAATTGAATTTGCGGGCTGTGCTGCCGCATTGTCTCCCATGCACCCGTTCCGATGCGAGTTTTGAATTCATCTCCGATGCTCCAGCCCGATTCTCCACTTTGGGAGTCGGACAGCGTGTAGTTAGCTACGTAGAACTGAACAGTCGTTGAATCGGATACTCGGTCGGAAAGCTTTACCCAGTACCTCGTATTGCCGTTGAGTATGGGCGGGGAATCAGTCAAGAATGTTGCCAGCGCTCCGGTTCGCGAGTTAGTGCCCAAAGTGTCCGTAGTTGTAAAAGTTGCCAGCACATCGTCCGCTGGAGCGTTTGCTACTGAGTTGTGCGGGTGAATCGTCAGCGATGGAGCGGGTGTTGAATTGTACCTGTGCAGTACGACTTGCAGTTTTTTGATTTTGAATCCGCCCAGCCCGCTGCCAGTGGTAAAGCTTGCCGCAACATGCTTGTCCGCTGTTTGCACTGCAGTTGGGTTTGTGTAGCTGTTCGGTTCGTTTCCGATTGTTGCAGCTCGCCGCGCAGCAGGGTTGAATGTTCCGGCGCTCTCGTTAGTGTTGTAAACAAATTTAGTGTCGGGGTCTGCCGGGGGGCCTTGCCGGGGGCCCGCTTGTGCTTGTGCTTCGTCGGGCAGTTGCAGCAAGCCAACGGTTGCTATGAGGAATGCTGCAACTGCTGCGCCAATGCCGCGAGCCGCTGCGCTTTTGCTGAGATTCATTCTCATTTTCTCTCCTTTGGGGGTCGTTTCAACATGAAGTGACAGGGCCATTGCGTCGAATTACGCGTTGACCGTTTTCAGCGAGCGACTCTGATTCCAAACTGCAGCGCTGCCGCCAGCAAACGGAGGAGCAACGCGGCCAGAGTTGTCAGGGCGGTCGCGAGAATCAGTATGAGGACGATGATGGATGTCGATCTGGGGGGCGTATGCTCCGGCGTCCGGGGAGGCCGGCGAGGGGAGGAGGGTCACGAGGGCTTCCTGTGTCAGCGACGACGTTTGGATGGCGGCGGCAATGGTTGCGGGGAGGCTGGACATTTTGCCGCACAAGACGATGCCGCCGGATGTATCGGCGATGGACGCCATGTGGATGTCCGTGATGCTGTTTCGGATCGACGGCGGCACTGGTATGCAGATCTCGGCGGGTTCTTAGAGGCGGTACGCGTCGATGTTGGATCTGTGATCGGCGTCGATGGATATGGAGCGTGCGTCTCCGCGTCCGGCGTAACGATGGTCGTTGCAGATGGCATAGCCAAAGACAACATGCCCTAGAACCGCAACCGATTACGGTTGTGGTCACGCCCCAAACATATTGGTGATCGACCCATGGAGTTTCCAAAATGAATTGCGTCAAACATCTGATGCAGGAGCATCGAAATATGTAACGCTGGAATCAATTAGAAACCGTCATCTGTAAACATTTGATGAAATAGCATTTCGAGGACGTGACTTTTTCGTGGGCATCGGACATTCGTCCCTTAGTCAGGTCTGCAGGGTGTGTTGCGATGCCGGCCGTCTATCGACGAAACCAGACGCGTTCTCAGCCGAGGAGATGAGATGAACCGGGAAGAGAATCTGGAGCGGCAGTTGAGGCAGCTCGAGGATCGGGTATCAAAGTTGAGCCAAGCGGTGATACGGATAAGCGAGAGCCCCGACCTGAACGAAGTCTTGGAGAGGGTTTTGGAAGGGGCCCGCGATCTGACGGGTGCTGATTATTCGTTGATCACAACTGAGGACGATTCCAAAGGCTTGGATGATTTCATGGTTTCCGGGATCACACCCGATGAGGCTGGTCGCCTCTGGAACACGCCGGGCGGGATGGCGATGAAGAAACATCTGGACGCCATTCAACGCCCCCATCGGGTCGACGACTTCCCGGCGTATGCGGAGTCGATGGGGTTTCACGACTTTTCTATGCCCGTAAGGGTTGGGGCATCGATGGTGCGAAACGCGTCGAGGCAAACGAAGAAGATATGCAAACAGACGGCTGACGAGATGCTAGCCGCCTTAGATCTCCCAGTGTTCGAGTGGTGTCAGCGCGTGCGGACAGGCGGATGCTCGAAGTCTACGTCGATTGCCACGTTCACATCGCCAGATCCGGTATCGGCATGGACACGATTCAGGGAGATCGAGAGCGAAGCAATCTCCTAGAATTCGGCATACCGCCAACGCGAACTCGGAAGCTGAGTCCTCCGTCATGTATCGTCCGATGGCCGGTCTCGGCTCAAGCCTCTAAGGTGCGTAGAATGTCGCACACAGCTTCGAGCGCAGCGTCAGATTTCCGTCGCGTTGGGTATGTGGTCTCTTCAGCGTTCGACATTCGCTTTCGGAAGCCTTGCGACGAACCCTGATCCACGCGCCGACGAATCCGCGTCGTTCACGGTTCGATCACCAGCACTTGCCACAGTGTCTGCCCGCCCTCGTCGACTTGTTCGATGAGCCGCGCGCCGGGATACATCGCTTGCAACTCGGGCGAGTGTCCGATGTAGCTTTCGAGCAAGGCTACGACGGTTGTGCCGCCAGTGCCTGTGTCCACGTGCAGCACTCGTTCGCCGTCGACGTTACTCTCGGCGCCGTTGACGACGTCCACCTCCGGCAGCACCCACTCCATTACCGTGTGCGGCGCCCCGCCTCGATCCGAGTAGAAATGGACGGTTTGGCCTTGGTCGAAATCTCTCAGGAAGTGGGAGAGCGACGTGAGGTTGTAGTTGAAGGTCCATCTGGCGTCCTGAGATCGCCAGGAGTCGAGCTTCTGGTGGCCGACGAAGGCGGTTGCGGCGACGAACACGCCTAGGGCGACGACGAGGCCAGTGCGGCGGACCGCCGTGAGGGCGGTTCCGTCGGCGAGGCCGAGGATGGTGCCGGCGTGGGTCCACAGCAGCTGTAGAAGCGTACCCAGCCCCAGGCCCGCGAAGGCGAACATGAAGATCATCCCGACCGCGAGGCGCCTCGCCTCGGACCCTGGCACCAGTATCGACGGTGCCATGCCTACGAGCAGCCCGACGAAAAGCATCTGGTAGCGATGATCCCTGATCCTGCCGATTGCGATGACGAGGCCGACGATGAAGAACCATTGCATGACGCCGCCGAGTATCGGGGCGGAGGGAGCCGCGTCGGTGGCATCCGCGCTGATCGGAGATCTGTGGAACATGAACACATCCCACGCGCGTTGGAGCCACCGCAGGGGATCTATCGAGGCCGACACGCCGTAATGGTGCTCGAGGTCGGCGGCCCAGTCAAACTCGAACATCAGGAACCAGGCCATATTCGCGCCGACCGCGAAGCAGACGACCGCGAACGAATACAGCTCTCGGCGGTGCCGCAGCCCGGGATGCAGGAGTGCGACGAGGAGCGACAGCGCTATCGCCGACGCCCAGTAAGGCGTGAACACCTGGTGGGTGTACATGCCTGCGCCTACTACGACTCCTGCGATGATGGCGAGCCAGGGGGCGCGGCGTTCGATGCTGAACACGAGCATCGCGGCTCCCGCGATCAGCTCGAGTACGGCCAGCATCAACGGCCAGCCGATGCGGCTTTCCAGCATGAGATAGATGGAGAAAGCCGCCATGACGGTGGCGACGAACGACGGCACGAACGGTAGAAATCGCCGGAGCAGAACGAATGTGGCTGGCACGACCAGGGTTCCGGCGAGGGCGCTGACGCTCCGGATCGCCCACAGCTCGTCGTCGACCAGCATGAACACCGGTGCCGTCACGTAGAACTGCAGCGTGGGAACGCCAAGGCTGGCGACGGACCACTTGCCGATCCATTCACCTCCGACGATGCGGTTGATCTCGGCCGCGTACGTGCTTTCGTCGATGTTGATGCCCGGAGACAAGTCCCCGAGGCCTTCGAACCGCATCCACCCAGCAGCGATCGTCAGCAGGAGCACCGCCGCCGTCTCGAGGTAAAGTCGGAGCTTATTCGCTTTGTCGCGGTCGTACACGATCTCCACATATGTCGTGTTTTGCGGATCTGGTCCTGGGAACGACGGTCTGTGTGTCGGATCGCTGCTCGGGGACCGGTTCGTGTCCGCCCTCGGTGAGGGAACGTAATGGGGATCGTTGTCCTCCGGCGGGATTGACGGGTCCCCTAGTGTTTCCGTCGTTCCCGCCGGGTGCCGCCGCGGGTGAGGAAGGCGGCCAGGGCTGTCAGGGCGGTTGCGAGTATCAGTATGAAGACGATGGCAGATGTGGATCTGGGGGCGTATGCTCCGGCGTCCGGGGCGTCCGGCGAGGGGACGGGGGTCACGAGGGCTTCCGGTGTCAGCGACGACGTTCGGACGGCGGCAGCGATGGTTGCGGGGAGTTCGGACATTTTGCCGCACAAGACGATGCCGCCAGATGTGTCGGCGATGCGTATGACGCTGCTGAGGATCGCGCCGACGCCGGTGGCATCGCCGGACCCTGCGCTGGCGATGGACGCCATGTGGATGTCCGTGATGCTGGTTCGGAGCGACGGCGGCACCGGTATGCAGATCTCGGCGGGTTCTTCGAGCCGGTACGCGTCGATGTTGGAGCCGTCATCGGCGACGAGGGATATGGAGCAGGCGTCACCGCGTACGGCGTAGCGATGGTCGTTGAAGGCGACGGTGCGTTTCGCGAGTGCGACCCCGATGATTTCTTTGTTGGGCACAGCGCCGACGGGGACGCTGATCGTGCATGAGCCGTCCGGAGATTCTGCGCTTCCGCCTTCCTCCGGGGTGAAAACGGAGTGCTGGGTTCCGTCGTCGGCCGAGATGACGTCCGGGATGGTCCCGTCCGGGTTCATGGGTTCGACGGTGGGCGACACTAGGAGGTTTGAGGGTTTGCGGACTCGGATCTCGAAGACGGCGGAGCACCGTGCGTCGGCTTGGTCCTGTGTTTCGTCTTGGCGTTTTGCGAGGCAGTCGGTCGCAGTCGCGGTGATGGTGACGACGCCGGCGGATTCGGCTGCGATGAAGATGACGGAGCGATCGTCTGGCAGTCCGTTGCGCGTCTCGACGCGTCTGTCTTCTGCCAGTTCGCCGCTTCCTTCGACGGTCCAGCGGACGTTTCCGGGTTTCAGCAGCGAGTCGTCGGGGAGGTTCTGGCGACCGAAGACGTTCACATCGAGAATGACTCTGTCGCCGGATTTGAGTGCCGCTTCGCGTATCGCGGGTTCGATGCGGAGGACTCTGGAGACGACGGCGACGGGCGACGGCGCGACGGTGACGGCCTTTCCGGAGATGGAGAACATGATTTGGTCGCCGCCGCCGACGGGTTGCCATCCTCCCTGAGCATCAGGGATGAGACGCGCTTCTAGGGTCTCCCACCCGTCCGAATTAGCGAGGGTGTCTTCGGTGGTGGCTTCCAGTATGACGGGCGGCCGTCCGGCCCGTTCGCGGCGGACGACGATGAAGTACGTGGTTGCGGGTTTGAGCCGCTGGTTCCTGGATCGCGGAGCGGCGAAGGTGTTTAGTCCGGGTTCGATGGTCGTGGGGTCTTCGAATACGAATATCTGGCTGCCAGGCTGCGGCGAGTTCGAGGACCAGAGGGAGAGTTCGACGTCTTCCGGGTCGCTCTGTTCGTTTTGATCGAAGCGGACGGCGACGTTGCTGATGTCGTATCCGTCGCGTTTTCCGGTTGTGAAGCCGATGCCGGACCTCTGGTTCTGGTCGTCGAGCCGCGCGGTCCGGTCGTTTCTTTGCCGGAGGTTTTCGACGAGGGTTTGCGATGGCAGGGGGGGCGGTGCGGAAGTTGGTGTAGGCGTGGCCGTTGGGGAGAGCGTCGGTGTCGGTGTCGGCGTGGGGGTGACGATCGGAGTGTTTGTGGGCGTGGGTGTATCGGTTGGAACGGGCGTGTTCGTCGGTGTCGGCGTGTTTGTGGGTGTCGGCGTGGGCGTGTCGGTTGGAGTAGGTGTTGGAGTATGCGTGTTAGTAGGCGTGGGGGTGTTAGTGGGGGTATTTGTGGGCGTGGGCGTGTTTGTAGGTGTGTGTGTCGCTGTTTCGGTGGGAGTGGGCGTAGCAGTGCCAGCGGGCGGACGCATGATTACTGGAGGCGATTGGAGCAAACGCAGCCACAAATCTCCCTCAGCCCATTGGGTCGCGCCTGACCAATCTGAAGCAGTCTTTGACGTCCATGCCATGTAATTGGATACTGTCCACCCTGTAAGTGAGTCGGATGATTCAGTGTTAAGCCCCATGCGCATATATATATCCTGCTCCCCGGGCTCTATTCGAATTACATAAGTAGTGTTTCCCGAAAGCGTTACAGCTGAGGAAAGCGTAAAGCGGTACCTCTCATATGTGTAGTCGTGGCTAGCGAACAACGGATTTGTAAATGTGCCAAGAAGCTCATTAGGGATGATTGTGCTGTCTGTGTCGCTTATTGTTTGTGATGACCAAATCGAAACCTCCATCCCTGTCGCGTCGGAAACCAAGCTGCTGTTGAGGGAGTTTGGCTGAAACGATTGAACAATCCGCAAGTCAAGAAACTCCAGAGCGGTTCCGCTTTCACCGGGCAATCCGGGGCCCGTTGTGAATGCTAGCGCAAACTGGTTTGCTTTTAGAAGCGGTATGGCACGCCCCCCGACTGTATGGGCATTGTTTTCAAGCAGCAGGTTTACAATCTCTTCTGTAAGCCGGGGGAAAGGGGTAAAGGTAGCAGTTGGGGTGCTTGCCGGCGTGTCGGTGGGCGTAGGCGTGGCCGTGGGCGGCACGGGGCCTCGTAGCCTGAACACCGGAACCATCGCCAGCGCGCTCGCGTTATCGTCCCAGTTGCCCGTCTTCGGTTTCCACACCACGCCGCTCGCGAGCGACCATCCAGACATGCTCCCGGTCAAGTTTCCCGATTGGTCCGAGCGTTTGATAATCACCCTGTTAGCGCCAGCGAGTGTGGGGGTGCCCGGGGTGACTCGAATCGCGTACGTCGTGGAAGGCGAGAGGTTCACAGCCGTCGCCAGAGTGAACCTGTACCATCCTGTTTCGAACGTGTCCGGCTGCGCGAACGTCGGATTGGTGAAAGTGCCAAGCAGCGTGTCGGGCACGGTCTTGGCGGGGGTTTCGTCGTTGTCTTTCGTGGAATAGATCGCGAACACGGAGTTTGTGGCATCGCCGATGCGCGGCGGCGTGCTTTCGTCCGTTCCTTGGTGGATTTTCATGTCCATGTGCTTGAGCGCCACGGTGCCCGTGAACGTGCCGGTCGTGAACGCGTACGAGAATTCGTTGGCGAGTCCCCACGACATCGCATCTGAGTTGTTCTTCGTTTCCCTCGATCCGATGAGCAACGGCCCCGTGTTAACCTGCGCGACGGCGCGGTTCTTGCCGGGGAGATTCGCCGCTACGACGACTGCCGCAATCGCCGAGATTGCCACGACGATCAGCGCGTAGCGGATCAGAGCGCGGGGCGCTGTGGGATTCACTGACGGACCAGAACTCATGCTTCGCTACACGAGAACCGAGTGACCGTCGCGAATGGCATAGCCAAAGGCCAACTGCCCTAGAACCGCAACCGATTACGGTTGTGGTCACCAGCCGAACAAATTGATAATCCGCCCATGGAATTACGAAAAATATGACGCTGAAATCAATTAGAAACCGTCATCTGTAAACATTTGATGAAATAGCATTGCGAGGATGTAACATTTTCGTCGGCATCGGACATTCATCCCTCAGTCGGGTTTGCGGGGTGTGTTGCGATGCCGGATATCTATCAACAAAACCAAACGCGATCTCGGCCGAGGAGATGAGATGAACCGGGAAGAGAATCTGGAGCGGCAGTTGAGGCAGCTCGAGGATCGGGTATCAAAGTTGAGCCAAGCGGTGATACGGATAAGCGAGAGCCCCGACCTGAACGAAGTCTTGGAGAGGGTTTTGGAAGGGGCCCGCGATCTGACGGGTGCTGATTATTCGTTGATCACAACTGAGGACGATTCCAAAGGCTTGGATGATTTCATGGTTTCCGGGATCACACCCGATGAGGCTGGTCGCCTCTGGAACACGCCGGGCGGGATGGCGATGAAGAAACATCTGGACGCCATTCAGCACCCCCACCGGGTCGACGACTTCCCGGCGTATGCGCAGTCGATGGGGTTTCAGGACTTTTCTATGCCGGTGCCGGTGACGGCGTTTCTATCTGTGGCGCTCAAACATCAGGGTCGAAACCTGGGCAAGCTTCATATCGCCAACAATCGTCCCGGCGAGTTGTTCAATCGCCAAGACGAAGAGACGCTGGTGATGTTCGCCTCGCAGGCTGCCCCGGTGCTCGAAAACGCGCAGCGTTTCAAGGAGGAAAGAAAAGCCAAAACCTATTTTGAAACGTTGATCGAAACGTCGTCTGTGGGAGTGGTTGTGTTGGATCTGAAAAACGGGGATCCGTATTTGATGAACCAGGAGGCCAGACGTTTGGCGGATATTCTCAAGGCACCGGACGACACGCCGGAGAGTCTGGCGGGAAACTTGAGAATCCGGAGGAGCGATGGCAGGGAGTACTCTCTTCGAGATTTTCCATTGGCGAGCATCCTCACCGAAAACGAGATTATACGTGCTGAGGAGATCACCTTGGAAGGTCCTAACGGTAACTCCGTAAACGCTTTGGTGAACTCCTCGTTGATCGTTTCGCCAGTCGGCGAGGCGGAGTCGCTGGTTGTCACCTTGCAGGACATGACGCCGCTTGAGGAGATCGAACTGTTGCGTGCGGAGTTCCTGGGGATGGTGAGTCATGAGTTGCGTACGCCTCTGACATCGATTGAAGGAGCGGCGATGGTGATGATGGGTTCTTCATCGGAGCTGGTGCCTACGGAATGGAGACAGTACCTGAAAATCATCGTCGATCAAGCGGAGAACATGAGGTCTCTGATCGGCGACCTGCTGGATGTTGCACGGATCGAGACCGGCACGCTTCCGGTAAACCTCGCGCCGGTCAAAGTTGCCGCGCTTGTCGACCAGGCTCGCATCGACTTCGCCAACTCCGGAGGTCAGAACGCCTTAGACATCGACATCGCACCTCACCTTCCACTCGTGATGGCTGACGGGCAGCGGATCGTTCAAGTCATCGGCAACCTGATCTCCAACGCGGCGCGGAATTCGCCGAGCGATTCGGTGATCAAGTTGTCGGTTTCGAACGACGGCGTTCACGTCACCGTTTCGATTGCAGACGCTGGCAGAGGCATACCTGCGGAGAACCTGCCGCACCTGTTCAGAAAGTTCTACAGGAACGACGCGGATGAACGTTCCCAAGACACAGGTCTGGGTTTGGCGATTTGCAAAGGCATCGTGGAGGCTCACGGGGGCCGTATCTGGGCTGAGAGCGAAGGTTCTGGACTCGGCGCCAGATTCACCTTCACTTTGGTGGGAGTGGAAGAATCTTCGGGCGACGGCGACGCGCCGGAACTTCTGGAGGAAAGCGCAGACCAAGTTCGTGTGCTCGTAGTCGACGACGATCCTCAAACGATCCTCTTCGTTCGCAGGATCATCAATGATGCTGGTTACCATGCGTCGGTTACGGCGGCGCCGGAGGAAGTACTTCCGATGTTGGAGACCGAAAAACCGGATCTGGTGCTTCTCGACCTGATGCTGCCGGGCGTCGAGGGTATCGATCTGCTGGACGATATCTTGGATACGGCGGACATCCCGGTGATTTTCCTGTCCGCCTATGGTCGCGACCACATCATCGCCAGAGCGTTCAAGAAGGGCGCGACCGACTACATCGTCAAACCTTTCTCGCCGACGGAGTTGGTCGCAAGGATCGATGCTGCGCTGCGGAAACAAAGGTTGGTGGATCAATACGAACTGCACGAAAGATTTGTGCTGGGCGAATTGGAGATCAACTACGCTGAACGTCTGGTGACCTTCAGAGGCGAGCCGGTCAAGTTGACTGCGACGGAATACCTGCTGCTGAAAGAACTGTCGTTGAGTGCCGGGCGAGTCTTGACGTATCAACAGATCATGCGTCGGGTCTGGAAGACTAGAGACACGGACGACATCAGGTCGCTGCGAACCCACATTGCGCGACTGCGGAGCAAGATGGGCGAGGATGCGAGCGACAAGACCTATATCCTCACCGAGCCGCGGGTCGGCTATCGGATGGCCAAGGGCAAGATAGTGCAACAGTTGACCGCATAGCAAGGCAGCGCGTTGATTTTCGTAGTCGCGGCATTCGCGTCGGCTTGTTTGCCAGTCGGAGTCGCGAGAGGTCGGGGAGTATCGACATTCAGGATGTTGATCTTGGAACTTGGAAGTGACGGTCACGCCGATACTTAAGGAGGCACATGATGAATGTTGGATGGATGTGGCAATTGTTGCTGATTGTTGGATTGTTCGGAGCGGCGCTTGGATTGTTTGTCGCGGCTGACAGGTTGTTTCCGAACGAATATGAAGCTGATCACCCGACTTCGACAATCATCTACGTCGAGGTTGCGACGGAAGTGCCGGAATCTGAACTCGATTCCGGCGATGAATGAAGTGATAAATGCTCAGCAACTCTTAAGCCTTCTTGTACCGTAAACGCGAAGAGGACCTCAAGTTGAAAACTGGATCGCACGTCGAGGAGTCAGTGCCGTGGTTGGATGAGCACCCTGGTTACCGGCTGGCCAGGCACGGTCGCCGCATCCATGCGTACATGATCGACTTCGCTCTGTTCACACCCTTTTTCTGGGGCGGCACGATCTTTTCCATCGACCTCCTGATCCCGTATTTGTCGGTTGACTTGAATCCCGTGTGGTTGGAGGGGCTTTACTTTTTGCTGGTTAGGTTCTTGTCAGGCGCGATTGCAGCCACGCCGATAACTCTGTTGATGGCGTTGATGCTGGCGCGCACAGGTCAAACACCCGGCAAAAGGTTGACTGGAATCCGAGTCGTGAGGATGCGCGATCCTCAGGAACGATTGGGAATCGTGCGAGCGTTCGTGCGTCAGATGTTTGGGTTGGCGTTGGGATTCTGGTGGTTTCAACGCTTGCAGTCGAAAGATCGGCGCAGCATGCAAGACACCATCGTAGGGACAATCGTGGTCGAAGTCGATCAGAAAAGCATCAGGTTGTCGAGAGCGTCCGTGCGTTCTAAATCGTCGAGCGTTTCACGTAACAAGCCGGGAACGCGCTGACTTGCCCGAAGGTGCGGCAGTAGTCGCTACCCAGTTTTTGAGACGTTCAGCGTAAGCCCGATCCCACCAGTCGAAAAAGAACGAAATGCCAAGTTACACGGCATCAACCGGTAAGGAAATGAGACGCGACAACAAACCGAGTTGGAAAACCGAAGACGATCAGTTCGCCAAAACACCGACTCTGATCTTTCTTCATCTGTTGATGGTGCCATTCGTCGTTGTGACTCTGATCACCGTCGGAGCGATTTTATGGCCCGACTCCGTTGTCTACGAGTGGTTTGACGCATATTTGAGATGGATGACTGATCCATGATCTTTCCACGCAAAAACGAAGCTGGAAAATGGTGGCATTGGCTGAGTGTGCCGCTCTACATCGCATTCGTGGCGCTGGCGGTGATTGGATTCGCTGAAACCGTGCTCCTGTGCATCATCCGCATGTGGATCAACGGATTACAGAATCAGTAGGCAGCGGAAATAAGGATAGCCAACGCATCGATCAACTAGCGCCCAAATCTTTAGGGGACTATATGGATGTGGGCGCGATCAATCGGCATCGCTCTCGTTGCTAGGGAATTCCCAAAAGACTTCAATCCAGAGCACCGGATCAATCCAGTTCTAAAGGTTTCGTACCATGACCAAAGTTGGGTCCGTCCAGTCTGTTTTTTGGAACTCCCGAAGCGGCGCGAAACCCATTGCCTCGTAAAACGCCCTCGTCTCCGCGTAGGCTGGGTACGGGTCTGATGGACTAAGTGTCTGCACGATTAGCGAATTGATTCCCGAACGCGCCAAATCCTCTACCATTCGGTTCATCAATGCCCTTCCCACTCCCCTGCGTCTTTCATCCCGTGCGACACCCATCACATGAATCTCGGCGACGCGAGGACCGTTTCGCTTCACCGCTGCAAATCCAACAATTCCGGAACCACGTTGAGCTAGGTACGTTTCGAGGCTCGGGAGATCGTTCAAGTAAGCAGAGACTGCTTTGGAGTCGCCGAACCACTCCGCGAGATTCCTAAGCATCGCAGCACATGTGGCCAATTGTTCCCTGTTGACGCGATCATGTGCTGTGACGCGGATTGTCGCACACGGAGATTCTTCGCAGGTTGTCATCGCGGTGTTAAGAGTAAATGCTAGTGACGGCAATGGAAGGTGGTTCCTCTTAAGAGGCGTGCCTGGGTCGGCTTGATTCCGCCTTCTGATTGATCGCGCCCACACCTATATAGTCCTCACTCTTTATAGCCCGCACACGCATGGCTAGGAAAGTATGTATTTGCCTTGCTGAAACTGTTGCAAATCCACACGGGACGGTAGGACATATTCCTTTGCTCCTTGGCGGGAAAGTTACTGGACGGGAGTGACCGAGAAGGATGAGGGAGAGGGATTCGTCAATTCATTACCTAGGTATGCCGCTCCCGACATCCTCGATTCGTCAAGCATTCGTCAGCGATGGATTCACAGTGGACTGGTGTACAGGGAATCGGCGGTTGTTGCAAAACCGCGAACGAGGCGAGGATGAACTGGAGACGAGGCTGAGCGCATCGTCGACGGATTGGTCACGCGTGTAAGGCGCGTGCAGTTGGCGTCCGTACCGGGTTCCATCCCTACAGGACATGACGACGTTCGAGCCTGTCAAAATGGCAAACGACGAGTTCGGGTGCGTAGTGACCGAAACCGCTTAGCGAAATGCAAAGTGGCAACCCGACGGCGCCAGGCTGCGAAAACGCTGGCTGTGTCTGAGTCGACGGCTTACGGCAGCGGGAAGTTGAGAATGCTCGTGCGTCGTCATCAGGAGAGGATGGACACTCGGGTCCCAATCGTCAGCTGACGATTGGGACGTTCCGAGACGACGACGCATGCGATCAAGAGAGTAGTAAGTTCCCGTTGCGCTGGACGATGCTTGAAGTTGCGATACGCGTCTCGCAGCGCGGCACACCTCGCGACTGGCGGTTGCCCGCGTCACTCCATTCCGCCCTGTCTGCCACAAGAATGTTGCCTAGCTGCAAGTGATCGGGTCGGTAGACCACCAAACGCCGGTTGGACGGTTCATAATCTGAATTGCTGTCAGGCTTTTTCCGGGTTTCCAGCCATAGAAATTCGGAGGGTGCAGACCTGCTCCCGCGTTGACGCCACGGATCGAGCTCCGCTCTCCCGACGTCCGCGAAACAGGCAAAGTCGCTTTTCCGGCGGCGCGAGGTGTCGAGACGGTCGAGATCAACTCCCCGACGCCTTAGAAGCCGGATATTCTTCGGTTGGCACGTCTTCCGACGTTCTCTTCCGAGGTCACCACGGTTCGAAGCGCATCCGCGCCTCGACCGCCTCTACGCGTCTCCGACCGAGCGTCGCATCGCCGATCGCAGACGTCCCGAGATCCGTGCGCGTGGCCCATACGTAAGCTACGGCTCGTTTCTCAGACGCCTCCCATGAACCTCTGAACGTCCTGTTCAGGTCATGGACGAACCGCGTCTTCTCGACCAGCCGTTCTCCACACACCGTTATTGCATCCCCGGGGCAAGGAGAGCGTGTGCTCC
This sequence comes from Chloroflexota bacterium, assembly GCA_009838175.1. Classification (GTDB taxonomy): domain Bacteria; phylum Chloroflexota; class Dehalococcoidia; order Lucifugimonadales; family Lucifugimonadaceae; genus Bin127. The sequence goes on from VXSB01000049.1 coordinate 34,104, forward strand.
CGCATGACAGCACTAGAGACAAACCACCAGACCAAACGATCGGCGCGTGCCCGGGATGCCGCGCGTCCGGACGAGAAGCAGATCAGGAGACAGAGATGACGACTGCAACATTGACAGGCACCGCCGCATCTAGAGTGACGGTGAGCGGTCGAACCCCACGAACCAGAACACGACCCGGCGGACGCTCGTTGGAGGTGCTGGCGCAGAATCTAGTCGCGACGGTTTTCGGGACCGCGCCGGACACATGGGAACTGAGCGCGACGCGCGGCATCCACGACGCCCGCCGTATGCGTCGCAGAGGCGACCTCGACGGCGCGCTGGCGGTGCTGGAGGGCCTTAACGTCTCGGACGCCGGTCCCGACGCGGCTCGGTGGGCGCATGCGGAGTGGACGGACATCGTCCGCCGCAGGTTCGCCGGGCAGGAGGTCCTGCTGTACGGCCAAGGCACGGGAAGGGCGGCTGCATTGAAGCCGGTCGGCGACGGCAGGACGCTGGAGGTGCTGGCCGTGCTAGGCATGCGGTGGCGGCCCGGCATGGAGGTCTCACGACGGAGCCTGCGCGGCTTGAGGCCGCTCAAGGGCGGTCGCCGATGACGGTCCGCGGGACCGCCCGCGTGGACATCGCCGAGTTGAAGGCGCTCAATCCGCTGGGCGAATTCGTCGAGGCGTCGGGAGTGCAGTTGGACGGCGAGGGCCGCCGCGTGCGGCAGGGGTTGTGTCCGTTCCACGACGAGACTGAGGGCAGCTTCACGGTCTACGCAGACACGGAGCGGTGGTACTGCTTCGGCTGCGGTGCCGGAGGCGACATTCTGGATTTCGTCCAGAGACGCGAGGGGGTCGGCCTGGCGGATGCCATCGCGCTGCTAGGCGCGGGACGCCAAAACCTCCCGCGGGCGTCACCTGCTGATCGTCGGCGCTCATATGACCTGCGTAGCGCGACGGCGCAGTCGCCGTCTCGGGATGTGCAGCTGCTGACGGCGGCGGCGCGTTTCTACGTAGGGAAGTTCCGACGCAACGGCCGTGCCAGACGGTACATCGCATCACGCGGGATCGCGCCGGAGGCGGCGCTCCGCATCGGGACCGGCTTCGCGCCCGGAGACGGACTGCGCGATGCCCTCCGGAGGGCCGGGTTCTCCGAGAGCCGCATGGACGGCTCCGGTCTGTTCGCCGCGCGTGGCGCGGAACGGTTCGGCGGGATGGTCGTCGTTCCAGAGACCGACTACCACGGCCGTGTCCACTGGCTTGTCGGTCGGGCGCTGGACCCGTCCGTCAAGCCCCGGTTCCAGGCCCTGCCCGGCGCGAAGCCGGTCCTCGGCCTGGGCCGCCTCGGCGCGACGCCGGCAAGCGTCGTCGTCGCCGAGGGTCTGATCGACTGGCTTGCGCTGGCGGCATGGAACATCCCGGCGTGCGCGGCGCTGGGGACCCACGGCGTCGACCGGATCGCGGAAGCGCTCCGGGGCGCCGGGCAGGTGTTCCTGGCGTTCGACGCCGACGACGCGGGCCGTGAGGCTGCCCGTCGATTGGAACGCCTGCTGGGCGGCAGAGCGGCGGTCGTGGATCTCCCTCAGGGGATTGGCGACATAGCCGACCTCGCGCAGCACCCACACGGGCGTGCCACGTTTTCGAGGCTGCTGCAGCGGGCGGCGGCGCGACGCAGGCAGACCCCGAGAACGCGCCTTTAGGGAACGTCGCGCAGTCGAGGCGACGTTCGCAAGTCCAGATACCCGCTCCTTTTGAGGAGCGGGATTTCGGCGCGGCTCTGAACGGGCTGTGCCGCTTCACGGACGTTGATACGTCCGCATCCGACAACCGAACCAGACAAGCGAATACGAAGGAGAACGAACAATGGCGAACAACGCACACGCCAACGGACGGGCGGCTTCTAACGGAGCGACTACCGCTCCCGCCGCCTACAGGAACGGACATGCGCCGTCGGAACCCGCCGGCATCGTGTCCGCGGCGCTGATGTGGGACGGCCTCCCGCCCTCGGTGGTGCGGGAACTCGAGGGATCGCTGGACCCCTCTCTGGTGTCGCGGCGCAGAGGCCGCGCGGGCCAGAGCTACGACTACATGAAGGGGCACGTGGCGATCGCGGAGGCGAACCGCATCTTCGGATACGGCGGCTGGGGCTACGAAGTCGCGGGCGATGTCGGCCTCACGGAGATCGAGACCGTGGATTCCGAAACCGGGGAGATCAAAACTGTCCGCGCCTACAGCGCACCGGTGAGGGTCACGGTGCCGGGAGCTCCGCCGCGCACGGACGTTGGCTTCCATTCCGTGGTCGACGATACGGCCGAAGGCCACGAAACGGCGTGCAAGGGCGCGGTGACGGACGGCATGAAACGGGCGCTGCGCAGCTTCGGCGACGGGCTGTACGGCCCGTCCCAGCCTGCGGCGGCGAACTCCGGTTCGAGAGCGGGGGCCTCTGAGGCGCAACTTGAACGACTCCGGGCCCGACTGCTGGACCTCGGGGACGAGCAGGGGTTCGATGAGGACGCGGTGCGCGCCGCGGTCCGCAGCCGAACGGGACGCGACCTCGATGACCTGCCGGCCTCCGACCTAGAGGAACTCGTCGACGCGGCCTACGCGAAGACGCGCGAGATGAGGTCGGATTGATCCGGCGGCGTCACAGATCGAACCACGTGTCGAGAAAGGAGGTGATCGAATGCCCACGACGGCAGCGCCGCCGCGCCCCAACGTGCTGGAGGGCGTCACGACACGGCTGAACACCGAGCGCGGCGAACTCTTCGTGACGGTCTCGACCGACGCCTACGGTTCTCCGGTGGAGGTGTTCGGAAGGCTCGGCAAGGCCGGCAGTTTCGAGCATGGCGTGACGGAACTCGCATGCCGTCTCGTCACCTTGGCGCTCCGCAGCGGGGCGACGGCGCGCGACGTGGTTTCCGAGTGCCACGGCATCTCGGAGATGCAGCCGTTCCCGAACCGGATTGGCCGCGACACGGTGATGGTGCACGGCTTGGGCGACGGGATCGCCCACGTGCTCGCGAGCTGCGTCACGACCGGCGACGACGTTGCACGGGGAGCGCCTGAGATCGAACAAGTGAAAGGAGGCGAGAAGAGATGAACGCGACAGAAGCGCGCCCCGACGTCTACTCCCGCCCGGCGGCGCGGTTCGCCGGGGACGGGAGCATGGAGGTCCGGGCGTCCGCGGCTGCGGGCTGCCGCAGGGCCTTGTGGTACGCGGCGACCGATCGCGAGATCACGAACCCGCCGGACGCCGCCGCGGTCACCGTACTGGAGACGGGAACTGCGCTGGAGCCGGTGGTCTTGCGCGCGATGGCGCGTGCGGGCTGGGAGATAACGCCCGGCGACCCAGTCGAACCTGAGGAGGTGTCGGTCGAGGCAGCGTCGAATGTCCGGGTGGTCGGTCATCCGGACGCGACCGGCAGGATGCCGCTGCTGCCCGACGCCGCGTCGGAAGAGGCGTCGCGGATCGGCATGCTCCTCTTCGGGAGCATGCCCCAGATCCGATGTCTCGGCGGCGAGACGGTAGTCGAGGTCAAGACACGCGGCCCCGAGGCCTTCCGGAGATGGAAGACGCTCGGTGCTGAGCGGAGCCATCCCGAGGCGGTCGCGCAGGCCGCCTTCTACACCTACGGGAAATTCGGCGAAGCGCGGGACGCGGTGATCGCCACGATGGACACCGGTGCACGCCGATGGGACATCGAGGTCGTCCCAGCCGACCGCGTCGAGCGCGCCCTCGAGGACGCCTGCGAGCGGATGGCTCAGCTAGGGCGGCATCTGGCGTTGAACGGTCCTGACCCGGACGCTCTGCCGGATCGAGACTTTCCTTCGGGCGACTGGCGGTGCCGACGCTGCCCGTGGCTGACCGCCTGTCTGCCCCGCGAATCTCCCGAGGATCCGGACGATGCCACAGACGCCGACGAGACGCCTGTCACGGATGCGGATGCGCGGGATGCGATCGCGTCGTACGACGACGCGCGAACCGCCATGAAAGATCCGGGCGCCGCGCGCCGGACTGCGCTGGACACGCTGAAGGCGTGGATGCGCGGGCGCGGCGATAAGAAGGCGACGCTCGACGGGAGGAAGGTGAGCCTCGTGGAGACGAGGAGGTTCTCGGTCGACCATCGAAGGCTCAACGAGATGCTGGATCCGGAGGACAGGCGTCGGATCGTTACGGAGTCCGTCTCAGAGCACGTCCGGGTGACGTAGACGGAATCCGCGCGACGTCCCGACACGGGGCGAACGAACGATGTCGCCCCGGAAGGGGACGGCACCGCATCGAACGAAACGGGCGCGGCGGAACCGCCGCGTCGCAACTTAGCGAGAGGAGAACGGAGATGTCGAGGACGGTGAACAGAGTGGAGCTTCTGGGACGCCTGGGCGCGGACCCCGAAGTCAGAACCACGAACGGCGGGACGACGGTCGCGAACATGCGATTGGCGACCGACCGCCGCGTGAGGGACGGCGAGCCGGAGACGGACTGGCACACGGTGGTGTGCTGGGCCGGACAGGCCGAGGCTGTGGGCAGATACATCGGAAAGGGCGACCGGGTGTACATCTCGGGGCGCCTGGTGCAGAACGTCTGGCAGGGCGACGACGGCCATACGCGCAGCCGCACGGAGGTGCACGCCTCCGAGGTGGTGTTCCTCGATTCGAGGAACGGAAACGGTCACGGCAACGGCCAGAGCCACGCCCGCGATGCCGACGATGCTCCGTCCCCGTTCTAGGCGTGGACGATCCGCGAGAACGACGGAGCCGTCGGCCCGCGCTCGACTCGGCGGCGGGACCGTCGAACTGCACGCGGGGCAAATCCCCGCGCCGGACGCAGGAACTCGAACAAAGGAGGCATCGATGGGCGACACAGGTACCGCCGCCCGCGCCGACGAGCTCTGGACGGTCACGGCCGGAGGGTTCTCGGCGACGGCGGACGCGTTCGCCAGAGACGCGAGGGACGACACGCTGTGGTTCCTCTCGATGGTCGGATCGCAGACTTCGCTCAAGGCCATCTGGGCGTCGCTGCTCAAACAGCCGCCCGATGAGGCTCACGTCATCAGAGGAGCCGACGGCGAGGCGCTGTCGGGCGGATACCGCAGATGCGCCGTGCCGCACGAGACGGTCGGGACATGGACCACGAAGATCGTGAAGCTGCCCATGTCGGGGGGATGGCACGCCCTCGTCTATACGAAGACCGCGGAGCTGGGTTTCGAGCGCGACTCGTTCCTGCTCCTGGCCCGGGAAGGGGACGACGCCCCCGCGCTTCATCGACGGTTCCTCGACCGGCGCTGCCCGCTGCCCCTGCACGGGGCGTGGTCCGAGTGGCTGTGGGACCGAGGGATTGCGAACGGCGAGATAACGCCGCTGGAATCGGCAGGCCTCTCGGCCTACAGGTGCGCGCCCAACGCGGACAGGCTCCGAGACGACCTGTCGCACGCTGTCGCGACGGGGAGGCTGTCGCTGCCCCGGGAAGGTGCGGCACACGAGGAACCTGAACGCTTGGAAGGAGCCGCGCTATGAGGCTGGCGGCGCAGGCCAAGGGAGGATACTACCCCGCTCCGGGGCGGGTGGTGGACATGATCGCGGACCTGATCCGCGCGGACGCCGGCTACGGCCGGCACCGGCTCGACACGCTCCGGCTTCTGGACCCGTGCTGCGGCGAGGGGCTGGCGGCGGAGCGTCTCGCGGAACGCCTCACGGATTCCTCGGGAGTCCCGGTGACGACCTACGGCGTCGAGCTGCACCGCGAGCGTGCGGAGGCGGCGGAGAGCCGGCTCGACCACGTGTTGGCCTCGGACCTGTTCCGGGTATCGATGGCGAACGGGGCCTTCGGGCTCTGCTACCTCAACCCGCCGTACGACTGGGACTCGGACGACAAGCGCCGGGTCGAACACGCGTTCCTGACGCAGTGCACGCGTTACGTCGCGGACGACGGCCTGCTGGTGTTCGTCGTGCCCAGACGTCGGCTGGCGGTGTCGGCCCGCTACTTCTCGTCCCACTACGGGCGCCTGCGGTGCTGGTCCTTTCCGGATCCGGAGCGGGAGGTGTTCGACCAGGTCGTCCTCATAGGCCGCAGGAAGCCGGAGCCGTTCGCGGACGCGCACGCCGAAAGACAGGTGCTCGAGTGGTCGTCGGGGGAACCCGAGCCTCTCGGACCGTCCCGCTACCCCGAGTTCCGGGCTCCGGGGTCTCTGGCAGGCGACGTGCTCTTCGCCACGCGCACGGTCGACCCTGCGGCGGCTGCGTCCGAGGCGCGCCGTTCGGGGCTGTGGACGAGCCCGGACATCACGGACTCGCTCTGGCCCGCGGAGGACCGGAGGGAACGTCCCTTGATGCCTCTGCGGCGCGGGCACATGGCGATGCTCGTCGCCGCCGGCTTTCTCGACAACCTCGTGCTGGAGGCCGACGACAGGAGGGTGCTGGTGAAGGGCCGGACGGCGAAGCACATGGAGCTCGCGGAGGACCGCCCCGAGAAGGAGGTCTACCGCGAGCAGCTCGTGACGACGGTGGTCGCGCTCGACCTCGAGAGCGGCGCGATCGAAGACATAGCGGCCTGACGGCCGGAAAGGGGGATGCGATGGACCTCGGAGGTTTCATCGACACCTACAGGGACGCGATAGCGCGGCGGGTCGTGGAATCGTACCCGCCGCTCTACCGTCCCTCCGAGAACGGTCGCGGGCTTCCGCGGCTGCTCAGGACGCCCCTCGGGGCGCAGGCCGACGCCGTGCGCGGGGCGGCGCTGTCGCTGGAGGCGAGGCGCGGCACAACGGTGGTCGGCGAGATGGGCACCGGCAAGACCTTTATCGCCGCCGCCGCGGCGCACATGGCAGGTTTCGAACGGGTGCTGGTGCTCTGCCCGCCGCACCTGGTGAACAAGTGGAAGCGGGAGATCGAGGAGACGGTGCCCTTCGCACGCGCCTCGGTCGTCAAGTCGATCACCGACCTGGAGCGGCTCAGGCTGTCGAACGGCAATGGACCTCTCTTCGCGGTCATGTCCCGGGAGCGCGCCAAACTCTCGTACCGCTGGAAACCCGCAGTCGTCGAACGATGGGCCGTGGCGAAGGGAAGGCTCGTCAGGGACGAGGACACCGGCGAGCCGGTGCGCGTCCCGACCTGCCCTACGTGCTCCGCCCAGGTCTTGGACAAGGACGGAGTTCCCCTGACCCGGAAAGAGCTCGAACGGCGCAGGCGCACCTGCGCCCGTTGCGGCTCGGGTCTGTGGCAGGCGGACAACTCTGGACCGAGGCGCTATCCGCTCGCCGAGTACGTGAAGCACCGGATGAGGGGCTTCTTCGACCTGCTGATCGGAGACGAGGTGCACGAGTACAAGGGCCGGGGATCGGCCCAGGGGTTGGCCGCCGGCATCTTGGCCGACGTGTGCGGAAAGTCCCTGAGCCTATCCGGCACGCTGATGGGAGGGTACAGCTCCACGCTCTTCCACCTGCTCTTCAGGTTCTCGCCGGAGATCAGAAGCGAGTTCGCGCGGTCCGACGAGCGCCGCTGGGTCCAGCGATACGGCTTCGAGGAGCACTCGATCGGCAAACCCGACGACGAGTTCGAGGACGGTCGGGTGAGCCGAAGGCGAAGTTACCGGAAGGTCGTGAGAGAGAGGCCGGGGCTGGTGCCCTCGGCGCTTTTCCACATCATCGGGAACACGGTGTTCCTGCGCCTGTCGGACGTCGCGTCGGGGCTGCCCGCCTACGACGAGCAGATCCTGCTGTCATCGATGGACGCGGAGGTCGACGGCACGGGCTACTCCCAGCGCAGCGCCTACGACCACGTGTTCAAGGAACTGAAGAAGGAACTGTCCAAGGCGCTGAAGACCGGCTCCAAGAGGCTGCTCGCCACCTACCTGCAGACGCTGCTCGCGTACCCCGACGGTTGCACCAAGGGCGAGACGGCGTTCGACCCCGAGACCGGGGACGTGCTGGTGCAGGTGCCGCCGCTCTCGGAGGAACGGCTCTACCCGAAGGAGAAGGCGCTCGTCGACCTGGTCGCCGCCGAACGCATAGCGGGACGGAGGGTGTTGGTCTACGCCACGCACACCGGCACCCGCGACATCACCGTACGGATGCAGGAGATGCTCGAGCGGCACGGCTTTCGGGCAGCGGTGATGAAGGCCGGAGCGGTCGCACCGGACCGCCGCGAGAAGTGGGTCGCGGAGAAAGTCAAGCAGGGGATCGACGTCCTGATCTGCCACCCCAGGCTGGTGCAGACGGGTCTCGACCTGATCGACTTCCCGACGATCTGCTGGTACGAGACTGACTACTCGGTCTACGTCATGCGCCAGGCTTCGAGGCGCTCATGGCGGATAGGGCAGACGCGGCCGGTGAAGGTGGTCTTCATGGCCTACCGGAACACGCTGCAGGCCGACGCCCTGAAGCTGGTGGCGCAGAAGCTCCAGAGCTCGCTGGCCGTGGAGGGCGAGCTCCCCAAGGAAGGCCTGGCCGCCTTTGGCGACGACGGCGACGACCTGATGATGGCGCTGGCCAAGCGCATCGTCGACGGCGAGCAGGACGGTGCCGAGACGATCGAAGAGGTCTTCGCGATGGCCAGAAACGCCGAAAGCGAGGCCGAGGAACTGCTGGTCGACGCGGGATGGAAGTCCGACGAGATCGAGCCTGATCCCTTGATGGCCGGCGTCAACGGACACGACGTCAACGGTCGCACATCGGCAAACGGCAACGGCCGCCACGACGAGACAGACGAGCCGCAGATGGTGTTCTCCTGGTCCGAGTTCATGGCCGAGCCGGTAAAGCCGAAGCGGCGTAGCCGCAAGCCCCGACCTGCCAGCCTCTCGATGTTCGAGTGGGCGATGGAGCAGGAGAAGGAGATGGAACCGGTCGGGGCGTGACGCTCGACCGCGACCCACGGGTAGATGACGCCGCTTGACCGCCGGCGTCATCTACCTGCACGACAACGAATCGAGAAACAACAAAAGCGAAGGAGAAGAAAGATGGCAAGGATCTTCGTGTACGACGATCGAGAGTTCCCGGACCCCGATCCCGAGATGAGCGTCGACCAGGTAAAGTCCACTCTGGCCGATTTCTACGGCGAGATCGCCAACGCCTCGGTCAAGGAGACGGTGAGGGGCTTCGACACCATCTACGAGTTCCAGCGCAGGGTGGGCACCAAAGGTGCCTTCCCCCGCGCTCGGAACTAGAGGAGGGCGTCGCATGGACAATCGCGACCTGACGGGTCTGCTGGCGGCCGTGCCGTCGGCTGACCTGCGCATCATTGAGCTCGCAACGGAACTAACACGCCCCGACGGTTCATTAGACCTGGAAGCCGCGGCCGCACGGCAGCCGGAGGTGGAGACGGCCTGCGTCCAAGCGCAGGACTACGCCTCGGCCACGGGACGACTCCTGGAGGCGATGCGGTGGAAGCTGCGATCACGCCGCTCCTGAGCGGCATCGCCGACAAACTCCTGCGTCGTCCGCCGTCGCTGCGGGAGATGGTCGTGATCGTCGGATACGCCGACGACTACGCATGGTTCGCAGAGCTGGTGCACCGCATCTTTCCGCAGGAAGCGGAGACTGTGCTCTCGACTCCCGGAGTGCGCAAGAGGGTGGAGCGGTTCGCTGACCTCTTTGGAGAGCGGCACTTCCCTCTCTACGCGCCCTTCGTCGAGTACTGGACCGAAGTCGAGTACGACGAACCGCCATGGTCCTGGCTTCGGAGGGGCATCCCGTTCGATCTGGCGGGATTCGGGTACGACACTCTCCACGAGCTGTGGGACAGCTGCAGCGAAGGTCTCTCCGCCCTGGCGCTGCTGGTCAGACCCCCAAACGCCTTCTTCTACGGCACCGATGGGATACGGACCGCGTGGCTGGAGTCGGCCGCTGAACGCATCCCGGTGGAAACGCTCCGCAGGATTCCTCGGGACGGCATACCCATCGCCGACCTGTCGGAAGCCGTGAATGGGACAAGGTTCGAAGGTGCGGCTCTGGCCTGTTCATGGGTCTTCGCCGAGACCGGGAACTTCTTCCTGGACCACAGCTACGACGACGGATGGTACGACGGATACGCCGATCCCTGGGAGGACGAGATCATCGCGGAGGGCACGGTCGAGTGGCGCAGAGCCCGCGCCCTCATGGAATCGGTCAGCCAGCTTGCCGATTGGCTGGAGGACGACCTCCCCGGCCGCTTCGACGAGATGCTGCACTTCATCCTGCCACGGATGCCCGAACACGAACAGAAGGACAAAGACGATGACGATTGACGCCGACAGGACCGAGTGGTCTTTGCCGGGCGCGGCGGACGCGCCCAAGGACGCCTTGAAGGTGCAGCTGGAGATCTACAGCGAGACGATTCTCCTGCGGGGCTTCGAGCGCGAAGCCAACTGGGTCAAGACCGTCTCGGCGGACGAGATCGCAAACGTGTTCATCGAGCACATCGGATTCTCCTCGGGACTGTTGCCCGAGCGCGTTCTCTGGTGGGGGCAGGGCAAGACCGGACAGGTCGTCGGCCTCTGGAGACCGCCGCAGGTCTGGCCCGTCGCCCTGCAACGGGAGGCGTTCGAGCCGCCCGCGCGGCTCCGGCTCCCCATGCCGGGGCTGGTCTTCGTCTGCTCGCCGGGCCGAGCCCCTTGGGTCTATGCCTCGCCGAGCAGGCCCGCGGACCCGGAACATCGGCTCTATCGCATGCCCGCCTTCAACGTCTTCAGGGGCGGACGGGTATGCCCAGGAAGCCACAAGTTCCCCGACGAGGTGGAAGAGATTCCCGAGTCCTTCTTCAGGTCCTACTTCTCCCTTACAGGAGATTCGAATGACCGCTCGAAGAAGCACCCGGGCCACCTGCAAGCGCTGTGGGAGGAGATAGATGGAAAAACCGAGTACCCGATTGAGGACCTTGTCCCCCAATGCACCGTGTCCGAGGCGATCGCAGTCTCGGAAGGGAGACGAGGCCGCCGCTGGTGACGGGCCACCCGGCAGTGTCCGGCCGAAGCCGGTGGGTCACCTCGTAAATCACACCGCGGGACTCTCCGGTTCGCAGGGCATCGGGTTCGACTACGTTCTCGGAGCGGGCGGCGTATACGTCCAGTCAGAGAGCGCGGACCTGACGGCCAGGGTGCTGGTCGCCCCTTGCGAGGTGCGGGGACTCGCTCCCGTGGAAGAGAAGGTGGAACTCGCCCACGGCCCGATCCCGGCTCGCCTTTTCGACGCGGGGCTGCGCTGGTTCCGGGACGACCCGCACACCGAGCGGTTCTTCGCCGTCCACTGGGAAGGCGACGCCTACCGCGCGGTGGCTCCCCCTCAGCAAGGAACTGCTGCGTCCCTCGAATACCGGACCCTCGGAGGCGCGGTTGCAGAGTTCCACTCGCATGGAACGTTGAGCGCCTTCTTCTCGAAGACCGACGACGAGGACGAGCAGGGGTTCCGCATCTACGGCGTCGTGGGACGCCTCGACACGCCCGAACCGGAACTGAGCCTCCGGGTCGGCGTCTACGGCCACTTCGCTACGGTGGAATGGACGCAGGTGTTCGACGGCCCGCCGTCGGCTGTCCGACTCGTGTCTGAAGGGCTCGAATCGCCACGACCAACATCACGCAACAAGGAGGCGACTGAGAATGCCCTACTACCTTGACAACGCGTTCCTGCTGAACGAACCATGGATGACCGTGGTCGGCTGCGGCGGGACCGGCGGCTTCGTCGCCGAAAGCCTGTGCAGACTCTTCCAGGGAAGGAAGGCCACCATCGTCCTGGTCGACCACGACCGGGTGGAGCGCCACAACCTGCTTCGCCAGAACTTCTACGCGGAAGACGTGGGAGAGTTCAAAAGCAAGGCGCTGGCCGACCGGTTGGCGAAGGCCTACGGACGTCCGGTCGGATACTCGGTCTACCCCTTCCGGGAGTACGACCACGATTTCCGTCCCCACGGGCATGGCTACCCCGGCCTTCCCGCTTACGGCGACAGTCTCGTCATCGGCTGCGCCGACAACGCAGCGGCACGTAGGGCGATGGCCGAGTGCCTGCCGAATGACCCGCGTCGCTGGCTTATCGATGCGGGGAACGACACCAACTGGGGACAGGTGCTGATCGGCAACGTCGCGGAGCGGATGGTGCTGGACGAACCTCCATTCACCGGGGATACCTGCCTGCTGGCTCCCGCGCCGACCCTGCAGCGGCCCGACCTGCTGACCGCGATGTCGACCAGACCGCCGGACGTGGACTGCGCGGCGGCCCTCGACCTCACCGACCAGGACGCCACCATCAACCAGATGATGGCGTCGCTGGTCCTGCAGGTGGTCCGCCGCATGGTGGCAGGCACTTGCCCGTTCATGGGCCTCTACCTGGACATGGACCAAGGGACGGTCAGCCCAACCTACGTCACTCCCCAGGCTGTCGAACGGCTTGTGGGCGCTGACGCCGACCCGGAACGACGGGCATAACCGACGTGCCGCGGGGCGTTTTCGCCTCTGCGACGCGCGCGCGTGAATCCATCGGACGTGCAACGAAAAAGGAGAAGCCATGTCTGACCAAAAGAGGATCAAAACGATGTGGCAGGACAACTGCAGCGGGTTGCGCGGGCATCCGCTGATGACGAAGGAGCTAGGGGAGAAGATCCCCGTGCTCCGCGCCAACGAGAACGTCGAGGATAGCGACGACGTGATCGCCCACGTGAAGCTGTTCAGCCCCTACAGCGGTTGGACCTGGTACGCCACCGAGTGGGAGGCCGAGACGGGCCTCTGCTTCGGCCTGGTGGAGGGTTTCGATACGGAGTGGGGATACTTCGGGCTCACGGAGCTGGCGGAGGCGAAGGTGTTCGGCGGCGTCCCCGCCATCGAGCGCGACCTCTACTGGGAACCGAAGACCATAGGCGAGATCACCGGAGAAACGTCGGAGATCGCGGCGTAGCCATCGAAAGTGGCCGGCGCACAAACGAAGGAAAGGAGAAGATCCATGCCGGACGAGAACGGAACGGAAACTACTAGGTCGGATGCCGCAGTTGCCGAGGAGTCGAGCCCAGATGAGGAAACTTCGCGGGAATCCCAAGGTGGCGATGACTCCGTAAAAACTGCCGATGCCGATGCGCAATCCGACGCAACGGAGGAATTGAAGGTCATCGTCTCGATCAAGGAGGGAAGGGCCACCGTCGGGGTGCAGCAGCCCTATTCGGACCCGCACATCGAAGCGTTCGAAGACGCTGATCTGACTGGACTGGCGCTGGAGGTCATAGCCGTAACCCAAAGAGCGAAGGTCAGATGGGAGGAGACGCCCAAGCATCCGCCCTACGATCGCCCAACTCCCCCGATCCGGCGTCGCAGCCGGAATCAGCAGGGGACGACGCAGCAGGAAGAGCAGGAGCCGAGGCTGTTCTAAACGGACAATGCCGGTCGGCGAAAAACCTCTCGACGCAGACACGGGGCAGGTTGCCGCTCTCATGGCAACCTGCCCGTGCCTTCCCATGTGTGTTGTCTTTTTCGCGTTTACGACCGGATGCGACCGTGCGAGTTTGCCGCTTCGCCAGTCTGTACGCCGTCTTCTGCTTTTGTTCGAGCGCCGAGATGTCCTGCCCCGTTCTCCCATGCGTGTGATGCGCTCGCCCCAGTGGAAGGGTCATGAAATCGGCGCCTCTGGGGAATCCAACGAGAGAATTCGAGAATATCCCGCAACGAAGGTTTGAACCACTTAAGGACGCTGCAAGGTGTCGACTCTGACCTAGTCGTGTCGGAGTTCCGGATTCTCCAGTTGCACGGTGAATTCAGTGACGTTGCATCCGAGGTTTTCGTGTTTCAGCGACGGCTCCAATGCATCTCGAGCAACGCCGAAACTCGTCTAGCACACGAGTTTGCGACGGGGTCTTATAGCCCTTGAGCATCCGCGACGGCCCCGCGAAACCGTCTATCCTGAATAATGATTCCTCCCCCGATCCGATGAAGCAACTTGAGGTGTCCTGACGGCACACGACCAAATCTCGCACCACCAACGTCGTTCATAGTCGAGTCAGCGGTCGACCGCGTTCCAAACTGAAGGCCGTCACGAACCTGAACTCTATGCGGTGACTATCGGTTATCACAACGGGTACCACACCAACAAACGAACTTTCGAACAGTTCGAGTAACACGGGAATTGCCGGGGCACCGATTCGAAACGGTGATGCTTGACGGCGCTGTTTGAGTTAGGTCGGTTTCGACGATGATCGTCGGCCAAAGCCGACCGGGCGCGATTTTAGATGTCCAGCGGTCCACGCTGTTCAGTCCGCGGCGAGGACATCCGCTGAGATTAGAACGATTCAAACCGAGATGAAACCGGTCGATGCGTCGGTTATCACTTTTGTTATCACATTCATAACGAATACCGTGAACGTCGATACGTAACTGTGAGCGATTCCGATGGTTGATGCAGAACTTTGCATAGTTGTCAAGAAATGGTCTATGCTGCCCGAACCGCCGTTAAATCGACTGTTTTGCTTGGGACTTGGTTTGAAATCCGGAACAGGTGATCGTCGCGATTGGACGAAGATCGAGGGAAATGTTCTTGAGATCTAACTTCATTTCGGTTCTACGCCGATTGTCAACGAAGTGACTAAACGATCTCGACGATTCGGACCATCGAAGGGAATGGCGTCCCTGAAACGATTGAGAATCAGCCAGACATAGGTGATACAGTCCACGTGGCTAATTCGACAACGCCTAATTCTCAGTTTTCGTGCAGTCGACTAAAAGGCGTCGGTAGCGGCAACGGGTCAGGTCACGTAGTCGATCTTACTGAGTCTGAAGACGCGATCGCTTCGCGATTGAACATACCCAACGAGCAGCATCGGAGAGAAAATCCTCAATCCCTGTGAGACCAAGCTCGAAAACCCTCATCGTGTCAGCTTGGCGTTAGAATACCTTAGCGACCATCTCAGTCAATAAGCGCAATCGAATTCAATCATGAACCTTGAGGTTCTGCGGCAAACCTTAGAGCTTCTAGAAGAGCTGCCAGCCGAATCGGCGGTTTGGGAGAAAGACGTACCGGAGTTCCTGGAGTCGTTGACGGCATTGTCTGCATCCAAGGACGCGGAACGGGCTGCCGTTGTCTCTAGGGAAACTCTGGCGAAATCGATCGAAGATTTCGAAGGTACGTATTCCGAGATTCTCGTGTATCTCGAAGTCGACACATCGCTTTGGCGCCCTCCTTTGGGTGCCGATAATGCCCTCATCGAACGAATAGACAGGTTGTTTGGAACCTTAGAGTCTCTTTTCAACGACTACGGTGCGATCCCCGACAAGGGCGCGTCACTCAGCCAAACAAGGGCTCTGATTGAGCGCAGGCAGGCTATTGAAGATCAGATTGTGGGAATCAGTTCCGAATTGGATGGTTTGCTACAAACCGTTGAAGAGATCACCCATGATGGCCGACCACCTGATCCTGTCGTCGAGATCACCACAACCGACAGGCTGATTGAAACGCACACGAAGAGTTCAGACGCTACTTTGTCGGAATTGCGGATTTCTGAAGGATCGTTGCGGTTTGATCCTGATCGGACAAAGTACGAAGTTCGGTTGGAGAACGACATCGGGATTTTTGAGCTTTGGCCAGTCACCAATACCGCCAACGCGACAATCGCCGTCACCGCTGAATCTTCAGATGATCACCGTGCTGATCTCGAGTCCGAACACGGAGGCTACACGGTCTCAAACCTTAAGGTAGGCATCACAGAGATTTCGTTAAACGTCACTGCCGAAGATCTTTCGACCAGCAAAACCTACTATGTCACTGTGTCGCGCGCTGCTAGCGACAATGCTCGCTTAAAGAGTTTGGATCTAAGTATCGGCGATTTGCGTTTCGATACCGAAGTGGCGCAATACGAGGTTCAAATTCCTTGGGACACAGAAGAACTCACAACAAGATTCTCGACCGCGCATTGTGCCGCAACAGTTGAAGCAAGCGTTGTTCTCCCCGGCCAGAAAAATGCATATGCTCTCAACACGGACGGTGGGGCGATTTCCATATCAGCCTTGCCGGAAGGTAACTCCGTGTTGGCGATTCACGTCACGGCTCAAAATGGCGGCAGCACGCAGGATTACGTAGTAACCGTAACGCGCCCGGCGGCAGCAAAAACAAATCATGTCGTGTTAATGTGGTCGCTTGTCGCTCAGGACGACCTTGCCGGCGCATATTGGTTGGCGGAAAGCCTCTCTAACCAAGGGACGGTTTCTCGCCAATTGCCGTCGCTACTCATGGCAGCTCAAGGAGCAAGGTGGCTGTCTCATGACTCAATGGGATGCGTCGGGGATCTTTCCGACATCGTCTCGGAGACTGCGACGCCTTTCGACGATGATGCGCAAGTCATGCTCGGCCTCGCGGCAGCGTTGCGTCCTTCGGTTGTCGCGCCCGAGACCAATCTTCTTGCTTGGCTGGACACACCCGATTGTCTGTCCTCGGTCGAGAACATAGTTGCACCAATACGAACCTTCGCCAACCTGGGACACCGCTTAGGACCCGAATTCGTTCGAGGGGACGAATGGCAGGGCAGGCTCGAAGGATTAATCGTCGAAGCTAGCGCGCGGGCCCGCGCGTGGCTTGAAGACGCTGAAAAACGTCGACACAATTTGGCGCGAGCCAACAGCGTTTGGCGGTACCTTTGCACCAGAGACGGAATCCTGGGCACTTTACACGCAACAGTCGGCGGCGACGTTCGAGTTGAAGTCGCGACCGCGAGAAGTGAAGTTGAAACTTTGCGCCTATCACCTTTCGTAGACGAGTTGATAAACGAGACCGATCATTCCTTACACCCCAACATAAGGAATGAAATCGCAGGCGCAGCTCGCATCTGGTTAAAACAACGGATCGCAGAAGCCGTAGACATTGCGGCGGAATGGTGTGATTTGGTCGAAAGAGCCAACCAATCCTCAAGCGGTACTCGGAACCAGTGGCTCTCCGAACGTGTAGCGGAGTTGCGCAGTGAAATAGCTGCTCAAAGCGAAGCCGTGCTGGGTGACATCCTTCGAGTTTCCAATGACGAATCGCGGGAAGACCTCGCCGCTGCCGCCGGATGCCTGGCCAAATCAGTGCACCTATTGCTCGATTATTTGAGCATCGAGCACGACGTGGATTCGATTTCGGAGCCGCCGCGGGTCGTCCAAGATCTTCAAATGGTCACCCGAAATTCTGCCAATCACGGTTTAGGTGATGACATTAACCTTGCTGTCGCAATATCTCGTCGCCTCATTTGGATGCCGTTTGTCGAACTCCGGGACGACGGCAAACCGGTTGATGATAGCCGTCCGATCGATCTGGATTTGGTCGCACCGGACTGGTTTGCCGGGGACGCGACACTTGAGCAAGTCACCAAGTCCAGGATTTCTATTGGTGATTTCCGATTTCTCGACATCTTGACTTCGGGAATCGCCAATGATGAACGTTCGAATTTCGACGGTTTGTTCGCCCCTGAGATAGCCGCTGCGAAGGAGACCCTCAGAGAACATCGTGACCGCGCGCAAACCGTAGTAGACCAAGCGGTTAGCGACGGAGTTATTGAGTATGACGGAAAACGGTGGACTGAAGTAACGAATGTCCTTGAGGACATCGTGGTCGACCAAGTACTAAATTTCAAAGGTGCTCACGACAAACTCGACTGGATTGAAAGCACAATCGGGTGTGAAAGAGATTCACGTCGGAAGGAATTACGCACTGAGTGGGAACCATTGATTCGAGGTTTGAGAGAGGATCCGTCCGTCCTTGGGGTGATTGTCGAAGAATTGGACGAAACTTTCCAATTGGCGAGTCACGACGCCTCACTTGACATCCGCATCATGGAAGACTGCGTCAGTCGCGTACGAAATCACAAATCAGGCGACGGGCAGGACCTTCGCCCGACCATATCAAGGAATCAAAGTGAAGTCTTGGAGAACTTCTTAGCTTTTTGCGAAATCTCAGTGGACGGGCAAACACTGTCACAGGGAGCTAACAGGCTACGTAGTTTGCTTCGGCATGCCGAAAGTTGAATTTCCGTAAACGCCATGACGCAACACGACGCAAATCACACTGATGAAATCGACCGGTTGGTAAATGACTGGGGACAACTGCTGCAGGAACAACCTCACACTCGAATGAGCAGAGCATCTAAAGGGAGGATTGGCCGAGTTCTGAAGTTCTTGGGTTTGCCGTATCGGACCGATCGTGACATAACGTTCTTAAATCAAACGCCATCAGGGCACCGTTGGTTGCATTGCATTTTGGACTCGGATCCTCACAGCGTACCTGCAGTCAGAGGAGCACCTCAGTTTTCTTCACTTGCTAACGGAAAGTATCACGTTTTTTGTTTGTGGGAAGACTCTCGGCCAGACCGCATATTTGGTAATCGCGAAATCAAACGCACTGCCCAAGACGGCCGGAACGCAGTTATCGTTCTTTATCTTCGGAGTTCACTGACGGGAGCTGAACGTCAAGACTTACGACGAGAATCATGCGAACTTGACGCAACCGCAGCGGTCATCGATGACGTACTGTTGGCGTACACCGCTACCCATCGCAACGACCGGTTCAAAGTTTTGATGGAAACAGCCTTACCATTCTCTGCTGCAAACCCATACAACGCCGAAACACTCGGGTGGGGCGCACGAGTCGCACCGGAGATGTTTTACGGCCGCGAGGCACTGTCGCGTGAACTCGCAGCGCGCGATGGCACCTCGTTGGTTTTCGGCGGGCGTCAACTTGGCAAGACTGCTCTTTTGCGGCATGTTGAAGAAAGCGTAGCTGACCCTAACCTGAGACGATTTGCGTGGTTCATTGACCTGAAAGAGATGGGCTATGTGCCAGATGCGGACACGTCGAAAGACCCCTTCGAAATCTACCAGACTCTCCACGCTCAGTTCAAACGAGAAAACATCCTTGGCCGGGATGCAACAGGTGGCACGCTTGAACAGATGCGTCAAGATCTGATCAATGCATTCAGTGTTGACGGAGATCTGCAAGTTCTCGCAATGTTCGACGAGTCGGATGCCTTCCTAGAATCAGATTGGTTGGCTGGTTCCGCAGCAGTCGAGTCGTTGCGGGCATTGATGGACAGTACCAGCAATCGATTCAAGGCTGTATTTGCCGGATTGCACAACGTCCAGCGTTTTGCCAACAGACCCAACAATCCATTCCCGAACCTCGGATTTAACCCTAATCATCCCAGAAGGGGCGGCATCGGACCTTTAGCGGATCACGAGGCTAGGAATCTCGTCGAAGAACCCTCCCACCTTTTGGGTTTCAGGTTCGAACCACTGGTAGTCGACAAAATCTTGAGTTACACCAATCGGCATCCTTCCCTGATTCAGTTCTTCTGCCACGAACTTATCCGGTCATACCGCGACAGCAATCCAGATGGGGACCCGCCGTACGTAATCGGGATCGAAGACGTGGACCGGGTGTATCGTACTTCGAGCATCCGGGAAGGAATAAAGCGCCGCTTCGAAGAAACCTTCAAACTGGATCCCAGATACCATGTAATCGCCTTGACAATGATCCTTGACCAAGCGCGTCCAACGGAAAGTTGGTCTTTGGAGAAATTGAGGTCACATTGCCAGTCCTATTGTCCCATGACGTTTGATCCTAATCGTTTAGATGATCTTGAACTAACATCGCTACTTAATGAACTTATAGGTTTGGGAGTTTTAGCGGAAGATGGTACATCGTACAGGATTCGGAGTTCGCTAATTGCTCAATTGTTTGGAAGCGAGGACGAAGTGATGAGTAGGCTTTTTGAGTTGGAAGCCGACGAACCTTACTAGGCCCGAGGCATGGATTTAGAGCACCTCGTTTATTCTCTGCCATCAACACAAGCGTTTGTTCAATCGGCCATTGACGTAGCCGTTGGGGGCGCCAAGATCGTTCTCCTACCTGACAACGTGAGTCGCGAAATGGTCGGGAGGTTGATCAGAAATCAAGCGGAATCGTCTAACCTCAGAGTTGACCGGATATTTGATTCGAGCGACATGATCCCTGTTACAGCAGCGGCGAATGCCATGAACGTTTCTTGGCCATCGCCGCGGACTCTCAGAACGGTTGACAATCTTCTCAAGTGCGACAATCTGCCGGACATTCTCTATGTGCACAGGATCGGTTCCGCTAGACCGTGGACCGATTTCATCGTGAACTGGGCGGAAGAGCATCGAAAGTTGAGGAAATCAGGCACCTCAAACACTCCATCTTTGTGCGTAATCGCTAAGTTGCGGGATTTTGATTTCAAACTACCTAAAGAAGATCCGAATGTCTCGATCCTATGGTGGTGGGGGTTCCCGTCAAGCTTGGAAATCAGGTTGGCGTGCAGGATTGCTGATTATCAGCAAAACGATGTTGAACCTCTGGTCGTAAGGTGGCGTGAATATGTCTTGCCGGGAATCGTCGGTAATGACGTTCAGTTGGGTGAATTCATGTGGGATTTTGTGACACGGGATCGTAGCACCGTCGTGGAAAGTCTTGCGGATTATTGGGTTTGCCTTGAGGATGCTGAGGTTTCCGGACCTATCGACGACATTCTTGAAATCGTCAATGCAAATCGCGCGGATTTCACGGTTGGTCAAGGTTTGCCAACGGATCTTTGGCAATTATGGGCTACGGGTGCGATCGTCTACACACCGGAATACGGGCTCGAGCTACATCCCGCATTTTTGGCGCACTGCGGCGTAAGATCCACGGTTGACCACATATTGTGGCGCGGTCAATCGGAATTACTGCTGCCATTCATAAATGATATTCGACTAGCGATTTGCCAAGATTTAACCACTTCGTTCGGAAATCGTTGGCCAGTCAAGTGGATTCCGCCCCGGTCCGAACATGAACTTCAGGAAGTCAATCGTTCCCCACTCAGTGCCGAGATTGGCCACATCAACTACCTTCTCCAAAACCTAGGGTACAACTCACGGCATGATTTATATCCGAAGCGAGTATTCGGAAATCTAACTTCCATCGCCATGCGCGTGAGAAACGAGATTGCCCACTATGACCCCGTGTCGTATCGGGATTACGTTGAGCTCTGTGAAGAACGCATCAGTGTCGGGGTTTAGCTCCGAGTCGCGTCGAAACAATGTCTATAAAAACGGGTTCGGCTTGTTGACACCTAGTCCCCACGGTCCATGATGTGGCGATGCGTATACGATGCTGAAGCATCAGAGTCGGTTTTCCTTACTTGCTGCGCTGTATCGATTCCAGCACGGTGCTGATGGTTGGTTTCCCGAACGCTGTTGGTTCTGACACACAAGTTCATTCGAACTTCAGACTTGATACTGAACTAGCTAGTCACTTGACGACATACTGTCTTTTAGGACCAGTTCATACCGAGCCGGGTCCTCATCCAATCCCTCACCTTCATCGGCAACAACCTGTTTGCCCATCACCTTGGTAATGTTGTCAAGCAGTGCGTCTCGCCTTGAATCGAAGAACGCTTCAAAGTTGTCTGACCAAATATGACGTGGTTCTACAAAATGGGATCTCAAGTTGTCGTCCAAAGCATCGCGCGGCACACCATTAGAGACGATGCGAGCCAAATAATCGCTTGGGGCCTTGCCACCAATGCTCCGGTTTGTGTGTGAAGTCAACGGTGTCTTGTTGATTATTGAATCGCATCGCGCAGGTTCTACACTGTGATCATTGCACCACTTTTGAGGGAAGATGTGGTGAATGTCGATGCTCTCGTCGAAATAACTCTGGATCGAAGACTCTTCACCCGTCAGCCAGTCGCGAGCACCGGCCCTCAGGAGAAGCGCGTAGACGCCTTTGTAGGCGGCACTGTTGCGGGTGCGCAAAGTCAACAACCTAGTTGGTGCAAATTCAGCGTCATACACGGTCATTGGCTCTCCACCACCGCGGATCCAGTTGACGACCTCAGGGAGGTCGCGAGCGAATCGTGTCTCTGTCGATCCGCCGTACAACTCGCCGAGAACACCGCACCAATACCACTGGGCGAGTTTTTCTCTCGCATGGAATGGTTCCCAATCGCGTCCTAGCGTCGTAAGGATGGCAGCCAAGGGTATCAGCTGACTGCCGTACGGCAGGAATTTGGCGTCGTATAGGTGTTGCGAATGGAGGAATCGCGCTGCCTTTTCGAAACCGTCCATCAACGGGTCCGCCCACCGCAGATAATCTTCCAGCCCCAGTTTCAACATGTCGGCGCGTTTGCAACCAACGCCTGGTGCTCGATCTAGGTGCTGACCGTTGGCGATGGCTGTGTTTTGCCGCTGGTACGTTGCGAGAAGAGTTACCGCCTGCAAGAAATCCGTATTCGAGACACCCGACAATATCGATTGTGAATGGAGTATCTGTCGTCGAGTCTCCCAATCGGGTCGCAATTGAAAATCATCAGCGGCAAAGGTTGCAGTAAGCAATTCAAACACAGTTAGCGTGACACCGCCAGTATTCACTTTCTCGAACACTTGGCAAACGGCTTCCTTGGGCGTGTCTTTGCCGAGTTCGATCACTGGTACCTGGTATCGTTCGAAGCGCGTTATTATCTTCTCGTCGAACTCGTTCCATAACTCGATCATTTCTTCGTCATATTTCCAAAATCGCTCGAAGCCAACCCGCCACCTCCGGGAATCGAAAGCTTTGGCAAGCGGGAAAAGCATTGCTTCGTACTCCAATTCAGGCGTCGAATAATCTTCGACTACCCTTCGTCCAAACCGTGTGATTTTCCGCTCCTCGGGCAGTGATACGACTGCATCTTCCCGGTCAACGTTCGGATCTAGCGCCCGTTTCATGTCGACGTAATACCACCGTTTTATGTTTCGCCCACGGTCGTTGCGAGTCAGGACTGGCTGCCCCAATCTTAGCGACTGAAACAACGAAGTGAGTCGCTGTTGGCCGTCAAGTATCAGCCGATCAGCATGATGATGAGCTGATGACTCTGCACCCTCAATCGGACGTTCTTTGAATCGAACGTCTTGCCCGCCTGCCCTCAGCATCATCACGGCACCAATCGGATACCCCAGCGAAATACTTGCCAACAGGCTGCGAACACGGTCATCGTCCCAAACCCAACCTCGTTGAAAATCAGGGAGTTGAGAACTCCCATCCGCCGCTTCTCGCAAGAGACTGCCAAGCGATTCTTTCTCGATTCCGTATTCGGATGTTTCCATTGGTAAACCTTGTGGTTTTCGTCTGCGATTTAAACAATTCGATTTTATTCGCCACTTACTTAGATGCGGTGTTGATGAACATCGATGGCCCAATCAGGAGACGCGGGGCGAGGCTGAGTTCTCAATCCGATTCGACAGTAACCAAGCATTAGCATGTAACGGACAGGAGATGGCATAGTGACCACAACACGACTCGGATCATCGAAGACCGTACCAGCTGATACCGGCGCAACCACCGGGTACGAATCGCAGCTTTGGGCGATGGCGGATGCGCTTCGGGGGAGCATGGATGCGGCGGAGTATAAGCATGTGGTTTTGGGGTTGTTGTTTTTGAAGTATGTGTCGGATGCGTACGAGGAGGTACGTGCCGAGTTGGTGGCTGAGGCTGAGGAAGGGGCTGATCCTGAAGAACGGGATGAATATACGGCGAAAAGCGTGTTCTGGGTGCCGGAGGGGGCGCGGTGGGAGTATCTGAGGTCGCAGGCTCGGGAGACGACGATCGGGTTGCTGGTGGACAACGCTATGCGGGAGATCGAGGGTGCTAACGAATCGTTGAAGGATGTTCTGCCGAAAGATTACGCGCTCCCATCTTTGGACAAACGGCTACTCGGACAGTTGATCGACATGATCAGCGATATCGAGGTCGGTGATCGCGCATCACGTTCGAAGGATGTACTCGGACGCGTGTATGAGTATTTTCTGTCTATGTTCGCGAGTGCGGAAGGCAAGCGCGGCGGTGAGTTCTACACGCCTCGTTGCATCGTGAATCTGCTGGTGGAGATGCTGGAACCGTTTCGTGGTCGGGTCTATGATCCGTGTTGCGGTTCGGCTGGCATGTTTGTGCAGTCGGTGAACTTCATTGAGGAACATGCCACTGGCAACGGGAATGGCGGTGATGCAAAGGCTGATATCTCGATATTTGGTCAGGAGTCGAACTACACAACTTGGCGTCTGGCAAAGATGAATTTGGCGATCAGGGGAATCGACGGCCGGGTAGAGCAAGGCAACACTTTTCACGGCGATCAGCATCCCGATTTGAGGGCTGATTACATTCTGGCTAATCCGCCGTTTAATGTGTCGGACTGGGGCGGTGAGTTGCTGGCCGACGATCAGCGATGGCGGTACGGTACGCCACCTCGCGGGAATGCGAACTTTGCTTGGGTACAGCACATGGTTTATCACCTGTCGCCGAGGGGTGTTGCTGGGATTGTGCTTGCGAATGGATCGATGTCATCGAACCAGTCGAACGAGGGCGAGATACGGAAGAACCTGATTGAGAACGATCTGGTTGATTGCATGATCGCGTTGCCGGGTCAGCTTTTCTACTCGACGCAGATACCGGCTTGCCTGTGGTTCTTGGCGCGTGACCGACGTGGTGGTAATGGATTGCGGGATCGGCGTGGAGAGATTTTGTTTATCGATGCTCGGAAGATGGGGACGATGGTGGATCGGACGCATCGCGAGTTGAGCGACGAGGATATTGCGCGGATCGCGGACACGTATCATGCGTGGCGCAGCAAAGAAGGTGAGTACGAGGATGTTGCTGGATTCTGCAAGTCGGCGTCGATTGAGGAGGTGCGGAAGCATGGGCATGTGTTGACGCCGGGGCGGTATGTGGGTGTTGAGGCTGTGGAGGATGATGGTGAGCCGTTTGTGGAGAAGATGGCGCGGTTGACGTCGGTGTGGCGAGAGCAGTCGGAGGAGGCTAAGCGGCTGGATGAGGAGATTGAGGCGAATTTGGCTGGTTTGGGGTTCTGACTTTGGTCCTAACCGCGAACACGGGTGTCGATTGGTACGTGGCGACACTAGACGATCTCGCTGAAGTCACCATCAGCAACGTCGACAAGAAAACGAAAGCGGGTGAAATACCTGTCCGGTTGTGCAACTATACGGACGTTTACTACAACCAATACATCCGGTCTGACATGGATTTCATGGACGCTACGGCCACAGAGCGTGAAATATCGAGATGTTCGCTGTTCGCGGGCGACGTGGTAATCACTAAAGATTCCGAAAAAGATGACGATATCGGTGTGCCTGCCTACATAAGCGAGGATATTGATGACCTCGTCTGCGGATATCACTTGGTGGTTCTTCGTCCAAAGTCGGACAAAATCGACGGTGCGTACCTGTTTTACAGCCTCAATGCACGAGAAGCCCAACACCAATTTCATGCCAGAGCGAATGGTGTTACGAGGTTTGGATTGCGAAAGGCTGATATTGGCACGGTTACAGTCCCTGTCCCTCCCCTCCCCGAACAGCGCCGCATTGCGCACATTCTGGGGACGTTGGATGACAAGATCGAGTTGAACTGTCGGATGAATGAGACGCTGGAAGAGATGGCTCGGGCGGTGTTCAAGGACTGGTTCGTGGATTTCGGTCCGGTGCGAGCGAAGATGGAGGGTCGGGAAGCGTATCTGCCGGAGGAGGTCTGGCGGTTGTTTCCGGATCGGCTGGTGGAGTCGGAGCTGGGGGAGGTGCCGTATGGGTGGGGGGTTAGGCGGTTGGGAGATGTGATTCAGATCAATCC
>VXSB01000007.1 GCA_009838175.1 Chloroflexota bacterium
GATTAAGGCTGACATCTGCGAGATCTACACCGACGTCGATGGCATCTACACCGCTGATCCTAGGCTTGTGCCCGACGCGCAAGTAATACCGCATATTGGGTATGAGGAGATGCTTGAGATGGCATCTCTAGGTGCGAAGATGAATCCTCGGTCCATTGAGATGGCGGCGGTTCATAAGGTTCCGATGCTCATCACTTCATCTTTCAATCCAAACGCAAAAGGAACCAGAATCGGTAATTTCGAGGACAGCAGCAACATGGAGATACGAAAAAGCATTACCAGCATCGCGACCGAACGAGCAGTGTCGAGGGTAACTCTGATTGGTGTCGCCGATAGGCCTGGAGTCGCAGCCGCCATCATGACTCCTCTCGCCGAAGCGGGAATCAGCGTCGATGTCATAGTCCAAAATGTCTCGACAGACGGCTTGACTGATTTGTCGTTCACGGTTGGGCAAGAGTACCTGCAACGGGTAACCGAGATAACGTCGGCTAACAATGATGTGGAATACGCCGATCTGGCAACACGCGACGGGCTCGCGAAAGTCAGTGTCGTCGGGACTGGTATGACTAACTCTCCCGGATACGCGGCGCGCATGTTCCGAGCGTTGGCCAACGCCAGCGTGAACATCGAGATGATAACCACCTCAGAGATCCGGATCACGTGCATCGTCGATGAGAAAAACGTAGGCACCGCAGCCAAGGCGATACACTCTGAATTCGAGCTTGAGGTAGTTTAGCGGCGTTCAATCAATCAGATGGCAACCGAGCGAGCCATGGCGACCAAAATCGTCGGCGGTTTCGACTGCGACGTGAAGGTCGCAGTCGTAATACCAACTTTCAACGAAGCCGACAACATCGGAAATATCGTCCGACAACTTTTCGCCCTCGACGTTGAAAAACTAGGCATATTATTCGTCGATGACTCGTCGCCAGACGGAACCGGCAAGATTGCCGACGAGTTAGCTGATCAACACCCAGGCCGCATCCTAGTTGCGCATCGGACTGGCAAGCTGGGACTCGGGACTGCATACATCGCCGGCTTCAAGATCGCGCTCGATAACGCCATTCAACAGATTGTCCAGATGGATTGCGATCTGTCGCATCCGCCAGCGGAAGTTCCCGCGATGCTAGATGCTCTCGGACATTCCGATGTCGTGGTCGGTACGCGATACAGTGACGGCGGCGACGTAGATCCGAATTGGAAGATGTCGCGCGTGTTACTCAGTAAATGGGCTAACTTCGGAATCCGGACGATCTTAGGGTTAAGGGTGCATGACGCCACCGGCGGTTTCAAGGCGTATCGGCGCGAGGCTCTTCGGGCAATCAACCCTGAAAGTCTGACTGTTGCAGGCTTTGGTTTCCAAGCGGAGGTTGCGTACCGTGCCCAGCAGTGTGGATTGACTGTCTCGGAGCATCCATACACATTTATGGAGCGCATGGCCGGGAAATCCAAGATGTCGCTTCAGATCGCGATTGAGGCATTTTGGCGCTTAACTTTGCTTCGATTGAAGAGGAATTGAGCAGGATTCCCACTGACTGACATAAGCATTTGCGGGAGCACGTCTGCTCATACGAGAATAGATTCGGTCAGCGTCTAGCAACGCCCGACAGAAACCACTCCAGAATCAACTACATGACTACAAGCAATTTCACGATCATCGGCGAGAACATCCACTGTACTCGAGTGGTCAAACGCGGCGGCATACGCGGTCACATCTTCGACGATGGTTCAGAAGCTGTTAAGTATCGGGTCGGCGGAGAGTTGAATTTCGTCCGAGTACCGAAGCACTTCGAATCGACTCAACCCTACCAACAAGGCAACCTCAAACACTTCATGATTGCCGTTTGGAAGGGGGTCAACTGCGATGGCGAGGAAGTAGCGGAAGGTGAGGCGTACATCAAATACGAGGTTGATCGGCAGACAAAGGCCGGCGCGGCTTACCTCGACTTGAATGTTGACGAACTCTCGCACCGCGTCCCAGAACAGACCGAAGCGATGCGGTGGCTTGTCGAATATGTTCAATCCGTCGCCGACATCCCTCCGAGCATCGATTCGTCGAACTCGGAGATCATCCAAGCTGGACTCGAGGCATACGATCGGTCATCAGGGCGTCCGATGGTCAACTCGGTAGCGTTGGAGCGCTTGGAGACACTAGACCTCATCGCCGAGCACGATGCGACGTGCATAATCTCCGCCGCGTCTGAGAGCGGGATGCCAGAAGATGCGGATGAGCGGTTGGAAAACGCAACCCGCGTCGTCGACGCAGCGAGCGACCGCGGCATCGCGTACGAGGACATGTTCATCGATCCGCTCTTTTTCCCGGTATCGGTCGACAAGGCATATGGGCCACATGCGTTGGGCGCGATTTCGAAACTCCGCGAGCGCTTCGGAGACGATGTACACATCACTGGCGGCATGAGCAACGTATCGTTCGGTTTGCCAAAGCGCGCCTTGGTAAACGAAGCCTTTGTGAGATTGGCGGTCGATGCTGGCGCAGATTCAGGTATCATCGACCCTATCCAAGTGAAGATAGACCGCGCCATGAATCTTGACATGGATACCCCGCGCGTCCAGTATGCGATTGATCTCTTGGAAGGCAGAGACGATTTCGCCATGAACTACATCACCGCTTTCCGCAACGGCGAACTCGACTAAAGCCGGTTCGACCGATCTTTTTATCGCTTCGAAGTCCGAAGAGGATTTGAGGAGGCGACATCCTTTGACAATCGCACGAAGATCCAATCCGATTCGCCGCAATTTCAGCTGGGTCGGTCAGGCGTTTTGGTTCGTCTACCACAACGTCAACGACTTCATGTCGGTAAACGGTCACTACTTCGCGGCGGCTATCGCGTTTTACAGCTTTTTGTCGATATTCCCCCTTTCCATCGCGCTGATCACATTGTGGAGGTTGTCGGTTGGGATTGAAGGCTTTGAGGACCGACTCATCACTGGCATAGTGGCACAAATCCCTGTGCTCGCGGAAACCGAAGGGCCGTCATTCGTGGAAGGCTTCATCCATAACGTAAGCAACCAACCTGCGTTGACATCCAGCTTGACCGGGTTGGGACTGTTTATCGCAGGAATGGGAGTGTTTGGTTCGATCCGCAAGAGCGTCAATGTCATCTGGGGTATCCAGCGCCCGCGTCCGTTTCTCACCGAGCGAGCCATCGACTTCGTGATGATGACTGTTGCTTCGTTACTGCTGTTTTTGGCGCTGCTACTGTCAACCTTCTTCTCATTCATCAGCGAGATCACGGAACTGTTGGCAACTGATGCGACACCGTTCGATCAGTGGTTCCTTATAGTGGCAGGTTTCACAATTCCTTCGGTGATCACCTACTTCGTATTCACCGTTGTTTACTGGTGGCTGCCCAACACCCAAGTCCGATTGTTGGAAATTCTCGGCGTCGCGCTCCTAGCCACGATCGCCTTCGAAATCGCGAAATACGTCTTTATCTTCTTTCTAAG
Source organism: Chloroflexota bacterium (assembly GCA_009838175.1). GTDB lineage: Bacteria > Chloroflexota > Dehalococcoidia > Lucifugimonadales > Lucifugimonadaceae > Bin127. The sequence continues at coordinate 3,469 of VXSB01000007.1, forward strand.
AAATTCGGGGGGCCTGATCACCTCGATTTACGGGAGTATCAGCACTGTGATGATGTTTTTCTTCTTCATTTATGTTGAAGCAATCATCCTGTTGGCGGGCGCGATGCTGTCTGCGAAATGGTCTAATCATCTTCGCATTCGAGACCAACAGCGGCAGAATCGAATGCTGATAGACAACCTGCGTCGTATAGACGCTTCCGACCGATTGACGTTCCTGCCGTCATTGTGAGCTGATGGATAATAGCTCACATAGCCATGGGGCGCATCGGAATCTGGCGGTGCTGATGTTAGATACTTGTCTAACTTCGTTCGTACGCTAGAGAGGCCCCGCATTAATTTGGCCCGTTCTTCGCGGTTCGGAGTGATTTTCGACGTTAGTTCGCCAACTCGTGTGCGAACGCGAACAGCGCGGGAAGCCCGCCCGTGTGCAAGAAGATCAACGTTTCATCCGGTGAAGTGTTGCCTTCTCGGATATCGTCTAACATGGCGGCCATTACGGTGCCCGTGTAGTTGGGGTCTAGCATGATCGCATCCGTCTGGGCGGAAATTCGTATCGCATCTGCCACTTCCTGCGTCATGATGCCGTAACCCTCGCCGATGAACTGGTTCAAGACTCTCATGTCCGACTCTTCAAACGTGATCGGTAGATCTAACAAATCGCGAATGTCTTGCGAGTGTTGGAAGATGTAGTCTCCCAAGGGCATGTCATAGTTCACTTCAACACCGGTGAATCGCCAATCCAACCCCAGATTCTTCGCAGCGAGGATCAATCCACAGAGCGACCGGCCGGCTACACCGTAAATGCGGACGTTTGTGAGTCCGAGCTCCTCGATCTGGTCGAGCATTTCGAGTCCGCAGCGCACGAAGCCGACCATGCCGACTACGCGCGGGAACAGATGGTCCTGCAATAAGTAGACGCTTGCGCCCTCGGCTTCCAATTCAGTCTTCAAATCTGCGGCGTATTGATCCGCCTTTTCAGACTGGAATTGGTCGAGCAGGTGTAACTCTGCGCCCAACAGTTTGTCGACTAGCAGGTTGCCTTGCACTTTTCGATGGGCGGCATTCTTGAGAATCAGGACGTAGCGTAATCCAGCCTTGTTCGCCGCTGCCGCCGTCATACGGGCATTGTTCGAGTGGTAATCCATGATGTTGATGAGCGTGTCGTAACCCTCGTTTACGACGTGCGGCATCTCGAACTCGTAGTGGCGCGCCTTGTTGCCGCCAAACGCCAACCCAGTCATATCCTCGCGTTTCACGAAGATCCGAGGGATTTCGGTGTCACATTCTTCGGACAACCGTTCACGCAAGCCGGTCATCTCCTCCAACGGAGTCGGTGTATGTGCGATATCGACCCGAGGAAACGCGTCGATGCGGGCGGTGAGTTCTTCTCGAGTGAGCATAGTCCTCAAAATAGTAATTGGAATCCTCAAGCGACGAAAAAGCCCGCCTGCGAAGATAGGTTGGTGATGCGCACTAGCTCCTAACGCCGTAGTAACCGACGTCCCGTGCCCATCGATCCGAGACCTGCGCTGCGACTACCTCTCCAGTGCATGTGAGCGTACCGTCTTCGCTGATCAACTCCGCCGTCAAAGTCGTTCGTCTCCGGTCTACCTCGATTACTCGTGAAGTTACGGTGAAAGACATCGAAAGCGGCGTCGGCTTGAGATAGTTCACATGCAGCGATGCGGTGGCGTACCACAATAACGGTCGCTCGCCATCACCGGCATATCTACCGGCGCGACGATACGCGTCGGCGATTGCAGTGCAAACGCTGTGACAGTCGATTACTGATGCGATGATGCCGCCGTTTACGATGTCGTGCGGCATTGCGGCGTGGTGCGGTTGAGGTTTGAACCGACAAACCGACAGATCGCCTTCCCAACTGGATTTGATATTCAGTCCACGCTCGTTCCAAGCTCCGCAACCGTGACAGGAATTACCGAACAGCCCATCTTGTACGAACTGCGGAGGTGAAGACAACCTTCGTGATTGGTCTTCTGTCCGCATCAACTGCTACGGCTCACGGCTCTTCTGCGACGACGGCGTCGACGACCTCGGGAGGCTCCGTTGCGAGACGCCTTCGAACGTGCTGCTGCCATGTCTTGGTCGTTCAAAATGTCCGCGATCTTAATCTCGGCCGCTCCGTTTTTCAGAGCCGTATCGTGCCGACCGTTCTGTTGGAATTCATCGCTACCATGGGCACCTTCGTCAGGGATGATGCCAGAAAAGTCTCGCAGGTAGTTACCGGTGAAGGAATCGTCGACCGAAGCGATGAATTCAGGAGTACCGACGGCGACTAGTTCACCGCCGTCGTCGCCAGCGAACGGTCCGAGATCGATGATCCAGTCTGCGTTCTTGATCAAATCCAGATGATGCTCGATCAAGAGAACCGTGTTGCCGTTGTCAACCAAGCGATGCAACACAGTCAGTAGCTTTGCCGCATCGTCGAACGAAAGTCCAGTGGTTGGTTCATCAAGGATGTACAGGGTCTGGCCTGTACTGCGTTTTGATAGCTCCGAAGCCAACTTGATGCGTTGTGCTTCACCACCCGATAACGTCGTGGCTGGCTGCCCGAGACGTATGTAGCCGAGACCGACATCCATCAAGGTCACCAGTTTCGAGGCGATCTTCGGGATGTTCTCGAAGAGAGCGTGCGCCTCGGTGACCGTCATGTTCAAGACATCGGAGATGGATGCCTCCTTGAACAGGATTTCCAAAGCTTCACGGTTGTACCGAGCACCGTCGCAGACCTCGCACGGCACAGTCACGTCGGGCAAGAACTGCATCTCGATCTGGGTGTATCCCGCGCCCGAACATGATTCGCACCGACCACCTCGGACATTGAATGAGAAGCGCCCTGGTGTGTATCCGCGAGCCCGAGCTTCAGGAACGGTGGCGTATAGTTCCCGGATCGGCGTAAAGACACCCGTGTATGTCGCAGGGTTGGAGCGCGGAGTTCTGCCTATCGGCGATTGATCGATGTTGATTACTTTGTCGATGTGGTCTAGACCCGTTATCTCGTCGTGAGGGCCGGGACGATCTTTGGCCCTATAGAAGTGTTGAGACAGACTCTTGAGGATGATTTCATTGACCAGCGTGCTTTTGCCTGAGCCTGATACGCCGGTTACGCATACAAACACGCCCAATGGGATATCTATGTCGACATTCTTGAGATTGTTGGCTCGCGCTCCGATGATGGAAATTGAGTTCTGGCCAATCTCGCGTCTGTTCTTGGGTGACGCGATCTCCTTTCGACCACTCAAGTAGTCGCCAGTGATCGAGTCGGTTGCGTCGATGATTGCATCTATTTCGCCCTGCGCGACGACGTGCCCTCCGTGTTCGCCTGCTCCGGGGCCTAGGTCGACGATGTGATCGGCAGCGCGCATCACTGCTTCGTCGTGCTCGACGATTAGAACCGTGTTCCCAACGTCGCGCAAGCTCTTCAGCGTCGCGATCAGGCGGTCACCGTCATGGGGATGAAGGCCGACCGACGGTTCGTCGCAGACGTACAGGACTCCCATCAACCCGGAACCGATCTGCGTGGCGAGTCGGATCCGTTGCCCCTCGCCGCCGGACAACGTGCCAGCAGAACGGTCGAGGGTCAGGTAGTTAAGTCCGACACGAGATAGGAAACCAAGCCGAGATTCGATCTCTTTGAAAATCTGATCCGCAATCGACAACTCTCGCGTTGTCAGCGGTTCCTCAACCACTCGATCCTCTAAATCCCAAGCGCCGTTTCTGCATGCTTCGACCCATTGGAGGGCGATTTCGACGGATTGGCGCGTGACCTCCATGATGTTCATGCCGAGCAATGTGACCGCCAAAGCATCCGGTTTCAAGCGATCGCCGTTACACGCGTTGCACGTGCGCTGCGACATGTAGCGCTCGATATCGTTGCGGACGTTTTCGGATTCGGTGTTCGCGTGACGCCGCTCGAGATTCGGGATCACGCCTTCTATCTTGCCTTTCCAAGAAAAGACCGCGCCGCTCGATGTTTCGTGCCTTAGTTGAACGCGTTTTCGACCCGAGCCATAAAGAACCAACTTAAGGTGGTCGGGCTCCAGTTCAGTTATCGGTTTGTTCAAGGGAACTTCGAAATGTTCGTTCAGCGCGCGTAGCGGCCCCCACGCCCACTGTGAGTTCTTACCGTCCCGGCTCCAAGGTGCCACTGCGCCATCGGATAAAGACACATTTTTGTTTGGCAAAACTAGATCGGGGTCAATCTCCAAGCGGAAACCGATGCCAGAACATTCGGTGCATGCCCCGAAGGGAGTGTTGAACGAGAAGTTGCGGGGCTCCAATTCCGACATCGAGATGTCACAGTCTGGGCAGGAGAATTGCTCGGAATAAGAAAGGTCTTGAGGTTGTAGCCCGCTCTTGGAACGTTGCCGCTGCTTGTTGATGGTGCCGGCGGCAACAGTGCTACGTGCGCCGCTGGTCAATTCCTCGACGAGGCGTTCGCTTGGGTTAAGAACCGAGACTGTCAGAGTGCCGTCGGAAGCCTTCAGGGCCGTCTCAACGGATTGTGTGAGGCGCTCTCTCTCAGTGGTCTTTCTGACAATGACGCGATCGACCACGATCTCGATGTTGTGCCATTGATTCTTGTTCAGGCTGATGTCTTCGCTAAGTTCAACAACTTCGCCGTCTACACGTACGCGGACGAAGCCTGTCCTACGAGCATCATCGAAAATCGCCGTGTGCTCACCCTTTTTGTGTTTGATGACGGGGGCTAGGATCAGCAGGCGGGAGCCTTCGTCCAAACGCAAGATTGAGTCGACGATTTGCTGAACTGTCTGGCGTTGGACCGGCTTGCCGCAGTTCCGGCAGTGTGGCCGTCCGGCACGGGCGAACAACAGACGCAAATAGTCGTAGATCTCAGTTACAGTGCCTACGGTGGAGCGAGGGTTGCGCGACACGCCTTTCTGGTCAATAGAGATCGAGGGGCTCAGACCTTCGATGTGATCGACCTCAGGTTTCTCCATTCGGCCTAGGAACTGGCGAGCATAAGCGGACAGGCTTTCAACGTAACGTCGCTGCCCTTCGGCGTAGATAGTGTCAAATGCCAGACTGCTCTTGCCAGATCCTGAGACGCCTGTAACGACAACCAGTTTGTCGCGCGGGATGCGGACATCGATGTTCTTGAGGTTGTGCTCGCTTGCGCCTCGTACGATGATTTCGTTTTCTGACATCAGTGCAGGTTAGGTGTTCTGAGATTTTTTCGTGCTTGATTCGTAGCCAAAATCTGGATATTCAGTCTGATAGCGAACTGCACCAATACAGCGCCCGTCAGACTCTAGATTCTAGAGTATGTTTGCGTCGAACTTGCAACTGCTGCGGACGCAGATGTTGGGCTAGTAATGGATGGCGTTACCGACGCCTCCACCAGCCGCGATGCCGTCGCCGTTGATAGCAACCGCCTTGGGTGAGGCAACGAATGCTGCGATGTAGGCGATCTCACGCGCGTCGATCAGTTTTCGGACCGCGTTTGCGCTGGCCATCTCGTCAAGGATCGTGTCAACTGATACGCCACGTTCTTCTGCTCGTGCCGCGGCGACACCAGGCGTGGCTTCGGTCCGGGTACCGCCAGGGTGTATGACTACGGCGTTGATGCCGTACGGACCAAGTTCATCCGCGAGATTTTTCGTGAGAGCGGAAACTCCAACGTTGCGAATGGATCCAACCGCGGAGCCACTGGATCGCGAGGCCAATCCGCTGATGTTGATGATGCGTCCCCAGCCGCGATCCTTCATGATCGGAGCGACTGCGCGGGCGCAACGGAGGTATCCGAGCACTTTGGTGTTGATGTCCTCGTTGAACGCTTCGTCAGTGACGCCTTCGATGCCGGGAACAGGTGCCTGCCCAAGTGGCCGCGCAGCGTTATTGACCAGAATGTCGATGCCGCCCAGCTGGAAATTCGCCCGCGCGACCATGCTGTTTACTGAATCGGTGTCAGTAGTGTCGCATTCAATCGGGTAAATATCTCGACCAGTGTCGGCCGCGATCTCTCGACTTGCGAGTTCAAGGGCATCGGCGTTCCGTGCGCATATAGCGACATCACACCCTTCGCGTGCCAATTCCCAGGCTATCGCTTTGCCGATACCTCTGCTACCGCCAGTGACTACTGCCAGTTTTCTTTCAAGTTCCAGATCCATGTCATTTCCCTCATCGGCTCGAGATCACGTAGCCAGGGCGGGTCGTTTCCGCCAGTACTCCGTAGCCTGCTCGAATGCGTGCGCCATCTGCAAAACGGAGAAATCAGCGCGTTGGCGCCCAACTATTTGCAATCCAGTGGGTAGGCCGTCTTTATCGAACCCGGCCGGAACCGAGATCGCAGGCAATCCAGTTACCGTGATGTTCGAGCAAGGCGACATCCATTCGAGGTAGTTGGCCAAGGGCTGGCCGGCTACGGAAGTCGGATACTCCAAGTCTGCTGAGAAGGGTGGGACTGATGTGACCGGCAACATCAGGTAGTCGTAATCGGACATAAACTCCGCCATGCGCGCGTACAGTGCCGACCTGCGTTCCTCTGCCTTCTTCACGTCAAGTGCAGTCAGTCGCATTCCCTCTTCAGCGTTCCAAATGATCGTCTCTTTGACTAGGTCACGATGATCTCTGATGTTCGCTTCATGCTGGTGAGCGAAGATCGCAGCTCGCAGAACGTGGAATATCTCCCCAGCATCTTGCAATGGGGGTTCGGCATCTTCTACGATGCATCCCAAGTCTTCCAAGACGTCCCGTTGCGCGTCAAGCGTCTCGTTGATGGCGGAATCGATCGGAGCACCGCCAACGTTCCGGCTCCAAGCGATGCGAGTTCCGGCGAAGTCGCGTTCGAGGGGTTGAGAGAACACCGACGAGGGTTGCATCAGCGAGCTTGGGACTCGAGGGTCGGGGCCTGCCAATGCGACTAGCTGCAACGCAACATCCGTAACGGTTCGACCCATACCGCCAGTAACCGATTCTGAGGTGTATCCAAGTGGTGCCGGGTGCACCGGAACTGTGCCGATACTGTTGCGCATACCCACAACGTTCGACCAAGCGGCGGGATTCCGCAATGATCCGCCGAAGTCAGAGCCTTGAGCGATTGGCATCATGCCGCAGGCCAACGCAACTGTTGCACCACCGCTACTTCCACCGCATGTTTTCGTCAAATCGTATGGGTTAAGGGTCGTCCCGAACACCTCATTGAAAGTTTGTGAACCGGCACCGAATTCTGGGGTGTTTGTTTTGCCAATGACGATCGCGCCAGCGTCTTTGTATCGCTGGACAGTTAACGAATCTTCGGTTGGGACGAGATCTTTGAATATGGGTGACCCGTAGGTGGTCCGGATGCCCGCGGTGGGTTGGAGGTCTTTGATGCCGACCGGTAGTCCGTACAGCGGACCGAGATTATCTGGTCCTGACTTTGCAAGCGTTTCGTCTGCCGACAAGGCAGATTCCATCAAATCGTCGCCATCGAGCAACGTGACGATCGCGTTTACCGTGGGGTTGATGCGCTCAATTTGTTCTAGGTGCGCCGCCATGACGTCACGAGCTGAGATGTCTCCGGTCCGTATCCATCGAGCGATATCTGTTGCCGTCGAGAAACAGAGTTCTGTCGCGTTGCTAGGAACGTCGTTTACCACCAGGTCTGTCCCTCCACCTCGTTTTGGATGTCGTTCCAGTCGCGGGTGTAGATGCCGGTGGACAGGTATTTCCAACCGCCGTCGGCGAACAGCGTCACTATGGTGCCGTTCTCCAAACGTTGGGCTGCCCGAATCGCGCTGGCGAGTACCGCGCCGGAGGATACACCTACGAATACGCCAGCATCGGTCAGGAGTTTTTTGGTCCAGAAGAACGATTCTTCAGCTTCGACCATGATCCGGGCGTCAAGCGCATCAAGATCAAGAACTGGGGGAATGAAGCCGTGCTCGATGGAGCGCAAACCTTGAACCTTATCATCCGGGTGTGGCGCAGCCGCGACGATTTTTACATCAGGGTTGTGTTCGCGTAACGCTCTACCCACGCCCATCAGGGTTCCGCCGGTGCCCAATCCCGCCACAAACATATCGACATCGGGCACATCTCGGGCTATTTCGGGTCCTGTGGTCAAGTAATGCGCGTTGGGATTAGCCTGGTTGCCGTATTGATAAGGCATGAACCAAGACGGGTTTTCTTGTGTGAGTTCTTTGGCGACGTTTATCGACTCGTTAGTGCCTTTTTCGGCGGCGGAAAAGATGATCTCAGCACCGAAACCTTCAAGTAACTGGATACGTTCGGCGCTGACGCTTTCGGGCATGACAACTTTGACCTGATAGCCGCGGAGGCGACCGATCATCGCAAGACCGATCCCGGTGTTCCCGCTGGTGGGCTCTAGAATGACGCCGCCACTGCCTCGAACCAGCAATCCATCCTGCTCTGCTTGATCAATGAGCGACAACGCGACGCGGTCTTTGACGCTGCCGGTCGGGTTTTGAGATTCCAGTTTTGCGAAGAGGCGAACCTGCGGGCTCGGGCTGAACCTAGAGATGTCGACAATCGGCGTGTTACCGATCTTGTCAGATACATCACCGGCCACATAACCGAGTTCCGCGATGCTCATGAATTAGGGGCCTTCCTCGACCTTCGGATTGATCCCGCTGCAATACGCAACACTATAGCCGCGCGGAACTTGGCGTTCATTCCACCGTGGTGTCCAGACGATGCACTCAGGCTACGGCTTGCGGCGGGGCGATGCCGCAGAAGATCTCGTAGTCGATCAACTCGGTAAATTCTGGTTCATCGCCACAGAGTTTGCAGTCGAGGTTGCGCCGAACCTTGATTTCGCGGAACTCCATCGTGAGCGCGTCAATGATCAACATGCGGCCAGAAAGCGTCTCGCCGATGTCCATCGCTATCTTGATAGTTTCAAGGGCTTGAATCGAGCCTACGAGTCCAGGCAGTGCTCCGATCACTCCTGCCTCCGCGCAGTTGGGGACCTCCCCAGGAGGCGGCGGATCCGGGAACAAGCATCGGTAGCAACCTTTGCCGGGAAGATACGTAGCAGCTTGGCCGTCGAACACTAGGATGGCGCCGTCTACGAGCGGCTTGCCGGCGAGGTAGGCGGCGTCGTTGACGAGGTAACGCGTGGCAAAGTTGTCAGCGCCGTTGACCACGATGTCGTAGTTGGGAATGATGTCCATCGCGTTGCCGGCGTTGATGGGCTCTTCGTGCGTGATGACGTTGACTTCGGGGTTGTGAGCCTCAAGCGTCTCCTTGGCGGAGATGACCTTGCGGCGACCAACGTCGGCGTCGGTGTGCAAAATCTGACGCTGCAAGTTGCTCACGTCCACGGTGTCGAAATCGACAATCCCAATCGTGCCGACGCCCGCTAGTGCCAAGTAGAGAGATACCGGAGAACCGAGACCGCCAGCACCGACGACCAGAACCTTGGCTCCGACGAGTGCGCGCTGACCAGCGCTACCCACGTTGGGCATTATCAGGTGTCGGCTGTAGCGTTGAACTTGTGCCGGAGTAAGCGCTGGTGCGGCTGCTACGCTACCGTTTACGGAACCATTTGTGCTTTGCATTGGATCGACCTTCGATCGGCATTCTGCCTGCAACTGACGTTTCAACCACAGACCAAGTAGTGGCGGCTACGATTTCTTTCGACGAGTAAGCGTGATTCTATCCCATCAAACTGCGGGACAAATAACTCAGTTATGTGCTTCGGGACGCGAGACGAGGTCGCTGACGAGAGCTACACCGGAGCACCGACGTTCATCTGCAAATCTTGAACGCCTTCAAGCTTCTGCTGCTTTTTCACCAGATCTTCGATTTTGATTTGGAAAAGGTAGTCGAGGAGCATCTGCTCAACGTCGCCCCACAGCTCGCGTTGAGAACACGCTCCGGAAATGAGACAAGCATCTGGTTCTGAGAGACAGTCGATCGCCGAGAAGGTGTGGTCAACACAGTCGACGACCTTGCCGACTGTGATATCCGCTGGAGATTTCGCCAATCTTATTCCGCCACCAGGCCCGCGTCGGGATTCGACTAGCCCGGACCTCACCAAGTCGGCAGATATGCGCAACAGATAGGGTTCTGGGATGTGCTGATGCTTGGCGATGTTGGACGTAGGCGTATACCTTCCTTCTGGTTGCATAGCCAGAAATACAAGAATGCGGACCGCGTAGTCCACTCTCATCGGTATCAACATGACGATTGGTCGCGCGAAGCGTAGGCTTCGTCATTTTAGATAGCTCGCCACCAATTTGTCCGGATCGGTATGCTTTGACGAGCGTTGAGTTGCGATTGCCCAAAGTATACCAACGAGGGATGGCGAATCATTCAATTCTCCGACTAAGTTGGAATGTGTGCATTCGCAGATTAGAATCGAGGGTTGCTGAACATCGCGATGCGCCCCATTAGCAACTTGAGCGCATCCAACACCGATCACTACCCTATATACGGGAGCAAATTCGAAATGGCCGACCTGGTGCTGAAAGCCGATCCTCGTACTGCGATGGGCAAGAAAAACCGCGCCTTGAGAGCAAGTGGCATCATTCCCATCCACGTATATGGGCTCGACGATGCTCCGCAATCGCTACAAGCTGAAGGTCGCCGACTAATCAGCGTTGTGCGCGAAGCAGGACGCACATCCCCGGTGATCGTAGAAACCGACGATGGCAGCACTGATGTCACCTTGGTCAGAGAGATCGCTACGCATCCAGTGTCGGGAGACGTTTTGCATGTTGATTTCTTGCGAGTTGACCCGAATCAAACGGTAGAGGCACCTGTGCCTGTGATTCTCTTCAACCAAGACATCGCGCCCGGCACTCGGGGCGGCGCAGGCTTCGTCACTCAAGGCGTGTACGAAATCGTGTTGGAGGCTCGCCCGGGCAATATCCCGCAATCGCTCGAAGCCGATTGTATCGTGTTGGAATCTTTTGACGACGCGATCTTAGCATCCGATTTGGAATTGCCAGAAGGAGCTGTTCTAGCCGGCGATCCGGAAGAGCGCATCGCTTGGATACAACCGCCTCGGGTCATCGAGGAAGACCTCATTGACGAAGAGGTAGAAGAAGGCGAAGAGGGCGAAGAAGGCGAAGGGGAAGCCGAGGGCGAACCCGAAGAAGCCGAAGAGTAGCCTTACTCGGCGCATTTCGCCCGTCAGCAAGATCAGTTTGCGCGTTCTGGTCGCTGACGGAACGCGGTCAGTGTTGATGCAAACTGACTCACGCTGTTGGTCGCTTGTTGCGTACCTCGTCGCGTATTGCGTAAGATTTAACGAGAAGCAACAATGTGAATCGCGTTGAATCGACAGAGTTCTTCGCTCGAGCGATTGAACCCATATGGCATGGCATTTACGTAAATGTCGACGCGTTTAAAACACCCAGATCTAGGGAATATGGGCGAACGGGCGTTCCGAGCGGATCTGTTACGACGCGATTCTGACGCAGGTAACTGCGGCTACAACAAGGAGTCACTCCATGAATCCTGCCTTAGTAGCCGGCCTCGCAAGCGTGTCTGCGTTGGTGTTTCTGGTTGTCGGAGTGGCACTCGGCTATTGGGGCAATGCACGCCTCAATTCAAGGGCCATCAAGGCAACGGAAGACGCACTGACGCAACAGATTGAACAGGCGCGGACTCGAAGCAACGAGATTCTCAAAGAATCACAACTCAGAGCAGAAGAATTTCGAAAAGAGATCGAAACAGAAAGGACAAACTCGGCAAGGCAAACCCGACGCGAACGGCGCGATCTACAACGCATCCAACGACGGATAGATAGGTCCGCCGAGGAGTTGCGTACGCAACAAACCGACTTGAAGGCTTTCGAAGAACGATTGCAAAAAGAGGACGAAGAGTTGCGCGAACGCACCGCAACTGAACTCGAACGCGTCTCCGGCATGTCGAAGGATTCTGCCAAGGATCTTCTGTTCAAGCGTGCGGAAGACGAAAATGCCTACGAGTTCAAGCGTCGCTTCCGCGAAGCCGAACTCCGGTACCAAGACGAGGCCGACGAACGAGCGCGCGAAATCTTGGCGGCGTCTTTGCAGCGCCTGGCTTCCGACGTAGTCGGAGAAGCTTCGGTGACCAGTATTCCGATACCGTCGGAAGATGTCAAAGGGCGCTTGATCGGACGCGAGGGACGAAACATCCGGGCGATCGAATCCAACACTGGTGTTGACCTGTTGGTTGACGATACGCCTGATACGGTAGCGATTTCCTGTTTCGATCCCATCCGTAGAGAAGTTGCCCGTGTGGCATTGGTTCGTTTGATCAAGGACGGTCGTATCCAACCCGCGCGCATCGAGGATGCGGTTCGGAAGTCACAACGAGAGGTTGATGTCGCGGTGCGAAAGGCGGGGGAAGATGCCGTCCTCGACGTGGGCATCAGGGGGCTCCATCCGGAACTCACCAAGATGATGGGTCGGCTCAAATACCGGTACTCCTACGGTGAAAACGTCCTACTGCACTGCACGGAAGTCGGACACATCTCGGGCATGCTGGCATCTCAGATCGGTGCCAACGCCCAAACCGCGAAGACGGCTGGTTTCCTCCACGACATCGGCAAAGCCCTGACTCACGAAGTTGAAGGCCCACACGCCGAGATCGGCGCTGACCTTGCGGCTCAATACGGAGTGCGCGACAACATCGTCGTCGCGATCCGAGAACACCATGACCGAGAAATGACGACACCGGTTTCGTTTTTGGTCGCAGCCGCCGACGCGATCAGCGCCGCACGTCCCGGAGCTCGTAGCGATACTAACGAAAACTACTTGAAACGCCTAAACGAACTCGAGAGCGTGGCACGGGGTTTCGACGGTGTTCGACGAGTGTTCGCCATTCAGGCCGGACGAGAGGTGCGTGTGCTAGTTGATCCGCAGAAGATCACCGACGCTGATGCGAGCGTTCTTTCGAACGACATCGCCAAAGCCATCGAGCAACGGTTGCAATACCCCGGTCTGATCAAGGTGATTGTGATCCGCGAATCTCGTGCGGAGGCGGTAGCCAGCTGATCTGGGTTGGTGACGCGCAGACGTAGCCGATTCTTGGTGTCTGTTTTTCCATTGAGGTCAAATGTCGGCGTCTAGTTCCGGTGCGAGGCACGATCCAAGCGCGCAACTTGCGATCGCTCCGCCTTGGCAGGTCCGAGAGGATCTGCATCTGCATACGAACGCGTCTGATGGTGTCCTGTCTCCGACCGAGTTGGTCGAGCTGGTCAACGCGACTTCGCTGCGATTGTTCGCGATCACAGATCACGACACGACATCAGGTTTGGATGAAGCAGAAGCCGCGAGCATCCAACACCCCGGCATCACCTTCATCCCAGGGATCGAATTGAGCGCCGAAGTCGAGGGAGCCGAGATACATCTCACTTGCCATTTCATCGATCGACATAATTCTGAAATGCAATCTGAACTGTCGGCTTTGATGCAAGATCGCGAGTCGAAAGCAGAGCAGATCGTCGACCGCCTCAGAGAGATCGGTTTGCCAGTCGACTGGGAAGATGTGGTCGCCAATGCTGACGGAGCGATCGGCAGACCACATATCGCGCGTGCGATGCTGGCTCGGGGTTACGTGAGTTCGGTATCCGACGCGTTCACTCGTTACTTATCACCCGGCCAGCCCGCTTACATATCACGGCGTAAACTTGGCGGGATAAGTGCCTTGCAGCTGGTGCATGATGCAGGTGGTGTAGCGACGGTCGCGCACCCACGAACTGTGTCCAATGTGGAAGAGGTATTGTCGACTCTCAAACCCCACGGATTGTCGGGCATTGAAGTTTATGCCGAGAAGTACGGCACGGATATGATTGATCGGTACTCAGTCCTCGCCGACCGGTTTGACCTCGTCAAGTCTGGCGGCTCCGACTATCATGCGAACGGCACTGTCAACGAGATCGTGCCTGGCATGAATGGTCCACCCCCTGGCACCGTACGGAAGCTATACGAACGAGCATTGGAGATGCACGGTGCCGATGGCGTTGGGTATTGTTTGGACGAGTTGAAGTTGTAGCGATCTAATAGATGCCAGACGCGTTCCCATCCATCGCCCTCGTCGCCGCGGCATATCTGGTCGGATCGATTCCGTCGGCCTATCTGATCGGGCGATTGATTGCCGGTATCGACATCCGGGAATACGGAAGCGGGAACGTTGGGGCTTCCAACGTATCAGTCCATGTCGGCAAGAAATGGGTGGTGCCGATCGCGCTATTCGACGTTTTTGCCAAGGGGTTTCTGCCTGTTTATGTCGGGGGTTCAGCGGTGTTGGACCTTGGACCAACTACGCAAGCGATCGTTGCGTTAGCGGCGATGTGCGGGCACAACTGGCCGGTATTTCTGAAGTTCTCCGGGGGACGCGGGATTTCGGTCGGGATTGGATCGATTGTCGCGTATGGGGTGCCTCTTTTCGTTTTATGGGCGACGATACCCGGTGTGCTTTTCACGCTTACGCCGTGGCGAGATTCGGCGGTTTCGTGGTTGATGGCGACGGTCCTGCTACCTGTTTGGGCACTCTGGGCTGGATACGACGCTTGGGTAGCTATCTACGGAGTTGGATTCGCAGTTATCACAATTGTCCGTCGAGTTACATCCGGCGGATTCAAAGATTCGTTGTTAAGTTATGGGGAGTTGACTCCAGCCAAACTCGTCTGGAACCGCATGGTCTATGATCGCGACATCACTTCGCGTGACACTTGGGTGCACAGTCGCCCGAATCCAAGCAGCTGAATTGATCTGATGAGCGAGAACGCTACGGAACTAGAACTGAATATGACGGAATGCCCTCGCGACCAAGGGGTTGAGACCAATCTCCGGTGTGGGCAATGCGGCGATCCGATATGCCCACGGTGCATGGTCTATGCGCCGGTTGGGTCTAAGTGTCCGGATTGTGCTTCGATTGGTGGGCCGGTGATGTTCAAGGTGACTCAGAATGATTTGATTCGGATCGGGATAGTGGCGGGATTAGCGTCGTTGGGGATCGGGATTGCTTCAGCAGTCACGTTAGTGGCGCTTTGGTCACTGGATATTTTGGCGGGGGTGAATTCGAGCATCTGGTTGATAGTGGTAGGAGTGGCGGAGTTTCTCGGTGTGATGGGTGTTACTTATGCGATGCAGTTGGTTGCGGGGACAAAATACTCGACGAGTTTGCGAATCATGGCTGCCGGTTTGGCGTTGCTGTTTTATCTGACCCAGGTAATGGCGATCGAAATCATGGCTGGCATGTTCACGGAACTGCTGATAGGACCAGGAATTGTGGTGCACCTGCCAGGGTTGATCGGGTTCGGGTTTGGGACCTACTACGCGATGCAGCGATTCAAACCTTAGTTGGGATGATCGCGCCTTCACTGGATTGCCGATATGCGATCGCTTCGTCGATCATGTCGCGCAGCGACAATGGCGGATCGTAGCCGAAATCCCGCTTCGACGCTGAAAGATCGTACTCGTAGTAAGTGGGAGTGATTGGCAGGTTAACTTTTGTGTGGGGTGCGTTGAGTTTTTCGGCGAGATATGGAATCATGTTTTCCCAATGGAAGGGTTCGCGGGATGCGAGTTGGTAGGTTTTGCCGAAAGTTGACGGGTTTCCTAGGGCGTTTTCGTATGCGTGGATGATGTCTCGGACTTCGACGAAGTGTTTTTTCCATGGACGGCCGTTACGATCGGCGGCGATGATGAGATGGGGGTCGCCGTCGTAGGCTTTTGACATGAGTTCATAAGCTTCACGACATTCGGGGACGGTTGAACCTTGTAGCTGGTCCATGAATGTCCGCATGTGGAACTGTCCGAAGTCCAATGCTTCGCCGGCTCCCCATGCGTTGGCGAAACGGAAGACGGTTGCGGGGAGGGACTCGGCTCGAACGTAGCGATCTACTAGGTGTTCGGTCAGGACTTTGGTGTAGCCGTACCAGCTAGTGGCTGCTAGTGGCAGAGAGTCTTCACGTATTGGCTCTTCGATGCCTTCGGGCGGGTATTTTTCCATGGTGCCGTCGGTGCTCGTGTGGATGACGTGCTGGATACCATCTGATGCGAGAGCGGCTTCAAGGATGTTGAAGGTGCCTTTGACGTTAATGTCGAAGTATTGTTCTGGTGTGAAAGGGCCACCGGCTTGGAAGGCTGCACCCAAATGGAATATTGCTTCTGCACCATCGGCGGCTGTTCTGACGTCGGAATGAGAAGCGAGGTCTCCCTCGACGATGTGGGCGCCGATTTGGGCTACCTTTTCGGATTGGGGGTCTCCGGGCACGACGAAACCTGTTACATCGTGTCCCAAACCGACGAATCGTTTTGCCACGTTTGCGCCTACGCGTCCGGTGATGCCTGTGATCAGTATTCGCATTGACGAAATCCTCAGATTGTTTAGTGTTCGGAGAAAGAATAGACGGGTTTCGGGTAAACTGCAATCGCTGAGGCGGCTTATGGCCTTGACCGCCATTTAGATCACTAACAGGAAATACCGATGACCAAGATCGAAAAAGTCGAAACGTTCCTCTGGAGCCGATGGCTCTTGATAAAGATTCACTCCGAGGACGGTTTTGTCGGGATTGGCGAGGGCGGCGTCCACGGTTGGCAACGTCCCACGAAGACGATGATCGAGGTGATGAGCGATTATCTGGTGGGTAAGGACCCGAACTTGATCGAGCATCACTACCAGTGGTTGTATCGCTCATCACACTTCATGGGCTCGGTCGTCCAAGGCGCTCTCAGCGCGATCGACATTGCGCTGTGGGACATGAAGGGCAAGCGATTGGGCGTACCGATTTACGACTTGATGGGCGGTAAGACGCGCGACCGCGTCCGCTGTTATATGCACGTCGGCGGCGATACGGGCGAGGAATTGGCGGAAGACGCGTTGCGCGCCAAACAGCAAGGTTTCACCGCGGTTCGATTCACACCGTTCCCGAACGACTACTATCTGCACAAGTCGTATACGGAGTGGGCTGATGAGGCGGTAGAACGCGTGGGCATGGTCAAAGATGCTGTTGGATCAGATGTCGACATCTGCGTCGAGGTTCACCGCCAGATGAATCCGGCGGAATCGATCTGGCTAGGCAGGCGGTTGGAGCAGTTCAATCCGTTCTTCTACGAAGACCCAATGCTGCCTGATAGCCCGGCTAGGATGGCTGAAGTGCAAGCACAGTGCAACATTCCGATCGCGACGGGGGAGCGTTTCACGACGATTTTCGAGTACCAGCAATTGCTCGAAAACGGCGGGTGTGCGTATGTCAGACCTGACCTTTGCCTATGCGGTGGACTCAGCGGATGCAAGAAGGTTGCCGCTATGGCGGAAGCGCAACACGTGAAGGTCATTCCGCACAATCCGTTGTCGCCAGTATCGACTGCGGCGTGTGTTCAACTAGACGCGTGCATCCCGAACTTCGCTTTGCAGGAGTACACGGGCGAATCGGAACCGCCAAAGTCGGAGCTATTGGTTGAGCCACTGGAGCTGATTGACGGGTACCTGACGGTGCCTGAAGGCCCCGGATTAGGTATCGAACTCAACGAGGATACGTTGGCAAGGATCGGAGAAGATCCGAAAGTACTGGATACCCCGATCGGATTCGATGGTTCGGTACAAGACCGCTAAAGGAGAAGCGTCGGACGTTAGGTAGTGGAGCGGGAGACGGGATTCGAACCCGCGACCTTCTGCTTGGGAAGCAGATACTCTACCACTGAGTTACTCCCGCTCGGGGAAGACGTGTTGTCATTATAGCGACTCGGCTCGGTTGGTCAACGTAGAACATGATCGACACGCATCTCAACCATTAGTAATCCGCTTCAAACCGCCCAATCCTCAAGGTCCCAGGCCATCTGCCAGAAGTCGCGTTCGTAGCGGGTGCAGGTGATGTAGGCTTCGCGCATGGCAGATAGTTCCTGGCTTCCGGCAGTTGCGGCGACGCGGTCGCAGATGGCGCGGGCTTCTAAGGCGACGGTGCGCGAATCTTCTCCGGCATACATGCGTATCCACTCGGCGTAGTGGGGTGCGCTTTGCGGTTCGCCGTCCGTGGCGAGCATCTCGCCAACTTTCCAGTAACCCCAGATGCATGGCACCAGAGCCGCGATCAGTTCGCCAAAGCTGCCGATTTGGGCGACGCGGAGCAGGTAGCTGGTGTAGGAGTAGGTGGTTGGTGCGTGTTTGGTTGCTTCGAGCTCCTGTGCAGAGATTCCGAGTTGGTAGCAGTATGATCGGTGGAGTTCCATCTCGGTGTTGAGGATGTGATCTACCGCGTCGGCGAACCAACTCATGGTGGTTAGATCGGGGGCCTTCACGGTCCCCATCGCCAAGCATCTGGCGTAGTCGATGAGGTAGACGTAGTCCTGCGTCATGAAGTGCTTGAAGCGCTCAGTTGAGAGCGTCCCATCTCCGATTCCGAGCACAAACGGGTGTCGCATCATCGCTTCGCGCTGGGGTTTGGAAGCGATTTCGATCTCGTCGCAAAAAGTCACGGCATCAACCTCCTGAGGCTTCATCATGCGTCCCCTTTATCCCGTCCATCTGGATTCCGGCTTTCGCCGGAATGACGGGGTTGGTGTAACGACGATTCTCGCATACCAGCGCAGCCACCGAATCGCGCATTTGAGCCTCGTCGGTGCTGGTATCCTCGAAATTCATGGCATCGAAAAATAAGGGTGATGGACGTATGGTTTGGCTCGATCTTGAGATGACGGGTCTGGAGGAGCAGCACGTCATCATCGAGGTGGCGACGGTTATCACAGATGCGAATCTGGAAATCCTTGCCGAGGGTCCGGACATCGCCATCAATCGCTCGGTCGAAGACCTCAACAATATCGATCCGTGGTCAGCGAGGCAACACACCGAATCGGGGCTGATGGACAAAGTCAGAGCGTCGCGGATCGGCATCAATGAAGCGGAAAGTCAGACGCTCGATTTTGTCAAGAGTTGGGTGGGGAGATGGGAAGCGCCGTTGTGCGGCAATTCGATCTGGGTGGATAGGCTATTTTTGAAACGCGAGATGCCGACACTGGAATCGTACTTGCACTACCGTGTAGTCGATGTGAGCAGCATCAAAGAGCTCATTGCGCGCTGGCATCCCGAGGCAGTACAACCGCCGGAGAAATCTAAGTCACATCGTGCGTTGGATGACGTGCTGGAGAGCATCGAAGAGTTGCGGTGGTACCGCCGACAGTTCTTCAAGTCCCCAGAGGTTATTTCCGGCAAGACTGACGCATGAACGTCATCTGAGAAGATTGCTGATTCGCCGTTCGGCCTCGATTAGCTGGGGGTCGCTCTTGCGGCGTTCGGAGTAACGGCTGAGCGAGGCTAGTATCGTCGAGTGAGGTCGACCGCCCATCAATGTGCCGGTCTCGGAACTCGTAAGTCCGCTCTTCTCTCGCAACATATAGATTGCCACGTCGCGCGCTGATGTGACCGACCGGTTTCCTCTCCCGGATCGGCACAGTTGATCGTTGCTGATGGAGAATACGCTGGCAACTGCGTTGACAACATCATTCGGCGGTACCAACGTCGGTGCTGGGGCAGTTATTCGATCCTTCACCGCTTCAACTGCCACCGCCAAGCTGATTGTCCCTGCTTCTGAGGCTTGTGCTCGTCCTTCCAG
This sequence comes from Chloroflexota bacterium, assembly GCA_009838175.1. Lineage (GTDB taxonomy): Bacteria > Chloroflexota > Dehalococcoidia > Lucifugimonadales > Lucifugimonadaceae > Bin127. Next base: position 23,003 of record VXSB01000007.1, read on the forward strand.
TTGGTGGTGTGCGTCAACGCGTGCGATTGCGCCGATGACGTCACGAACGTTGTTGGCGAACCGTTCCGACAGAAAGTCCAGAACTTCGTTTTTGAGATGCAGTTTTCGTTCGGATGCGTATCTCCCGAGGAGAGAACGTTTCAACTCGAAATCAGGGCGAGCAATCGAAATCTCGAGTCCGCCAGACAGTCTAGAAACGATCTCATCGCCGAGTTCGTTGATCGGGTATGCGCTGTTGAATGTGAAAACGACCTGCTTTCGATTGGCCAGCAGATGTTCGAGGATCGAGAGCAGAAATGACAGGGTCTTCGATTTGCCGATGAGCTTCTCGATGCCATCGACGAGGAGGGCATCGACGTCGCGGTAGCGGTCGCGGACTGCTGCGACCTTGCCGGTCTGCGATGACTTGACGAAACTATCGACGAACTCTTCACCCGTAAGGCAGATAACGTTCATCTTGGCTTGGCGCATTTCGTTGGCGATGGCGTTGATGAGGTGAGTTTTACCCTGCCCGGTTTCTGAAGCAATGGTCAAGGGATTGAATTCCTCGCCCGGCTCGTCTACAACGCTTCGTGCGGCGTTCAACGCGTGGGCGTTGCTCGCGGATCTCTCGAAGCGTTTGAAGGTGCAGTTAGGGATGGCGGGGAAGTAGCGCGCGTTCTCGCGGGCTACTGTTGCGCGGTGGCGACTCAAACGGACATCGGCCCACTGGGTGTAGTCGCCAGCGAGCCCTTCGCGCACCAACATGTCGCTGCTTGTGTAGGCGATGGTGTCGAGTTCAACCTTTACATCTTGATCGAAAACCTCGGACGCGAATCGACGGATGCTCCGCATTACGCGTTGGCGAATCCAAGCAGCTACGAAACCGTTTTTCACGGTGATCCGCAACACGCCATCCGTGAACGATGTGGCCTTCGAATCGGCTAGGTATGCGCTGAAATCGGCTTGGTTATCGATCTGCACCTCGACCATCCCGAGCACCACTCTCCACTTTTTTTGCAACGCGCAAACACGGCTGTCTGACAGGTCATCAGGCACAGATCATCCTTTCGTGACCGAATAGAATTTAACGGCGCGCGAAGACGCAGCAAGCAACTTCGTGCGCAGTACCGATTGTGTGATTCTCGGGCCGCCTCCTCAGATGCCCGAGAACATCGTCAACTAGATTCAAGATATAGCCACTGGGGAAATCGTGCAACGCAAAAAAGCCGTTTTTGAGAGGTTTTTGAACTGAATTTTGGCGATTGAACAGATGTTTGACATCGAAAATCAGTGCGTTTTGTGAAGGACGAATCGGGCGCAGAAATCGAGTGAATCCCGCTGTTGTGGCAACAACTGCCGCTTCCGTCGATTGCCTTAACATCAACATTGAGTATCAGCGGTTTAGCACGCCAAAAGGTGTTGGGATGAGAGCGATATTTTTCGGAACTCCAAACGCCGCAATCGCGTCGTTGCGCGCGCTTCTCGGCGCAGGGATCGAAGTCCCGATGATCTGCACACGCCCCGCGCGGCGCGCTGGCCGTGGACGTGTTCTATCGCCAACCCCGGTGGAGATTTTTGGAATCGATTCAGGAATCCAGGTCATCACTCCGCAGGCGTTGAATGCCGAGGCTGTGGCGACGATTCGGGAGATCGAAGCAGATGTTTACGTTGTGGTGGCGTATGGCAGATTCATTCCTACGGAACTGCTGTTGGCTCCGCGATTGGGCGTTGTGAACATCCATCCGTCACTACTGCCGAGACATCGCGGACCGAGTCCGGTTGCAACTGCCATTCTTGAAAACGACGAGTTCACTGGTGTGTCGATCATGCTGCTGGATGAGGGAATGGACACTGGGCCGATCTTGGCTCAATCCGAATTGGTGAATATTTCAAGCGATATCCGATGCGACGCGTTGACAGAGCAACTCTTCGAGATGGGTGCTGGTATGCTTCCCGACGTTTTGAAGAATTATTGTGCTGGTAAGGTTTCACCGCGACCGCAGATCGAGGCGGACGCGACGGTAACGCGATTGTTAACTAAAGTTGACGGAGAGATAGATTGGGAGGCACCCGCGGATCGGATCGTCAGAATGAATCGGGCTTATCACCCATGGCCGGGAACCAGCACGTTTTGGGGCGGAGAGGTATTCAAGATTGTTGATGTTGAAATTGGTGAAGGTGTGAATTCAGAGTCGGAGCTCGTTGCGGGTAGTGTGCACTGGGCGGATGATGGGAGCGTTTGCGTTGCTGCGGGGTTTGGGTCTTCGGTGAGATTGGTGACGGTTCAGGCGTCAGGCAGGCGAGCGATATCGGCTGTCGAGTTCGCCAACGGCAGGCCCGAGTTCATCGGTTCGATATTGGGTGCAGAATAGAGTCGGTTTTGCAACGGCTTAGTTGATGGAGAGCGGAATGATAGTCGATTGCCATGTTCATGTGTGGGAGATGCCTCCGATAGCGCCGGTCGGTCCGACTGCTCCGACGTGGACATCGATTACGGAGGAGGCTGGTCCGACGGAGTTGCTGGTTGCGGATATGGATGCGAATCGTGTTGATGCGGCGGTGCTGGTGCAATCGAGCGGATCAACTTGGGACAATACTTACGTGGCGGAGTCGGCGAACGCGGATCGGGGAAGGTTTCGATCGATAGGTTTGGTGGATCCGGTGGATCCTGACAATGCTTCGGTTGCTGCTCGTTGGATGGATGATTTTGGGATGTCGGGTTTTCGGTTTCACCCCGATTACTATCCGGATGATGCGGTTTTGGATGTGGATCGGAATGGTCGGATGTTCAAAGAGATTGAGAAGCGGAGCGGGATCGTGAAGGTTCACAACCGAGTTGGGAATGTGGGTCAGATGGCGGCGATTGTGGGACGGTATACGGGGATCACTTGGATCATCGATCACATGATGTACCCGGAGCCTTGGATGGCTGGTGATGGTTGGACGTCGTATCTGCCAGTTTTGGATTTGTCTCGGCATCCGAATGTGGTGATGATGATTTCGGATGTGCACAATCGGTCAGGGGAAGGATTTCCGTTTGGGGATATGCATAGTGTGGTGATGATGGCGATTGATGCGTTTGGGATTGAGCGGTGCATCTGGGGCACGGGTTATCCGGGCTACCTACGTGAGAAGAACGGTTGGATTTCCCTGGCGGACGAGTTGCGGTTGGTTCGCCAGGGGTTTGATTGGCTGACGGAGGGTGAGCGTGGGATGTTGCTCGGGGAGAATGCGAAGAGGATTTACGGGTTCTGATGGAATTGGCGGTTGGCAGGGGCGATCAGTGCAGGCGACGAAGTTCTGATTTGCGTTGGGATTTGGGGACGTTTCGTTTGCGGTTGTAGGCTTTTTCTAAGGTTTCGTCTTTGAAGGTGATGGGGTGAGTGATGTTTTTGCGCGAGCGTGTCTGTCGGGCACGGTTGCTTTGCGATGCTGGTGGGAGATTGTCAGCGGTAGATTCTGATTTGGGATCGCTAGACATTAGTTGGTTATAGCAGGTTCTGGTGCTCTAGTCGGAGTCCTCTGCCTCGTCTTGGTCTTCCTCGTCGTCGGGATTGAATCCGGGGACAAGCTGGAATCGTTTGAAGCCTTCGGCGAATGGTGCGTCGATGTTTTTGCCGTTTTCGGCTCGCCATCTTCGCATCCACTTGTGGACGTTTTCGGGTTGGTCGAGCTGGCTGACGTGAGATTTGATGGCACCGATGGCTTTTTCGACGTCTTCCTCTTCTAGCGGGTTCCAGTGAGAACTGCCCTCACCGAACATCATGACCCAAACTTCGTGGACTTTCCATGCGTCGAGGTCTTGTGCCAAAAGGCCTTCGTCCCAGAGGTGGTCGCGGGCAGATGGAAATACGGCTGAGAGTGCGGCTTCGCCGGCTGCGAAGTGGTCTGGGTGGCCGATGTAGTTGCTGTGCGAAAGGTCGCGGGTGGGGTTGGTGGTGATGAGGATATGAGGGCGGTGTTTACGGATGACGCGGACGATTTCACGTCGGAGTGCGATGGTTGGTTCGAGGTAACCGTCTGGAAAGTCGAGGAATTCGATGGATTTGAGTCCTAGGACGCGTCCGGCTTCGGTTTGCTCATCTTTGCGGATTCGGCTTAGTTCGGTGGCTGAGAGTGAACGGTCTTCGGTTCCTTTGGAGCCGTCGGTGCACATTACGTAGACGACTTCCCAGCCGAGTCGGGTCCATTTTGCGACGGTCCCGGAGCATCCCCAATCGGCGTCGTCGGGATGTGCGAATACGACCATTGCTCTGGAATGAGGTTCTTGTTCGGGCGGGACGGGTTCAGAATCTGTGGTCATGGGATCGTCAAGTGAGTTAGTTGAGGGTGGATCGTAATAGTACTGAGAATCAATGTTAATTTTGGGCGCGATTAATCACGGGGGTGTGCCCCCTTTGTCCCCCGTATCGGGGTACGGGCACCCCTTGCGGGCAGGTTTCAAACCTTGCCCCTACTGTGTCCCTTTTTGGGCGAAGGGGAGAGATTCCGCGCTGCGCTCGGAATGACAGAGGGGAGCGTTTAATTGAAGGGTTTTCATCCTCTACCTAACCCTCTCCCATCAAGGGAGAGGGGATGCGTGACCTACCCTAGCCCCCTCCTGAAGAAGGTGTGATGTGATTGGTTGTGGAGATTCCTTGGAAGATGGTGTCTACGGTGTTTTCGATTTGGGTTCGGGTTTGGGGTGCGCCTAGAATGTGGCGGGCTAGGATGGAGCCTACCATTGCGTATACGGCGGTTTCGAGGTCGGTTTCCGGGCGGATTTCTCCGCGTTCGACGCCTCTTTGGAGGACTGCTACGGCGTCTTCTCTTCGGGGTTGCATGATGCGGTTTCGGAAGAGTTCGAGCAGTGCCGGGTTTCGTCGTTCTTCGACGAGGAGGGCTCCCATGACCGAGAATCCGGGGCCACGTTCCAACGCGGTCAGGTTTTGGATAAGCATCTCGATGATGTCGTCGCGGGCGCTGCCGGTGTCTGGTGGCGGTCCGAAGTTGTCGGTCAACGATCTCATCGCGGCGGCTGTGAGTTCTTCTTTGTTTTCGTAGCGCCGGTAGATGGTGGTTTTGCCTACCCCTGCGATGTTTGCGACGCGTTCGACAGACATTGCGGCGTATCCGACATCGGTGAGTACTTGGATGGTTGCCCGAAGTATCGCGCGGTCCAGATTGGGGTCGCGTGGTCTTCCGGGTTTTGGGTCTTGTTGGGTTACCTGCGGGTTTGTCTGGGTCAATTTCTAGGGACTTGGATCGATAACGAAACCTTCCGTCAGAGTAGCAGAAGGGTGAATATGGGATGCCCCTCTGGATGGACGTTCCGTTTGCTGAAGCGCTGGCCTTCGACGGAATGACGATGACGATGGCGTTCTACTGATGATGTGGATTGGCCTGGTTCGGGGTTTCGATGTCTGCGGTTGGTTCGAGATGGCGGGCTGGCATGAATCTCAATACGAGAATGGATCCGATAATGGCGATTGCGGCGGAGACAAGAACGGCGACACCCAAGGCGTCGGTGAATCCGGTCTTTGCGGATGCGACCAATGGGGCCGCGATCTCTGCCGGGAGCATCGAGGCCACTCTAGCGGCGGCACCGACGGAGTCGCTGGCGGCGTGTGCGGCTTCGGGCGGGAGCGAAGCAACGACGTCTTGCATGCGGGAGTTGAATACGGTGTTGATGACCGATCCGATGACGGCGACTCCGAATGCACCGGCGACTTGGCGGGTGACATCGTTCATGGCGGATGCGATGCCGGCGTTGGCTTCCGGCACTGCTCCCATGACGGCATCAGTGGAAGGTGCCATGACATTGCCCATGCTAAACGCGAGCAGGAAGAAGGTAGTGCCGATGACCCAGTAGCTGGTGTCGGTTTGCCAGAACGAGATGGAGACGAAAAGGGCGGTCAGTCCAAAAAGTCCCGCAGCGACAACTCTGTTGGTGCCCAATCTTCCGACCAATCGATGACTCAGACCTGCGCCGATCGCCATGCCGAAGGCGATGGGAATCATCCGTAGCCCGGCTTCAAGCGGTGTGAAGCCTTGAACGAACTGAAGGTACTGGGTCATTCCAAAGATCATGCCGAAGAGGGCGAAGAAGCCGATAGAGATAGCTCCGGCGCCGGCTGAGAATCTCAGGTTTTTGAAGAACGCGAGGTTGAGCATGGGGTGATCAGTCCTGAGCTCCCAGACGATGAATATGGCGACTAGGATTGCGCCGCCTGCGAGCCCGGAGATTATGGAGAGATTGGTCCAGCCGTGAGTAGGTGCTTCGATGATGAAGTAGACCAATGTGGTTACGGCGGCGATGGAGAGGATGGCTCCCGGAATGTCTAGTGAGACGGGATTCGGGTCACGGCTTTCGGGAACGAGTACGAGTCCGGCGATAAGTGCGATTAAGACTATCGGTATGTTGATGAAGAATACGGAGCCCCACCAGAAGTTTTCGAGGAGCAACCCACCAGTAACGGGTCCGATTCCGATGCCTAGACCGGCGACGGCGGCCCAGATTCCGATCGCTTTGCCGCGTTCCTCTCTTGGGAATACGTTGGTGATTATGGAGAGGGTTGACGGCATGATGAGCGCGCCTCCGATGCCCATCAATGCCCGAGCGGCGATGAGTTGTGCGCTGGAGTCTGCATAAGTGGCGAAGAGGCTGGAAAGCCCGAATATGACGAGTCCGACTTGGAGGGCTCGTTTGCGTCCGAATCGGTCTCCTAGAGCGCCCATCGTGAGGAGTAGGCCTGCAAAGACGAGGATGTAAGAGTCGACCATCCATTGGAGCGATGTTGCACTGGCGTTGAACTCACGTTGGAGGGTAGGAATTGCGACGTTGAGGATGGTGTTGTCGAGCCCGATGATGAGGAGACTTGTGGAGAGGACTACCAGAGTGAACCAGCGTCTCTTGTATGCGGTGGTTTGGGCGGGATCGGCGATGGTAGTTTGCATTGGCCTGGCTCCATTAAGTAACGATACCGTATCGTAATTATATAGCGATGTTGGGAATAGTGTTGGTTGAGGCGCGGTTGGATTGCTCCATCCTACCGGGGCATCCCCCTGCGTTCGCTTCGAGAAAGGGGACGGTTTTGTGTCGATGTTTGGTTTAGGATTTTGGGAATGAGTGAGAATGCTAATGGACCGTTGGTTTCGGTGATTATGGGGAGTCGTTCGGACTTGCCGACGATGCGTCATGCGGCGGAGGTTTTGGGCGACTTGGGTGTTGCGCATGAGGTTCGGGTTGTTTCGGCGCACCGGACTCCGGATTTGATGTCGGAATTCGCGAAGGAGGCTAAGGCTCGTGGGGTGAAGGTGATCATTGCGGGTGCAGGCGGAGCGGCGCATCTGCCGGGGATGGTGGCGGCGAATACAAATTTGCCGGTGATCGGAGTGCCGGTTGAGAGTTCGTCTTTGAGCGGGTTGGATTCGTTGCTGTCGATCGTGCAGATGCCGCGCGGGGTTCCGGTGGCGACGGTTGCGATTGGGCGATCAGGGGCGGTGAATGCGGGTTTGCTGGCGGCGCAGATTATCGGGGCGTTTGATGAGGAGGTTTTCGCGCGGTTGGTGATGAGGCGGGCCAAGGCGGAGGCGGAGGTGTTGGCTGGGACTTATGTTGGTGAAGAGGATTTGGGTGGGTAGAAGGTGGGGGTGATGGGTTCTGATTTGACGATTGGGATATTTGGTGGTGGGCAGTTGGGGCGGATGTTGGCTATGGGGGCCCGGGTGATGGGGTATCGGTCGGTTTCTTTGGATCCGGGAGAGGATTGTCCGGCTTCGCAGGTTACGGACCATCACATCGTGGCGGCATATGATGATTTGGGTGCGGCGCGGGAGTTGGCGGAGCGGTCGGATGTTGTGACGTATGAATTTGAGAATGTGGATGCTACGGCGATTGAGGTGATTTCGGAGTTGAAACCGGTCTATCCTTCGCCGTCGGTGCTAAGGGTTTGTCAGGATAGGGAGATCGAGAAGTCGACGATGCGGGAGTTGGGGATTGGAGTGCCGGAGTTTCGGGTCGTTCGGTCTGGTGAGGAAGCGTCGGAGGCGGTGCGAGAGATTGGTGTGCCGGTGGTGATGAAGACTACGCGGTGGGGATATGACGGTAAGGGGCAGCAAGTGGTGCGGAATGCGAGTGATGCTGAGGCTGCGTTTGAGGAATTGGGTGGATCTGAAGATGCGCCGGTGATTGTGGAGGGGTTTGTGGATTTTGAGATGGAGGTATCGGTGGTTTGCGCTCGATCCCTTGACGGAAAGATGCGCACGTTTCCGGTTTCGGAGAATGTGCATGTAGGTGGGATTTTGGATACGTCAATTGTTCCGGCGCGGTGTTCGGATGCGGTCAAGGATGAAGCAGTGCGGGTTGCGATGCGGATTGCGGAGGGCCTGGATGTGATCGGGTTGATCGCGGTGGAGATGTTTGTTACGCGGGCTGGTGAGGTTTTGGTGAATGAGTTGGCGCCTCGTCCGCACAACTCGGGGCATTACACGATCGAGGGATGTGAGACGTCGCAGTTCGAGCAGTTGGCGCGGATCATGGTGGAGATGCCGATGGGGGATGTTTCGCTGAGGTCGCCGACGGTGATGGTGAATCTTCTTGGGGATGTTTGGGAGACCGCTGGCGGATCGCCGGATTGGGGTGCGGTTCTGGCGATGCCGAGGGCGCATCTGCATCTTTATGGGAAGTCTGGGTATCGGACAGGGCGTAAGATGGGTCATATAACGGTTACGGGTGAGACGGTGGAAGGGGCGTTAGCGGTCGCGATCGTGGCGAGAGAAGCGGCGTCGCGTACGTGAGGTTTTGAGCGAGCAATCATGCCTGCATTTGTAGTTTCAGCGCCTTCGGAGTCGCAGCGGTTGATCCGTCGCCGACGTTGGAACTTGGCGCGCGGAATAATGGCGCTATTGACGGTAATGGCGATTGGTGTGGTGGGTTTCAAGGTGATCGAGGGAGACGATTGGACGTGGATGGATGCGGCATATATGTCGGTGATCACGATGTCGACGGTGGGTTTCGAGGAGGTTAGGCCGCTGAGCGAGTTGGGACGAGTGTTTTCGATAGTGATCATCATTACTGGTGTGGGAGCCTTCGCCTACACCTTTGCGACGCTAGGTGAGCAGCTGATATCAGGTCAGCTAGTGTCGAATCTGCGGCAGCGCGGCACGGAGGCGATGATGCGGCGGTTGCGTGGGCATCACATCGTGGTGGGTTACGGTGATACGGGATCAGTTGTGGCTGGCGAGTTGAACGCGCTGGGCAAGGAGCGCGTGGTGGTCGTGGATGCTGATAGTGAGAAGATTCAGAACGCGTCGGAGGATGGATTTGTGGGGATACACGGAGATGGCGGACAGGATGAGGTTTTGATCAAAGCAGGTATCACGCGTGCGAAGAGTCTGATATGTACGGTTGCGCCAGATTCGGCGGCGCTGATGACGGTGTTGTCGGCACATGTTATTGCGCCAGATGTGGAGATTGTGGCGAAGGCGACGTTGCCGGAGTCGGAGCCGAAGCTGATTCGTGCCGGTGCATCGAAGGTGATTTCGATGCATCACATCGCGGCGAGCCGGATCGTTGATGAGATAGTAGGTGCGACGAAAGGTTCTGGAGAGGGATTGAGGAGTATCGAGGTTGAGGGTGGCGTCGTTTCGGTGGAGACTGGGGAGGTGATCGTGGTTGGGGGTGGGCCGTATTGCGATGTATCGATTGGCGATTCGACGGTGGTTTCCGACAGCAAAGCGGATGTGGTGGCGATCAAACGCGGGGATTCGGGAGAGCTTGTAGAGGCCACCGATGATGTGGTGCCGCGAGCTGGAGACCGGCTGATACTGGTCGGCACGCCGGAGCATGTCGAGGATGCAGTGCAGGCGTTGGTGCGGGCGCAGGGGTGAGGGTACCCGCTGCGCGAGGGCGACCCCACAAGGGTCGCCCCTACGTAACCGGTTGGCGTTGTTTTTGTAGGGCTTCGCGGCCGGCGTTTAGGGTTTCGATGATGGATTCGGTGTCGAATACGCAGCCGCCCCAGATGCCGCCGGATGCGGCTTGGAGTGCGGCCCATAAACGGGAGTCATCGGGTAGTTGAGGGTGGGGCGCGAGGGCGTCGGGTGTTGGTCGGTTTTCGAGTTCTTTCGTGCCCCAATCGGCGTCGTGGAAGGTGTCGCCCTCCCCTACTAGGTTGATGGATCCGGTGAGGTCGTTGCGGTCGATGATGATCTCGACTAGATCGCCTTCGCGGACGCGTCCGATGGGTCCGCCAGCGAGGGCTTCAGGCCCGACGTGACCAATACAGGCACCGGTGGAGACACCAGAGAATCGGGCGTCGGTGATGAGAGCGACGTGCTTGCCGTAGGAGAGGTGTTTGAGAGCGGCGGTGATCTGGTAGAGCTCTTCCATGCCGGTTCCTAGCGGGCCGCCGCAGTTGACGATCATGATATCGCCGGCTTTGATCTTGTAGTTTTCGTCACGGGTTTTGATAGCCGCGATGGCTTCGCGTTCAGAGACGAAGACGCGGGCGTTGCCGGTGTTGCGGTAGACACCGTCGTGGTCAACCACGGTGGGATCGATCGCGGTGGATTTGATGACGGAGCCTTGAGGTGCGAGGTTGCCGCGCGGGAATGTGACGGTGCTAGTGAGGCCTTTGGATTTGGCGCGGTCGGCAGACATGATGATGTCGTCGGGGTTTACTCCGTCGACGTTGCGGAGGTAGTTGCGCATGTCTTGTCGGCGTTCGGAGTCTTCCCACCAATCGAGATTTTCGTCGAGGGATTGACCAGTTGCGGTCAATACGGAGGTGTCGAGGAGTCCGAGGTTTCGGAGGTGGAGCATGACCTCCGGTACGCCCCCGGCGGCGTAGAGCTGCGCGGTGGGATGTCCGATGGGGCCGTTCGGGAGAACATCTACGATGCGGGGGACATCGTCGTTTATTCGTCGCCAGTCGTCGACGTTCATGCGGTAGCGTCCAGCGGCGTGGGCGATTGCAGGAGTGTGCAGGAGTAGGTTGGTGGAGCCTCCACATGCCGCGTGGACGACCATTGCGTTCTCAAATGCTGCGTCGGTGAGGATGTCGTTGGAGTTGATGCCGCGGTTTTCCGCCATGACGAGGGCGCGTGCGGAACGGACGGCAACATCGAACCATGCGGGTGTGCCGCTGGGCGAAAGTGCGGCGTGGGTGATGGCGAGGCCGAGTGCTTCGGAAACGACTTGGGATGTTCCGGCGGTGCCTAGGAACTGGCATCCGCCGCCGGGAGATGCGCAGGCTCGGCATCCGACGTCTTGGGCGTATTCGAGGGTTACTTCGCCTTGTGCGAATCGTGCGCCGATGGACTGAATCATGCCGGCGTCTTCGCCGGTTTTGGGGGCTAGAGTGACGCCTCCTGGAACGATAACGACGGGTTTATCGCGGAGTCCAGCGACGGCCATCATCATGGCTGGGAGACCTTTATCGCAGGATGCGATACCCATTACTCCACGGGCGGTTGGGAGTGATCGGGCTTGGCGGCGGAAGACTTGGGCGGCATCGTTGCGGTATGGGAGGGAGTCCATCATGCCGGTGGTGCCCTGGGTGCGTCCGTCGCAGGGATCGGAGCAGAATGTAGCGAACGGTAGGCCGTTGAGGCGGTCGAACTCGTTGGCGGCGGCTTTGACCATGGATGAGAGCTCGAAATGACCGGTGTGGAGTCCGAGGGCGACTGGAGTCCCGTCTTCTTCTCGTAGTCCGCCGGCAGTTGCGAGGATGATGAACTGCTTACGCATGAGCTCAGCGGGGTTCCAACCCATGCCGGCGTTTTGTGACATGCCGAAGTGATCGCCGCTTGGACTGTTGGTTAGGAAGTCCGCGGTAAACGGTACGACACCTGCAGGACCATCGGTTTTGGTGCGGATCTCTCGGAGTTCGGCGGTCTGGTCGGTGCCTAGGACGTCTTCCGGGGTGAGATCGGAGGTTTGGTTGCTTCCGTTTTTGCTGGTCATCGTGATGCTCTCGATGGTTGTTCAGATGGGGGTTTTGGCGGTATCGCGGTGTAATTGCGATGAAGTATCAGTTCGGATTTGCGGCTGTATAATCTGATTGCGAAAGTATAGAAGATGAAGTCTGAGTGGGATTTCGGGTGCATCTTCTAACGTGTCAAGGCGTGAATCTGGGTTGACAGAGCCGATTCTTAAGGTTGAGGACGCAGTCTGTGCGTTTGGGGGTTTGCGCGCGGTTGACAACTGCTCGTTTGAAATCGAGGCGGGGACGATTACGGGATTGATCGGGCCGAATGGTGCGGGGAAGTCGACGATGTTCAATCTGATCACGGACATGGTCCCGTTGCAGAGTGGTCGGATCTTTTTCGATGGGCACCGGCTAGATGGGATCCCGCCCCACTCTGTGGCACGGCGAGGCGTGGCACGGACTTTTCAGATACCGGGTGAGTTGGGTCGGATGACGGTGTTGGAGAATCTCGCTGTCGTGCCTGAGGGTCAGATCGGAGAGGCGATGTTCACTTCGGTGTTCGCACCTGGGTTGGTGAGGCGGCAGGAAGAGCGGATACGAGAGCAAGCGCGGGAGGTTTTGGGTCTTTTGCAGTTGACGCATCTCGAGGAGGAGTTGGCGGCGAATCTTTCGACGGGACAGAAGAAGCTGCTAGAGATTGGCCGGGCGTTGATGGCGTCTCCGAAGCTGGTGTTGTTGGACGAGCCTGCGGCGGGAGTGAATCCGACGTTGATGCGGAATATCGCTCAGACGATTCGGGATCTGCGAGACGAGCGTGGCATCACTTGGGTGATAGTGGAGCACGATGTTCCGCTGATCATGGAGATGTGCGATCGGGTCATCGTGATGGCGGAAGGGAAGGTGATTGCGAACGGAACGCCGGAGGAGGTTCGCAGCGATGCCCGGGTTTTGGACGCGTATCTAGGGGGAGTTGCGGCGTGAGCGATACGGTTGCAGAGGTTGCGGTCTCTCCTGCCTTGGAGATTTCGGAGTTGGAGGCGGGGTATGGTCCGACTCTGATTGCGCGCGGGATTTCGATGTTTTTGGGAAGTGGTGAGATGGTGACGATCATCGGTCCGAACGGTTCGGGCAAATCGACGACGATCAAGGCGATTTTCGGCTTGGCGGACGTGTCTGGCGGGACTATCAAGCTGCATGGCGAGGACATCACCGGAGAGCGTGCGGACCGTTTGATCGAAATGGGCATCGGTTATGTTCCGCAGGCCGGGAACATTTTCCCGACTCTGTCGGTGAGGGAGAACGTGGAGATGGGGGCTTTCGCGATGCGGGGCGACTTTCGTCACCATATGGAGCGGGTTCAGGATTTGTTTCCGTTGTTGAGAGAGCGATGGAGCAGCAAGGCTGGACAGCTTTCTGGCGGTCAGCGTCAGATGTTGGCGTTGGCACGGGCTTTGGTGGCTGAGCCTTCGGTACTGCTGTTGGATGAACCGACAGCGGGATTGGCGCCACAGATTGTGGATCAGGTTCTGGATCAGATCCGGGAGATCAATCAGACCGGGGTTTCGATTCTGCTGGTGGAGCAGAATGCGATCAAGGCGTTGCGGCACAGCGATCGAGCGTACGTCTTGGCACGGGGGCGGAACTTCGCGGAGGATACGGCGGATGGGCTCCTGAAGAACCCTGATATCGGCAGGGTTTTCTTAGGACTGAGCGGAGCAACTGAGAGCGAATCGGAGGGATCGGGATAGCAGGCGCGTCCCGGATTTGGGTCTCGATGGTTATCAATACAAATGCGATCCGCGACGTGATCGTCTCAGTTGTGGGCGAACGTGGGTTCATGGTTATCGAGCGTGCGGCGCTTTTCGCGGTTGGCGGACTTGCGCTGTGGGCTTTGATTTGGCAGTTGGATCTGACGGTTAACGGTTTGCTGGTCGGATCGGTGTACGCGTTGGGCGCAGTGGGGCTCTCGCTCGTATATGGAAACTTGCACTTACCCAATATCGCCCACGGCGACTACATGACTCTCGGCGCGTTCATCGCTCTTTTTGTGTTTGGGAGTTTGGTGCCAGAAGTTTGGAACGAAAACTCTGTAGGACCGTTCACCTTCAGCTACACGTTGTTCATCGCATTGCCTATCGGCGTACTGTTTGTTGCCGTCTTCGCGGTGGTAGTTGACCAGCTTGTTTATCGCACGATGCGGCGGCGCGGCGCGTTGCCCGGCGTGATGGCGTTGACGTCTCTCGGTGTAGCAATAGCATTGCGCGGTTTCATCCAATACATATGGGGCACCGAGGTCGAGCATTTCCCGAGGGAGTCGAAAAAGTTCCTCATCTACACCGTCGATCTGTTCCATCTTCAGGATGTGCTGGTGCGAATACCTCCTGACATGATCTTCGTCTCGATCGCTGCGATCGTGTTGACGTTGGCGACGTACCTTTTCCTCAACATGACCCGCTGGGGCAAGGCGATGCGCGCGGCGGCGGACAATGAGGACTTGGCACGCGTGACAGGCATAGATGTCGAGCGGACGAATCTCTTGACATGGGTGATAGGCGGAGGGATGGCGGCCGCGGCAGGAATTCTGTTCGCGACCGGTCAAGGACAGCTTTTGACCATCTCCGGTTGGAAAATACTGATCCCACTCTTTGCCGCGGTCGTTGCTGGTGGGATCGGGAATCCTTATGGCGCGTTTGCAGGAGCGATCTTCGTCGGAGTTGTCGGCGAGGTTTCGACGGCTTGGTTGGAACCCTCTTATAAGCCAGCGGTGTTCTTTGCGGCGATCATAGTGTTGCTGTTGGTACGACCTAACGGTCTGTTTGGGCAGAGCAGGAGTTAGCGGGTCGTGGTTGAGTTAGAAGGCATCATCCTGCACATCGGCAGTTTTCTGGTTATCGCGGGGATTTACGCGATCATCAATGTAGGCTTGAACGTCCATTATGGGCACACCGGGTTGTTCAATATCGGGATCGCGGCGTTTTTCGCTCTCGGTGCGTATACAGCATCGATATTGGTGATGCCGCCACCTAATCCGGATCTGTATCAGCAGTATGAGTGGGGAGGGAATTTGGCGTTCACGTTGGGATCTGAGCGGATCGGGTTTGACCTGTGGTTCCCGCTGGTTTTGATCGCGGCGGCGGCGGTTTGCGCGGCTGTGGCGTATCTGGTGGGGAGCATCACGATCCGGTTGCGGGGCGATTATTTGGCGATAACTACGCTGGGGCTAGGCGAGGCTGTGAGGTTGGTGTTTACGAATGAGGGTTGGTTGGCGGACGGGACGCGGGGTTTGAACGGAATACCGCGAGTGCTGGATGGGTTGGTGGATCCGCATTGGTACGACTTCGTATTCTTGCCGCTGGTTCTGATAGTGCTGGTGGTCGTGTATTTCTTGTCGCAGCGCTTGGCGGCGTCGCCTTGGGGGCGCGTGATACTGGCGATTCGTGAGAACGAAGACACGGCGGAGATGGTGGGCAAGAACGTGTTTCAGTTCAAGTTGCAGGCGTTTGCGTATGGTGCGGCGTTGATGGGGATCGGTGGTGCGTTGTATGCGTTTGCGAAGCACTCGATCACTCCACAGGCGTTTGAGCCGTTTTTCGCGACGTTCATCATCTGGGCGATGCTGATACTTGGCGGTAGTGGCAACCACCGAGGGGCGATATTGGGCGCGTTTGTGTTGTGGGCGGTGATTTCGAGTTCGCAGTTCTTGCCGGGATTCTTGGGCGATCCGAACTTGCGGTTGGCGGTTATCGGGTTGATCATCGTGGTTGTGTTGCTGGTTAGACCGGCAGGTATCGTCCCGGAGACGCGTACTCGGACGTAAACAGCGGTTAACGCTTGCTCGGTTAAATTCGGGCAGATTTACAGTAGTATTCAATTGAGTTAACTGGCATCGCCAGTACGGAACGGTTAGGCGTGGTTAAAAATCTCGCGGAACCCGTAGCCGTGTGGCGAATTCTAGTGATTACCAACCAAGCGATCGGGTCGTTGCGTCTGCTCAGGCGTTATCGGCATGAATTAAGAAAGCAGGAGGACCATCTGCATGGTAGCCACTTTCGAAGAGAAGACGGATTATTCGGTAGTCGGGACACGTCCGATCCGGCACGATGGACTGGACAAGGTCACGGGACGTGCGGTTTACGGCGGCGACGTTAAGTTGCCTGGTCTGATCTGGGGCGACGTATTGCGAACGGACCAAGTCCACGCTCGCATTCTGAGTATCGACACTTCCGAGGCAGAGGCATTGCCCGGCGTGTTCGCCGTAGCGACCCATAAGGACTTCCCGACCGCGGCGGACATGGAAGTTGAGACTGGTGAAGAAGTCCTCAACATGAAGCGCACGCAAGACAACGTGATGGCTTCGGACAAGGTTCTATACAGCGGCCACGTGGTCGCGGCAGTGGCGGCGGTCGACCGGAACACAGCAACTGAAGCGGTGCGACGGATCAAGGTTGAGTATGAGGCGCTTCCACCCGTGCGAAACGTAGACGAAGCGATGGCTGACGGCGCGCCGATACTGCTCGAGGATCTGGTGGGCAACCACTTCGGCGAGAGCGTTCCTAACACGAACGTCGCGATCGCGGTCCGGCATGAGTTTGGCGATCCTGATGGTGCGTTCGATGACTGCGATCTGGTAGTTGAGCGCGAAGTATCGCTGGAGATGGTCCACCAGGGTTACATTGAGCCGCACAACGCAACTGCGATCTGGGACGAGAATGACCGCGTTCGCGTGTGGGAAAGCACGCAGGGGATGTTTGCAGTCAAGGAACAGACGGCTGCGCTCGTCGGTCTACCTGACTCCAATGTGGTCGCCGAATCCGTTGAAATCGGCGGCGGTTTTGGTGGCAAGACCAAAACCTACCTAGCACCAGTAGCTGCGATTCTGTCGAAGAAATCGAATCATCGTCCGGTGAAGATGGTGATGGATCGTCCGGCGGTCTTCATGGCCAGCGGTCCTGCACCTGGCGGGAAAGTCAGCGTCAAAATGGGCGTGACCAAGGATGGGAAGATCCACGCGTTCGATGGGAAGCTTTGGTACGAAGCCGGTGCCTACCCTGGCTCGGCATTCACGGCAGGTATCAACTGTTTCCGTGCGGCGTACGACGTCCCGAACTCTCGAATCGACGCGCACGACGTAGTAGTCAACAAGCCGAAGTCGGCGGCATATCGGGCGCCGGGTTCGCCCCAAGTCTGCTTCGCGATTGAGACCGTGGTGGACGAGATCTGCGAGACGATGGGCTGGGACAAGATGCAGTTCCGTCTCGACAACGCGTCGACGGAAGGTTCTCGAAACGGCAATGGCGTGATGTTCAACCGCATTGGCCTAGTAGAAATGCTTGAGCAGGCTCGGGACTCTGATCACTGGAACTCGTCGCTTGGCGAGCCGGCACCTGGGAACAAGCGCGGGCGCGGAGTCGCGGTCGGCTTCTGGATGAACGGCGGCGGAAAGTCGACTGTTGACCTGATGCTGCAAGATGATGGCACGGTTGCGATGAACGAAGGTTCACAGGATATCGGCGGCTCGCGGGCGTCGATCGCGATGCAGGCTGCCGAAGTATTGGGTCTCGACGCACACGACGTTCACCCGAGCATTCCGAACACCGATGAAATCGGTTACACCGGAACGACTGGTGGAAGCCGCGTGACGTACGCGACCGGGTTCGCAGCTTGGGAAGCTGCGATGAAGATGGTAGACGAAATGAAGGTACGCGCTGCGGCGCTATGGGGCATCGACGAAGACGATGTCGAGTTCTCGGACGGCACGTTTAGCAGCAAGTCTGACCCTGAGTTGAACCTTGGCTTCAAGGACTTGGCAACTCGGCTGGGCGACACTGGCGGCCCGATCTCGACAACTTCGTCGGTAAACCTCGCGGCGGCTGGCAACGCGTTCGGTCTTCACATCTGCGATCTTGAAATCGATCCGGATACGGGGAAGACGGATGTTGTGCGGTACAGCGTGTTCCAAGACGCGGGTAAGGCGATTCATCCGTCGTACGTCGAGAACCAGATGCAGGGCGGCGCAGCCCAAGGCATCGGCTGGGCGTTGAACGAAGAGTACTTCATGCATGAAGATGGCTCGATGGCCAACTTCAGCTTCTTGGACTACCGGATGCCGACCTCTCTGGACTTGCCGATGCTGGAGACTCACATCGTGGAGGTCGCGAATCCGATGCACCCGTTCGGTGTGCGCGGAGTTGGCGAGGTTCCGATTGCACCTCCGCTTGGGGCCATTCCAAACGCCATCAACGACGCGATCGGTGTGAGGTTGCAGGAGCAGCCGATGAAGCCGGGACGTATCTTAGAGGCGTTGGCGGCGAAGAATGGTGGTTAAACCGCCTGTCAGTTGCTGACGGTCTTGTAGGGGCGATCGCAATGATTGCCCCTACGTGTTTTTGAAGGGTTGCGGTCAGGAATCGTTTGCAACAGTTCTGTAACTTGGCGGTGGTATGCTGATTACGCGAGCAGTTCGATCTCATCGGCCTCTGGTGTGATCGCTGCAAAACGTGAAGTCAGTTATAGCCGGGAGAGTCGCGAATCATGGCGAAGGTGTTTTTACCGTATGAATTGCGGCGGTTCGCGGGCGGCAAAGGCGAGTTGGATGTTGCGGGCGCGACATTGGGAGAGGTGGTCAACAACCTTGAAGAGGCGTATCCGGGAATTTCGGACCATCTCTTGCAAGACGGTCGTCTGAAACCGGGTCTTGCAGCCGTCGTAGGCTACGCTGCCACCCGTCAAGGGTTGCTGCAGCCGCTAGAGCCGGATACTGAGGTGCATTTCGTTCCTGCAATTTCTGGCGGCTGATTGAATGGCTGAGGCACCCGAGGGCACGATGAGGCGCCCGATTCTCGTGGCGAACCGACTGCCGGTGACAATCGGCGTCGATCCTGACACGGGTCAACAGACACTGACTCACAGCGTTGGTGGTCTAGTGACCGGGCTTCGACCTCTGCATGAGAGTTCCGGCGGATTGTGGGTCGGATACCCTGGCGCGGAACCCGACGAAGACGTTAGGCGACAGTTAACCGAGCACAATCTCGTGCCGGTAGAGCTGGATCCGCAAGATTACGAGGACTACTACGAGGGGTACTCGAACGATGCGATTTGGCCGTTGTTCCACTACTTCACGGAGTTCGGGTCGTTCGTTCCGGAGCAGTTCGAGGCGTACCGTCGGGTGAATCAGCGCTTCGCGGATGTGATCTGCGACTTGGCGGAACCGGGCGACGCGGTGTGGGTCCACGACTATCACCTGATGCTGTTGCCCAGGATGTTGCGAGACCGGGGTTTGGATGTCCGCATCGGATTCTTTCTGCATATACCTTTTCCGGCGGATGAGACGTTCCGGATTTTGCCCCAACGGGTTGAGATTCTGCGCGGTCTGTTGGGCGCTGACCTTATTGGAATGCATACGTACGACTACACGTACAACTACCTTCGCAGCGTGCGACGAATCTTGGGCATCGAGTCGCAGGCCGGCACGGTCAGGATGCGCGACCACAACGTGAGAGTCGAGGCGCATCCGCTAGGGATCGATACTGCTGAGTTTCAGGAGAAGGCTTATTCACAAAATGCTGAACGCTTTCTGACACAGCTCAAACGCACTATTGGCGATCGACAAGTCATCTTGGGTGTCGATCGGCTCGACTACACGAAAGGATTGCTGCTTAAGTTGCAGGCGTTTGAGCGCCTTTTGGAGCGGTCGCCACGCTGGGCAGAGCGTGTGTTGTTCATGCAGCTCGCGGTTCCAACCCGAGCAGGTATCGACACGTACCAGGACTTGAAGAGCGAGGTTGAGCGGCGGGTGAGCGAGATCAACGGCATCTATGGTTCGCCGCTGCTGAGTCCGATCAACTATCTGTATCAGACCGTGACGCAGGAGGAACTGTGCGCTCTGTACCGGGTTGCCGACGTTTGCTTCGTGTCACCGGTGCGCGATGGGCTGAACTTGGTGGCGAAGGAGTATGTAGTTTGCCGCGACGACGGTGGGGGCACTTTGGTCATCAGCGAGTTTGCGGGTGCGGTTAGCGAGTTGGGCGAGGCGCTGCGTGTTAATCCTTGGGATATCGAAGGCACGGCGGACCAGTTGGAATTCGCCTTGGAGATGAGTCTGGGCGAGCGCAATGAGCGGATGATGCCGATGCACAGTCGGGTGATCCAGAACGATGTTCATCGCTGGGTGAGGGATTTCATGTCGTCGTTGGAAGCGACGGAGACGGAGCAGACCGGCTCGCCACCGATGTTGGAGTCTTCCATCCTCGCAGAGTCGTTGGCGAACGATTTCCGCACAGCGGATGCTTCGCTTGTGATGCTGGACTATGATGGTTCGTTGCGTGAGTTCGTCGATCGGTATGAGGATGCAATGCCGACGGATGAAATTCTTGAGATTCTTCGAGATTACGGTGAACGGAGCGATGTCAAGGTGTTCATCAACAGTGGTCGTGATCACCAGACGCTAGGCGAGTGGTTCGACGACTGTCCGATCGACCTTATCGCGGAGCATGGTGCGTGGATGAAGGGTGCTGGAGAAAAGAAGTGGCGATTGCTGGGAGTGCTCGATACGAGCTGGAAATCTGACGTGTTGGGTTTGTTGGAGGATTATGTGGACCGCACGCCTGGTTCGCGGATCGAGGAGAAGGAGACTGCGCTGGCGTGGCACTACCGTCAGACGGAGGAGACGTTGGGCAACTGGCAGGCCTTGGAGCTGGTGTCGGTGTTGGAGAACTCGTTGCGCGGCCAACCGGTGCAGGTGCTACACGGAGCGAAGGTGGTGGAGATACGGCAGCAAGGGCTGACCAAGGCGCGAGCATACGACTTAGTGATCGACCGATTCGGGCCGTTTGATTTCGAATTGGCTACAGGAGACGACCGAACCGACGAGGATCTGTTCGTGCATGTTGGAGCCAATGTGCATACGGTGAAGATAGGTTCGGGCAATTCAGCCGCGAAGGTTGCTGTTGCATCGCCGAGGTCTTTGAGGGAGATGCTGGTGGCGTTGTTGGGGGCGAAGAGAGGATGAGGCGCCGCCGTTGGTCGGGTTAGTTCAACCGATCTTCCGTGAGTTGCATCTCTCCGTCTTGCATGGTGTAGATGCGGTCTGCCATGTCTAGGAGGGTGTGGTCGTGGGTGGTTGCGACTACAGACATGCCTTGGTCGGTGACCATTTCGCGGAAGAGGCCGAAGATGGATTGGGCGTTGTTGGAGTCGAGTTCGCCGGTGGGTTCGTCGGCGAGGACGATGTCGGGGCGCATGGCGATGGCGCGGGCGATGGAGACACGCTGCTGCTCACCGCCAGAGAGCTCGTAAGGGCGATGTCGGGCGCGTCGGCTCAGAGCCACCATGTCTAAGGCATCGTTTGTACGTTCGGATCGTTCTCGTGCGGAGAGACCTGCAATCCGCATCGGTAGCTCAATGTTTTCGTATGCCGATAGCAACGGCAACAGTGCGAATGATTGGAATACGACGCCGATGCGGTTGCGTCGGAGATTTATGAAATCACCTTCGCTGAACTGGGCCATGTCGCGGCCCTCGAACAAAACTCTTCCGGTAGTGGGGTGATCGAGTCCGGCTAAGAGGTTCAGCAACGTGGTTTTACCTGAACCGGAACGACCGACGAGGGATATGAACTGTCCGCGAGGGACGTTGAAGCTGAGTTGCTTGACGGCGGTGACGTCTTCACCGGCGAGCTGGAATGTTCGGGTTACGTCGATGGCCTCAATGGTTGGTGCGCCGTTGCTTCGTTCACTCTCCTGATTCAAGTGTCACCCTCCCTTCGTTGACAGCGACTCGGACTCGGCGATTGATGTCGAGTTGATCGAGCATGTCTCTTGGTATCTGAACCGCGCCGGTCGAGTCGACGATCAAGAACTCCTCGGTATCAGTCCCGGATCCTCCCACACGTCGTTGGAACGAGATTTTGCGGGTAGTCTCGGTACTGGTCTTGCCGTCTCGTATGGTGATTGCCCGTCCAACGCTGGTTGCCACGGCTGGGTCGTGCGTGACGATAACGATTGTGGTGCCGAGTTGCTGGTTGACTTCGTTGAAAAGGTCAAGGATTTCCTGACCTGTCAAGTCGTCGAGTTCACCAGTAGGTTCGTCAGCTAGAAGTAGCGGAGGCTGGTTCGCGAGGCTCACGGCGATCGCGACGCGTTGCTGCTCACCGCCAGAAAGCTGCTCGGGTTTGTGTCCGATGCGATGTCCAAGCCCGACGATTTCGAGTAGTTCCTTAGCCCTATCGGTCCGCTCTGCTTGGGGAACACCTGTCAGTACCATAGGCAGTTCGACGTTTTCGGCGGATGAGAGATAGGGGAAAAGGTTGCGCGATGTCTCTTGCCATATGAAACCGACTTCGTGGCGACGGTAGTCGACGACCTCCCTGCTGGTCATGTGCAACAGGTCGAAATCGCCTACGCGCGCGGTGCCAGCGGATGGCGAGTCGTAACCGGCCAATATATTGAGCAGTGTGGATTTGCCGGAGCCGGATGCTCCGACGATTGCGATGATTTCGCCTTCGTAGACGGTGAGTTCGAGTCCCCGGAGGGCCACGACTTCCAAATCAGCGGCTTTGTAGATTTTGTAAAGGCCGCTACAGACTATGTATTCCTGAACGCTCGCTTCCAAGTTCTGTGTCTCCAGGATGTTCGTATGTGAGCTTTCTATGCTGGGTGTCCGCACGCAGTGAATACCTAAGCATCTCCCATACGCATCACTCGGTGTATGGCCATGCGGTAGACGGAAATGAGGCTGATTGCAATGACCACTGCGAACACGATGGCGAGTAGTCCGAAGGTTGTCGCGAACCCAGTCCAGTATATTTCAAGGGTCATCGGTGGGACTACGTTGGCATCTTGGCCGGATCGGGCGAGGTAGGGAATGATGGTGTCGCCTAAACGGGTTCCCATGAAGATGCCAATGGCTACGGCGACGCCGATGACGATGAGCTGCTCAAGCAGGATCAGCATCAGGAGTTGACGCATCGAAAGTCCGATTGTCCGCAAGAGTCCGAACTCAGCGAGACGGCGTCTGAACGCGACTCGCGTGTGTACTACGAATCCGATTGCGCTGACGATCAGCACGGTAACGAATGCGACGCCCAGCAATGCTCTCCAACCTTCTGAGACGAGTGGGTCTACGCTAACGCCAGCCAGCAGGGACAGACGGTCGCTTACCGGCCCAGACCGAAGTCGCAGCAGTTCCAGATTCCGCTCCACCGATGATGTGGCGGAGTATCGTAGCCGAGAGCCTTCGGCTTCGTCTTTCATCATCTCCAACTGCTCAATGGAGGGTGTACCGGCCTCGGTTTTGATCCATACCTCGTTTGGGACACGTTCGCCAGTGTTACGGCGGGCATTGACGAGATTGTGGGCAGCATCGATATCCATGATGACGAAACTGCTTTCCTCGGGATTAAGCGTCGGGAAGTAGTCGATTGTCCCTACCAGATCGATGGATGTTCGCTCGTTGTCGATAGCAACTTCGAGCGTCTCACCGAGTTTTGCGCCGATCTTGTCGAGCAACGATTCGCTCGCCAGCACAGGGATGTGCTCGATCGTGTTGCCAGATGAAATGCCGCGGAACTCGTTGAGCTGTCCGGCACCCCATCGCAATCTCATAATGCCGGGGTTTTCGGCCTCGTCGGCAGGTAGTGGTGAAGGATCGAAGGTGTCGGCGTATGCCTCAGCGGTGGGTCGCATCAGGCTCCAGTTGAAATTGGATTCGCCGTCAAAGAATTCGAGACGATACATCTTGGTGCCGTCGTTGCTGACGGTTGAGATGTCGTCGATATCGACTGCGCCGCTGTTCAGCGATCCGTCGAAGGTAGAGACGCCGATCGAATGTAGTTTCAAGGGACCGATTGGCAGAAGGACGCGTTCTCTGCCGAAAGGTGCAGGCTGTAGAGATGTCCCGATGCGACACCACGACGGCAGCGGGAACTCGTCATTTTCCGGATCGGCATATTCAAGCGCGCATGGGAAGCGTTGTCTTGAGCGAGATTCAGGCAGCAGCACTCCTAGATCTACGCTGTAGAAGCGGTTGTTGGCGTCACTCAAACGGGCGACGAATCTCACATTGGGCATAGGGAACAATGGCTTTATTCTAGCGGTCAGGAATCGAGCGTCCTCTGGTAGCGGGATGCCTTCGTCAGACTCGAACGCGATGGCTTGGAATTCTGCTTCGTAGCCATCTCGGGTGAAGTCGCGTCGATGCCATGCGACTTCGCCGATTTCATCGGGATCGATCGCCAAGACGGAGAATTGATCGAAGTTGAAGCCCGCGGTTATCGAACCGCGCAGCCGATAGATTGTGGCGACTTCTTCTACGCCTTTCACATCTTGCAGGTCTTCCTCGACGTTGAAGGAACGGCCGCCAGGTCGATTCGATATTCCCGGCACTCGAATGTCGCCACCAGTCTCATAGAGCACTTGATCTCTGGCGCTCCGTTCCAAAGTAGCTGCGAAGCTGGCTGCGAATACGCCGAGGCCAGCGGTCAGTATCAGGAGCAGGGAGACTCTGGAGTAGTGTGCGGGATTGCGTGCCATCTGCCAGATTCCCAAGACTACGGCGGGAGAAACGATTCTTGACACGATGTCGGTGGTCAGCAATCTCCCTAGCAGGTCCATCGCCAGCGGGAAGACGCGCAGCAGTACAACTCCCGCGGCGACAAGGAACAGTGCTGGGACGGCGAGGATGACTTGGTTGACGGTTGTTTCGCCGAAGATGTCAGAAGCGACGAAGGAACCTTGCCGGGTGAGTTGCCAGAAGAGGAACAACACTACACCTAAGAAACCTAGGTCTAAGTAGTAGCGTTGGATGAATGCGAGTCTTTGCGGTCGTGCTCGGCCTGCGCGCTCGGCGATGACACCTTGGCGCGTAACGCGCATCGCCGGGATCATGAGTGCGATCATGATCATCACGGACCCAATTGCGGCCATGATGTAGACGTTTTGAGTGAGGTTGACTGGGAGAGCTTCGCCGGCGTTCAATTCTCCGAAGAACGGCAATGTGCCGAGGAACGAAACGCCCCATGTCGCGAGGAATGGACCGCAGACGATTGCGAATGCGGCGATGATGATTGTTTCGACGGCGAACATCAATAGCAGTTGTCTAGAGGTTGTGCCGCGGCCTCTTAGCAACGCGACATCGGCTGATTGGGCTTCGATCAGCAGTCCTGCGAGTGTGGCGGTGTAGTAGATAACGACCAAGACGATTAGGATCAGCACGATGAACATCGGCAGTCGGTTGAAGAACAGTTCGATTTCGTAGCGCAGAAGCGTCCTGTCGAGTTCGGTGTCTAGCACGAAGCCGTCGACTTGGGAACGGAGTTCGTTCTCGGTGATCTCGAGCGTCTGGCGTATGAGTTGCGTATCGGTGGCGTGGATAGATGTCGGTTCAACGTCTAAGAACCACGCGTACTCTGCGCCCATATTGGGGAAGTAGACGCCCATTACTTCCAACATGGTTTGCTGGGGCAGTACGAATTGGGCAATCTGCAAGGTGCTACTTCGAGAACCGAATGCTTGGTCTAAGATTCGCCACTCTGGAGCGTCGGGGTGCGCTCGTTGGTAGAGGCCAGTGAGCCTGATGTTGACGTTGATTCGTTCCTCGTCCCAGTGCGGACGGGCCGGTATCACATCGCCGATATTCAATTCGAACTCTTCGGCGGTGTCCTCGTCGAGGAGTGCTTCCACGGTCAGATCGGACCCGGCAGAGGGTTCGGCATTGATCTCTGGCTCTCGTCCAGCGACGATATCGATGATGTGTGGTTTGTCGGGGACCGTCATGCATTGGATGCGACGACAATCGCACTCGATCAGTGGTTCGTCGTTTTGGTCGAACGAGTCTGGTTCTGCGACGGTTGGTCGGCATGGGCACTCCCCTAGCGGCACCAATTCCGGCGGTTCGTCCACGAAGAATGTCCAGCTACGCATAGCTCGTTCGTAGTCGGTTGTGAATTTGCCGACACGGGCAAGCAGGAGCGACTCCATCGATGATGTGAGTTCGGCGTGCGTCTCGTTGTTTATCGGGGTTTGATCGGCTTCGATAAGGATGTCGAGATCGGCAGGATTCTGGTCGGCTAGTTCTTTCTGCAACGCTATGTCGCGCAGCGATTCGAAGTAGACGACGGTTGCGGACATGATAGTTCCGGCGAGTATGGAACCGATGATGACGGCGGACAACAATCGCCAGTTGGCGATCGTTCGCTTGAGCATGAGTTGTATCGTGCTTCGCATCTCGGTTTCTAGTTCGTGTCGCGGGTCAGTTCGTGAATAGGTAGAGTGCGGAACTGTCGCACGATGCTGATGACAGCGACCAAGGTGGCACCGAAGATGACGGCAGCCAGTATTCCGACGGGTATCCAGTTGGTCTGCATGACGAATGGCGGGAGGAGTTCTCCGCCGGTTTGTGTGAAGGTGAGGCTGCTGACGGCGAGTCGGCTGACGTAAATTCCGCTCGCGATACCGATGCCGATGCCGAGGACTGCCACCATCGCGTGTTCGATCAGGACCAATCGTCCGAACGCCGACGCTTTCATACCCATGCTTGACAACAGAGCGGATTCTCTGCGAGTCCTAAATGCGTGCGCTGCGAGATACGTCATGTAACCGAACGCAGCGGCGACGCCGGCCATCACGATAGACACGACGCTTATGCCTCGCCATCCTGCGACTACCAAAGGATCAACGGAGGATTCTTCGAGCAGGCTCGCGCGGTCAGTATAGGTAGTGAAACCTAGGATTTTGCGCAGTTCGAGTAGTACCGAGGCGTGCATACCTTCGTCGATGTCGACGAAGAGTTCGTTCGGACGCTGAGCCGTCAATCCGCGCAGTTCAAGAAAATCGATCGTCGAATCGACGTTTGCCACTAGGAATGGAGCCCGTCCTGGATCCAATGTCGGGAAGTACGTGACTTTGTCTGCAATTTCGACGGGCACGTATCCGCCGTTGATCTGGACGATGAATTGCGAACCGATTGTCGTATTGGTTTGGAACATGAACGCGTCGCTGGCAATAACTGGCAACGGCTCGCCAGTCGCAGTGCGGTAGATTCCTCGCACACCTTGGTCGTTGCCGCGATCCATCTCGATGCGGGCGACAGATGCACCTCGGTCTCCGGGCACCCCGATCGTGAGGTCGGGTGGTTCATCGGCGATGGTGAATACGACGTCCAGGCCATTTGAGGTGGGCATCCCGGTCCATTCGCTGGCCTCGTCGAAATCGACGAGTATTGTTCGTTCGCCGCGGCTGTTTTCTGCGTAAACATCGTCGATGTACGCGACCGTTGGCACTGCGCCGTCGGGTCCTGCCTGCATGAATGTTTGGACTGAAACCAGCTGGGCAGGTTCTTGGAACGGGCTCGATATGTCGGCTGTTTGGTGTCCCCACTCGTTCTCGATCTGACCGAGGGTGATAGTGCGTGATCTTCCTTTGGCGTCCTTGATGACGAACCACAAGAAGAGGTTTTCGACCCGCGGCTCGGTCCTTGCCCATGCGCCGAGTTTCACTGTGTCGGATGGCAAGTGGATCGGCTCTGGTTTCACTTCGACCGCGATCTTAGACGTGAGTTCTTGGAACTCGGATTCGGAGAAGTCTTCGCGGAACCATGCGGTCTCCGCGAATTGGTGGGAGTCGACTGCCAAGAGGTTGAACGGGAAGCCTAAAGATGTGGTGCCGAACCGACCTGAAGCCCTGAACGCGGGCGTGGCGTTAATGACGCCATCGATGTTTCTGGCATCTTCAACGGCCTCGTTGGAAGGCGGGGTGCTGGGAGAGAATCGGAAATCGGCGCCGGATTCGTAGAAGATTTGTTCCTCGGTGCTTCTTGCCAGCGTCGATGCTAATGTGCCAGACACGACACCCAAGCCTGACACGAGCACGAGGAGCAGCACTGGCCACACGTACCAGTACGGGCTTCGCCTCAATCGCCATAGTCCTAGCGTCACTTCCGCAGAGGTAATACGGGAGCCGATCGCGGCGATGATTTGTGCCACTATCGGGAACAAACGCATGAAAAGGAGTGCAACGACAAGGAGGAATATTGCAGGAGAGAAGAGCAGAGTGATATCAGCGGAGTTCTCGCCTTCTCGGGTTGATGCCACGACGGTGCCTCGTGTGGTCAGTTCCCACCAGATGAGAGAACCGATTGCGAGAAAGATGATGTCGAGGTAGTAGCGCTGGAAAAAGGGTGCTTGCTCGGGACGCGCTTCGGACTGGTACTGGTCGACGATCCCTCGTCGCGTGCCTAGAATAGCTGGCAAAAGCAGTATCCCGAAAACGGCCAATCCGGCGGTTACTGACCAGATCCAAGACTGCCACACGAACTCAACATCTAGGAAAAGAGAATCGGTAACGCTGCGATAGGCGGGAAGAAGTCCTAAAGCGGCGACGAGTCCCATGCCTACGAGGGGCGCAATCACAGCGGGTATTCCGGCAATGACGACGCTCTCGATGGCGTACGAGCGTATGACTTGTACCACCGTGATGCCTCGACTTCGGAGCATCGAAGTCTCGCCAGCGCGGCGGCGGGCGATGATGCCGGCAACCATAAACAGGTAGTATCCGATGGCGGTGATAGCGAGGGCGGCTAGCAGCAACATTGGGATACGAGCGAACAGCATCCTGCGTTGCAGCGATTGCAGTCGGGATTCTAGAACCGTCAGAACATCGGCGCGCGTGATGTCGATACTGATGCGGTCTTCAAAGTCTGCCAGCTTGGTGATCGATTCGTTGAGGGAGAGTTCCTTGAAGTAATCGCTGTTGACGAACAAATGCCAGCTGAAATTGGCTGGCAGACCCGCGTTGGCATCGGCGATGGTTTCCAACATGACACTTGGATGGACCAGCATGACGATCGGGTTCTCGCGGCCCTCGACGATTGCTTGGGGTCGCATTATCGGATCTGATAGCCCTACCCAGAAATCGTCCGATTGGTCGGGTATCGTGAAGATGCCGGTTATTCGTGCCTTGACCAGGCCAATTCCTCTCACCTCAGGCACAGTTTCGATCACATCGCCGACACGGATATCGAACTGCGAGGCGCGATCCCAGATCAGGGCGGCTTCGACGATGGGGACATTGTCTGAGATGACAATGCGGTTTGAAGGGGCTTGCCCCACGATGTAGACGATGTGATCGTCGACCTCAGTCATCGAAAGGAACATGGCGCGCGAGGCTTCGGGGTGGCGACGCAACCCTTCACCCTCTTTGCCCCAGTTGGCGCGTCGCGTCTTGATGAGCGCGGTTTCGCCAGTTACAGCGCCTGAGAGATGTTCGTCTACTGCAGCGTCGATCGCTTCGTTGGCATCGATAGATTTCTGTCGCTCCAGCGGGAGCCAACGAGTCGATATTTGCAGGTGACGATAAGTGCTGGCGGTTGCATCTATCGTGTCTTCGACACCAGCGCGTTCGAGCGTACGTAGATAAACGGGGGCCCCCGCGATGACGGTGGCTGTAATCAGCGATCCAATAAATGCGCCGATAAGGAGAGTTGCCTCACCTGAGATCCGGCGGAGTGTGAATCTGACTATATTCAGCTCGAGTTTCCTTGGGTCCTTGATGGAGTCAAGGGAGGCGTAATTCGGTGTCAACGACCTCGTGCCGCACGGATTATTGCGGGTTCGGCTCAAGGGTCGAATGAGGCGTAACACAACATTCTAACCCGCGAACGCTCGGACTCCATTCGCAGACGCTAGCTAAGTTTTCTACGCAAACAGGCGTCGGGAGGTTTTCTTAACGCTTCTTGTTATTAAGGCGTGGAAGCGGCTACCTTTTCGCGCTAGCAATGCTAAAGAGGGTATGAATTCACCCGGGATTTTCTCTTTGGCGGTGGATCCACCAACTTGGTTGATACTTAGGGTTAGACGCCAAACGCTATAATTCAATTCATGGATCTTCCTTCCGCCGGCCCGACAGATCAGGAGGCATGAAGTGAGACTTGCACATCGGATTCGATCGAGCCTGGCGTTGGTTATCGGCAGCTTGGCGCTCATTGCCCTTTTAGGCACTGCCTGCAACTCCGAATCCTCCGCTGTGGATCAAACGGATCTAACCGTAACCGAGACACAGCCCGTCGAAGTTATCGCTCCGAGCCCTTGGATTCCGGATGTAGTTGAGGCGACCACTCCATCGATCGTGCAAGTTTCCGTGCGACGCGCCGATGGTGTGGGTAGTGGCACCGGCATCATTTTCAACGCTGAAGGTTCCATTGTGACCAATTGGCACATTGTCGAAGGGGCGAACGAGATCAGCGTGATCCTACATTCTGGCGAGACGCTTCCAGCCGTGTTGATGCGGGAAGACAGCGCCCTGGA
Source organism: Chloroflexota bacterium (assembly GCA_009838175.1). Taxonomy (GTDB): domain Bacteria; phylum Chloroflexota; class Dehalococcoidia; order Lucifugimonadales; family Lucifugimonadaceae; genus Bin127. The sequence continues at coordinate 53,192 of VXSB01000007.1, forward strand.
TATCGCGGTTTTGGCTGTTAATGCTCAAGGCTTGGTGCCTGCGAAGTTCGGCGACTCAGATGCCTTGCGAGTAGGCGAGGATGTTGTATCTATCGGTCACGCTTTCGGATTAAGCGGCGGCCCGAGTGTCAGCCGCGGGGTTGTCAGCGCGTTGGATCGCACAGTCGCGGACGGGTCAGGGACGATATTCGAAGGTCTGATTCAGACCGACGCAGCTATCAATGTCGGGAGCAGCGGCGGCGCGCTCGTGAACTCTATGGGTGAAGTTGTTGGGATCAACATTGGTACGATCGACGTTGGACAAGGCGCCAATTTCGCGATCGACATCAACACGGTCGTTGAGGGGACCAACCGATTGGTGGCTTTGGGCGAGCGTGAACAACCCGGATACTTGGGCTTGGGAGGTGTCGATGTTACGCCGTACGTGGCGTTTCAGCGGGCACTGCCTGTGAGCGAAGGGTTCGGTGTAAGGTACGTTGATCCGAAATCGCCTGCGGCGGCGGGTTTCATGATCGACGACATCATCGTCAAAATCGACGACACACCGATTCGCGGCAAGACGGATTTCACTGAGTTTCTTCGTACCCATCCGGACGGCACCGATGTCATAGTCAGGACCATACGCGGTGCGGGTGATAGCGCGGTGATCATGGAAATTCCGGTGACGCTCGGTTCACCCGGGGCATAAGTCTCCGTACAATTGCCGCACAATTGTCGCGTAGGGGCTGCGCGTAAACCCTAACCAACATCGGGAGTGTTGATGATGACTGGATCAGAGCGTGAATTGAGCGGCAAAGTGGCTATTGTTACCGGCGCAGGGCGTTTGCGCGGTATCGGTAGAGCCACAGCCAACGTCTTAGCGAGGATGGGTGCGGATGTCGTTGTGACCGGGACTGGGCGCGATCCTGCGACGTTTCCACCCGATGAGAAAGAAGCTGGGTGGCGGGATATTGACTCAACGGCTGACGAGGTTAGAGCGTTTGGGGTCAAAGCCTTACCGGTCGTTATGGATGTGACGAGCGCGGATGATGTGCAAGCGCTGATTGATCAAACCGTCGATGAGTTGGGGCGTGTGGATATCTTGATCAACAACGCTGCTGCGCCTTATGGAGAGGACCGGGTTCCGGTGGTGGAAGTCGAAGAGCATGTGTTTAAGACTGTGTTGGATGTCAAGGTTGTGGGGACGTATCTGTGCTCTAAGGCCGGGGCGATCCAGATGATCAAGCAAGGCGATGGCGGTAGGATCGTGAACATCTCCTCGACGGCGGGCAAGCGCGGCAATGCGCGGATGGCTGCTTACAACGCGGCGAACTTCGCGGTCGACGGTTTCACTCAAGCGTTGGCGAAAGAGTTGGCTGAGCATGAGATTACAGCCAACTGTGTGTGTCCCGGCATGACGGAGACGGCTCGTCTCGACCCGATCGGGCGGGGTGACGAATGGTGGACGCGAGCGGCTCAGGTGCCGTTGGGTCGACCTGCTGAGGACATTGAGGTTGGGGAATTGATTGGCTTCCTTTGCAGCCCGCGGGCGGCGTATATAACGGGTCAGGCGATCAACATCAATGGCGGCTCGGTGACCGAACGATAGAGGCGTTTTCTGCGTCCTGAATTTCGAGGTCGTCTCAACTCTGGTGAGACGACCTCGATTGATTATCGGTGACGGCGTAGTTACTCCACGAAGCCGCGAAGTTGGCGGCTGCGGGTTGGATGGCGGAGCTTCCTTAGCGCCTTGGCTTCGATTTGGCGGACGCGCTCACGGGTAACGCCGAAGTAGCGGCCGACCTCCTCTAGCGTCTTGGATTGACCGTCCTTCATACCGAAGCGATGCTCGATGACCTGCTTCTCGCGAACGTCCAGAGTTTCGAGGATCTCCATGACGCTTTCTTTCATCAGGTTGGTCGATGCTTTTTCTATCGGACCATCGGTGTTGGTTTCAGGTATGAAGTCGCCGAGGGTCGAGTCCTCCTCGTCTCCGATCGGGGTTTCGAGGGAGACTGGTTGGAGAGAGATCTTCAAGGTGTCTCGGACCTTTTGCGGTGTCGTCTCCATGTGGACGGCGATCTCTTCGGGGGTTGGTTCTCGGCCGTATTCCTGCACTAGTCGTCTGCTGATTCGGAGCAGCTTGTTGATGGTTTCGACCATGTGAACCGGGATGCGGATGGTGCGCGCTTGGTCGGCGATGGAGCGGGTAATCGCCTGACGGATCCACCATGTTGCATAGGTTGAGAATTTGTAACCGCGTCGGTAGTCGAATTTCTCAACCGCCCTTATCAACCCGATGTTGCCTTCTTGGACGAGGTCCAAGAGGTTCATTCCGCGCCCCATGTATTTCTTGGCCACTGATACGACAAGCCGGAGGTTCGCTTTGGTGATGTGGATGTCTGACGCGGTGCCGCGGTTGCGGATCGTGGTCAGGTGCGCGTCAAGGAGCGGTCCGTAGTAGAAGAGCCTTTGAATCGCTTCGTTGTCGATGGACTGTGCGAGCTCGAACAATTGCGGGTTGGATTCGATGGCGTCGGGCGTCTCGTTGGCGATCAGCAGAGTCAGCAGCGAGAGGTTTCGGATCGTTGTTTTCGATTCTTCCGAGTCGCAACCGAGGTGATTCGCGAGGTACTCGATCTTCTCCTCAGAGTATGGTTGGTCGAGACAATCGCGGATTTGGGGATCCATCAGCATGTCGGAGAGGTGGGTCGTCGCCACGTCGTCGGGTATGGCGAGCAGTTTCTCCGCAAGTTTTTCGGAACACATCAATCCGTTCCACATCGCAGTGACGCGAGCTTCGTGTGACGTCTCCTGCCAAACATCGAAGATCTTGTCATTGTCGAGTCGCAGTTCAGTATGACCGAAGTTCGGAGCTAGCTCTTTGACGATTTCCAGAGCCTCGTTGCGCGAACCGCCCAACTCTCTACGGATCGGGGTTGCGGAGGTTATCCGGTATGGGCTGGCGACTATTTCGAGTAGACGTGGTTGGGTCAGAACGTCTGAGATCGACGCTCCATCGCTTCGCTCATGTATCTGCTCAAGGATCGCGGCCGTGGCGTTGTCGCAGGCGAGCGCGTCTTTGATCGCCGCGGCGACGCCGACTTCGGGCAGATTCTCCAATGCTTGTCGCGCCTCGGGTTTTGCCACCTTGGAGAAGATCTCTTCGGGGAGCCGGGTCAGGTCTCTGATGTTCTCGATTGCTTCCTCTTGCGAGCAGTTGAAGATGTCGGAGACGTATTTGACATCCCTGATGCGGTATGGATTTTCGAGGGCTTTGCTGATGGTTGCGAAGATTTCACCCGTTCGCTCGTTGCAGAAGCCAGAGTAAATGACCATTGCTTTGGCGGCGGACTGCATCTTTGAGAGTCGGAGCATCGCCTCAACGGTTATCTCGGTGGCCGAAGGTTTGGTTTCGTGCTTTTCGAGGAAGTCAGTTTCGATCTCGGCGACGATGCGACGCAACTCGAGATTTCGGGCTAACTCACGTTCCTCTTGGGCTGTGAGCAGCTCGACACGCCCGATTTCGCGCAGGTACATCCGGACCGGATCGTCGGTTAGATCGGTGTCGGCGGCGATATTTTCGAGGTTTATAACCTCGGCGCGTTGTTTCGCTCCAGTGGCCGATCCATCCCAGCTGTCGAGATCCGACATGGTGCCAGCGGGACCGGTCGTTGAGAGGAGCATGTTGGCGCGTTGGTTCTCGCCTTCGATGGGGTCAGCTTCGATTTCGTCGTCACCACCCAACATTCCGAACGTCAGGGTTTCGCTGTCGTCGTCCTCATCATCGTCTTCTAAGTCGTCGTCTTCCTCTACGGATGCGACGGTTTCGTCCTCATCAGCTTCGTCATCGTCGATGGATGCGCCATTGGTGGTTGAGATTCGGGTGGCGCTTGGCACGGCTCCGGAAATGCTGGGATCGGCGTCGAGTTCATCCTCCACACTCATTTCGCCGGTTTCGGTCTCTGTCACGTGTTCTGGCTGGTCGCTCTCGTTAAACAATTTGAGCGTCTCCTAATGGGTTGGCGCCGCGTGTTGCGGATTCGCCAGTTCTCTGATCTCTCGGTTGGTTTTAACCGCGGTGATCATGTCCTCTTCACGGAACATGTTTCCGTTTTCTTTGGCCAGTTGCACCTCTCTCTTTTTTGTTCGTGTCAGATATTCTCTGCGGGTTCGTTTTGCACATGTTTCGGCGATCTGTATTATCGCCGCTTGGTCCTCGATTGTTTCGTCGGTCGGTGACAGGGGAACTTCCTTCAAACGCTTGACGAGTGAGAGGGCTTCGATGTCACTCTCGATTCTTCCGACGCATCCTTCTAGGTTTCCGGCGATTCGAAGTTCTTGGAATACTCGCCTCCTGACCGGATCGGTGAAGTGGTATGGCTCCACATTAGCGGCGTGGTCGATAGCGTAGTCGTATTGCAACATGCAAGCGAGGAGATCGGATTCCCAGCGGGCTTGGATTGCGGCTATTGCAACCGGGATGGCAGGTGGGGTGGTACCTGTTCGACGAGTTGGGCTACGGCGCGAGTTGTTGTCGGGATTCGAGGCGTTTTGCACCGTCTCGCGTGCCGATCGCTTCCTAGTCAGCACATGGATCATGTCGTCTATAGCGATTCCGAGTTGCTCGCCGAGGCTATTGAGTTTTCTTTGCTCGCGGATCGTGTGCGGTGGGATGTTTTCGAAATAGGGTTCGACTTCGTTGAGAGCGGCGTCGAGTCCGTTCTCGGTCGCGGTGTTATGACTGCTCAGGCTAGTGCGGATGACGAAGTCGATGATTTCATCGGCTTGGTCGATTGAAGCAATCCATTCGGGGCCGTTGTTTCGAATGGCTTCATCAGGGTCTTTGGCTTCGCCGTGTTCGGAGACGACGGGGCTTGCGATGCGAATGTCTATCGGTGCGCGCCGGTTGTTGGTCTGGGTCGCGGTCCGGCGTCCGAATTCGGATAGGGCCACTTGCAAGCCGCGAAGTGTAGCTTGCTGCCCGGCTTCGTCGGCATCAAGGCAGAGGACGATCGATGGAGGGTTGTCGGGATCGTCGGGGAGGACCGTTGAGATGGTTTGCAGCTGTTGGGAGGTTACTGCGGTACCCATGCAGGCGACGACGTTTTTGAAGCCGCGCTCTTGAGCGGCGATGACGTCCATGTAGCCCTCGACGACGATTGCTCGGCCGGATGCTCGGATGGCGTCGGAAGCCCAGTGCATGCCATAGAGGATTTTGGATTTATTGAAGATTGAGGTCTCGTGGGTGTTGAGGTATTTGGGTTGGGCGTCACCCATGGCGCGGGCGCCGAAGCCGATGACTTTGCCGCGGGGGTCGCGTATGGCGATGGTGATGCGGTTTGTAAACATGTCGCGCCAGGCATCGTCGTTACCTTTGACGACGAGCCCGGATTGGACAACAGCTTGGCTGTCGGCGGCGATGGATTTTAGGTAGGCGATGAGAGAGTTGACGCCGCCGGGCGCGTATCCGATGCCGCGGCGACGTGCGGTCTGGGCGTCGATGCCGCGTGATTCGAGGTAGGCGAGGGCTTCTCGGCCTTGTGCGCCTTCGAGTTGGCGTGTGAAGAAGTCTTCGGCGATTTGGTTGACTTCGTGGAGTGCGGCGGATCTGCTGCGTCGGCGGTTGTCAGAGTATTCGTCTTTGAAGTTTGGTTCGATGCCGGCTTTGAGGGCGAGTTTTTCTAGTGCCTCTTTGAACTCGATGCCGTCGGCTCGCATGACGAAGTCGAACATGCCGCCGCCGACACCACATGCACCCCAGCAACGCCAAGAGTCGTGTTCGAGCGAGATGCTGAAAGAAGGTGTTCGTTCGTCGTGGAACGGGCAGAGTGCTTTGGGCGTGCGTGAGGATAAGTTCTCGAGAGCGACGTAATCCGAGACGACATCAACGATTGTCAGCCTTGCTTTGACTTCGTCAACTAAGGTCATCTGCTCTCCCCGCCATTGGCGAACTGGTTGCCTACAACGACCATCGCCCGTTTGCGACGATCGAAACGTAGTGTCTTGACGTTCGCGAAGCGTGCTAGCACGCTTATGGGTTAGGAAGTATAAACGAGGTTTGCTTGAAAACAAGGGCGTCTTTTGGGGTCGAAAAAGTAGTTTGCGGCGTGTTGTATGAAGTGTGGATTACGCTGATTTTTTGTGATGGGGTGTGATGAGATCATGTGTTGGGCGCGTTCAATTCTCCCTTTCGGGGAGATTCTGTTCGACGAGTGGTTTCTCGAAGCATCGCCGCGTCTTTTCGGGATCGCGTCGATAAGTTGGTTGTGAAAGTCAGTCAATAGT
>VXSB01000024.1 GCA_009838175.1 Chloroflexota bacterium
ACAACTTTTTGAACTTGTTCAAAAACTAATCTTGCCGCCAAATTGCCGCTGCCAGCGGCAAGATCCCCCTTAAATTGCCGCGAAATTGCCGATCTTGCCGGAATCAGCGGCAATTTCGCGGCAAGAGCGGCAATTCAGCGGCAACTTTTTCAGAACCGATTCACACCCCCGACGGACGCGCCCGATACCCCGCGTACCGCTCCCCGTACATGAACTCCTCGATGTTCACCTGCTCGCCGCCCAGATAGTTCGACGTGTTCGCCGCAAGCACCGCCGCAAGCGAATTCAACGACGAACGATAGCTGTTCCTCGTCAACGAATCATCGCCATCAATGATCGATTCCAAGAACGTTTTCGCCAATTCATACGTGTTCGGTATCGCCATTCCGTCGTAACCCGGGTCCTCGCAGATCACCCGCCGAGTCTCATCAATCCCCGGACGCAATGCCGGCGACCAGTCATCCCCCGCGTAGTGATAGTCCACAATCCGGTTTTCCTCGAACTTGATCGTCCCATGTTCCCAAATCACGCAATCAAACCGACCGTTATAGTAGGATTTCGCCGGTTTCGTGAACACCAACGTCCCGATTGCGCCCTTTTTGAACCCGTAAGTGACGTTGTAGTAAATCGGATTATCCCCCTCCGAAGCCCACAAATGCTCCGGTCTATCGACGTACGACGCCCTTACCCACTCCACATCATCATCCGACCAGTACCGCATGATATCCGTCTGATGAATCCCCGCCTCCACCATCGAAGTCCCCGACCAAGCTCGATTCGCTGTCCAAATCCGGTTCTCCGGACCACCCCGCTCCTCAGTATGCGTGTGCTTCACCCCATGCCCCTCAACCGCACCTTCAGCCACCATCATCATCGCCGCCGTCCACTTGTCCGATAGGTGGTCCCGGATCGCCTTGTAGGCCGGATGGAACCGCATCTGAAACCCCACCGTGTTGGGAATTCCCGCCTTATCGATAGCCTCCGCCTGCGAAATCGCCTCATCGAAGAACAAAGTCTGCGGCTTTTCCGCAAACACCGCGATCCCGGCCTCAGCCGCCCTTTCGATCTCCCCACGGTGCTGATTCGGCGGCATCGCAAACCAAATCACATCCACCTCGCCCGACGAAATCATCTCGTCCGCCGACGAAAACAGCAACATCCCCCGCTCATCGTAGTTGGATTCGTACTGCTTGATCTTCTCCGCGCTCAGATTCTCGGCAAACGGGTCCGCCAACGCCGCAAACGTCCCGATCTCCTCCGACTGCAACCTAACCAGCTGCTGCAAGTGGTTCAAACCCCGCTGACCAACACCCACAAGTCCGACACGCAGTTGCTTCGCCAATTGTCTATCCGCCTTTCAGTGCCTCAGAACCGACACGCTTAGAAATGTATCGCCTCGCCCGTAACCGCCGCCGCCGCTTCCTTCACAACCTCTGACATCGTCGGATGCGAGTGCGTAACACGGTGAAGCTCCTCGCTCGTACCCTCCAGATAGCGCAACATACCAACCTCGGCGATCAATTCGGTAGCTTCACTGCCGATGATGTGCGCTCCAACAACCTCGCCAGTCTCGTTATCCACGATGATCTTCGCAAAACCGCTCGGATCGCCAACGGCCACTGACTTGCCAGCAACCTGGAACGGAACCTTGCCTACGCTGTAGTCAAGTCCCTTATCCTTAGCTTCGCCTTCCGTGATGCCGATGGATGCGATCTGTGGGTGGCAGTAGGTGCAACGCGGCATAGCGAGATAGTCTTCGATTGGCTCTGGATCGTGTCCAGCTACGGTTTCGGCGGCTACTATGCCCTGATCGAACGCCACGTGTGCGAGGGGGAGTTTGCCGGTGACGTCGCCTACTGCGTAGACACCGGTGACGTTTGTCCGCATGTTGCCGTCAACTTCAATGAAGCCGGGTCCGTATGTCTGAACACCGACATTGGCGAGACCGATGTCGTCGGAGTTGGGTTGGACACCAACGCCTAGGAGGACTTTGTCGCAGGTGAAGGTCTCGGTGTCACCCTCTTCCCCGACGGTGTAGCTCAGGGTGACGGTGCCGTCGTCGTTCTTCTCGACGCCTTTGACCATCGAACCGGCGTTGATCTTGATGCCTTGGCGCTTGAATTGTCGCTCGAGTTCGGCAGAGACCTCTTCGTCCTCTTTGGGGACGATGCGTGGGAGCAACTCGAAGAGCATGACTTCTACGCCATAAGCGTTGAAATAGTAGGCGAATTCGCATCCGATGGCGGAGGCACCAACGATGGCAATGGCTTTGGGTTGCTCTCGCAGTTCAAGGGCTTCGCGGGAGGTGATGATCGATTCGCCATCGATTTCAAGGCCGGGGAGCGAGCGAGCACGGGCCCCGGTGGCAATGATGATGTTTTGGGCAGTTACCCACTGGTCACCATCGATCTGGACACGGCTGGAGGACATGAGTCTCCCGGTGCCTTCTATGACGGTGATGTTGTTCTTGCGCATGAGGTAGCCGATGCCGCGGGTTAGCGTGTTGGAGACGCGGCGGGAGCGGTCGACGGCTTTCGACATATCGAAGCGGACGTTGTCGAACTCGATGCCCCAGTCGCTGGCATGCTTCATCTCATTGACGAGTTCGGCGTTCTTCAGCAGCGACTTTGACGGGATGCATCCCCAGTTCAAGCAGACACCGCCTAGTCCGCCGATTCCGGTGCCATCATCCTTCTCCACGATGGCGACGCTGAGTCCCAACTGAGCCGCTCGGATGGCGGCGTGGTAACCGCCGGGGCCAGCGCCTAGGACGACTACATCGAAGACAGATTCTGAGTTGGACATCTAGGGAGTTACCTCAACACGGGCGACAGTAGACAAGCACAAGATTCGAGTCTATAACCCGACATATCAACCATCCACACGGGTTAACTCATACAGCCCCCGCAGGATTGCCGCGGCTAGCGATCCCAACGCGGTGAATATAGCAACGCCGATGGCGAAGATGACGAGGTATGGAACCCAGCTCCCAGGGCATTCGCGGAGGCTGCTGCATACCCACCACGAAGCCATGGCGTAGCCGAAGAATACGATGATGCCGGCAAGAAACCCTCCGAGCGCTCCGATCTTGATGCAGCGTTTCATGGGGTGAGATTCTAGATGTTTCGACTACGGTTTCTATTCGATGCGATACAGTGAGAAACAGCGCGAAAAATCAGTCGCAAAAGGCCGTCGCCATGCAATCCGCAACCGTGTCCCGTAGTCCAGCCGAGCTTAGGCAAGCAGCCCTTGATCACATCTTCATCGGCATGAATAACCATGCCATGCTCGGTGAAGAGGGTGGTCCGTTAGTCGTCGAACGTGGCGATGGCATCTACATCTGGGACGTAGACGGCAATCGCTACATCGACGGGATCTCCGGGATGTATTTCCGGAACACGGGGCATGGTCGCGAAGAGATAGCCAAGGCGATCTACGAGCAGATTTCCGATCTCAGCGCGAATGTCTATGCCAGCGTTACGCCGGCGGCTGTTGAGTTGGCGACGGAGATAGCAAATCTGACACCGGGAGACCTCACGCGGACTTTCTTCTGTCAAGGCGGATCCGAGGCTAACGAGTCGGCATTGAAGCTGGCTCAGGCTTATCAGATGCGGATGGGTGAGAAGGGGCGTTATAAGGTGATCTCGAGGCGCGGATCGTATCACGGCGCGACGTACGGGACGATGTGGTTAGGTGAGCATCCGGGCTTCCCACGGACTGACTATCAACCGAAGCCATCGAGCGCAGTTCATGTTCCGGCTCCGCACTTCTATCGGTGCGAGTTCAATTCGGATTCGCCGGAGCAGTGCGGAGAGTTGGCGGCGTTGGCGATTGAGAAGGCGATCATCAGCGAGGGTCCGCACTCGGTTTCTGCGGTGATCGGTGAGCCGGTGACGCAGCCGATGGGCGGTGTCGTGCCACCTGAGAACTACTGGCCGATGGTGCGGGAGATCTGTGATCGGTACGGCGTGGTGCTGATTTTCGACGAGGTGATCACTGGTTTCGGACGTTTGGGCGAATGGTTCGGCGCGGAGGTGGTGAATACTCAGCCGGACATAATCTCGTTCGCCAAGGGCATTACGAGTGGTTACTTCCCGTTGGGTGGCTGCATCGCGGATCGGCGTGTCGCTGACGCGTTTGCGGGTGGTCCGGAGAAGACTTGGAGCCACATGTACACATACTCGGCGCATCCGGGTGGGGTGGCAGCGGGTCTCAAGAACTTGGAGATTATGAAGCGTGAAAACCTTGTTCAGAACGCTCGTGAGCGGGGTGTCCAGCTGTCCGACCGTTTGACCGAGATGATGGAGCGATACGAGATCATCGGTGATGCGAGAGGCATGGGTTTGGTGCAAGGGCTGGAGTTGGTGGCAGATAGAGAGACTAAGCAGTCGTTCGCGCCGGAGGTAGGGATCGGGGCGAGGTTTACGGATGCTTTGAAGCGGCGAGGGGTATGGATCCGGGTCGGTGCGTACATCCTGCCGGTTTCGCCTCCGCTGTCGATCACGGCGCAGGAGATAGATGATCTGTGCGATGCGGTGGAGGATGCGATAGTGGAGGTTTCGGCAGGGTTGTAGTTCTGAACCGGGGGTTGCGCTGATCCCGGTTCAAGCCCGGGACATGTTTTTGTGATGGGGTGTGAGGAGATCATGTGTTGGGCGCGTTCAATTCTCCCTTTCGGGGAGATTCTGTTCGACGAGTGGTTTCTCGAAGCATCGCCGCGTCTTTTCGGGATCGCGTCGATAAGTTGGTTGTGAAAGTCAGTCAATAGTCCGGCACCGCCGACGTCGCCAGACCGTCGGCCCTCCGGGGGCGTCTAGAAGATCGGCCCCTGTCATCGCTCGGTTCATGCCCCTTGCTGATGCCGTAGCCTCACCCTCCCGACGAAGCGGGCAGACGTCTGCCGGATAGGGGATGCGTTCGCCCGAACCTTGAACGGTGCCATTTGACATACCGTCTGGCTTGCTAGTCGGAGCCAGCGTAACACTCCGCATTCGGACCCTGGAGCTACAACGCCCCCCGTGACCGGATTTTTGCAGCCGCGTTTCGCCCGTCCTCTCAGACGTCTTCTACGGCTGTGGCGGACACCGTCGGGGAGCCGTGTGTTGGCGGCTCCGTGCTACCCGCCCGCGACCATTGCATTATTAAGTTGTGTTTTAAGCTGCATCGGAAAAGGTTTGCGCGCAACCCGTCTCAACGCGGCGATTCTTCGTTTTCGGAGCGCTGGTCCGATAAACGTCGGATCGGCGCTTAGTTGTTATATTACTACATATGTAGTGGATGTCAAGTGTCTGAACCGGGGATTGCGGGGATTTGAGGATTGGTGGGTGTTCGGGGTGTATGAACCCCCTGCGTCTCTTGTGTCGGTATTTTGGGCTTGACGCGTCCCCCTTTTGCTGACGCAAAAAGGGGAGGGTCGCCTCCCCCTAGCCCCCTCCTGAAGGAGGGGGAAGGCTGCGCCGTGGCCGGCCTGTCTCTGAGGGCACTCGCCTGCGGGGGTATGACGTCAATGAGGTTGCCAATTCCATAACTCGTCCGCGAAAGCGAAGGTCTGCGGCAACCCCCCAGTATGAATAAACACGACAGGCACTTCTGGATCGACGTTGCCTGACTTGACCTCGCCGATCAGGCCGGACATTGATTTGCCGGTGTAGTTGGGGTCTAGCATGATGCCTTCGGTGCTGGCTACTAGGTGGATGGCGGCGATCGCTCCTTCCGTCGTGTAGCCGTAGGTGCCGGTGTAGCCGGCGATGGTTGTGATGTCGCCGGGGTCGAGTGCGGTGTCTAGTCCGAGGAGGTGGGCGACGCGGGCGGAGCGGTCGAGGTATATGCCTTCGTAGGTTTTTGGGAATTCGAGTTGTTGTGCGACGGCGGTAGCCTTCCACGGCTTGCCAGTGTTGCGGGCGTAGAGACGAATGCCGCCGATGGAGCGTCCGCAGAGGCCCCACATGTGCAGAGGATCGTCGGCGAGACCGGCCTCTTGGGTCTGTCTGTCGAGTTCGGACCCAGTCTCTAGGAAGCCGATCATGCCGGCGATGTCGTAGAAGGGGTTGTGGGAGAGGACGGTGGAGTTTCTGCCGTTTCGGGTTTCTTCAGCGTTGATTTGCTCGGCGAGGGATCGTGCGGTTGGTTGGTCCGGGACCCGATGGATGTTGGCACCGGCGAGGTGTGCGATGAGCATATTGCCGGCGACCGGAGCGTCGACCATGTCGTGTGCGACCCAGTGGTACTTCATGCCAGTCCTGGCGCACGACGCGGCGACGAATCGGGCGTTGTTGGAGTCGTAGTGGTTGATGTTTACGATGGTGTCGATGCCCCGCTCGATGAAATGAGCGAAGAGGAACTCCATGTGTCGGGCCTTGTTGCCGCCGAATGCGAAGCCGGTGGTGTCCTCGCGTTTGATGAAGAGTTGCGGGACGGCTTCGATGTCAGCGTCCATTGACTCGGCGATGGCGGCACGGAGCCGGGGCATCTCCTCGAAAGGGGTGTTCTTGCGCGCGAGTTGGATGCGCGGGAGTTCGTCGATGGCGTCGAGGATGGTTTGGGGTTGCATTGTTTGAATTGGGATTGATGGGATTCTAGGTGGGATTATTGGGATTACGCGCCCCCTTTGCCTTCGGCATTTCCCCTGCACAGCGGGGGCAACCCTTCCGCCTCCACCCGGGCATACCCCTGCGATTTCGCTGCGCTCGCTCGCGTCCCCTTTCGTTCCGAAAGGGGAATTAGTTGGGTTGCCAGTTCCAGAGTTGGTCGGCGAAGGCGAAGGTTTGGGGCAGGCCGCCGGAGTGGACGAAGACCACGGGTACATCGGGGTCTAGGTTTCCGGCTCGGATTTCGCCGATTAGGGCGGACATGGATTTTCCGGTGTAGTTGGGATCGAGGATGATGCCTTCGGTTTTGGCGACGAGGTGGATGGCTTCGAAGACGCCTTCGGTCGGGATGCCGTAGTCGTCGCCGTGGTATCCGGTGATGGTGTCGAGATCGCCAGGTTCAAGAGCGGTGTCGAGTCCGAGGAGTTCGGCGACGCGGGTCGAGCGGTCGATGTAGACGGCTTCGTAGCTATCGGGTTGAGTGTGGGAGTATGCGGTGGCGGATGCGGACCAATCTTTGCCGGTGTTGCGGGCGTAGAGGCGGAGACCGGCTATCGAGCGTCCGACGAGGCCCCACATACGGATAGGGATGTCGCCGACGCCTGCTTCGGAAGTCTGCGCGTCGATTTCTGAGCCGGTCTCGACGAAGCCGATCATGCCGGCGATGTCGGAGAAGTCGTTGTCGGAGAGGATGGTGGCATTTCGTCCAGCATCATTCTCATCAGCGACGAGTTTTTCTGCAACTTCGCGGGAGTATTCTCCGGGGATGCGGTGGATCTCGGCACCGGTGAGATGGCCGATAAGGAGGTTGCCGATCACTGGCGCGTCAACCATATCGACTGCCACCATATGGCACTTCATGTCCATTTTGGCGCAGGACGCGGCGACGAATCGGGCTTGGTTGGAGTGATAGTGGTTGATGTTGACGACGGTGTCGAAGCCGCGCTCGATGAGGTGAGCGAAGAGGAACTCCATGTGTCGGGCTTTGTTGCCTCCGAATGCGAATCCGGTGGCATCGTCGCGCTTGATGAAGATGTGGGGGACGGCATCAACGTCGGCATCCATTGACTCGGCGATGGCGGCGCGGAGTCGGGGCATTTCCTCGAAGGGCGTGTTTTTGCGCGCAAGTTGGATTCGAGGTAGTTCGTCGATGCTGTCTAGGATCGTCTGGGTTTTCATGATTGTTTCCGGTTGGGCAACCAACCACCTTCTCTGGGGCCGTAGTCGATGGGCATGACTTGGCCTGCACGGATGCATGATACGGGTTCGAGGGCGTATGGGCCAATGTTTAACACTCCGTCGCCGTCGATGTACTGCCATTCGCCTTCGTGGATTTTGAGGATTGTGAGATCGGCGTGGGTGCCGGGTGCCATGCAGCCTAGCATTTGCTCGGTTTGGGGGCCGAGGATCGCCGCGGGTTTTCGCGTTGACATCACTAGAGCGTCTTCGAGACCGATGCCTAGTGATATGACTTTGCCGATGCAGTCCATTTGGGAGAAGGAGGTGCCAACATATCGGCTTTGAAGGGTTACGTCGGAACTGATGGTGTCTGGCATTAGACCGCCGTCTAGGACTCGTTTGGCGGCGTCGAAAGAGAAGTTTTTGCCTCCGACTCCGATGTCGAACTTCACGCCGCGGGCGCGGGCGTCTAAGGCTTCGCGGAGGAGAGTCCTGTCTGCGCCGATCAGTCCGCCTCTTGCTGCGCTGAAGGAGTGAGTGACGATGTCGTTTTCGGTGAGTAGTTCGCCGAGAATTTCCGGTGCGGCGTTTAGGGCCTGATCAGATTGACCGGTGGTGTCACCTACGTGGACCATTAGTCGGACACCGGCTTCGTCAGAGATGGATTTGGCTGCTTTGGGGAGGTCGATGCCTAATTCGGCGATGCCGGGTGAGACCATGCGAGCTTTGACGCCGATGATGACGTCTTTTCGGGATTGAATCGTCGCGACTGCCGCATCGTGTTCGATGTCGAGGGCGGAGGTCACTTCGGGGATGCGGTTCACGCCGAGCGAGCCGACGTTTAGGAGGGCGAGGACGCGGGTCTTGGCGTTTGGGATGACGTGGTTGACTAGGCCGCCGATGTTGGCGATGCCGCATGAACCGGCGTCGACTAGGGTCGTGACACCTGAATGGACGCCTGCCGTATCGGCTTCTTGCATCATGTCTTCGACGTATGGCGAAGAGCGACGGAGGCCGCCTGCTACGTGGGTATGGAGATCGATGATTCCGGGGGTTACGACTAGACCAGTGGCGTCGATGGTGCGGGCGGCGACGTAGTTTTCGGGGATATTTTCGATCGCGATTACTTGATCGCCTTTAATGGCGATGTCGCCTTGGGCAAGCGTCGCCGTGTCGGTGTTTAGGAGTTTTCCACCGTTAATGCGGAGATCACATTGGACCGTTTCGGTCATCCTCGCCTCCAGGTGATCGCAAGTGTGGCAGAAAGTCTATCAGCGCATCGGGTCGATGCCGAAGGCGTCGATCGCCCTTCTACTGATGCGGATGCGGGTCGTGATGCGCGGCGAAGTAGATGCCTTCGAGGGATGATGGCGGGCCTTCGGGGTCGTCGGATTGTCCAAAGGCGAGGTAGTGCGGAGGGTCGCCGTCGATGACGATGTATGCGCTCAGCGAGTTGGACAGGGGGTTGTGGCCGCCGAGCCACTCGACTTCTGGGCCGTCAGTTAGTTGAACGGGTCCGTGACGTACCGGTCGTCGTACGGCTTCGAGGCTGATCTCGGTAGCGCCGGGTGGACCTACACCCCATCTGACCAATCCTTCGTAATCGGATGGGATGATGAACCGCCAACGTGGTAGCAATCCCGACCAAGGTGCAACCTCGATCGCCGCGCGGTGGTGGACGTCTTCGAAGGGGTGATGTATCTGCCATCTATAACGCGATTGCGGCTCGTCGTACGAGACGGTGCCATGTGTGTGGACGTGTTCGTCTGACGCGTCGTCGTGATGGTGATGTTGGTCGGCCCCCATCGCCCCCGTATCGTAGTACGGGGCAGGCCCCGGTACTTCCCCCAGAGGGGGAAGGGGAGGACGTTGATTCGGGAGCATCAGCTCGCGAGAGCTTTGTTGAGGCGCTTGGTCAACCGGCTCTTTTTGCGGGAGGACTGGTTGCGGTGAATGACGCCTTTTCGCGTGGCGACATCCAATGCGCTGATCGCCGCTCGGAGGGACTCGGCTGTCGCTTCGTCGGACGGAGATTGGTCGATGGCGCTACGTGCGGCCGTGACGCGTGTCCGTACGAAGGAACGCACGGATCGATTTCGCGCCGCTCGGCGACGCTGAACGCGCATTGATTTGGCTGCAGGCATTTGGGACCTTTCGGTTGGCTTGGGGCTGGATGGACGTTCCGTCCGCTGAAGCGCCCGCCTACGCGGGAATGACGGGACTTCGGTTTTCAGACTCGTTCGATTCTATAACTGATGGATTTGATCTGCGATGAAGCGAGTGCGCTTCAGTGGATGCGCATTACAGATGACACGCCTCGGACTGCTTCCAAGCGGTCGAAGAGCCTCGCCAATTGCTCTAAACCGCTGGTGTAGACCGTGAAGTCGATCCGTGTGCTACCCCGACCTATATCTTCGCCGGAGGCCATTTTGTGTAGATTCATGCGCTCATCGCGGATTACGCCGCACAGATCGTGTATCAATCCGATGCGATCCGAACCTTCGACTCGCAGACGCGCCGGGTAGGTGCCGGACATGTGACCCCATGCGACCTCAACAAGGCGGTCGTGGTCAATGGCATTTCGGAGGTTTCGGCAGTTGTCACGATGTGCCGAGACGCCCCGGCCGCGGGTGAGGTAGCCCACGATATCGTCGCCGTAGACCGGATTGCAGCAGCGCGGGAAGTTGACCTGAACGCCGGGCAGTCCCATCACGACTACGCCTTTTGCGAGGTCTGAAACGCCCTTTTTGTTGGCTTCGCGTTCCCCAGCAGCCAACTGTTCGGCGATGACGTTTTCGGGGCGATTATCGTCGATTGCCTTGACGACGGTTCGGACGATTATGGATGGTTGCTGTCGGGTCTTGCCAAGATCGGTAATCAGCTCTTCGGTAGAGGGGTAGCCCATCAGATCGGCGATCTCCTCCGTATCAACGGTGTGTCCCATTCGGTTTAGCTGGTCTACGACCCGCTTGAGTTGCTGTCGGCCTTGTTGCAGATTAGTTTCGCGGGCTTGCCGGCTGAACCACTGTCGAACCTTGGCTCGACCGCTGTTGGTTACCAAATAACCTTTCTCGGTGTCCTGCCAATCGAGACTCGGTCCGCGAGGGGCGCGCGCTTTTCGTATCTCTATGACATCGCCCGGCATCAAACCGGTGTTCAGCGGCACCATTTTGCCATTGACCACCGCGCCGACGGTGCTGTGTCCCAATTCAGTGTGAATCCGGTATGCGAAATCCAAAGGCGTTGCGCCAGGCGGAAGTTCGATCACATCGCCGGCCGGGGTGAAGACTTGGATTCGGTCTGTGCTGAGCGATTCGTCGACATGATCGATGAAATCATCGCCATCTTCCGCGTCGCCCGTGAGTGACAACATGTCTTTCAGCCAAGACATTGTGCGATCGGAAGAATCTCTGTCGCCCTCGTTGTTTCCGCCTTGCTTGTATGCCCAGTGAGCGGCGAACCCCTGCTCGGCGACCTCATGCATCTCGCGCGATCGGATCTGCACCTCCAGCGGAGTATTGTCAGGCCCGAGGACAGTGGTGTGCAACGAGCTGTAGCCGTTGGACTTGGGTTTCGATATGTAGTCGTCAAAGGTGCCTTCGATCATCGGCCACAAGCCGTGGACGACACCCAGAGCGTTGTAGCAATCGGCGGTGTTTTGCGTGATAACCCGCAAGGCGATCAGGTCGTTGATCTCATCGAATGTTCGACCCAGTTCTTCGTAGCGCTTCTTCTTACGCGCGATGCTGAAGAGGTGTTTGGCGCGCCCAGTTATCGACGCCTCGATGTTGTTCTGGTTGATGATCGCGTCTTGAAGGGTCTTGACGGCTCGGTTCGTGTAGGCCTCACGTTCCCGCCGCTTGCGCTTCACAAGACCCGAAATCGTGCGATATTCCTTGTGATCGAGGTAGTAAAAGGCTTTGTCTTCGAGACGCCACTTCCAATCGTTCATGCCCAGTCGATCGGCCAACGGAGCATAAATGTCCATGGTCTCGCGGGCGATGCGCTCCTGCTGTTCCGCCTTCAGGAAGCGCAACGTCTCGATGTTGTGCATACGGTCGGCCAGCTTGATCAGCAGTACTCTGCGGTCTTCGCCGGCGGTTACAAACATCTTGCGGAGGCTTTCGATTCGCTCCTGTTTGCGGTCCTCGTAGTGTCGGCGCTGTCTCGACCCGCCGCTCGAAGCGGCCAACTCGATCTGCTTCAACTTCGTAACTCCATCAACGAGGAGTGCCACGCTGTCGCCGAACTCTTTGCGGATGTCGTCCACCTCGATCCCGCAGTCTTCAACGGTGTCGTGGAGCAGACCAGCTGCGATTAAGTCGGAAGGCAGGGCCAATTGTGCAAGTCGCAATGAGACGCTGATGGGATGGATGATGTAAGGCTCGCCTGACTTCCGCGTCTGACCGTCATGAGCCAAGTAAGCGTACTCATACGCGGCCTTGATAAATTCGATCTCGTCCGGAGGGAGGTAGCTCTGTACCTCCTTCATTAGATTTGTTAGCGAGCGCTGGTATCCGTTCCGGCTTGAAGGCCGCGTAGATTTCGAGGGTTGAGGGACGAGTGTTTGGGTGGTCGCCATTTCCAGCTTCGCGCACCGCTTGTATCGCATGAAACAGCGGTTGTGTCGTGTTTTTCAGTTTACACGTAACGAATAACCTCGCGAAATGCGTTTGGAGGCGAGATTCGGAACGCGACAGCCTCAATAGCCTCCGCGATCCGTCGCGGGGTTCGCGTTTTAATTTGGGCGTTAGAATTTCACCAATTGAAAAGGCGGTAGGTGTCGACTCGCTTGGTCGGCACAGAAATCGATCGAAATTCCGTGTTTACCATGCGAAATCTCAGCAATATCACTGCAGCTATCCCCAGACGGATGGGGGTCGTATTGACACTTGTGGCAGTCTCTGCGTTCGTTACCGTCGCGTTGATATACGAACCGGCCAACGCGGTGGATCCGGCTCCGGTCAATCCTCGCGGTCCGATACCAGCGGTGCTAGCGGATTCTGACGGCAACACATATGAAGTGTTCACACCTGAAGAAGGCGGCTCAATCGTTGGCGAGGATTATTCGTTCATTGCGGTGCCTGGTGATGTGCCCAGCGCGTACATCGTTGGTGTGCGAATGTCCAAAGGAGGCGAAGCTTCGAATGCTGGCATGACGCACCATAGATACACGCTCGCCGGTAACTATTTCAGGATCGACGCGGTTGATGAGAATGGTAGAACGCCTTCGCCTGCATTCAGGTTCCGAAATCCTCCTCTGGTCTGCTTGCCGATACCCCAGCATTTCTTCGCAAATATCGATTCGATGACTGTGATAGCGACGGGCTCTGAGGGCTTGACTCAAACGGTCTTGAACTCGGGGACAAGGGTCCAAGACACTGGTTTGAAGTTGTGTGCATTCGTGGGCACAGTTCCAACTATCTTGGCGGTCGGTCTGGAGGGAGCACCGGAGCCATTGCCACCGACGCCGGAGGTTGTGGTGGAGGTACGCGTGGTTGAGCTGCCGGTTACAGGTGGGCTAGCCCCGAATCAGACAGGGCTAGTTCTTTTCTTCGTGTTGGGTATGGCCATAGTTGTAGTCGGGTGCTCAGTATCCAAGGCTATTCGCCGTCGCGACACTTAACTGTGAGTTCATCCCCGCCAAGTCAATAGGTCTGACAGCTCGTCCAAGATCGTATCCAGTTCTTCGCCGTCGTAACGATCGAATGGTTTCGAGCCGGGTTGGCGTGTAACCGGTGTTTTGATGATGCCTCTTCGCCAGAAGGCTTGTTTGTAGGTAGTTACGCCGAAGAAGAATTCGAAGTTGAGGGACGGCAGGATCCTGTTGAATAGTGCTCGCGCTTCGTCCGTAACCACTTGCTGACCGTTTTCGTCCACGCCACCTGCTTCTAACGCCTTCCACACCGCGACGTGCGCCTCGGTGATGTGACCGGCAGGCATCGTGCCGGCACCGCCACGGCGATACTCGGCCAACAGGAAACGTCCGCCCATGCCGCCCATGATCGATTCCACTTTGTCGCCGCACGCTTCCAATACCGCAGTCATCACGTTGCCGGGTAACAGACTCTCTTCCTTTAGCAGTCGTGCTCCGGGGATTTCTTCAATGATTCGGATGATCGTCGGCGTCGGGATTGTTGGGCCTGTGGGTGGTTTGTTGTTTTGGAGCCACACCGGCAATCCGGTGGCATCCCATAAGGCTCCGTAGAGGTCTATTGTTTCTTGTCCGCCGCCCATACCGTTTGCGGGCATTGCAATGATTGAGTCCGCACCGCACTCCACGGCGACGCGTGCTCGCTCAATGCAGTGTTCGATCGATATGCCGCTCGCGCCAGCCACAACCGGGACTGCGCCGCCAACCGTGGCGACTCCGACTCGCAGAACCTCGTCGCGTTCTTCGTCGGTCAGTCGCGGCCCTTCACTTGCGTTCACCGGCATCACGACACCGTGTGCGCCAGCTTCGACGCAATACGCAACGCAACGGCGCAAGGACTCATGGTCGACGCTGCCATCTTCGTTGAACGGAGTTACCGGTATCGAGAAGACACCGCGGTTCTTGGAGATGTTGCCGTTGCTGGACTGTGATGCCATGATTTCCTCGCCTCGAGTTGGAGTTTGATGTGCGTATTTTAGGGGCATAATTCTATTCGGCACCGTCCGCACAGATCGACCAATCAGCGTACGATGGTTGCGATGGCTTGGATGGCAACGCCGTTTTACGCTTGTTGCATCTGTATCGAAGGAATCCAACGTGTACTGCTATGAAGATTGAACGAATCGAACTTCACCAACTAAACGGTAAAGTCGCCGCACCATACAAGTCATCGATGCAATGGAAGACGCATAGGGGGACTGTCGCGGTGCGTGTGGTCGCTGACGACGGGACGTACGGTTGGGGGGAAACTGGCGGAGATGCTTCTGCAATCGCCGGGATAGCCGCGAGTTTGATCGGGAAGAATCCCGCGCATTTCGGGAGTATCTGGCAATCGATCATCAACCCTCGTTATCAAAGCGGTGGATATGGTGGTCTAGCATCCAAGACCGCCAGCGCGATCGATATTGCCTTGCACGACCTTGTTGGCAAGGCTCGTGGTGTGCCGGCTTACGAACTGCTTGGTGGAAAGGTTCGAGACCGCGTCTGTACCTACGCAACCGGTCTTTTCTACACCGAAACCGACATTAACGATCCCGCATGGGCTGATTTGCTCGACGAAGCGCAAGGATATGCTGAAGCCGGGTTTATCGGGATGAAGATGAAGATAGGCGGTTTCACGTTTGCGGAGGATGTTGACCGCGTTGGGGCTCTGCGCCGTACTGTCGGCGACAACATTCGGATAATGGTCGACGCGAATGAGGCGTACGATCCGATGACGGCGATTTCGATGGCGCGTCGCATCGCGGATTTCGACGTGACGTGGTTCGAAGAGCCTACGAGTTCGCAAGCGTTGGAGGACAATCTGCTGATCACGTCTCAGTCGCCGGTCCCGACTGCTGGCGGTGAATCTGCAAGCACTCGTCGCGATGTTGCGCATCTTCTGGGACGACGGATATTCGACATCATCCAACCCGAAGTTGTGAATGTCGGCGGCATCTCTGAACTCAAACTGTGCGCTGACATGTCCGAGGCGTTCAACGTACGGTTTTTACCGCACTTCTTCAACACCCACATCAGCCTCGCGGCCATACTCCACACTCTTGCAACGATATCTCAGGCACCACCGGCACATCCGAAGGAACCGTTCGTTAACGAGCCAGTCACTGAGTTTGATCAGACATCACACCCGGTTAGAGAGGCGTTGACTGATCCATTCTTCCAGCAATCGAACGGATACATTGATGTTCCTGAAAGTCCGGGTTTGGGTATCGAAGTTAACGAAGATGCGTTGGATCACTTTCGGCAAGGCGAAGTGATCGTGGTTGAATGAACCGGCTCTTAACTTGCTAGGCACGCTTTTGCCTGAATGCTCGTATCGCGAAGTGGCTTTTCGCGGTGAATCTACCTGCATGCCTCAGAGATATCATTTGGTAGTCCAAATCCACCACTACAGGATCGATATTCGTCCATGAAATCCAAGAGCACCGAAGAAATGCGCGAGTCGAAATTGCTGATCGGCGACCGCCATATCAACTATGCGGTGGGGCCGGATAATGGTCCGCCGATGCTGCTGCTACACGGTATAAGCGGTCGCTGGGAGGACTGGGACTCGGTTTTGCCGTTTTTCACCCCCGATTGGCATGTCTACGCGGTGGATCTTCGCGGTCACGGCAAGTCTTCATGGGTGAACAACGATTACCACTGGCGCCAATACGCATTGGACCAAATGGAATTCATTGAGGGTGTTATCGGCGAATCGGTGTTTGTAGTCGGGCACTCCCTCGGCGGGGTAACCGCTTTGGGGTTAAATGCAGAACGTACCGATCTGGTGCGTGGCGCGGTCTACGAGGATCCTCCACTATTTGTTCACCAGCGATGGGAGGGCAACCAGTTCCGCCTCAGATTCACGGTAACCCTCCAAGTCTTGGACACCAACCCCGATTTCGCCACGGTTCTCGCCCATGTTAAGGAAACTAATCCGGATTATGATGACGCAGGTTCTCAAGACCGCGCCGAAAAGCTGATGGCTATGGATCCCGATGTATTTCGAACCACCTTGAGCGGTCGAGCACGTGCTAACTGGCGATCTGAAGACCTGCTTCAACAAGCACAAGCTCCGGGCCTTCTGCTGCAAGCCGAACCGTCGCTCGGATCGGCATTGTTCGATGATGAGGCGGAGAAAGCGATGGAACTGCTGCCACGAGCCGAGCACGAGAAGTGGAATGACTCGGGGCATGGTATGCACAGCTCGTTTCCAGAGCGTTTCGCCGATCGAGTATTGAGATTTTTCGACCCGATTCGAAACGGGTGACGATTCGACAGTGCCCGAAATCCGAGTATCCTTATCCCTGCCAGCAAGATCTGGGGATGCGCCAACTTGATACCCGTCTAAAAACGCGCCGGGAAGGATAGATAGGAGCGAATATGAGAAACCGTCTCACGCCGATTACATCAGTCGTTCCTTATCTCATCGTCTTCGTCGCTAGTGCTTGCACCCTCATCCTAGAGATCGTAGCGGGGCGAATCCTCGCTCCGGTCATCGGAGTGTCTCTGTACACGTGGACTAGCATCATCGGCGTGGTGCTGGCAGGCATCAGCGTCGGCAACTACATAGGCGGACTCGTTGCTGACAAGTACCCGTCGCGCCAGACGCTTGGTTTGATACTGTTCGTTTCTGGTGCTTTCACGGTCGTCATATTGCCGCTGATATCCATTGCCGGCGATGTTGTCAGCGATCTACCGCTGCTACCGCGCATAGTGACATTGACCGCGGTTCTGTTCCTACCTGTCAGCCTGATCTTGGGAATGGTGACGCCGATAGTAATCAAGCTGCAACTGCAGGAACTCTCTAGGACTGGTAATATCGTGGGCAGGTTTTACGCTGTCTCGACCGCTGGTTCAATCCTCGGTGTTTTTCTCACCGGATTCGTCCTCATCCAATGGATAGGCACTCGCCCAATAGTCTTGGCTGTGGCGATCGTCCTTTTCGCGATGGCATTATTCTTCGGAGATTTATGGAAGATCCGAGGGAAGTTGCCGGTGGTGTTGCCGGTGGTCGTCTCGCTGGTGGCCATCTTGTTGAGTTTCACTTATGAAGATGTCGATGGTTGGGTGGAATCGGGTTGCGACGAAGAGAGCAACTACTTCTGCATCAAAGTCCGCGAACGTACCATCCAGGACCAAACTGTCAGAACATTGACTCTCGACCAGCTCTTGCACAGCTACGTCGCGAAGGACGACCCATCGTTCCTCGTCTACGGTTATGAGAAGATCACCGCTGACTTCGTCGCGCTGCAGGAATATCGGATCAAGACCCCGAAAATCATGTTCATCGGAGGCGGTGGATACACGATGCCCCGGCTGATCGAGCATCGATACCGAGACTGGGAGGTTGAGGTCGTAGAGATCGACCCTGTCGTCACTCAAATCGCTCACGAGTACCTTTGGCTGCCCTTGAACACAAACATCATCAGCTATCACGAAGATGCACGGATGAAGGCGAGAGAGCTCGACAAAGGCACCTACGACATGGTTGTCGGCGACGCGTTCAATGACTTTTCTGTGCCTTATCAACTCACCACCCATGAATTCAATCAACAGGTCAAGGAACTACTTAACCCAAACGGGATCTACATCGTCAATATCGTCGACAACATAGAAATTGGTCAGTTCCTGCGTGCCTACGTCAACACCATGCAGCACACGTTTGACCACGTATATGTGCTGAGGGACGACGATTTGTGGGAACAAGACGAACGGACCAACGTTACTTATGTTGTCGTTGGTTCGTCGACGCCGATATCCTTTGAGGACCTGGTGGAAGCCAACGAAGCCGTTGGTTGGCACGAGCCGATAACTCGTTTCATGCCAGATGACGTCTTTCTCCGCTGGTTCCAGAAGGAAGATCCGATCATGCTCACAGACGGCTTCGTGCCAGTGGACCAGATGCTTGCTCCCGTGTTTCTGCACAGCAGATAGCGGTAATAAATGGTAGGGAACTAGGCGTCCGCTTCGAATACCTCGCCAAGCGCATCATCGGTCTTGCCGAACATCACGCGCTCCTCTTCGGGCGTAGCATGATCGTAGCCGAGCAAATGAAGCGTTCCGTGAATTGCCAGCATTGCTAACTCGCGTTCGAACGGCACTTGTTTCTCGATTGCTTGGCGTTCGGCTTGGGGTACTGAAATCGCGATGTCGCCAATCTGGTTTATGAGTGAATCATCCCCGTTCGGGAACGGTGCTCCAACATCACTCTCGAAAGAAAGCACATCAGTCACGTGATCCTCGCCTGCGAACTCACGGTTGAGCCTGTGCAATTGTTCGTCACCAGTCAACAAGACCGTAACGGATACGGATCTGTCTTCGACGAACCCTTCTCGGCGCAGGATGTTTGCAACAGCTTGCCGAATCAACTTGACATTAGCGGTTGAAACCACGGCTGCCCTGAAATCAATCTCCACCTCCACTTGATTCGCCATAGCCGAAGTGATTAGGAAAGATTCCTCGATACCGCTTCCCGCAACCTTCGCAACATGCTGAGCAACGGCGAGTATTTGGAGTCCATATCGGCCAAATCCGATGCGACGGCGGCGGCTTCTGCTATCCCGCTCCTGATCTCGGGCACGGAAGTCATACTTATCTCGGCGTATAACTTCGCCTGCATGAGATTCGGCGTCAATCGCTCGGAAATAACCTCAGATTGGGTGAAGTCGCCACGGGCAACCGAAGTTAGTGCCAACGCTTCCGCAGTCTCGATTGCCGCTACGATTGATTCCGTTAGCTCTGCGGCAGTAGCCGGTTCATCCTTGGACATAGTGTTGCGCGGTTCAACCCTCTAACCAATCCAGCCGTTACTCGAACCACTTGGAGTCAAACGCCAAAGACATTGGAGCCCACCAATCATCTGGTCCAGCTTCTGGAACTTTTTGCTGGTAAGTCATCATCAGGTCGTTCCACTCCTCCGCCCGTTTGGTCGAGGTGTAGCTTTGGAAATCGCGGCTCGGATCGAAATCGTCAGGAGCGGTGCAGTACATGAACAGATGGTTTCCGATGCGGAAAATCTCCATGCGTTCGATGCCGATGCCTTTCAACGCTTCCAGCACCTCAGGCCACACGTTGCGGTGGTACTCCTCGTATTCGGCAATGATCGCGGGATCGTCTTTGAGGTCGAGAGCTTGTGCGAATGATTTCATGGGATGTTACACCGTTCGATTGATTCAGCGATCGAGAATTAGATTCGGTCGGACGCCGCGGTCTGCGGCTCCGTTGCGGAGTTTATCACTGCGTTCGAAGCCGGTTTCCGGCACCGTACAATCTTTGCCCTAATCGGAGTAAATCGGCAGTTGAACACCCACGATAGTGCCTTCTTGAGTGCCGACGAATAGCATGTCGTCTTCGATGGCTGGGGTTGACCTGCAAGACACACAAGGGTCATCGCCCGGCCAGAGGTCCAGCGTGTATTGGGTATCACCCCGTTCTAGGTCAATCATGTAAAGGAGCCCGTGGCTGTCAATGACGTAAACGTAGTCGCCGCTGATCACCGGGCCTCCAGCAATCCACCTTCGCTCCTCGGTAGACTCCACCCATAGCCGTTCCGGTTTTTTGCCGGTGCCGGAAGTTCTCTTAGTTGCTTCTTCCCGATCTGGGTTTACTGCGTAGATCGCACCTGAACGATCCGAGAAAACCACGATCTCTTCTGTTGCGGCGATGTCTCCCCGTACGTTGCGCTTCGATGCTGTCGTAAAAATCCAGCTGATTATATTGCTGGTGTACTGGATAAGCTCACCCGCGTCGTTACCAAAGTAGATGTCGGGACCGTTTCGCACGACGGCGGTTCGTAAAGGCTCAAGATCGTCGTTGCCGCTTCTGCAGTCTTCTTCCTCTTGACAATAGGGCATTTGCGTCCCGCGCAACCGGGCATTTCCGTAGACGGCACCGGTGTCCGTACGGAAACCGTGCAACGTACCGTCGCTATCCGCTTGGCCATTCCCAATATAGAACGCATCCCGGTGTGCGGTGCCAGCTTCGATGAATCGCCAATCTTTAGGATCTTGACCGATCCTCGGGTTTGCCCATAACAGTCTGCCCTCGTCTTCGCTTGTCCTATCCGCGTTGAAGGCGTAGACACGGCCGTTTGCTGGAGCGATCACTATATCCTCATAGATTGTTGGCTTTGTTTCAAACGAGTCACTCCGATCATCCTGATCGCACCGGTAGCACCAACGCCTCGATCCATCATCAGTGTCTAGGGCGAAGAATCCGGTGTGGTCGGTACCGAAATAGAGGATCGCTCCGTCTTCACTTAATACTCCACCACTTGTGACATCGCTGCCCGTGTTGTAAGACCATTTTTCTTGGCCCGATGATGCGTAGATGGCGTAGATCTTGTTGTCTTTTGAACCCGCGTAAACTACTCCGTCGCGTACGGTTAAATCCGAATTAGATGCGGTGGTAGCGACGCTGCCAGACGCGCCGGTTTGGAATGTCCAACGGAGCGTCAAATCTGTTATGGGTTCAGGGGTCGGCGTTGGTGTAATCGTCGGGGTTGGCGTAGGCGATGGAGTGTCGGTCGGCTCAGGGGTCGGTGTTGGCGTGGGTGTATCGGTCGGCGTAGGTGTAGGCGACGGTTCGGGCGTAGAGGTTGCGGTTGGTTCCGGTGTATGGGTAGCGGTCGGCTCGGGTGACGCTTCCATCAGCGCGCGCAACCGATTGATGTTTTCCTCGTTCAGTCTGGCGAGTTCGACTAGCTGGTCAAGTTCTGGCGAACGCTTGCCCTCTGAAGCAGCTTCTAACTCTGCCACTCGCTCTATCAGCAACGCGTTGCGGCTCACCAGCGCATCGGCTTCATCCCAATCCCAGTCTTCGATAGGCATTGCGCTCAATTCGACAAGGTTCGTCGACAACTTGATCAACTCGTCGATGAGATCGAGCGTTGCAGAGACATCCACTTCTGGAGTTGCGGTCGGTGTCGGCGTTGCGGTATCCGTAGGAACAGGCGTCGGTGTCGATGTCGGAGGAACGGACGTCGCAGTGGAGGTTGGAACCGGTGTGGGTGTGCCGGTAGGTGTCGGAATCGGCGTGTAAGTCGGCGTCGGTGTTGGAGTGTAGGTCGGTGTTGGTTCTGGGCTCGGTGTATTGGTTGGCACAGGAGTGTGGGTAGCGGTCGCAGTAAATGTCGATGTAACTGTGAAGGTTGGTGTCCGGGTGAATCTAGGAGGGTTTTGGGTTGTGATTTTTGCGGCGGTACCAGATCCGGGTTGCGTATCAGTAGCAACCGCCTTTACTTCCGGCTCACCAGTTTCAACGATTGGGGTTTCAGTCTCGCTGTCAGAAGTACAGGCGACCATCACCGCGAACGCCCCGCTGAGCACGATTGCGACCGCGAAAAGGATGCCGCGCCGCGCCGAAGAGCCGTATTTGCCCACGTACAACATTCTTAAAGGTTAACGATTTCCCATACGACGAATCCACTCCGCACAGTTCTCCTATCCAATCGGTAGCGAAGACGATGAAACACTCTGATCAGATATAGTCATTCATGTCGTCGTACCGAGTCCTATAGCGCGGAGTGTCACCGTGCGGAGGTGATCAAGATATGAAACGCGTCGGTTTTCTGATGAAGATCAAGCCAGAAGTGATGGAAGAATATACGCATCATCATGCGAATGTCTGGCCAGAGATGCTGGATGCTTTGCGTAAGCACGGTTGGCGCAACTACAGCATCTTCGCCAAGGATGATGGTACGTTGTTCGGATATGTAGAGGTGGATGACACGTTGGACAAGGCGTTAGAAGGAATGGCTGGGGAGGAGGTCAATGATCGGTGGCAGGAGTTCATGGCGCCGTATTTTGAGATACCAGAGGGCGCGCGACCGGATCAGATGATGATCGAGTTGACGCAAGTGTTTTATACCGACTGAGTGACAGCACCGGGAGTTTGAAATGGCATTGCCACCGTTCATCGACACGCATCACCACCTGTGGGATCTCGAGAACAACCCGTATCCGTGGCTGACTGAGGGTATCGACCACTTCGTCGGAGATTACTCAATCTTCCGCCGAACGTATCTAATCTCTCACCTCCATCGAGACGCGGAAGGACTGCCGCTCGTAAAATCGGTTCACGTTCAAGCTGAGTGGGACCACGAAGCAGATCCTGTCGGCGAAACCGCATGGCTCCAAAGCGTCGCAGATTCCGAGGGGTCACGCGGGATGCCTCACGCCATAGTCGGATTCGCCGACCTCTCGGAACCCGATGCTCCTGAACTCATCGCTCGGCACGCCGAACACGCCAACTGGCGCGGCATCAGACACATGCTCAATTGGGCAGAAGATCCAAAGTGGCGGTTCACCGATCGCAACGACCTCATGACGGACGGAGACTGGCTCCGCGGATATCGCTCGCTGGCCGACCACGACGGCTCTTTCGATCTACAGGTTTGGCCTTGGCAGCTCGAAGACGCAGCGGGACTCGCGCACCGCGTTCCCGAGGTACCTATAGTTCTGGACCATACAGGAATGCCACGTGATTGGGACGACGCAGGTGTCGAACTATGGCGGGACGGAATGAAAGCTTTGGCCGATACCGACAATGTCTCGGTGAAGATTTCGGCGCTCGGGATGTTCTCTGGAGAGTTCTCCGCCGATCGGATCAAGCAGTTCGTCCTCGACACTGTCGAAATCTTTGGTGTGGACAAATGCATGCTCGCCTCCAACTACCCCGTCGACATGCTTTTCAGCTCCTATGCCGCCATCTGGAACGCATATGACGAGATAACTTCCGAGTTCTCCGAGTCGGATCGCGACAAGCTGTTCAAGTCGAACGCCGAGCGATACTATCGCATCTGAACCCGAACGTTCGGCGTTTACTGGAGTTTGTAGATAATGTTGTATTGGCAAACAACCACCTCGCCGACTAACAAGGAGAAACACGACGATGACGATTGCGCACCTGCGAACCTACACCATCAACAAAGGCATGATGGATTCATGGCTCAAACTCTTCGATGAGACCCTCATCGACGTTATGGATGGCTTCGGCATGAAGGCCGAGACTGTCTGGGTCAACGAGGAGGAATCGCAGTTCATCTGGATCCGGTCATACGGTGACACGATGGAAGAGCTAGAAAAGAAGGAAGCGGCGTTCTACGGCTCGGATTGGTGGGAGGAAAACATGCCGCTCGTCCGTGGTCACCTGGCACACCGTGACATCAAGGTGATCAAATCGGTGGACTAGGTCTCGCCGACACTTGAAAGCAGAATCCTCGCCGAATCCGCATCGGCCCGCACCAAGCAGTTCGAACTGCTCGGCGCGCATGGAAGCGTATCACGTACCTTCATCGTTCTGGTTGCCCCGATACTGAATCTCCTCGGTTGGCGAATCAGCCATCCGGAGTTCTGGTTCATTCCATCAACGCTTGACGACGCGGATGCGCGCATGGTGCACGCGTTGCACTCAGATGCCATACCAGATCGGGCTCTGGCAGTTGTCGAGACGCGTGCACTAGGGGCCGACATCGTCACGGGTATCGAGTTCCACCTCCAAAGATGTATCCAAACCGGCGTTGCGGTCTTCGCTATAACCGACGGGCGATATTGGCATCTTTACCCGATCGTGCAAGGCGTCACTCCGGGGAAACCTGCCGCGGTGTGCAACTTGTTCAGCACAGAAGAATCTGATGCGGTAGCGATGACGATGCTAAAGTGCAGAACTCCAGCATTTGATAAAACCGTCGTCCAAGATCAAGCCATCTGAAGTCAAATCACAGCAATGACAGATCTCACCACGCGCAAAGCTCTTACCTTCGACCTTTTCGGTACAGTCCTGGATCTTGGTGGCAGCCTAACGCCATTCATCGCGGACTTCATCCGCGGGCGCGACGCGCTTGACCGAGTCAATCCGGATGCGTTTTGGGCAGAGTTGAGGCACCGGCAACGCATCGAGCAGTATCAGGACTCGCTGTTGGAACTCGGGCACACGGGGTACCTTGAAACTGCACAGAAAGCGTTCGTCTACGTCGCCAGGCTCAACGAACTCGCGCCGACGCCCGACGAAGTTGAAGCCTTCATGGCAGGATGGCAACAGCTCTATCCGTTCCCTGACTGCCTGCCTGCGCTCAAACGGATGAAATCTACCTACAAACTCATAGCATTCTCGAATGGCAACCCGTGGTTCCTCGACCACCTAATCGAAAACCGCATCAAATTCGATTTTGATGATGTCTTCTCGGTTGAAGAGGTTGGTGCATTCAAACCGCACCCCGGGGTTTATCGCGGCGTGGCGCGGCACTTGAACATGGAGCCGGGAGAATTGATCATGGTTTCTGCCAACTCTTACGACGTTATGGGCGCTCGAACCTGTGGCCTCCGTGGCATATACGTCAACCGCTACAATTTGCCCTTCGAAGACACCGACGCCCGATACGAACCGGACTTGACTGTTCGCGACTTCTCGGAAATGGCCGACCACCTCTTAGCGGACTGAAAATCATCTGTCCATATGCCTGATCTCACCGACAAAATACAACCTGGTCTGAAACATGAACGGGAGTGGACCGTCGCCGATTCCATGCTCTACTCGCCGGGCGGCGACCCTTCGCGCGCCACGCTGTCGAGCCCGTCGATGATCAACGAAATGGAAACCACGGCGATGTTAGGCCTCGATTACTTGCTACCGAACGGCGGGTTTACTGTGGGCTTCCACGTCGACATCAAACATGTCGCACCGGCACCTCCTGGCGCTCGCATGAAAACTACCGCCAAGCTCCTCGAGTTATCTGGCAGCCGCTTTCGCTTCCACGTGGAAGCCCATGATCTAGACAGCGGCAAGCTCATAGGCATCGGTACACACCGCCGCGCCGCGATCTTCCCCTAGAACGGCGTCCGATTCGCGGAAGCAGAATTATCTGGCTGGTCGCGCATGTCGTCTAGATCGGCAGGCGATACCGTCCCCAACAGATAATCGTTCTCGAAAACCAGCAATAGGTCGATACCCCGTCTCGCCAGCAACTCGCGCGCTGACGAAACATCCGCATTCGGATCGATCACGAACGTCGATACTGGACGCGCGACATCCACCACCGTCAAACCAACGCCCTGATTCGCGCTCAGATCCAGCGATTGAACGTCTCGCATCGACACGACTCCAGTCACACGTCCTCCATCAACTATTGGTATGTCGGTATCCGGATACCTCGAAAGGACATTCCTGACAGCAGCTTCCAACGGTGTAGATGCACTCAATGCCGTCGGCACTGAGGTCATAACTGAACGTACAGGTATTCCCGTCACTCGTTCGTCATTACGATTGCGACTCGCACGACGCGTTTCAGCAGTTGAACTTGGCAAAATGAACATCGCTATCAACATTAACCACAACCCACTCGTCAGATCTCCATTTCTGATGATCAAAACGACTCCCGCAATAATCATCGCAATCGCCAACACCTGTCCGGCTCTCCCAGCCATGCGCGCAGCAAACCGGCGATTCCTAGTCAATCCCCAAACCACGGACTGCAAAATTCTTCCTCCGTCAAGCGGTAGCCCTGGCAACATGTTGAACACCGCAAGCGCGATGTTTTGCAACCCGATGTAGAACAGAATCCCCTGCAGCAGCGCCGATGAACCAGTCGCGAATGGATCGCGATACATGAAGTAAAGAACTGACGCCACGATCCCGATCGCTAGCGACATCGCCGGACCCGCCGCCGCGATCAGAAAATCGTGCGATGCCCGCAACCTCAACTCCCGGATAAGGCTCACACCACCAAAAATCATCAGCGTGATGGAGATAACCGAGTATCCAAGACGCTTGGCTGTAAGGGAATGAGCTAATTCATGCGCTAAAACCGACAGAAACAGGCACAACGTTACAACTCCCGCGATTACCCACTCTTGCGTCTCCGTCAATCTGACCGAGATGAACGGCAATCCGCCAGAAGCGATCAACATCGTGATCAAAACGAACCCGATCAACCACGACCAGTGGACCCGGATCGGGATGTCGAACATTGTGCCGATGCGCATGGATCAATTCTTTAACGATGTCAGCTCTGCGAGTTAACGTGCAAACCGCAACCGTTTACACGTCTAAAGATACGACTCGACGCGGGATTGATATTTGTCGGACCCACGAAATCATTCCGGATCGGTGTAGATAATTCACATTTCGGACGATTCGCGCCGTCAAAATGTAATCTAACGGATGGGAAGATGGTTGATTCATTCGACACCACGATAGCTGCAGCCGAACGCGCGGGCGTCCGTTTCGACGACGCATCGCCGCCCACTTCATGTCGCATCCGTCAAAACGACGAATTCGAGCTGAATTTCATTGATTGGGGCGACAAAACCCGGTCCAAACCAACCCTGATCTTCATCCACGGATTCCTCCAACAAGCCAGAACTTGGGACTTCACATGCCTCGCCTTGCGTTCCCGCTTCAGGTGCATTTCCCTAGATCTACGTGGGCACGGAGATAGCGGACGACCTGTCGAACCAGACTACTCGACTCACTACTACCTCTCCGATCTCCGCCGATTGATCGATCATCTCTCGCAAGATATAGGCATCGAGAGCTTCGGGCTCTGCGGTCTCTCCCTCGGCGGGCACCTCTCATACATCTACGCATCTGAACACCCAAACACTGTCGATGCCATTGTCGTTGTCGATGTCGCCCCCGAGGCGAACCGCGAGGCGCGGAAAGGCATTAGCCGCTACATCTCTGCCTTGCCAAAAGACGGTCCTTTCGAGGCACTAATCGACAAAGTGGCCAAAATGAGCCCTATGCGTTCCCGCGAAGCAGTCCGAGGTTCGTTGTTGCGGGCAACCCGATTCAATCCTGATGGCAGCTGGGAATGGAAGAACGACCCTCGCCTGCTCGAACGCCATCGAGCTAGCTTCACGCCGGAAGAATATTGGGCAGCGCTCGAACAGGTGTCCGTGCCGTCTCTGTTCGTGCTTGGACAAAACTCAAAGCTGGTTGCTCCAGAAACGGTCCGCCGCATGGTCGAGACAGTCCAAGGAAGCTCGGCCACGTACGTCCCTAAAGCCAGCCATCGCGTGCCGGGTGATAACCCAATCGGCTTCATAAAAGCCGTCGCTCCATTCCTCGACAGATACGTGCTCAATTCCGATGTCGGGAGGCGTAACGACGTTAACCTGGCGCCGTCCTAAGATCTTCTTTGGCTGGTGGATCGTGTTCGGGGGTGGCACGGTCCAGTTCTACACGTCTGCCGTTTTTTGGCGCGGTTTCCAAGCCTTTGTCGAACCTGTCTTGCGGACGTATACCGGATGGGGCTCCGGCGTCTTTGGTGTCGCTATGGCGATACAACGCGCTGAAAGTTCGTTCATTACTCCATTCGTCGGTGCCGCGGTGGACCGCTTCGGCCCTAGGCCTGTTCTCGCCTTCGGGGCGTTCGTAACCGGATGTGGATTCATCCTGCTGAGCCAGATGCAGGAGCTATGGCACTTCTACGCCGCCATGCTGGTACTTGGCATCGGGCTCTCCTTCGGCGAATTCATCGTCTTCGTGGCGACCATCATGAACTGGTTCGTCCGTAATCGATCCCGCGCGCTTGCGTCATTCATGACGTTCTCGGCTACTGCCGCAATCGCGTTACCTCTCCTCGTCTGGGCGATCGATTCATTTGGCTGGAGAACGGTATTGTTCTGGGTGGGTATCGGCTTCTGGGTCATCGCTACTCCTGCACTGCTGGTTCTAAGACGGAGACCCGAAGACTACGGTATGAGATCGGACGGTGACTCCGAAACCGTCGCTGCCGATCCGAATCGCTCGCTCCGGCGACGGGATCAAGGGCCAGAGGTCTCAATCGGCATTCGTGATGTTTTGCGGTTGCGAGCGTTTTGGCAGATCGTGATCGCCATCAGCATCGGGGAAGTCGTGGCGATGACCAACCTTTATCACCTGCCAGCACTCATCGAATACGAACTCGACCTCTGGCTCGCATCTATAGCTGCAGGAGCAGTCGCGATCGGCGACATTCTGGGACGCATCACAATCGGCATAATCGGCGACCGTTACCGCGCGAAAACACTCCTAGCCACCGCCTTGTCTTTCCAAGTCGTAGGCGTGGCCTCCCTTGCTCTCATCAACTCCGAATTTCTAGGTACCTCTTGGGGACTATTTCCCGTGCCTTTCTATATCTTCTGCTCCGGCTTCGGATTTGGCGCGTCGATCCCGCTCCGACTGTTGATACTCGCCGAATACTTCGGAAGACGAAGCTATGGCACGCTCGTTGGGACTGTGAGTTCATTCAGTTCGATATGCGTAACCTGCGGTCTGCTCTTCGTGGGCTTCATGTCCGACTTTGCAGATTCCTACCGGCCGGGCTACGCGGTGCTGACGCTTTTACTCTTGCCCACGATCCCTTTGACCCTCGCTCTCCAATCCCCCAGACGCGTCGCGGCAATGGTCCGACAAACGGCGCGCATTAGAATGAGACGATTGGCGCTGGGGCGATGAAATATAGCCGTTAACTTAGTGTTACCCCCACAGTTACGAACCTATTTCCACTTCGAATCGCAGCCAAATCCGAGATTTCTACTGCTCCCACGCGATATCCTGACTCACGCATTAGGGGCACAAACCCATGCATGACCGCGCCCCGGATTTCGTAATCAAACAGATCATCGGGAGCCATCGCGTCGCTTAAAAAACGCCCATCCAGCATCTTTTACGGTTGGTGGATCGTTCTCGGCGGCGGTCTTACCCAGTTCTACGCGTCTGCTGTATTCTGGCGCGGATTCCAAGCGTTTGTAGACCCCATCCTCAACACCACCGGATGGAGCCACGGTGTATTCGCCGCCGCCGTATCCATTCAACGGGGCGAGAGCGGGCTGATCTCACCATTCGTCGGCGTGATGCTCGACCGTTTCGGTCCGAAGCGCGTCATGATCTTCGGCATTGTCCTTACCGGATTCGGTTTCATTCTGATGAGTCAGATGCAGACGCTCTGGCACTTCTACGCGTCAGTGCTTCTGCTCGCCCTCGGAATGTCGTTCGGCACCTTCATCGTCTTCGTCGCAACCGTAGGAAACTGGTTCGTGCGGAGGCGTGCACGGGCATTCTCGACACTCATGACCTTCTCCGCCGTCGGCGCGGTCGCGCTTCCGTTGCTGGTCTGGGTCATCGACACCTATGGTTGGCGACCGGCCTTATTCTGGATCGGCGTTGGATTCTGGATTATCGGTATTCCCGTAGCGTTGATGATGCGACGCCGTCCGGAAGACTACGGGCAGCTTCCAGACGGCGATGCCGAGTTGCGAGTCACCGACGCAAACGGTGGTACCCGCCGCCCAGTGCGCGAGATCTCGATCGGCGTGCGCGAGGTGCTGCGTCTGCGAGCCTTCTGGCAGATCTCCATCGCCGTAAGCGTCGGACAACTGGTCAGTTCTACAAACCTCTTCCACCTTCCGGCACTTGTCGAGTATGAAATCAGCGCCTGGTTAGCTGCAACTGCTGCCGGTGCCGTAGCCATCGGCGACATCTTGGGCCGCGTCAGCATGGGCTTCATCGGGGATCGCTTCGATAAAAAGATCCTCCTAACCCTCTCCTTCCTCGTCCAGATGCTAGGGGTCGGCGCACTCGCACTCATCAACCACACCTTCCTCGGTATCGATTGGGGACTCATTCCTCTGCCGATATTTGTCCTCGGCTTCGGACTCGGTTTCGGTGCATCCATCCCGCTCCGACTCGCCATCCTCGCCGACTACTTCGGACGCCGCAGCTACGGCTCGGTGGTCGGCATCGCGAGCTCAGTCAGCGCCATCTTCGGCACCATCGGACCCCTGTTCGTCGGGCTGATGTACGACTTCACAGATTCCTACCGACCGGCTTACGCCATCATGGGTCTCATGATGCTGATCGCCATACCGCTAACTATGACTCTCGAATCCCAAACTCGAGTAGCCGCCAAGGTCCGCCAAGCAGCCCGCAGCCGCGTCCGTCGCATGGCGATGAGACGAGCGGGATAAGGTGCCTGCTACGGTCGCACACAAATCGCCCTGTTAAGATGATTTCTCGGATTTCAACTTAAAACCGAGACCACTTCAGGGGCAACGTAAAGATATGCCGGGCAACATAATTCTTCCGCAATGGGGCATGGGAATGAACGAAGGGGAGGTCGTCAAATGGCTCAAAGCCGTCGGCGATCCCGTCGTAAAAGGCGAACCTCTGGTTGAGATCGAATCGACCAAAGTCAGCGCGGAAGTCGAAGCTACCGCGGATGGAACACTCGGCCGGATCATCGTCGAAGAAGGAAAGACAGTGCCAGTCGGCACAATCTTGGGCTTGCTCTTGGAATCTGGCGAATCCCCAAGCGACCTACCGGCCGAAGAGGCTCCGCGCGAGCGCGCATCACGCTCATCCGGTCCCTCACGTCGAGCCGCAACTGCTAGACGCGGGCGCGGCGGACCAGTCGTCACTCCTCGCGCCCGACGTCTTGCACGAGAACTGAACGTTGATCTAGACACCATCGAAACCGGCACAGGCCCGGGTGGCAGAGTCACTGAAGACGATGTCCGAGCCGCTGCTGAAGGAGGAGCACCGACCTCTGATGTCGGCATGGAGCCAAGCCGCACCGTCCCGCTCACCGGTATCCGAGGTGTCATCGCCAAGCGAATGTCGGAAAGCGCGTCAGCTGCATTGGTAACCCTCAACACCACCGGCGATGTCACCGAGGCCATCGCCATCCAACGACGGTTAACCCGAGAGTGGCGACGGTCACGAGTACGACCCCAATACCAAGATCTTGCGATAGCCGCCACGGTCAAGGCGCTCAAGGATCACCCCCTAGCGAACGCCCACATTACAGATCAAGAGGTCCAGATCTTCGACACCATCAACCTCGGATTCGCTCTCGCCGTTCCCGATGGGTTACTAGTACCCGTTATCCGAGATGCTGGAAACAAAACACCGTTAGAACTCGCCTTGGTCGTTCGAGACCTAGTTCGTAAATCGAAAGCCAACGAACTCCGCGTGGCCGAACTCTCAGGTAGCACGTTCTCCCTCACCAACCTATCCGCATACGACATCGAAAACTTCACGCCACTCATCAACCCGCCCGAAGTCGGTATCCTCGGAGTGGGTCGCGTCGTCGAACAACCCACGGTCACCAAATCCGGCGACATTGAAGTCCGCTCCATCGGCTACTTCTCGCTCACATTCGACCATCGAGCCTGGGACGGCGCACCAGCGGCCGAGTTCCTGCAAGCTGTGGTAAAGAACTTGGCAGAGCCCGAATGGATGGCAGAGGGTTAGTGGCAACGTGACCAAACCCGCAACCATCCGCACCCAACGATTGCTCCTGCGGCCATTCGAACTCAAAGACGTCAACGATGTATTCGACTATGCCTCCGATACCGAATGGTCGAGGTTTCTCCCGGTTGCCAGTCCATACACAGTCAGGGACGCGGAAGCGTTCGTGGCTCGTCAGATTCTGAAGAATTGGGATGAAAAGCCCAGGTTTGCGATTGAATTCAAAGGCGTCGCTGTTGGTAGCGTCAAACTAACAATTGAAAAACCGCTTTCGATTGCTTCGTTGCGTTACTCGATCGCCCGTCCGTGTTGGAACCTTGGGTTGATGACCGAAGCCGTAACGGCCGTTGTGGGTTGGGGGTTCGATGAGTTCGGGCTGCAGAAGGTCTATTCTCGGATGGATGTCGAAAATGTTGGTTCGTGGCGCGTGATGGAGAAGGTCGGTATGACGCGTGAGGGCACGCTGCGGAGTCATGGTGTCAACCGGGGAGTGCGTCACGACTATCATTACTATGGCATTTTGCGCTCCGAGTGGGAAGGGTAAAGGCTCAATGTACGCGCTAACGAATCTCCGTACCAAACGCCTGCTTCTTCGCCCCTTCACGTTCAAAGACGCCGCCGATGTGCTGGCTTACGCCTCCGATCCCGAATGGTCGCGTTTCCTGCCCGTTCCTAATCCTTACACGCTGTATGACGCCGAAGAATTCATCGCCAAAAGCATCCTGAGCAGCCGCGACCAAGAACACGGGCTCGCGATCGAACTAGGTGGTCGTGTCATCGGCGGGATTGGCCTGCGGCTCGAACAACCAATCGCTGTCGGATCCTTGCACTACAGCCTTGCCCACGACCATTGGAACCAAGGTTTGACTACAGAGGCCGCGCAAGCTGTGATCGATTGGGGCTTCACCGATTTCGGGCTGGAGAAAGTCTACTCTTGGGCAGACGTCGAAAACGTTGGCTCCTGGCGGGTAATGGAAAAGATCGGAATGACACGCGAAGGCACTTTCCGCAGTCACGGCGTTAATCGCGGTATGCGTCAAGACTTCCACTACTACGGCATTTTGAGGAGCGAGTGGAAAGCTCTCAACGCCTGATATAGAGTCAATTTCCAAGCGACTTGCAACCAAAGACAGAGGAATCAGAAGTGAAAGTCGAAAACATCCGAGATTGGCTGTGCGGCCCTATGGTCGCAGTCGCAACACCTTTCAACGAGGACTACTCGCTCGATCTGGACGCGCTGCAAACCAACATCCGATACATGGTCGAAAACGGCGTGCACACAGGACAGGGTACGTTGCTTGTAGGCGGTGCCGGTGGAGAGCATCCCACGATGAATGTGGACGAGCGCAAGGCGGTAATGACCGCGGCGATGGAAGCGGCAAATGGCGAGGCGCCGGTTCTATCGAGTGTTCAACATACGGATTACCGGGTGATCATCGAGTTGGCGAACCACGCGCATGATGTGGGGCTTGGGGGAGTCCAGGTTGGGCCGACCTACTACTACGAGCCGACGGAGGGGGATGCGTATCGGTTGTTCGAGCTTGTCAATCAGGAATCTGATGCATCGATCATGATTTACCACACTTGGTGGGAAGGGCTCACGATGAGCCTCGGTCTGCTCGACGATTTGGCTGCCATCGACACCGTCCGCGCGCTGAAATGGTCGGCGCCCAACGAATCGCTATACCGAGACGGCTTGGTGAACCTAGCAGATCGTCTGGTCTGCATCGACAACTCCGGCCAACAGATCTTCAGCCACATCATGGGCGCACGCGGCTTCATCACGCACTTGAGCGGATTCTGGCCCCAATATCCGGCCGAAATCTGGAATCTCCTCGAGGCTCGGGATTATGAAGCCGCACGGCAACGCCTCGCCGACTTCAAATGGAAGTGGACACAGTGGCGCGCCAAAGTGGCCGCGAACACCGGTGGTGAAGGACCATTCATCAAATCCGCCATGGAAGCGGTCGGCCTCAAAGCCGGTCCTCCGCGGCCACCGTCGATCAGAGCTTCGCAATACCTACTCGACGAGTTGGAGGTTTTCCTCAACGAGTGCAACGTGCCTCGCGTCAACCAACAGCACGGCGGCGCGATGGCTGCGGGATGATTCTTTCAACCCGCCTTTTGCCGACTAACGGCAGCGAGACAACCATCGAAACCGATCGCGTTGACCGGCTAATTTTGAAATCGAGTCGGGGTTTTTAGACCTGTATCAAGCTTGTTCCGGACTTCTCGCTTAACGCGCGCGGCCAGTTCGTTGTCCTGGTCCGCTAAGAATTGAACAACACTAGCCGGATCATGGACTACTAACTCGCGAAGCGCCCACGACAATGCTTTGACGACCATATCATCGCGATCGTCGACCAGTGCTCGACACACCGACAGCGTTCTCTTCGCATCACCTTTTCCGCCATGAGTTCGTACGTTTAATGCCACCGTGCTCACTAGGGCTGCTCTTCGCCACCAACGGTTTTCCGATAGCGCCCAACCGTGGATCGTCTCGTCGGCAATAAGACCATCTCGCCACGCAGGGCCTGACAGTATTCGTGCGAAGGCGTCAACAGTATCCCAGCTGTGGATTCCCGAGCTTAGACGTTCTAAGGCTGCTTCATCGAGTTGAAGGTATGCCTCGTGGTGGTTCGCAATCACTTCGTACGCAACCCACCGTTGACCGAATTTATCTAACAATTCGCGCGCCACTCGGAACACCAAGGAAGGGTCTTCATAGGACAAGAACGCGGTCAATCGCCTCCGTAATTTCCGGACTGAAGCGGTATTTCGCTGCTGTAATGATTCGATCTCAGCGTTGAAATCTGCCGCGATCTGCGAGGCTTGTTTCATTGACTCCAGTGAGCGTCAACCAAGATTCCGGACCTCCACGACATCATTACTGATATCGTCTGCTGGTTCAAAGCCGAGAACTTTGCCGTAGAAGTAGAGTTCGGCTTCTTGGGCGCGGATGATGTTGGCGGCTTGGCGAAATCCGTGTTGCTCTCCGGGGAAACCAATGTAGGCGTATGGAAGTCCCTTCGATTCGAGGGCTTCGACCATGATCTCTGCCTGTGATGGCGGCACGATCTCGTCCTCTAAACCCTGCAAGATGATCATGGGGGTGGCAAGCTGGTCCATGAAGTTGATGGCTGAGCGGTCGTGGTAGCGTTGGGCTTCTTCGGGGTATGGGCCTACTAGGGAGTCGAGGTAGCGCGACTCGAACTTGTGAGTGTCGCCGATGAAGACCATGAGGTCGGCAATCCCGTATAGTGCCGCACCAGCGGCGAAGAAATCATGGAAAGTCAACGCGTTGATTGTTGTATATCCACCCGCTGATCCGCCGCGGATGATCACACGATCCTTGTCGACCAATCCCTGATCAATCAGATACTGCGCCGCCGCGATGCAGTCGTCAGTGTCATAGATGCCCCACTTACCCTTCAGCGCGTCGCGGAACGCTTTGCCGTAGCCTGAAGAGCCGCGATAGTTTACATCTACAACCGCGAAACCGCGGCTCGTCCAGTAGTGAGTCGAGAGGTCTAAACCCGTGCCAGATGCGGATGTCGGCCCGCCGTGGCAGATCGTGACCAGCGGTGGAAGCTCGTCGTCTGGGGCAGTGAAGTCTTTGTTGGTCGGTTCGTAGTAGAACGCATGAGCTTGACCATCGTCGGTTGTTGGGAAGATGATGTGCTTGGGAGAGGACATGTATCCCGGGTCGATGGCGATGTCACTGGGGGCGTAGATGGTGGAGCAGGTCTCTGTCTCGAGATCTAAGCTGACGATGGCGGGCTCCCGGGTGGGCGATGCTCCGACAAAGAGAATGGTTGCGCCGTCGGGACCGGCGGCGATGAATGAGACTTCGCTGTAGGGGACGGAAATGCTGTGCGGGAGGTGATGGGACTCGGTGTCCATGATCAGGACCGAGCCATCGGTCACTCCTCCCTTTCCCAGGGCGATCTTGCCATCTGGCAGGTGGGTGTAGGAAGTGAAGGCGAACTGCCAGTCGGGACGGCCGTAATCCGACTGTTCGTTTAAGAGGTTGATCGGTTCGCCGTCTTTCCAGATATGGATATTCCACCAGCCGGTGCGGTCGGTTACGAAGTGAAGGATGCCGTTGTGGCTCCAAGTCGGCTGGACGACGCTCTCGCCGGTGTCGTCGATGAGCCGCGCCGTTGTGCTGACAGTGGCATTGTTTTGGTTGAAAGAATCTGAGACCAGCGAGTTGCCGTCCCAGGGCATATTCGGATGATCCCACTCGGTCCACACGATACCGTCGTGATTCGCGGCAACTCTAGGCGCGCAGTAAAAGTCGCGGCCGGTGGCTACGATATGTGCGTCGACGGTCGACGTGTCAATCGCTACGATTTCGTTAGTCGCTTCGTTACCGTCGTCGGTATGCGTCTCGCGCACGCAGAGCAGGAACTTCCCGTTCGCCGTCAGTGAGAGGTCGGCGAAACGTACGCCCCGAGGGATCGGAGGGGCATCCGTCAGCGGCTCGATCGCACCGTCGGGATGTTGCCTGTATATGCGCTGGTCTACCCAGTTCGTCAGATAAATCGTGCCGTCTCTGACGGCGTATGATCCACCGCCGTACTCGTGCACAGCGTTGCGCACGTTGAAGCCCGGCGGCGTAAGTGTGTCGATCCGACCCTCGGCATCGCGACGCATGATGACGATCCGCCCGCCCTCGGCAGGCCTCGCATCGAGCCAGTAGACATCATTACCGTCGACTTTGACTTCGTTGAGGCGTCTTTTTCCGCCGCTGATTAGCATCTCAGCGGTGATCGGTGATTTCCAAGATCCGTAAGGCGCGACGGTTGTCATGATTGCAGGTCTCCTGAATAGCCTAAGGAGCGGTTCAAGGCGTGAAGTAAAAGGATAACGCGATGGGGCGTGATGACCCGCGATGTCGCCGAGGTCGGATTTAACGGTTAGTATCCGCGTTCGACGTTAACCGTTACGATGTCGATGCCGTGGTACTTTTGGTGGTGAATGGATGATGCGTAGTGGCGGAGGAGTCGGAAGGAGATTTCGCGGTCGTCGGCGATGTCAGGTGTTTCGCCGAGGTATGAGAGCCGGTCTTCGATGTTTTCGCCTTCTGATGCGGCTATGAACTCGAGTTCGACTTGGCTTCCGACGGCGTGTGCAGCAACGATTAGATGCTTAGTGCGGTTGTCTTCGGCGGGATCGTATGCTTCGTTCAAGAGTGTGGATAGGATCTCTTCGCCGACTAGTGCGATGCGATTCTGCCTAGCTTCGTTCCATCCGGACGATGAAGCGAAGCTTCGGAGAAAGTCCGTGAGTTGCGGAAGCGCGTCTTGGTTGAGTTCGAGACGTATGCGCTTTCGCCGAGGCGCAGTGATCTCCATGAAGACCATGGCGACGATCGCGACGATGGAGCCAGAGGTCATTCCGTTTCCAAGGAAGACGCCGAGGAATCCATCGCCTAGGAGTTCGGGGAACACCCACTGGTTCTGGAATCCGACACCGACCCAGAACGAGAGGCCTACGATGAGTGCCTTTCGATAGTCGAGGCCGTCTTGGATGACGATCCTCATTCCTTGCAGGAAGAGCAGAGCTATGAGTACGAGGATGTATGCGGCGGCGACAGGTTCTGGGATGGCGATGATAAGCGCGGTGATTTTGGGGAAAAATGCGAGCGCAATGAAGGCGATTCCGATGACGATGCCGACCCGTCGCGCAGCTACTCCAGTGACTTCGGCGAGTGAGATGCTTGTTGAGTACGTGGTGTTTGGGAGAGTTCCGAGGAGTCCGGAGAGGAGGTTTCCGACGCCGTCGGTGTTGAGTGCGCCTTGGACGACTCGGAAATCGGTGGCTTTGGGGTTACGGTGCGAGACTCTTTGGATTGCGACGCCATCACCGATGGTCTCAATCGCTCCAATGATGGTGACGATTATGAACGCTGGGAGAAGGGCCCAGAACTCGATCCCGGGCGTGACATCGATCCCGGGCCATGAACTGAAGGGCACGCCGATCCAGTCGGCGTCAGCGACCTGTTGGATGTCGTATAGGCCGAATGGTGCTCCGACGATGCATCCTACGATTACACCGATTGCCGGCGACCAGAGGCGCAGCCACGAGGGTCCGCGCAGAACGAGAACGCCGACGGTTATCAGGGTCGCGAGGATCACGACTGGGGCGGCGATGTCGTCGGTACCGTCTGGGACGTTTCCGAATGAATCGAAGAGTATGGGCATAACGGTGGCGGCGACGAGCATTATGACGGTGCCGGCGACGGTTGGTGTGAAGACTCGGCGCAGCCATGAGAGCCGGTATGCGAGGAGGAATTGGAACAGTGAGGAGATGATGATGAGCGCGGCCATGGTTGCGGGACCGGCTTCGACGAGAGCCGCGACGCATACGGCAATGAAAGCCGCGGAGGTTCCCATAACGAGGACATATCCAGACCCGATGCGTCCGAATCGGACGACTTGGAGGATAGTGGTGAGACCGCTGATGATCAGTGCGGCGAAAACACCCCATGCCATGTAGCTTTCTGGTTGTTCAGCGATACGGGCGACGATGACGACGGTAAGGACAATGGGGGTAACGATGAGTGTTGCGGCTTGGAGGCCGGCTCCGATCGCTATCCCGGGCGAAGGGGTTTCATTTGGTTCGTAGCGGACGTGGTCGTTTTGGGTGGTGGAGGCCAAGGCGAGTTCTCTAAAGGCGCAGTCGCGAGTTGTTATTGAGACAGCGTATTGACGACACTTTATCAATAGCCATAGACTGTCCGAACCGCGGATTGCGCTGGTGTTTGTAATGAGCTTTGATCGGGGTAATGCCTATTGGGGTATTACGGGATAATTGGGAGAATTAGGCGGGATGGCATTTCGTTGGTGTGATAAATGGTCTGATGCGCAACTCTTAATTCCGTGTCCGACCAGTAGTCTTTGCCAGTGTTGTGATTGCGGTCGAAGTTCGGAAAATCA
Source organism: Chloroflexota bacterium (assembly GCA_009838175.1). GTDB lineage: Bacteria > Chloroflexota > Dehalococcoidia > Lucifugimonadales > Lucifugimonadaceae > Bin127. The sequence continues at coordinate 38,580 of VXSB01000024.1, forward strand.
GAACTGGTCACGTATAAGCGAATCCGTTGACCCTTTTGGAAGCGGCAACCAATCGGGTTCAATTTGATGTCATATTCATACGGAACACCCGGTTCCGTAAAGGCGAGTCGATCGTAACCGTCCCGGTACCGTGAACGCATGATGCCGTAAGTCAGATTCACGCACAGCCCGTCTTCGTGCACGATAGCTAGTTTGACCGCGAAGTCGGTCTCGGGTGCATCGGTGGCTGCCCAGAGTTTGAGACGAACCGGGCCGATTACGTCGAGGTCTTCGGTCATGAGTTCGGTTTCGTATACGAGGATGTCTTGCCGATGGTCGTTGGGTGCCTGATCCATGGGGATCGATTGCGAGTTCTGGTGCATCAGCGACATGACTGGGTCGCGGGGGTCATAGTCGAACTCGTCCGACACCGCGCTGGGGTTTTGATCGAAGGTCAGCAAGCCGTCGCCATTTGCTGTGTTGGCAGAGCCGGATGACGAGAGATAAAGGTCGGTGTACTGCGTTGCCGGCAACGGCCAAGCGTCGGCACCAATCCATTCGTTGCGGTTCAGGATGAAGAGTTGAACGGGTTTTTCGTCGGCTGTGCCATTGTCGATGCCCTTGAGAGCGTAGTCGTACCAGCGGACGATCAGATCGGCGTAGGTTGTTTCGGCTTCGGGACCATAGTCGATTGGACCGACATTGCCTGTGTAGTTGGTGGCATCGTGTCCCCAAGGGCCGACGATGAGTCGGTGCTGATCTCGGTGTTTGGGATTGCTGTTTGTAATGAGGCCTTCGTAGTTGTCGATGGTTCCGATGAGACGGTCCCACCATCCAGTGATCTGCATGATTGGGATTTCGACCTTCGCATGTGCCTCATCGAAGCGCATAAAGTCTTGCTGGGTGTTTCGGAGGAAGGTCTGATACTGATCGGTGAGGCTGGCGAACACCTGCTCCGGAATGTCTTCGAGGGGTAGCCACCAGATGTATTTTGAGCGCTCGACGGCGTTCCAGCGGAATGTGGCCTCTTCGGGAGTGAGGGGGCCGTCGGTTCGTCCTTCTCGGCGTCTGACGTCGGCGGCCATCATGTACGTCCACTCGAGTCGTCGACCGGTCTCCCAAACACCGAAGGTGATGTCAAGCATGTTCATGGAGATGCCAGACGCGAGAGCGGCGGTGAGGCTCGGCGGATTGGAGTGAAGGATCATCCAGATCGCCCACGAGGCGTTGGAGTGGCCCCAAGTTCCGACGCGACCGTCGGACTGGGGAAGTTTTGCGGCCCATTCGATGGTGTCGTAGCCGTCTTGGATGTCGGTGGTCTCGTGCTTGTCGCGCCACATCCAGAAGTATTCGCCATCCGACGCGTAGCGCCCTCGCATGTCCTGTACGACGACTGTGTAGCCACCTTTGGCGATGTCGGTGGCGTGTTCTTGGTAGCGTGGCAGGAGCTTGTTATAAGGGGTTCGGCAGACTAGGACGGGTTGGGGGTCAGAATCGGGGTTGTGATAGATGTCGGCGCGGAGGATCGTGCCGTCGCGAGTAGTGCACTCAGCGTCGCGGATGATGGTGATGGCTGATGTTGAAGTGGTCATGGTGGGATGATATTTGACTTGGTTGAGTTGGGGTAAGTACACTTTGGGTTTAGCAATTGAGATTGCAATGGCTGTGAACGGGGTGAGTAGGTTCGTTGGAACGCCATTTTAGAGAGCCGTGATGATCCGCTGAAAGTCCGGCATGGCGATGCGAAACCGAATTGGGACCGTGAGCCGCTTCGGGGAAGGCTAGTTGGCCGAGTATCTGGAGCCGAGTAGGACGCGTTAAAGTCTTGAATTGAGTTGCGGCGCTGTTAGTGCAGAGTCGAAACAGGGTGGCACCGCGGGTTTGCCCTCGTCCCTGTCCTGAGAGAAATGAATAGATCTGGGACGGGGATTTTTGTTTGTTGGGGTCTCGGTCCTGGGGAGATGGATAAAGAGCGATGGCTACGACGGTTAACCACCCCCATCCTAACCTTCCCCCATCAAGGGGGAAGGGAACTCAGGCGCACTTTGATGTGCTACCTGGGGCGAAGCCTCGGATATTGACGGGAATACGTCCTACGGGGGCGCTGCACCTCGGGCACTACGTGGGTGCGCTCAAGAACTGGCTCGATCTTCAAGACACCTACGAGTGCTACTTTCTGATTGCGGACTACCAAGCGCTGGGTGACCATTTCGATGACATCGAGTTGATTCGGGAGTCGGTGTTGGATGTGACGTTGGATTGGCTGGCTGTGGGGCTGGACCCGGAGAAGTCGGCTTTTGTTGTGCAGAGCTATGTGCCAGAACATGCGGAGTTGACGATGCTGCTGTCGTTTGTGACGCCGTTGGGCATGCTTGAGCGGAACCCGACACTGAAGTCGGAGATCGATAGTCTGCCGGTGGAGAGTCGTACTGTAGGTTTCTACAACTATCCGATGAGCCAGGTGGCAGATATTTTGTTGCCGCGGGCGCATCTCGTGCCAGTGGGTGAGGATCAGGCTCCGCATATCGAGATGACGCGCGAGGTGGCTAGGAAGTTCAATCGGATGTTTGGTCGGGTGTTTCCTGAGCCTGGGACATTGATTGGGGATGTGGGAAGGTTGGTCGGGACTGATGGTGATGCGAAGATGAGCAAGTCCAAGGGCAACACGATCATGCTGAGTGACGATGCGGATACAGTCAACCAGAAGGTGAGAGGGATGTTTACGGATCCGAACCGGATCCGGGCGGACATTCCTGGTCGCGTCGAGGGTAATCCGGTGTTCGAGTATCACGATGCCTTTAATCCGGATGTCGGACAGGTTGACGAGTTTAAGGACCGGTATCGCAAGGGGAAAGTTGGTGATGTTGAGGTGAAGCGTGCTCTGGCTTCGGCGTTGAACGAGTTTTTGGAGCCTATGCGTGAGCGTCGGGAGCGGTACAAGGCGGATATGCCTTATGTGGAGGAGGTGTTGATGGATGGTGTCCGGCGAGGTCGGACGATTGCCGAGGAAACGATGACTCGGGTTAGGGATGCGATGCGGATCAGCTCTTACACGTCATCTTGGTCGTAGCCGAAGTGCCCCCATTGCCTTCGGCATTTCCGCCAAAGGGAGAAAGGGAAGCATTTCGGCTCAGTCAGCGATAACCACTGCTCTATCGAATGGAGACGATCAAAGATGAATAACGACATGTACACGCCGGATTTTAAGGCCTTCGAACGCTTGGCGGGCGAGGGCTACAACTTGATTCCGGTGTATCGGGAGATATCTGCTGATCTGGAGACGCCTGTTTCGGCGTTTATCAAGGTGGCTCGAGGGCAAAGGTCATTCCTGTTCGAGTCTGTAGAGGGTGGCGAGAATGTGGCCCGGTTCTCGTTCTTGGGGACGGAGCCGGCGGAGGTGATACGAACGGGTCCGGGGACGGTGCATGGGAGTGTGGATCCGTTGGAGGTGTTGAAGGAACGGTTGGCGCATCTGCGGTATCCGTCGGTTGAGGGGTTGCCTCGGTTTGACGGGGGTGCCGTCGGGTATGTGGCTTACGATGCGATCAAGTATTTTGAGCCGCGGGTGCCAGAGATATCGGAGGAGGACCTGGGCATGGGCGTGCCAGAGGCGATGTTCATGTTGACCGACTCGATGCTGATCTTCGATCATGTTCGTCACAGCATTGTTGTCGTGGCCCACGCGGCGGTTAGTGCGGATACGGATGTTAGGGATGCCTATGATGGTGCGACGGCTCGCATTGAGACGCTGATCGATCGGTTGTCGGAGCCTTTGCCGGCGGCGGCGATGCGTCGCTCTGGTTCTCCGGCTCACGCGACAGCGCGGGCAGATGATGCAGATATCGACTACTCGTTCGTAGGTTCGGCTGCATCTATGCCCTCGGGTTGGTACACGGACGGCGCTGACGAGGCGATTGGGCATCGTTACGTTCCTAACATGTCGCGGGAAAACTATCGGCAGATGGTCGAGGCGTGTAAGACTGCGATATATGACGGAGAGATCATACAGGTTGTGGTCTCGCAACGGCTGACGCGTCGGACAGCGGTTGAGCCGTTCGACCTCTATCGCTCGTTGCGAGCTATCAATCCATCGCCCTACATGTTCTACCTCGATCTCGATGGATTTCAGATCATCGGCGCGTCTCCAGAGTTGCTCGTCCAATCGGTAGACGGGGAAGTAGCAGTGCACCCGATCGCTGGGTCACGACCTCGCGGTAGAACTCCAGAGGAGGACGAATCACTTGCTCAAGAACTCTTAGCAGACGAAAAAGAGATCGCCGAACATGTCATGCTCCTCGACCTGGGGCGCAACGATGTCGGTCGGATCAGTCGGCCCGGTACCGTGCGGGTGACACAACAGCTAGAGATCGAACGATACTCGCACATCATGCATATCGTGTCGCACGTGGAGGGGACGCTGGACGAGGGGTATGACGTCTACGATGTGCTACGTGCTGGATTTCCCGCGGGCACCGTATCTGGCGCGCCAAAAATCCGGGCGATGGAGATAATCGCTGAGTACGAGCCCGACAAGCGGGGGCCGTATTCGGGTGCTGTCGGCTACTTCTCATACTCCGGCAACATGGACACCGCAATCTCGCTCCGCACGATGACTCTGCGTGACGGCGTCGCCTATCTACAGGCCGGGGGCGGCATCGTCGCAGACTCCGATCCGCAGACCGAGTACGAAGAGACCCTGCATAAGATGGGCGCGCTGATGCACGCCATCGACCATGCCGAGTCCGTAATGGAGGCATGAAAATGTTGCTTCTAATCGACAACTACGACAGTTTTACCTACAACCTGTTCCAGTACTTGTCAGAACTGGGTGCCGATGTGCATGTGGTGAGGAACGACAAGGCGACGGTTGGGGAACTGGCTGAGATGGGACCGGAAAGGCTGGTCGTCTCACCGGGTCCGTCTCACCCTCGGAATGCGGGAATCTCCATCGACGCCATCAAGCACTTCTCGGGCAAGATACCCGTTCTCGGCGTATGCCTTGGGCACCAAGCGATCGGCGAAGCGTTCGGCGGCATCGTCGATCACGCCGGCGAACTCAAACACGGCAAGACGTCGATGATCGAGCATGACGGGAAAGGTGTGTTTGAGGGACTGCCGAATCCGTTCGAGGCTGTGCGGTACCACTCGTTGGCGGTTCAGCCCGATGCTGTGCCGCCGGGGTTTGAGGTGTCGGCGCGCTCAGCCGAAAGTGGTGTGATCATGGGAATGCGACATCCTGAGATGCCGATCGAGGGGGTGCAGTTTCATCCAGAGTCGATCTTGACGCGGCCAGGGAAGGATTTGCTGCGGAACTTTTTGGAGATGGAGAACTAACGCGGTCGTCGAGAAGATGATCCCAATAGGAGCCAAATTGGGTCGTCGTCGAATAACTCAAAAGGAATAACAACATGAACATCCAACAAGGTATCCAAGCCGCGGTTGACGGTGTTGACCTTTCGCAATCTGAGGCTGCTGATGTGATGGCGCAGATTATGGGGGGTGAAGCTACGGAGGCGCAGTTCGGGGCGTTTGTGACTGCGCTTCGGATGAAGGGTGAGACGCCGGATGAGATAGCGGGTATGGCATCGGTGATGCGTGAGGTCTCTCTGCATGTGAGTCCGGGTGTTGATACTGTGGATACGTGCGGGACAGGCGGTGATGCCATGGGTTGGTTCAACATATCGACGGCGGCGTCTTTCGTAGTTGCCGGAGCAGGTGTGCATGTCGCCAAACACGGTAACCGGGCGATGTCTGGATCGACGGGAAGCGCGGATGTCTTAGAAGAGTTAGGCGTTAACGTGATGCTCGGGCCCGAGGGCGTTTTTCGCTGCATCCAAGAAGCCGGTATCGGATTCATGTTTGCCCAGGCATTCCACCCCGCGATGAGGTTCGCTGGTCCGCTCAGGCCGCAAATCGGAATTCGGACAGTGTTCAACATCTTGGGGCCGTTGACGAATCCGGCAGGGGCGACCAGACAGGTTTTAGGCGTGGCCGATCGAGCTACAGCGGAGAAGATCGCCAAGGCGCTACAGCTGCTCGGCACTGACTATGCGCTGGTGGTGCACGCGGAATCTGGTGCTGACGAGGTGGACATTGAGGGTCACACTTTGATGTACCAGGTGATGCCGGATGTGTTGAAGCGACGACGGACTAGGCCGGCTGACTTCGGGTTGCCGGAAGGTAGTCGTGATCATCTAGTTGCTGATTCGGTTGAGCACAGCGCGGAGATTATTCGAACAGTGCTATCTGGTGCAGGAGGTGAACACAACGCGCCTCCAAGTCCAGAACGTTCGCGGTACAACGTAGTTGCGATCAACGCAGCGGTGGCGCTGCTCGCGGCCGGTAAGGCAGACAGCTTCAACGACGCCGCGTTGATGGCCAAGGACAGCATCGACAGTGGAGCGGCAGCGGCTAGGCTAGAGGCGTTGGTGAAGGTCAGCAGCGGGTTGAGTTAAGGGGCTGCAAACTGCTTTCGGGTAGAGTGCCACCGCGCACTAGAACTGCGCCTCTTCAGTTTGGGGTGTAACATGTCGGAAACCCTTTGAGGGATTCTCGGCAGTGCCCATCCGCGCGGCTTCATTCCGAGCGGATTCATGATCTCTACGAAAGTAAAACCCACGCTCAGCCGTTACGGTAACTCCTTGCGTTACCGCGATTTCCGATGGGTGATGCTCGGAAGTTTGGGCGGTCAGTCGGCGTATTGGGCACTGATCATCGCGCGCGGAGTGCTGGTGCTGGAGATGACGGGTTCGTCGGCGTTGGTGGGAGTTGCGACGTTCGCGGCGATGGTGCCACGGTTCTTGATGCCACCAGTGGCGGGGTACTTGGCTGATCGCTTCGATCGCCGTACTGTGCTGGTTGTTGCTTACGTCTTGCAGTTTTTCAACGTGTTGGCCCTCGCTGGTTTGGCGTTCGCAGATCTGTTGACCGTCGGGATTCTGATCGCGCTGTCACTACTCAATGGCACTTTCAGGGCGTTCCAGATGACGGCGACACAAGCTTTGGTGCCGAATTTGGTGTCGAAGGATGATTTGTTGAATGCGATTGCGCTTAACCAGTTGTCTTTGCAGGGGGCACGCCTAGTGGGGCCGGCTCTGATTGCACCAGCGTTGTTCCTTGGCGGCACAAGTGCGGCGTTCTTAGCTTGCGCGGTTTTGTACGTGTTGAGCATTGTTTGTGTTACGGCAATCCACACTCGGTCTACCGGAGCTTTGACGAAAGGTGCTGGGATGTTGCAGAGCTTGGTGGAAGCGGGCACGTATTCATGGTCGGACCCGCAACTGCGGGTGTTGTTCATTCTGATCGCTCTGCACTGCGCAATGACGATGTCGTTTGAGACGATCTTGCCGGTGCTTTCGCAAGAAGTGTTGAGTAACCCCGAAAACGCGAACACCCTGATGATGGCGGTAGGCGGGGGTGCGCTGATCGGAGTTTTAGCCATCAGCGGGACGCGTAAAGCGAACAGCCGCGGAATGATACTTCTGATTACCGGAGCTCTGAGCGGCGCTTCGATGTTGATCTTGGCTATGGCGCGTGATCTTCCGACCTCGATGCTTGGCGCTGGAGCGATGGGTGCAACGCAGGCGGCGTTTATGGCGATTGCGGGAGCGATGGTGCAGTCGTTAGCTCCGGACGCGATGCGTGGGCGGATCACAGGCTTTAGTCACATCATCATCGGCGGCACCATGGCGGTGCTGAACCTTGTCAACGGTTTCGCGGCGGACGCTATCGGCGTCTCGAATGTGTTGTGGATATTGGGTTTGGGCTTTACTGCGATCGTGGTTGCGAGCCTCGCGATCGGCCCGTTGAGGAACATCTATCGCGGCGTGGCACCAGTTCCGGCGGCGGCTGGATAACGCTCTAAGCCCTCAGACTCCGGATTTGCGTTTGTGTGAATCGCGGGCTGTTTAAGATTAGGATTACGCCGCTCATTTTGATTAGGTGCTGTTAGTGACCACCGATAACGGAAAGATCTCTATTCTTGATCGCATCGTCGCGGCTAAACGCAAACGTATCGCTGCGGACAAATCGGTCGTGTCTCCAGCAAAGATGCTGGGAGCAGCGGAGGAGGCCAATCGCGACGCTGAGCCGTTGGATTTCGCCTTGGCAATCGGTTCGTCTGCGTCGGTATCAGTGATCGCTGAGATGAAGCGGTCTTCGCCGTCGGCTGGCGTGATGGATCTGACGCTCGATCCCGCGCAACGCGCCGAAACTTACGGTAAAGCTGGTGCGGCTGCGATTTCTGTATTGACGGAACAGGATTTCTTCCAAGGATCGATCTCGGATCTTGAGCAAGCGTCAGCCGCTGCACACAATCACAGTGTGGCGGTGTTGGAAAAGGATTTCGTGGTTGACGAGTACCAGATTTATCAAGCGCGGGCGGCGGGTGCGGACACGGTACTTTTGATAATCGCCATCTTAGATCCGGTGCAGTATTCCGATCTGTATGACGTGGCGACGGACATCGGCATGGAGCCGCTTGTCGAAGTTTTTGATGCCGCTGAGCTGGATGTTGCTTTAACGAATGCCGAGCCTCGGATTGTTGGTATAAACAACCGAAATCTGAAGACTTTGACCACTTCATTAGAGGTGTTCCCGGCATTGGCGAAGCGGATCCCGGACGATGTTGTAAAGGTGGCTGAGAGCGGAATGCGTAGTGCGAATGATGTGAAGCGTATGGCAGATGCAGGTGCGAAGGCGGTGCTGGTAGGCGAATCGTTGATGACTGGGGATGGGGATCCGAGCGAGTTGATATCGCAGATGGCGACGATCAGCGTGTGAAATGACCAAGATGAGTTATCAACCCAAAGTGAAGATATGCGGTATCCGAGACGGCGATTCTGCTGTCGAAGCGGTCCGGGCAGGGGCTGATTTCCTAGGTGTTGTCCTCGTTGAGGGCGTCCGAAGGCAGTTGACGCGTTTTCAGGCGCAAGAGGTGGTGCGAAACTATCGAATTCGCGCGCGAGATCACCGCATTAAGCGGCTGCGGCAAAAAGGAGCAAAGGTCGTCGGACTTTTCAGGAACCAAGATGTTCGGTGGGTCAATAAGACCGCACAAGAGGTCGACCTCGACTGCGTTCAACTCAACGGAGAAGAGGATGAAGCTTACATGCGGGCGATGTGGAAGCCCGTGATCAGACAGGTCCGGATCAAATCCGACATGTCGCAGGACGAGTTGAGCGACTTGGTTGATCACCACCTTTCCCTTGATCGCATCGTGCTGTTGGATCGATACGAGGAGAACCAGCCGGGTGGGACTGGAAAGACGTTCGATTGGGGCATCGCCGAGGGAATCGCTAACCGTGAAGGCGTGTTGCTCGCAGGCGGCCTCTACCCCGAAAATGTCGGGGATGCGATCCAACAACTCAGTCCGTGGGGCGTCGATGTCTCGACTGGCGTGGAGACCGATGGAATCAAGGATCATTCGAAGATCCGAGCGTTTATAGAGACGGCGAAACCGGTTTAGGGGCGGTCTTCGGATCGGATCCTTGGTCGCGTGCGGCATTGTGAACCCCCTGCGTCTCGCTACGCTCGGCGCGTCCCCTTTTTGCTTCGCAAAAAGGGGAGGGTAAAAAGCTTTCAGCCCATCTATACTTTCCAAGCATCTAATCCGAGGATCGGTAGTTTGCGCGCGGAGGCGACGTCTTGAAAGTAGCTCAGATCGGCACGAAGCATGGTCACGCGGCGGGTGTTTACCAAGTGATGCTGGAACATCCGGGTGTGGAGGTGGTAGGTTGCTATGAACCAGACGCTGAGCGTCAGGCTTTTTGCGCTGAGTCGGGCGGTTGGGAAGATGCGGTCTGGCTAGATTCGATCGACGAGATTCTGGACAACCCCGAAATCGTCGCGGTCGCATCGGAAGGCGCCAACCGAGAGAGTCTGGCGCATACCGAAGCGATAGTCCGCGCTGGCAAACACTGCTTCTACGACAAACCGGCGGGCGATGATTTCCATCGATTTATGAGGGTTATAGAGGATGCCCGAGATCAGGACTTGCAGGTGACGCTTGGTTACATGTTCCGCAAGCACGACGGCTTTGAACGGATGGCGAACTGGGTGCGGTCGGGATTCCTAGGGCACGTTTTCCAAGTGCGCGCCCATATGTCCACTTGGTTACCGGAGCGTTCGGCGGGCGGGCAGTACACAGACCGCCAAGGATTGTCGTACCACCGAGGCGGCGTGCTCTACGACCTGGGTGGGCACATGCTCGACCAGATCGTTTGGATGATGGGGAGACCGGAACGCGTGACCCCGTATCTGCAGAACGCGACGTCATCGACTCGCGATTTCATGGACAACACTTTGGCGGTATTGGAGTATTCGAATGCGCTGGTGACGTTGGATATTGCAGCGATGGAGCCGCGCCCAATGGCTCGGCGGTTCGAGGTTTACGGCACCGAAGGCTCAGCGATCATGGAGCCGTTCGAGCCCGCGGAGCAGCTTCGGTTGTGTTTGACTGAAGCTAAGGGGGGATACAACGAGGGTGTGACAATGCTCGATCTGGAGGATCGGAGGCGATATGTTGACACGTTTGCGGCTTTCATCGAAACGATCGAAAACGGTGTGCCGCCGCTCAGAAGTCGAGAACACGAGCTATTGGTGCAGGAGACGTTGATGCGATGCACCGGTGGGCTGGCGGGTTGAAATTAGTCTGCGGCGCACCGTGACCTGTACGATGTATTTGTGCCTGTAGCGGCACGAACAAAATGAAAATGAGGAGGTATTAGACAATGCCCAGAAACGGCGCAGATAATCGGGCGAACCAGTTGAACCCGAATAACGATGCTTACAGGCAGTCAAGAGCTTAGGGTGGTAGCCCCTAAACTTTCATCCTGATAGTTATGCGAAGCGGAACCAAAACTAGATCCTTCGGTGTTGGCATTCGTGAGAACCACGATGCCAGTGCCTACTATGATCGTCAGTTGATGCCAATTGGGGTCAACGCTGACCTCGAACCAGAACCCCGACCGGAAAATCCGTTACCTGAACACGCTCGCAACCAATTCTTCTGCAAAAGCAGCGAAAGCATGGATGATTTACCTGATCGTTGCGTGCATCTAATGGTTACGTCGCCGCCTTACAACGTCGGCAAAGAATACGACGATGATCTTTCGATGGAGCAATACCTTGGTTTAATCGAACGGGTGATGGCGGAGACCTACCGAGTCCTAGTAGACGGCGGACGCGCATGCGTAAACGTAGCCAACATCGGACGCAAACCCTACATCCCGCTCCACGCCTACATCATCCAAATCGCCGCCACGGTGGGGTTCTACATGCGCGGGGAGATCATCTGGGACAAGGGCATGAGTGGGTCATCTACCGCATGGGGTAGTTGGATGTCTCCATCCAACCCCACGTTGCGAGACACCCACGAGTACATACTAGTCTTCCAAAAACCACCGTTCGGACGCAAACGGCGAGACGGTCAGCAGCCTACCATCACGCGCGACGATTTCCTAGAGCACACCAAAAGTACATGGAATTTTCCGCCCACTTCCGCTAAACGCGCTAAACACCCCGCACCGTTCCCAGTAGAACTACCGCGCCGATTAATCGACCTATACACGTTCTCAGACGAGCTGGTGCTGGATCCATTCATGGGCACTGGAGCGACGGCATTGGCGGCAATGGAACTTGACCGTTCTTTCGTGGGATACGACATTGCTAGCTTGTACATCCGAACCGCGATTGAGCGCGTCAAGGAGGCTGGAAATGCCCATCGACTACGACCAGATAGCCTTGGACGATTACTCATTTGAGCAAGGTTCATTGACCAATGGAACTTTGCGGTCCTACTTCGACCGTTGTTTCGACCGCGCGTTAGAGCAATCAGGCTTATACCCAGCGTTTGGCTGCATCAACTGCGCTTTCGACGGCACAGCGGAGATTGTTCTAGGTGAAAAACCTACGCATTGTCCGCAATGTGGTTCTGATCGTGTGTTTCAGTTGGCGACTTTTCAGGGACGCGCTCCAGTTTATGGGTCAACTTTCGCTAGTGCTGTCAAAACGTTATTCGACTTGCAATTCGACATTGAGTTGTTAGACACGCCTCAGAACACTAAAACGCACGATTTGGAAGCGTCTCCCAGAATAGCGATCGAAGTGAAAGGATCTGCGCGTCGAATCCGGCTGCACGACGGCTCAACCGTTTTGCTTGACAGGCCCGGGATGCTCAGATCTGACACGGAGAAAAAAGCTGAATCAAATGCTAGAAACTACAAACGGCTCAACTCTTCCGGCACCTTCTTTGTAGTCACGAATGCCTTGCCCGATCGGCTCCGTGGGATCCGTACTGATGACATCGACGGTTACTTCGACCTGACAAAAGTAAATCGAGTCGAGGCATTCGCTCGTGAAGTTCATCAATTACTGGATTGACACAGTTGATCCATGATTGCAGATAACAGTACTGTAGCTTTTCTTGTATCCACTGCAGCCGCCTATCTCCTAGGTTCGTTGCCGTTCGCGGTGTTTGTGGCGAGGCTTGTGGGGGTTGATATTTTCACGGTTGGGACTGGCAATCCTGGGGCTTCCAACGTTTTTCGGAAGGTGGGTCGGAAATACGGCGCGGTAGTGTTTGGGTTGGACATCGCCAAGGGTGCTGTTGCGGTGGTGGCGGCGATGGTTATCGGTTGCCCTGACCTGTTGTTGCCGGTGGCGGCAGTTTTCGCGATTGTGGGTCATTGGTTGCCAGTATTTATGAGATTCAAGGGCGGCGCGGGATTGGCGACGGGATTGGGTGTAGGTGTCGCGTTACTCGGGTGGTGGGGACTGATACCCACGGTTGCTGGACTCGCGGTTCTGCCGTTCATTAAGGATGGGCCGAGGTCTGCGGCGGTGACATTCGCGGTCGCGGTTGTGGTTGGGTTGGCAACGGGACCGCAGTGGATAGCGCTCGGAGGGTTCGTGTTGATATTGGCGATGCTGGTGGCGCGGTTGTTTTTGGTGGAGTATCCGAAAGATCGGCGTGGCGAACGTCCTGAGCCGCATGTGCGGAGCTAAGGATTCGCCTAGTTGTATATTGGATTGGTGTTGCGAATAGCGACGAATGACTGTATGGAGACCCGAAAGATGACGACGAGCCAGGAATACAAGGATTTAGAGGCGAAGTACTACATGCAGGTGGTGCGACGGATGCCGCCGGTGCTGGTGCGGGGTGAAGGCTCGCGGGTTTTCGACAATGACGGCAAGTCGTATCTCGACTTCACAGCGGGTTGGGCAGTGCTCAACATGGGGCACTCGCATCCGGCGGTGACTAAAGCCGTTAGCGAGCAGGCTGGCAAGATCATGCAGATGTCGAACCTGTTCTATACGACCCCTCAGCTTCCGTTGGCACAGTTCATCGTGGAGAACTCGGACGTGGACCGAGTGTTTTTCTGCAACTCTGGTGCGGAGGCTAACGAAGGTGCCAGTAAATTGGCGCGCAAGTGGGGTCGCAAGAATCTGGACGGCGCTTACGAGATCATCACGGCTCTGGACTCGTTCCACGGTCGGACACAGGCGATGATGGCGGCTACAGGTCAGCCGCACTACCAAGACAACTGGACGCCGCTGATGCCGGGCTTCGTAAATGTTCCATACAACGACTTCGACGCGATCGAAGGTGCTTATGTCGAGGGTAAGACTTGTGCGGTTCTGCTTGAGCCAGTCCAGGGTGAGGGTGGTGTGAACGTTCCCGAGGCGGGATACCTGAAGCGGGTGCAAGATTTCTGCAAGGAGAAAAATATCCTGTTCATGCTCGACGAGGTGCAGACAGGCATGGGGAGATTGGGAACGGTTTTCGGGTATCAGCGTTTCGAGGGTGTCGAACCTGACGTGATGACGTTGGGGAAGGCGGTAGGGTCTGGTGCGCCGCTAGGAGCGTTCGCGTGCAAGGAGTTTTGCTCGGTGCTTGAGCCGGGGGACCACGGCTCGACGTTCGGCGGCAATGCACTTACGACTGCGGCGGGGGCTGCGGGCGCGCAGGCTTTGTTGGACGAAGATGGTCCGGGACAGGCTATGCGGAACGGTGAGTACTTGATGGGTAAGCTCAATTCGTTGAGGGAAGAGCACCCCGTCATCACCGAGGTTCGGGGCATGGGAATGCTGGTGGGAGTCGAGATGTCGGAGGAACTGTCTGCGGGGCTGGTCGCCGACTGTCTGGACAACGGATTGTTGCTGAATGCGGTGCGACCGAATATGCTGCGGTTTATGCCGCCGCTGAACGCCAGCACGGAAGAGATTGACGAGGCAGTGGGAATAGTCTCGTCGGCACTGAGCAAGGTCACTGCGGGCGATTAACTACCCGTTTGCTTTGCGCCATCTTCCGCAACCGCTAGAGATAAAGCCAGTATCTGCTGGGTCGATCGTCACTTCGATCTTGATGGTGGTGAATGATCGGTGGGTTGCGGAGAATTCGTCGCCAGACTCGATTACGTCGGATTCGGCGTGCCTGAATCCTGCTACTCGTTGCCATCGGCAAGTTGATCTGGGCCGTCCTTCGATGAAACGCGCGGTCGGTACTTCTGCGACGTAGTTGCCGGGCACGACCTCGGTACCTACGCGGTAAACGCCGTCATTGAAAGTGTTGTACGGGGCGAGAGGGAGCCGGTCCTCGATTTTGCGCCAAATGCCGCATCCGTACGTGACGAAGCCCATGTCCGTCGGTTCGATCGTCACGATCCAGCGATTATTTGTCTTTCCGGAGATGATAGCGGCAGTAGCGTCGCCGGTGAAGTCGTCTGCGATGCTCCATCTGCAACTGCCGAGTCTTCGAGGCTGGGCATAGTACGTTCCTGGCTCTATATGCACGCCAACAAGGTACGATCCGTTGCTGAATCTTCTCGGCGGCTCTGATTGCGGAAACTGAAGCGTGTCAATCGGCGTCCATTCACCGCAACCCGCGGAAGCGAAGCCGGTATCGGTGGGTAGAATCGTCGCGATTTTCGGCCCTGCTGCGATGACCTCGACGATGTTGCCAGAGGTCCAAGTGAAGTCGGACAGTCGGCGCCATCGGCACGTAGCGATGCCTGTGCTCGTGGAGATGTACGTGCCGGGCGAGATATCTACGCCGACTCGATAAGTGCCGTCAGAGAACGTTGGTGCGATAATGGCACCTTCTGCTTCATCAAGCCTGCTCCAAGTTCCGCAACCGCGCGATCGAAAGCCTTTATCAGATTCGAGGATAGTGGCGATTGCTTGCCCGGGGCTACCATAATCGTTGATCCGATTGAAGGCGTCGCCGTCGAATCCCGAGAGCCTGCTCCAGAAGCAATTCGAATCTTCGTTTGCGTCCGCGATGTAAGTGCCCTGCCCAATATTCTGATTGACGATGTAGATGCCATTCTCAAACGAGTCTGGGAGTTCTGCCGTCGAAGCGGGTGATTCTGTCGTCACCAAAGTCCAGATGCCGCATCCTTGGGAGTAAAAACCTACATCGTGGCTATGTATCGTCGTTATCGAATGGTTTACTGACTGCTCGGAAACTGTGTAGTCGTCCGGTTCGCCAGTGAACGCAGACAATCGGCTCCAATAGCAAACTCTGCCATCTGGCTCTTTGGCGACGTACGTACCTGGCGAGATCTCGGTGTTAACTGCCCATGTGCCGCGCTCGAAAGTTACAAGCGCCTCCGATTGAGTATCGGGGACAAATGGCTCCCAGCCACCGCATCCGTAGCTCTCGAATACGGTGTCGGTCGTTTCAATCTCCGCGATGTTGCGTCCCGTCGGGATGCGCACCGCGGGGTTGTTGCCGGGCCCGGTTCCAAATCCAATGAACCGACGCCACGAGCATTGTCCTCTTTCGCCGCCTGGGGATTGATATAAGCCAGGTGATATGTGTAGGTTGACGACATGTTCGCCGTCGCCGAAAGTCTTGGCGGCGTCTATCTCAATGTTGGGATCGACCTGGGTCCAGTGTCCGCAATCGATGGACCGGAATCCAACTGGGGCGTCTGGCAGTTCGACAATGCCTCGCGAAATGCCACTTCCGCCCTCCACTATGTCCTCGTCTCGACCGGTGAACCCGCCGAGGATGAACCATCGACATTGGCGGCCCTCGCGGGCGTCTGCGAAGTAGACCCCTGGTTGCACATCGATGCCTACGGCGAATGTTCCGGCGCCTATGGTGGGCTCTGGTTCGGCATGCGCGTCGTCGGGATCGAACGGCTCCCAAGATCCGCATCCGTCGCTGTAGAAGCCAGTGTCGGACGGCAGGATAGTTGCGATCTGTCGCCCGATGGACTGGTAGCCGCCACTGAAATCCGGGACTGCAACGTTGAACGACGAGTTCCGGAACCATCTGCAAGCGTTGTCGCCGGCATCCGCCATATAGTCACCTGGTTCGATGTCGACACCGACCAGATACGAGCCGTCGTTGAACTCCGATAACGGTTCTGATGGCCGGCCTCCTTTTCGGATCTGCCAGGTGCCACATCGGATCGAGTAGAAACCGCCGTCGCCGATCTTTAGCTCTACGATCGGCTCGCCAACTCTCCACCACGTAACCAAGCCGTCGTAATTCGGCTGATATGTGAAGTCGGTGCGGGTGAACCACAGGCAGCGTCCCTGGTTCTGGTCTGCGGTGTAGATGCCGGGGGCGATGTCGACTCCGACCTCGTACAACCCCTCGCCGAATTCTCTTAGCGGAGGTCTGCGGGTTTCACGAGGGTTCCACTCGCCGCAGCCTCTAGTCTGCACGAGCGTATCGCTTTCCGTGATCGTCACGATCGCCCTCGCCCTAAACGTTGGGGTACGTTGCGCGCCGTCGGTGTCGGTGATGCTCAGCGCGCAGATGCCGTCTTCGAACTCTGCGAAGTATGTGCCGGGGGCGATGTCAATGCCGACGCGGTGGGAGCCGTCGGAGAACGTAGTAGTGATGACGTCTGCTGCGGCGACTTGCCCAATTGCGCTGGCGGTCAGTACCGCTACGACTGCGAGGGCTGCGCTGATAATAGGTCGATAATGCTTCACACCATCGAATGTTAACGCCGCATGGACGCGGAGAGGCTGGCTCGGAGGAAAGCTGTTATCGGGCGTCGCGCATGGTTTGGCGCTTCATCTGGGTTCTAGCCGGGAGGCTGTATATGTCGATGAAGCCAACGGCGGCGGCGTGGTCGAACTCGTCTTCGGTGGAGTATGTTGCCAGTTCGAAGTCGTAGAGGGAGTATGGGGAGCGTCTTCCGGTGACGGTTGAAGAGCCTTTATAGAGTTTGACTCGGACATCGCCAGTGGTGTAGCGCATGACGGAGTTGACGAAAGCGTCGAGGTTTTCGCGGAGTCCGGTGTACCAGCGTCCGTCGTAGACGAGGTCGGCGTAGAGTTGTGCGAGTTGGGCTTTAACTCGTTGCTGGTCGCGTGAGAGGGTTGCGGTCTCGAGGGCTGATAGCGCTTGGTAGAGGACGATGGCGGCTGGTGTTTCGTAGACTTCGCGCGATTTGATGCCGACTAGGCGGTTTTCGAGGTGGTCGACTCTTCCGACGCCGTGTGATCCGGCGAGGAGGTTGAGCTGGTCGATGAGTTCTACGAGATCCATCTTTTCGTCGTTCAGCGCGACGGGTACGCCCTCTTCGAATGAGATGGAGACCTCTTCGGCTTCGTCAGGTGTCTGGTCTGGTGCTTGTGTCCAGGAGAAGGCATCTTCGGGTGGTGCGAACCAGGTGTCTTCGAGGTCTTCGCCTTCGATAGCGAGTCCCCACATGTTGCGGTCGATGGAGTAGACGCGCTGGTCGTCGCCTACTTCGCGAAGTTCTAGTCCGGCTCGGTTTGCGAACTCTTTCTCTTCGTCGCGGGTCATGTCCCATTCGCGTGCGGGAGCGATGATGCGGAGAGGTTCGCCGTGTGCGGCGAGGGTTTTGATTCCGGCGTCGAAGCGGACTTGGTCGTTGCCTTTTCCGGTGCATCCGTGTGCGACGGCAATGGCTCCGACTTGGCGTGCGGCTTCGACGAGCTTCTTCGCCATTAGGGGGCGGCCGAAGGCGGTGGAGAGTGCATATGCGGATTCGTACATCGCGCCGGCTTTGAGTCCGGGGACGATGAAGTCGCTGGCGAACTCGTCTTTTACGTCCCATACGAGTGATTCGACGGCGCCGGCGGATGCGGCACGTTCTCGGATACCTTCGAGTTCGGGTCCTGCGCCGATGTCGACGGAGAGGGTAACGACGTCTAGGTCGTAGTTTTCACGGATCCAGACGATGGAGATGGTGGAGTCCATTCCGCCGCTGTAAGCAAGCACGCACTTGTCTCTGGCCATTTGTTGATGGGTTCCCTGATTGGTGTTGATTGAAAGGGTTAGGTGGGCGATATGCCTCAACTTTCAATCGTAAAACGGGAGTGGGGCGCATTCGGGGCTGATTCACCCTCACCCCCGGATCAAGTCCGGGGCAGGCTCTAGCCCTCTCCCATCAAGGGAGAGGGGATTTGCAGCACATCCCCCACGCTTTTGTCCCCGGTTCCCCCTCACCCTAGCCCTCTCCCACGGAGGGGAGAGGGGACATCGCCACCCGGCATTTCTGGATTCCGGCTTTCGCCGGAATGACGCGAGAGGGTGGCGCCTTCCATTTGGAGAAGGCGGGCTTTTAGGGGGAGGCCGATGGTGCCGCCGAAGCCGTTGAGGTTGCCGTTGGAGCCGATTACTCGGTGGCAGGGGATGATGATCGGTATGGGGTTGGTGGCCATTGCTCTACCGGCGGCGCGTGCGGATTTGGGGTTTCCGGATGCTTTTTCGGCGAGCCATGCGTAGGTGCGAGTTTCGCCGCGGGGTATGGTGCGGCATGCCGCGCGGGCATGTTGGGTGTATGGGGTCCAGGCGGAATCGTCGATGGGGATTGTGTCGAGTGAGACGAACTCGCCGTTGCAGTAGCGGGTCAGGAGTTGTTTCGCTTCGTGGAGCACGTCGTTAGATCCGCCTGGTGATCCATTTTTGATGTCAGAGATGGCCTCAAGGGCAGTATCGGGGGTTGGTTCGGGGAGGGAGGATCGGACAATACCGCGTTCGGTTGCGGCGATGGCGATCCATCCGAGTGTGGTTTCGAAGATTTCGGAGGAGATTGGTTGTGGTGTCATGGTTTGATTGTGATTGTAAGGTCTGGGCGTGTTTGTATGTCCACTTGGTGTGGCTGTTTGCTGCCGGGCCTTCCGGTTGGAAGGCCCGGCGGCCAGGGTCTTCG
>VXSB01000021.1 GCA_009838175.1 Chloroflexota bacterium
TTTCCTCATCCGCCTATAGGCGTCGAACGCGAGGTCTGGAAACGCGCCATCGTCGGCTTCAGCCACCTCACGCAGAATCTGCTGAATACCCCGGGCATTGCGCCCGAAGACCGTGTTTACCGAATTGTTCCGCATACTGCCGAGCAAGCCCCAGCCGCCGCCAGGAATTCCAAGGACCCGCCGCCGGTCGTCGTCGTCCAAGTCGGCAAGGTCCCTCCGGGTAAGGATGTCGTGCAGGACCTGGATCGTATGACGCCAGCTGACGGACTCGCCCAGAACGGACCAAGGGTGGCGGTTGCTCCACCATATGTCGCAGTCACGCAGGGCCACGACATAGCTGTCCCAGTCGGTCACTTGTTCGAGCAGTGCCATGGGCTCCGTCATTCCTCCTCCCGCCTCCGCCAGAGATTGGCGGGCAGGTGGATTCTTCTTTCTCGCCCTCTCGTACGTATCGATTGCATTCTCATCGAGCCGTCCGCAGTCCTGCCAGAGGTTCTTGAACCATGAGATCACGGACTCCGTGTCGTCAGTCTCGAAGACCGCTTCCTCATTTGCCGCGAAGCCACCGGCCGTGAAGTTGGCGCTGCCGATCCAGGCACAGGTCCGACCCTGCCCACGAAACAGATAGACTTTCGGATGGAAACGCCGCCCACCGCCCGCAAGGCGCAATTTTCCCAGCCGATCCAGTCTCCGAAGGGCGTCTGGCTCGGTGATGTAGTTCCAGAGCCCGACGATCGCGCGAACCTTCAACCCCCGCTTCACGCGCTTCTCCAGCAAGCGCAGGCCTTCATGTTCAGTTGCCCACGCCGAGACCAGATCGAGCCTGTTCGCCGAATTCAGATTCTCCTCAAAACGGTCCGCTATCGTCTCGGGGTCGATCAGCATGATATTCGTTCTCCTCCGCCCGGCAGCGGCGACAGGGAGCTGCCGGGCGACAACATGTGCGAAGGCGTAGAATATCATTGCTCGGGCATTCGCCGAGTACGACAGCATTGCCGTCCGACAGCCGCTCGGTCCTGTCCAGCGTGGTCCCGGCCTCGGCGAAGGGCGTCGCCATGGTCAGCGGCAGACGGCGGTTGTCACGGGATGCGCGGGACCGGCGGCTTGTCCGGCTGGCGGCCAGATCGGGCCAGCTGCGAATACCGTAGATGCAATTTCGCTGCGTCTTGATTTCGAGGCGCCCGCGCTTCGGTAGGGTATCGTGAACCGGGTTCCACCGGGCATCGATGACGACGTCCGACGTCATGCATGGACCAAAGATGATGACCGACGAAAACGACAGGTTTCGTCCGATCGAGACCGCTCCGGAATGGAGCCATGAGGTCTTCGATACCTGTGCGGAGCTGGCCGAGCTTCTGGAAAGGCATTCCTACCGCTTCGCGAGGACGATGCCCGGCGCGCCCCATTCCTACACTCTCAAGAGGACGTGGCACGGCGAGGATGAGTTCGTCGAGGCGCTCCGGAAGATGCGGGCCGTGGAGCGTATCGAGGAGTTCTTCAGGGGTTTCTGGTATCGCCGGTTCAACGCCAACGGCTACAAGTACTGGACGATGGGGGCCAACCTCGACCACATCCTCATCAACCGGGCGATCCATGCGCCGGCTTTCGATCCCTACGCGGCCGTTTGCGACACCTACGACCTCGCGATCCACGAGGGCGAATCCGACGTGGAGCGGAGCAGGCGGGTGTACGAATCCCTGAAGATCGAACCGAGGACCGAAATTCTCGACATCGGCTGCGGCACCGGGACTCTCGTCGACTTCCGCTTCAGGGACATCGATCCGGAGCGCTATGTCGGCATCGATCCCAGCCGAGGGATGCTGGGTGTCTTCGGCGACAAGCATCCCGAATTCCGCCGCCGTCTGATCCGGACCCCCTTCGAGGACTACTGGCCGAGACCGGGACAGAAGTTCGACCTCGTGGCGGCCCTGTTCGGCGTGCCCTCCCATATCGGCGAGCCCGACCTTCTCTCCGGGAAAGTCCAGTGGCTTCTCAACCCCGGCGGAACCGCCGTCCTCATGTACAACGGGAGAAAGGCCGAGGACATGGACTTCTACCGAAATCTCGGAACGAAGACACACGGGCCGACCGGCGCGCCGGTGAGCGACGAATTTTGGACCGTGCAGAAGGACGACGACCCGGATTGGCTCACGGTCGTTGGCAGCAGGCCGTGACGAGTTTCCCGATGATGTCGTAGCATGCGGCGGCGGTTGCCGAACGGCTCGGAATGTCCCCGCACCCTAGCGATGCCCGAGCCTTGAAGGTCGTCGACGTGACGTAAGCGGAAGTCACTATCCCGATCCTGGAGGCAAGAGAGCCTGTACCGGATCTTCCTTTCGGGGTCGTCCCGAGCTGTGGAATTCAACCTACCGGAGAAACTACGTGTACCAACAGGGCGGAACCATCAAGCAGGCCTTGGACAAGATCGTTTCGAACGAATATGTGCTGCCGGCGATCCAGCGGGAATTCGTGTGGAGCCCGGATCAGATTTGCAGGCTGTTCGACAGCCTGATGCAGGGATATCCGTTCGGAGAGTTCCTGTTCTGGCGCATCGAACCGGAGCGTTCGGCGGATTACCGCTATTACGGATTTGTCCTCGACTACCATCAGCGGGACAATCCGCATTGTCCCGATCTCGGCCAGTTGCCGAACCGCCAGATCACCGCGGTGCTCGATGGGCAGCAACGACTGACCGCGTTCAATATCGGGCTGCGCGGATCGATGGCCGTCAAGCTTCCCTACAAGTGGTGGAGCAGCGAGGACGCGTTCCCGCAGCAGTTTCTGGCGCTGGACCTGCTGGCGCCCGATCAACGGGACGAAGAGGGCAGCCGGTTCGCCTTCGATTTCGTCGAAGAGGCCCAACTGGGGCGGTATGAAGACCGGCTCTGGTTCAGGGTGTCGGACATCGTCGGCATGAACTCCGGACCGGACATGCTCGACTGGCTCCTTGCGAGAGGCCTCGAGAGGGAGGATCAGGGTCGTGCCTATCGCGTCCTGGACCGCCTGTATCAGGTCGTCCATACGGAACCGACCGTTGCCTATTACGAAGAGTTGAATCAAGACATCGAGCATGTGCTCAGCATCTTCATCCGACGCAACAGCGGCGGCACCACGCTGTCCTATTCCGACCTCCTATTGAGCATCGCAACCTCTCAATGGAAGACGCTGGATGCCCGCAAGGAAGTCCACCGGCTGGTCGACGATCTCAATCAGATCGGGCCGGGTCTCGGCCTCACGAAGGATTTCGTGCTGAAGGCGGGGCTGATGCTGACCGATATCGCCAGCGTGGGATTTCAGGTTCGCAATTTTACGCAGGCGAATATGGAGATTCTCGAAGAGAACTGGCAGAAAATCCGCGATGCCCTGGTCGAGACCGTCCAGATCGTCACCGGATTCGGGTTCAACGCCAACAACATTCGCGCGGCCAGCGCCCTCCTGCCGATCGCCTACTACGTTTATCGAATCGGCGCACCGACGAATTTCGATACCCACAGCAGCTACGAGAACGATCGGAAGTCGATCCGCGGCCGGCTCACGCGATCCATCCTGAAGGCGTCCGGGATTTGGGGGAGCGGTCTAGACACGTTGCTGACGGCTCTCCGCGAAGTGATCCGGGATGCCGGCGACCTGGGATTCCCAGCGGCTGAGATGCGGCGGGTGATGGTGCAGCGCGGCAAGAGCCTGGAATTCTCGGTCGAGGAGATCGAAGACCTTGCCGACATGGGAATCGGGGATCGGCGGACATTCGGTCTGCTGGCGTTGCTATCGCCGTTTATCGACCTTCAGCGCCATCAATTCCACATCGACCACATCTTCCCGAGAAGCCGCTTTACCCGAAAGCGCCTTCACGACGCCGGGATAGCTGTCGAGAACGTAGACACGTTCATGGATTGTGCCGACCGGATTGCAAACCTTCAGCTGCTTGATGGGACCAGTAACATCGAAAAGCAGGCCACGCTACCTGCGGAATGGATCGATGCGCGATATCCGACAGAGGAGGCGCAGCGGCACTACCGTGAGAAATATCTTCTCGAAACCGTTCCGGGTGACATGACCGGGTTCCTTGAATTCTACGAGGCAAGGCGAGCGCGATTGCAGGTTCGTATTTCCGAACTCGTGAACTCCGTGTGACGAAACCGTTGTCGGCCGGCCTATCAGGCAACACTGCCGCCTGGGCCAGTTGAAAAAGTCTGATGGGTGCCCGACGCGTGCAGCCAACGCCCCGCTCACGCCGCAATGCCGAGCGCAATGATGCCGACCGATAACGCCGCCGGCGGTTTGTCACCAATCCAAGCAAGCTTGGTCGCATGGCTGGCCGCAGAATGGAGCATTATGGGGATTACACGCCTAACGCAAGATGTCCCCAATCTGGCGGTAAAGCCTAAAGCCCATCTATCACCGTTGACAATTCAGCCACGACCTTCGCAAATCCACTATTAGTCGGGTGAAGCTCGTCGCCCCAATCTTCCTTATATATTCTCTTGCCATTCACACGGCTCAGATCGTTGCTTAGCGTATTACGCAAATCAACATAGTGGACATTATCGAAAGGCTTATTCCCAGCGAGTGCACAAAGCACGTCATTGAACATATCGATCAACATAGCCATGGTCTTTGTATTCTGCACCAAATCCCTATGACCTTTGGCTCTGAATTCTTTCTTCAGCCAATTGTCGTTGTAAAAGGGAAGCCCTCGGCCGTCTGGCACCACATATGCATAGCCGTGTACGATGATTGGGATCCGATCAACACTTCCAAATGCTTGATTACACGTATCTGCGACGAAGCTAAGCCACTCCTTATAGAACTTTTCAATATGATTCGCTGCGAAGTCATTTACTTCTACTTCGTTCAAAGTTGGTGTTTTCGGATCATATTCATTCAATAACAACGGTAAACGATCAATAAAGTCGTTTCCACCTCCTGATAGAAGAACTGCAATAGGTTTTGTCTTTCGTTTCGCTAACTTATTGATCTCATCTGCAAATTCGTTTCTCTGGTGTTCTGCCGTGGCCATGAACTCGAGCGTATGCGCGGGGTCAGCAACTTCGCTCACTGCATATCCTGAACGTCGCATATGCCTAACTATATCCGTACGAAACGGATAAGGAAAATCAAACCAGGAATCCCCCTCGGCGACAAGAAGTACGGAACCACGGCGAGACTTCGTTTGAAGTTCGTGTCGGTTCATGAGGGTGATCCCATTCTAGTTGCGGGGCGGTGATGATCTTCCCTAGCCGCGGACTATGCAAGAGAAATGTCGACATAGTCCTGAGTAACCATGCCTAGACCGACAGTGCGTGGGATCCCCC
The DNA here is from genome assembly GCA_009838175.1 of Chloroflexota bacterium. Classification (GTDB taxonomy): domain Bacteria; phylum Chloroflexota; class Dehalococcoidia; order Lucifugimonadales; family Lucifugimonadaceae; genus Bin127. The sequence continues at coordinate 5,313 of VXSB01000021.1, forward strand.
AAGACAGTCTCAATCCCACGAACTGACAGCGGCCCACTGGAATACAGGAATGCTGGTGCGTATTGAGGCGGCTTCCCTCTGTGACTGAAGAGCCTCTCTTCAGGGGCCGCTTAGGCGTGTGCACCCCCTGTTGACACATACGTCCAATCGGCATAGGGTGTGCACCATCGTCAAGAGCCCATGGAGAACGGATCGTGGCGGGTAGCCAGACCTTGGGCGTGCGAATTCCGGAACACGTGCTCGCCGGTGTGGACAGGTTCGCCCGGGAACAGGATTTGACGCGTTCCATGGCCATTGCGGTGCTTGTGGAGCGGGCGCTCTCGGAAAGCGGGGTGGCGTTGGACGAATCGCCACCGCCGGCGAACGCGGCTTCATCCGGGGGGCAGGACACGGCGTCGGGACAGCGGGCCCAGCAGTGGGGCATCCGGACCGCACGGAAGATCGCGGCGGTACTCGAAGCCGAAAAGGCTCTCGACCAGCCGATGGCTAATGAATACATGCTCGACGGCAAGCGTGTCGCGATCAAGTGCGCGAAACCGGCGACCTCTCAATGCGGCCTCACGAACACGATGCGCGATCGCGTGGACTATATCATCTGCGCATCGCAGACTGCTGGCGGCGCGTTCAACCTGTACAGGATCACTCCGGCACAATGGGAGCAACACGCGAAGGAGCCGCCGAAGCACAACCGCAACTACGGGAGCCTGACCCACCTGTCCCGTTCCGTCTATCGGCGCATCGGAGAAGATCTTGGCGAGGTCGAGATTGAAGACTGACCGGAGACGGCCGACCGTGCGGAAGCGGATTCCCGACGAGCGGGCGGCCGGCACGATGATCGGCAAATTTTTT
>VXSB01000020.1 GCA_009838175.1 Chloroflexota bacterium
CGGCTCCACGTGAGGTCTCCCGGCCCTTGGCACGACGATTGTCGGCTGGCTCGCTTTGCGACGCGGGACTGACGCGTCGCGCTCCGGGAACTGTGCCTCCCACGCTTCGGCACGGACCCTCCCAGCCTTGCACCGGACTGCCGGTCCGATGAGGGACGCCGCCGGAGGACGCAAAGACGCCGCGGCTCGGCGCGATGGTCGATCGCGCTTTCGCTGCCGTTTTGCCTTCTGTCCTCACGTATGTCTCCCTGTGGCCGCTCGGGTCGGGGGTCTGCACACGTCTGCGCAGCACTGTTTCGATCCGTCGATCTGCTTTTTATATTACAACATATGTTGCTGTTGTCAAGCGGGAGTTGTCTGAACCGGGGATTGAGGGATTGGTGGGATGCGCCCCCGCCCTTTTGTCCCGTCTCACCCTCTCCCTGACCCTCTCCCGTCGAGGGAGAGGGGATTGCTGTTCGCACCGTCGCCCCGGGCATCCCCCGCTCGCGTCGCTGCGCTTGCTCGCGCCCCCTTACGCTGCGCGAAGGGGGCGTGTGGCCATCGCCTCGCTTTCGTCCCCGTTCACGCTCGGCCCCGTATCGTGGTAAGGGCCGGGCGGGTATGACGTAAGTGGTGCCCTCGCTAGGGCGGGGTTGAATGTGGGTATTTAGTTGAAGCGATCGCCCCAGGAGCCGAGTGTGAGGCTGATGGGGACGGTGTCGCCGTCGCGCAGTACTTCGATCACGATCTCATCGCCTGGGGATGTGTTGAGCATTATGTAGCTTCGCAAGTCGTAAAGGTTGTCGATCTTTACGTTGTCGATTCGGACGATGATATCGCCGTCGCCTTTGGGGCTGTAACGACTGAAGCTCTGAAATCCGGATGATGAAGATGTAAAGGTTCCGGTGTCGGAACGAATGCCGGCTTCATCGGCTGGTCCATCTGGGGAGACCGCGGTTACAAGCAACCCGCGTTGGTCTTCTTCGAGATTCAGTTCTTCTGCCCATGCGCGAGTGACGACGCGGGACGAGATTCCGATCAAGGGGTATTCGTGGACCCCTTCTTCAATCAGACTATTCACAACGCGCCTAACGAGGTTTATGGGCGTAGCAAAACCTACTCCGCTGTTGGTACTGGTCAGGCTGCGGATCTGGGTGTTGACGCCGATGACTTCACCCGCGCTGTTGAGCAAGGGTCCGCCGGAATTCCCGGGGTTCATGTCGGCGTCAGTTTGGATGACGGCAGGGATCGGCATCGTGCTGGTATCGGCCAGTATGGATCGAGAGAGCCCGCTGATGATGCCGTGAGTCATCGAGAATGCTTGGTCGATTCCAAACGGGTGTCCTAGTGCGATGGCGGTCATTCCGGGTTTAAGGTCAGCACTGTCGCCAATAGGAAGAGGGTCTGATACGTTCGCTCTGGCGTCGATTTTGAGGACTGCGATGTCGGATACCGGGTCGCCACCGACGAGTTCGGCTTCGAATTGCTCGCCGTCGAAGGTCTCCACGATGATGGTAGTCGGAGTGACGAAACTGGTTGTCGGACGCACAACGTGGTAGTTGGTGACGATGTGTCCCTCGTCGTCCCAGAACCAACCGGCGCCAGTGCCGCTGGCGGGCAATAGGGTGTTTCCCAAGTTGATGAGGACGACGCCGGAGATGGAATCTTCCCAGATCTCCGTCAGTCGGTATTCCCAATCAGCCCGTTCCATTGAGGCGAGGGCTTCGATCGCTTCGCTGTTTTCTTCATCGCTAACCAGATCGCTGATTGGGACGCCGTCGATGTTGTCCTCATCGGTGTGGAGTATCGTCAGTGCGTCGCCTGTGGCGAGTGCATCGGCCGGGGCAATTTCTATGCCCTCAGCGTCGTCGGATTGCGGAACTATGTTGGCCATACCGACGGCTTCGTTGCTGGTTGCCTCGGCGGTCTTTAAGAAAGCTGTTTCCGAGGCAGGTTCGGTCGATTCAGAAACGTTGGTAGCTTCGGAGGATGTGCAAGCGATCGCGACTACCGCGAGTGCAAAGGCAGGAATCAAAGCCAAGGTTTTGTGAGGTGTGTTTTTCATAGCGCGTGTAAATTTTCTGTCTGTTGCTGATTAAAACATCGGCAACGATTCGTCGTTTGGGAGTTGAGGGACACAGTGACGCCACTTCTGGCGTGTGCTGGGTTTCCTCTTGTGAGGGATTACGCAGATACCAAACGAAACGGATTTACTTGCAGTAGAGCCCGGTTACACAGAGTATCGCATTGGGTCAGGACGATCAGCCTCCCCCTAACCCCTCCTGAAGGAAGGGGGATTTACGGCGGCATGTCGCTTTTCCTGAGGGAGGAGAACCCTAGGGGCATGCCAGTCTAGAAGGGGCTTGGGATCGGTGGGATTTGCCCCTCCCTTTTGCCCCATCTCACCCTCACCCTGACCCTCTCCCATCAAGGGAGAGGGGATTGCCGTTCACACGGCTACCCCGGCATACTCCACAGAGCGGGGGAAGCTGTGCTGGCTGTTTTACGAAGGGCGCCAACGGGAGGCGATTGGCATGCGGCGGTCGCGTCCGAAAGCGAGGCCGGTGATCTTCACTCCGGGAGGCGCCTGTCGACGTTTGTACTCATTGCGGTCCACCATCTGGATAATGCGCGTTGCAATTTCCAAGTCAATATCTGTTTCAGCGAGAATCTCTTCGCTGGAAAGGCGATCCTCGACATAGGCTTTCAGTAATGGATCCAACTCCTCGTAATCGGGGAGGGAATCGACATCGAGTTGATCGGGTCGTAGTTCAGCGCTGGGCGGTTTGTCGATCACCGATTGGGGGATAGGCGGACTATCGTCGATGCTGTTGCGGTAGCGAGCGAGTTCGTAGACCATCTGTTTGGGGACGTCTTTGATCACTGCGAAGCCGCCAGCCATATCGCCATAGAGCGTTGCGTACCCAGTGGCCATCTCCGATTTGTTGCCCGTAGTGAGGACTATCCAGCCGAATTTGTTGGCTATAGTCATCATTACGTTGCCGCGGATGCGAGACTGGACGTTTTCCTCGGCGGTGTTGGCGGCAGTGCCGTGGAATGCTTCTGCAAGCATGCCTTCGAACGCGGCATGGGCTGGTTCAATCGGAACGCGCCAGAGCGGGATACCCAATCGATCGGCGAGGTCTTGGGCGTCGATGAGACTGCCTTCAGAGGAGTATCGTGACGGCATCGCCACACCGACGATGTTTTCTGGCCCAATAGCATCGGCGGCGATGCAGGCGACGATGGATGAATCGATTCCGCCAGACAACGCGATCGCGACTTTTTCGAAACCCGTCTTGCGGATGTAGTCGCGCGTCCCAAGCGTTAAAGCAGAATAGACCTCGGAAATATCGTCTTTCAACTCTGTGTTCGGTGCTGATATCGATGTTTTCTCAATCGTTGAGAACCGGGGCGAGGGAATCCTAACTAGATCGTCTTGCGTTTTAGGTCCTTTGAACTCGATATCGGTTTCGGGCACCTCGATATCGATCGCAGTCACCGCTTCTTTGAATCTTGGGGCGATGGCCAGCGCCTTCCCATCCGGTCCAGCGAAGATGCTTGATCCATCGAAAACAAGCTCGTCTTGTCCGCCTACTTGGTTGGTGTAGACGGCGTATGCGGCATGTCTGGCGGCGAGCCCGGCAACTAGGTCGATGCGAGTTTGTAACTTCCCGACCTCGTAAGGCGATGAGTTAAGCGTAAGGATCAGTTTCGCTCCAGCGACACATTGCGCGTCGCCGGGTCCGGGGTTTACCCAGATGTCTTCGCATATGTTGACGCCGACTGGGACTCCATTTACGTCGACGATTTGGCATTTGGTGCCGGGTGTGAAGTACCGTAGTTCGTCGAAGACTCCATAGTTGGGGAGTTGATTCTTGTGGTAGATGGCGACCAGTTTGCGATCCACGACGATTGCGGCGGCGTTGTAGATGTGCTTGATGTTGCCGTTTCGATCTTCGTCGAAATCGACGATCCCGATCATGGCGGCGATGCCGGCGCATCTATCCACGAGGTCGTCTAAGGCGCAGCGATTGGTGCGTACAAAGTGTTGCGATAGCAGCAGGTCTTCTGGGGGATATCCGGTGATCGAAAGTTCCGGGAAGGCGACGATATCTGCTCCGATGCTTCTGGCTTCATCGATGGCGTCGGCGATCAGACCGCAGTTTCCGGAGATATCTCCAACGGTGGTGTTGATCTGGGCAGAGGCGACTCTGATCGAGTTCATTTCCGCGTTGTCACCTCGTAATGGTGCGGATTTGGACGGACGCCGCGTCGTTGTGCGTGGCCGTCAGATTAGGCGTAAGTAGGGATCGCTGGACGGGCATATCCGCGCACCGTGGGAAGCGACGATTTTCCTGATAGGTAAAGATCAACATCTCGTGCGCATTGCCTGCCGTTCGCGATGGCATGAACGACGAGCGATTGTCCTCTTTGCATGTCGCCGCAGGCAAAGACCTTGTCGATGCTGCTCTCCAAGTTAGCACCTGTTTTGACATTGCCAAAGGCATCGTATTCGACCTCAAGGTCGTCAAGTAAACCTTCGTGTTGCGGGTGCACGAAGCCCATTGCGAGGAACACGATGTCGGCCGGTATTGTGAACTCGGAACCTGGAATCTCTACCATGCGTGGACGCTGTCCGTCTTCGAACACCCAATCAACACGTACGCATTCCAAGTGTGTAACGTTCCCTTCGGCACCTACGAAGCGCTTGGTCATGATGTTGTAGTCGCGCTTGCCGCCCTCTTCATGGGCCGATGAGGTGCGGAAGATCTGGGACCAATCGGGCCAAGGGTTGGTGCGCGAGCGACGTTCAGGTGGTCGAGGTAGCAGTTCGAGTTGAACGATGTTTTTCGCGAACTGTCGATGTGCGGTGCCCAAACAGTCGGCGCCGGTGTCGCCGCCGCCGATTATCACGACGTGTTTGTCTTCGGCGGTCAGGGTCTCTTCCGGGGAGAATTCTTGACCTCGCAGGCGTCGGTTCTGTTGCGTGAGGTAATCCATAGCGAAGTGGATTCCGTCGAGATCGCGTCCTTCAATCGGGAAGTCACGCGGGACCGTCGAGCCGCCTGCCAAAACGATGGCGTCGTTGGCTTCAAGCAGATCGGACGCTGTGATGTCCACGCCGACATCGATGCTGGTTTGGAACGTGACGCCTTCATCGCGCATCTGCTGCAAACGGCGTTCGACCACGGATTTTTCGAGTTTGAATTCAGGGATGCCTAGTGCAAGGAGTCCGCCGAGATATTCGTTTCGCTCGTAGACGGTAACAGTGTGTCCGGCGCGGTTCAATTGTTGCGCTGCCGCGAGACCGGCGGGACCGGAACCGACGACGGCAACCGTTTTGCCGGTGCGGTGATCGGGCAGTTCCGGTACTATCCAACCCTCTTGCCAGGCACGCTCGGAGATCTGCTTCTCGATCATCTCGATAGTTACGGGCTCCATATTTATGGAGAGCGTGCAAGCCGCTTCACAAGGCGCGGGGCAGATACGGCCGGTGAATTCCGGGAAGTTGTTGGTGGCGTGAAGGCGGGAGATCGCTTCTTGCCAATCGCCGAGATAGACGAGATCGTTCCATTCTGGAATCAGGTTTCCGAGGGGGCATCCGTCATTGCAGAACGGGACGCCGCAGTCCATGCATCGAGCCGCTTGTTGACGCGACGCGGTTTCGTCCCACTTGAGGTAGATCTCTCGCCAGTCGTTTAGCCGTTCGCGTTGATCGCGACGCGGCATGGGTACGCGTTCGAACTCTTTGAAACCGCTCGTGCTGCCCATTTCCGTTTAAACCGTTCGGCCAGCCAAGACCGGTTCAGAAACCGCACCGCCGTTGCGCGAGAACTCAACCTCATCTGGGACGAGCGCGAGCTTCGCCTCTTCCCGTTCTAGCAAGATACGGGCGTAGTCGCGCGGCATGACCTTCTTGAATTGATGGACAGCCGCATCCCAGTTTGCCAGCACTCCGGCGGCGACGGAGCTGCCGGTCCATTTCAGATGGTTCTCGATCATCGCTTTGACTTCTTCGGCATCTTCTGAATTCGGCTGAAGGGGTGACAGATCAGCCATGCCGTCGTTGAAGCGATGTTCAAATGTGTTGTCACGGTCCCAGACATACGCGACGCCGCCGCTCATGCCTGCACCAAAGTTGCGGCCGGTTTCGCCTAGCACGACTACACGCCCGCCGGTCATGTATTCGCAACCGTGGTCGCCGATTCCTTCGACGACGGCGTGAACCGCGCTGTTTCGAACGCAGAAGCGTTCGCCAGCTAGACCTCTGATATATGCCTCGCCACCAGTTGAGCCATAGAGTGCCACATTGCCGATGATGATGTTCTCTTCGGGGGCGAATTTGGCATCTTCTGGGGGAACGATCACGAGTCGACCGCCGGAGAGTCCTTTGCCGAAATAGTCGTTGGCATCACCGAAGACTTTGAACGTGACACCTTTGACGACCCATGCGCCGAAGCTCTGACCGGTTGATCCTTTGAATGTGATATTGATCGAGCCGTCGGGCAGTCCTTTGCGACCGTATTTCATGGAGATGCGACCGCTCATCATTGCGCCTACGGTTCGGTTACGGTTGCGAATTTCGAGTGTCTCGTCGACGGTTGTGGTGCCGCCGTCTTCGATGGTCTGTTCAGTTAACTCGATCAGTTTGTGGTCGAGCGCAAGTTCGAGCGCGTGGTCTTGCTCGGTGCACTGATAGGCGTGGTCGCCTTCTAACGGATGTGAGTTGACCAAGATGCGGGAGAGATCTAACGACTTCGCCTTGAAGTGATCTACGTCGTCACGTTGCTTGAGCATATCGGCGCGACCGATCATCTCATTAACCGTTCGGAATCCCATCTCTGCCATACGGTTTCGCAACTCTTCGGCGAGCATAGTGAAGTAGTTAACGACCGCCTCGGGAGTCCCGGCAAACTTGGCTCGCAATTCGGGGTCTTGTGTGGCGACGCCGACGGAGCATGTGTTCAGGTGGCACTTGCGTAACATGATGCAACCCATCGTAATCAGGGCAGCGGTCGCAACGCCCCACTCGTCTGCACCTAGCAACGCGGCGATCGCGACGTCGCGGCTGGTCTTGATCTGACCATCCGTCTGCACCACTATCCGATCTCGCAGGCCGTTTGCGACGAGCACCTGCTGGGTTTCGCTTACCCCAAGCTCCCACGGTATGCCCGCATGCTTGATCGATGACAGCGGTGAAGCGCCGGTTCCACCGGAATCACCGGAGATAAGGACCACATCGCCTTTGCCTTTGGAAATTCCCGCAGCGATGATTCCTACTCCGGATCTGGCGACGAGTTTCACGTGTACCCGCGCATCAGGGTTGACGTTCTTGAGGTCGTGAATCAGCTGTGCGATGTCTTCGATGGAGTAGATGTCGTGATGCGGCGGAGGCGAGATCAGTTCCACGCCGGGGGTGGTTCGCCGAATCGACGCGATGTATTCGCTGATCTTGTGGCCCGGTATCTCGCCGCCTTCACCTGGCTTGGCTCCCTGCGCCATCTTGATCTGGAGATCTTTGGCGTTCACCATGTATTCGGTGGTGACACCGAACCTGCCTGATGCGACCTGCTTAACCGCAGAATTGCGAGAATCGGGGATGTCGAATGGCACATAGCGCGTGTCGTCTTCGCCACCCTCGCCAGTGTTGCTTCGTGCTCCGATACGGTTCATCGCGATGGCAAGCGTTTCGTGTGCCTCGCGGGATATTGATCCGAGAGATATGGCACCGGTGGCGAATCGGGGCAATATGCTGTTGACCGACTCGACTTCGTCCAACGGTATCGGATCGAATTTGCTCTCATCAAAATCGAGCATCTGCCTGAGCGCGATGTAACCTTCAGGCTCTTCGTCAGCTGCATCTTCAAACTGCTTGTAGATTGTCTTGCTGTTGAGCGTCGAGGCGGTCTGAATGAGGGATATGGTCCTCGGATTCCACATGTGCGGCTCGCCGGTAGCGCGCCACATGTAGTACCCGCCGAGGTCTAAGCGAAGGTTGGAAGGAATCTCGTGCTGGGGATACGCCCGTACGTGGTTGGCAATCGCATCAGCAGCGATTTCTTCGAGACCGATGCCGCCGATCCGCGAGTTGGTCCAGGTGAAGTACTCGTCGATCAGGTCTTGAGATAGTCCCAATGCCTCGAAAATCTGCGCTCCTAGATAGCCCTGCAGCGTTGAAATGCCCATCTTGGACATCGTCTTGAGCACACCTTCTTCTGAGGCTTTCCGGTAGTTTTCCTCGGCAATGTCCTGTTGTGGCATCGTGCCGTCGCTCGCGACCGATTCACGGATGGACGCTAAAGACTCAAGTGCAAGGTATGGATTGATACCACTGGCTCCGTAGCCGTAAAGCAAGGCGAAATGGTGGACTTCTCGCGGTTCGCCTGATTCGACCATGATGTCGGCTTGAGTACGCGTCTTTTCGCGAATCAGGTGATGGTGGACAGCAGCAGTCGCGAGAAGTGATGGGATGAAAGAGTTTTCCGAGTCGACACCCCGGTCAGACAATATGAGAACGGTGTAGCCATTCTCGATTGCATCGGAGGCTTCGCGACGAATTCGGTCGAGCGCCGATTTAAGTCCTTGAGCACCCTCAGTAACCGGGAAAAGTGTCGAGATCGTGATCGCTCGGATACTAGCGTTGGTAGATTCCTTGATCCGCGCTAGATCCGCGTTGCGAAGTATCGGGTGGTCGACGCGGAGGAGGCGAGCGTGTTCCTCGGTTTCATCGAAGAGGTTGGGACGCCTGCCCACGGGTACCGCCATCTGGGTGACGAGTTCTTCTCGGATCGCGTCTAAAGGCGGGTTCGAGACTTGTGCGAAGTCTTGCTTGAAGTAGGCGAAAAGGCTCTGCGGTTTATCGGACAGCGCTGCCAAAGGTGCGTCGTTGCCCATCGAACCCTGTGGTTGATGCGCAGTAACGCCCATCGGACCGATCAGCATCCGGATGTCCTCTTGGGAGTATCCGAATACCATCTGCCGGAGATTGACCGTTTCTAGGTCAACATTGGGAACGTTGGTGGCTGGTTCTAGATCGTTGAGAGTTAAGCGCTGATTGGACAGCCACTCGCCATACGGCTGGCTTGAAGCGAGATTGTCAGCGACTTCCTCAGGTTCGATGATGCGCTTCTGTTCGAAGTCGACGAGGAACATCCTGCCGGGCCGAAGTCGAGACCGGTAGCGGATCTGATCTGCGGGGATGTCCAGCACGCCAGTCTCTGAAGCCATAACTAAGACGTTGTCCGTAGTCACGGAGTATCGGAACGGCCGCAGCCCATTGCGGTCCAGTACCGCGCCGAGCATGTGGCCGTCGGTGAAGGTGATCATCGCCGGGCCATCCCACGGCTCCATTATTCCGCCGTGATACTCGTAAAAGTCCTTAACGTTTTGTGGCATCGACTCATGACCGTACCAAGCCGCCGGCATCATCATCGCCGCGGTGTGCGACACTGAGCGACCACCCATGTACACGGCCTCAAACGCGTTATCTAATGACGCAGTGTCAGATGGTTCGTCGGTTTCGCAGATGGGAAGGATATCTCGGATGTAATCGCCGAAAAGATCGGATTCGAGTGTCAACTCTCGCGCCGACATCCAGTTCCGGTTGCCACGCACGGTGTTGATCTCGCCGTTGTGCGCCAGCATCCGGTAGGGATGTGCGAGCTTCCAGGAACCGAGCGTGTTGGTGCTGAAACGGGAGTGCACCATCGCAAAGTGCGACTCGAAATCAGGATCATTCAAATCCTTGTAGAACTCATCGGTCTGCTCGGACATCAGCATGCCCTTGTAGACGATTGTGCGCGCCGAAAGCGAAGGAACGTACCACTCGTTGAGAAGCGCGTTGACGATCTCGGATTGCTGTTCAGTTAGGGGGGTGTTTCCAGCCTGCGCTTCGATCTCGTCGATGCGCTCGCGGACGACCTTCTCCGTCGATTTTCGGATCACGTATAGGCGGCGCTCCAGCAAAGTTTCTCCTATGCCTTCGGGCGCGTTTAGGAAGAGTTGCTCGATTTTCGGCATCCGAGCTCGGGCCCATACGCCGATGGAACTTGGGTCAACCGGAACTTCCCGCCAACCAAGAGGTTCGACGCCGTGTTCTCGCGCAGAACTTTCGAGAGCATCCTTGCAGAACGAGCGCAGATCCTCGTTTTGCGGTAGGAAGCACATCGCGACTGCATATCGCAGTGCTTCGGGCAACTCGATGCCGCACTCAGATGCCACCTTGACCATGAAGCGGTGGGGCATCTGCACAAGTACCCCGGCACCATCTCCCGTCTCGGGGTCGCAACCGCAAGCACCTCGATGGCCTAAATTGCGTAGGACTTCTAGACCTTGTTGGATGATCTGGTGTGATCGATGACCGTCGATATTCGCAACAACGCCGACGCCGCAAGCATCGTGTTCGTGGGATTTGGAGTACAGTCCCTCGTTCTCGAGACGACGAAATTCAGCGTCGCGCTCAGATGCGCGCCGCCGCATTTCACCAACTGTGTATTCCAACGTCATCGACCCTCGTTTCAGGCAAGGTCAAACTTGAATCTTAATATCGCGACCGTTTCCGCGTAGAAGGGTGTTTCCAACCGTTAAAGGATGTCGAGGTATCGGTTGGTTTCGAAGTCGGTCACCGATCGATTGAACTCGTCCCATTCAAGGTATTTGTTTTGGCAGAAGCTATCAACTGCTCGATCGCCAATGTGCTTTCTCAAGAGTTCGCTTTTCTCGGCGATCGCGACTGCTTCCTGCAATGATCTTGGCAACCTGGGCAATGAATGAGCATCGCCGTTGCCGCCGTCTTCGATCGGGTTGGACAAAGGATAGTCCTTCTCGATGCCTTCCAAACCGGCCGCCAACATCGCGGTAAAGGCGAGATATGGGTTGCAAGCCGCGTCTGGGGCACGATACTCTACTCGCATGCTTGCTTCCTGACCTGGCCGATACGCGGGTACTCGGATCAGATCGTTCATGTTTCCTGATGTCCACGACGCGAAAATCGGGGCTTCTGAACCGGGTACCAGGCGTTTGTAGCTGTTAACCCATTGGTTTGTGATCGCGGTTATCTCAGGTGCATGGCGAACAAGCCCAGCGATAAATCGCCGACCAATGTCCGACAGATGGAATTGGTCTTCTTCGGCCGCGTAGAAAGCGTTGTCGTCGCCGCTGAACAGCGACATGTGAGTGTGCATACCGGAGCCCGGACGGTCTGAGAACGGCTGTGGCATGAAGGTCGCATGCCCGCCTTTTCGCGCTGCCAGTTCCTTGACGACCACGCGGTAGGTGACCACGGAATCTGCCATAGTGAGGGCGTTCGTGTGGCGTAGGTCGATCTCATGCTGTCCTTGGCCAACCTCATGATGGCTATGCTTGACGGGTATTCCCATCTTTTCCAATGCCAACACAACCTCGCGGCGTAGTTCGGCGCCACCAATATCCGGCGAAGTTTGATCAAAGTAGCGATTTACGCGATTGAGACGAACCGTCAGATCTGAGGCAGAGGAGTTTCCGCTGATCGTCGCGTCGGCTCGTCCGCCGAAATTGTTGCGATATTCGCTGATATCGTCGGCGTAAAAGAACTCGAGTTCTGGAGCGACGTAAAAGTTGTAGCCGAGTTTGCGTGCTCGACGTATGACGCTTCTTAATATGTGCCTGCCGTCTGTCGCGAGTGGTTGACGATCTGGTGTGCTCAGGTCGCAAAACATGCTCGCGACAGCGTCTTGGCTTGGACGCCAAGGAAGGATCTGCCACGTAGTCGGGTCCGGAACAGCCACGGTGTCGGTCTCGTCGCTGCGCGCCAAACCGTCGATCACAGCACCGTCGAAACTGGCGCCGGAATTTAAAACGTGCTCTAGCTCATCAATGGTTACCGCAAACCCTTTGACCGTGCCCAGAATGTCAGTGAACCACAATCGAACGAAGCGAACGTCCTGTTGATTCGCAGACCGCAGGACGAACTCTTTTGCCTCATCGTCGGCAGACGAAGTGGTTGCCGCAGGGGTTGAAGTGATTTGGGCCATTTGAGGTCAGATGCTGATCCAATATTTCCAACTGATACGCGAGTGAATGTTCTGGTTCAATTCTTGAGGTTTTGGTCTTCCCAGTAGCGAACACTGAGCGCTCAATTGCCCTAAACCGCATCGATCAGAAGACACCAATTTTACCAGATTGGTCAGGCTACAGAAACTGGTTCTCGAGCGCCGCCGTTGTTCGTATTCACGTGTACATCCGGAGTGCTGAAGCGGTACCCGACGCGCCACATCGTTTCGATCACACTGTGGCTCACGTCGTCCAATTTGCTCCGCAATCTGCGAACATGCACATCGACGGTGCGGGTACCGCCAAAATAGTCGTCTCCCCATATGCGATTCAAAATATCTTCGCGCCGGAATACGCGTCCTGGATTCGATGCAAACAGCTTCAGGAGCTCGTACTCCTTGTAAGTGAGTTCTATGTTTCGACCGTTAAGAGAAACAGCAAAACTGTTCACGTCGATAGTCAGGTCACCGTGCACGATCTTGGGTGCTGATTGGATTGTGGCCCGTGCTTTGACCGTTTTGATGCGCGCTCTCACCTCGTGCACAGTTGGAGGGTTGAAACACAGTTCGATGTATCCCGAATTGAATTCGAATAGTTCTGCTATCGAATCGTCGGCGATTGCTACAACCGGCGTGCCCTTGGAGGCGATGTCGTTCGACAGCGCTACCGGGAACGAGATTGAGGATCCTAAACACCAGACTAGGGCTACCTCGTCACGTCGAGGCGAAGTCATGGCGTCATTCAACGCTGGTTCGGCATGGAAGAATTCCAGCGAATGATCTTCGTAACGCAATTCGTCGATCAGCGCCATTGCGTGTGGATCTGAAAACCCGAAAAGGACGAGGGCTGTCATGCCGTGTTGGTGAAGTTTACGTTGCGCGCGGCAAACTCATTGTGATTGATTGATGCGTTCAGGATATTACAGGCGGATCGGTACTCGAAATTCAGTGCTCAACATGGCGCTGGGAAGGTTGACGATGAACGCTAGGATTTGTATGATTTATCGTTTAGCAGTTGTAGCGCAACGGCGGTTCGCATAGTCGCGCGGACTGGGAAATACGTTACGTTGCAAGTCTGACAATTGGAGATTGCGTTGCCGACGCTCAATCAACTGGTAAGAAACCCGCGGAAGCGGACTCGCAAAAAGCCGAAGACACCGGCGTTGCGAGCGATCCGCAACTCGTTCACGGGACGGACCCGCGAACTACAGAAGGGTTCGCCTCAAAAAGCTGGCGTCTGCTTGCAAGTTCGCACAGTCACCCCGAAGAAGCCGAACTCTGCGCTTCGAAAAGTGGCTCGAGTGCGCCTCTCCAACAACGTCGAAGTCACGGCCTACATCCCCGGCGAGGGGCACAACCTGCAAGAGCACTCAGTGGTTCTGATCCGAGGCGGCAGAGTACGGGACTTGCCCGGTGTCCGATACCACGTCATTCGTGGAACAAAGGACACGGAGGGCGTAGAAGGCCGACGGCGCGGTCGTAGCAAATACGGGACTCCGCGTGGAGTGTAATCGGGGTGGTGGGTATATAATTTGTTGCTGAATTCGTAGCAGCTTGGTCAAACGGAGCATGTGCGAACCTATGATTCGCCGAAATCCGTAACGTCCGATTTGCTGACAAAACCCTCGATCACGAAACAACGTCAAAACGCGACGATTTCGAGACTGACCCGAATTCGCATCGACGCCCGGACTGGATAAACATCGTTTCACTGACACGTATCGCAACAACCGCGAAGCGAACTCAAGATGGCAAGAAGACGCAGAGCCGAACGGCGCCTCACACAACCAGACCCTCGCTATGGTAGCGAGGAGCTTGCGCGGTTCATAAACCGTGTGATGATGGGCGGCAAAAAGAGCACCGCACGCCGCGCGGTCTACGACGCCCTTCAAATGCTTGGCGACCGATTGAACATGAACGCTCTGGAGGCTTTTGAACAGGCAATGGCAAATGCCACGCCTTTATTGGAAGTTCGGCCGAGGCGTGTGGGCGGTGCGACGTACCAGGTGCCAAATGAGGTTCGTCCTGAGAGGCGTGAAGCGTTGGCACAGCGCTGGCTAGTCGCCGCAGCGCGTGCGCGTAAAGGTCAGCCGATAGCGCGGAAATTGTTCACGGAATTGTTGGACGCCGCCAACAACACCGGTGCGGCGGTGCGGCGAAAAGACGAGTTGCAGAGAATGGCTGAAGCTAACCGGGCTTATGCCCACTTCAGATGGTAGATGGAGATTGCTGGCGTTGATCGATGGATTGGCGAGTAACAGACGGATAGGAAGTCAAGACGAGTCGCTCGGATGCGCGAAAGCTTGTGAGTTTTGAGTTTAAACATCGGCGACTGTTGGCCCTGAAATCTGGCATCAAGAGGCGATGACCACGAAATTGAAAAATCCAGCCACTTCTGAAACCGCTGCGCACTCTGGCGGAGATGACCTCCGAAAACTGCGCAACACCGGTTTTATAGCGCACGTCGATGCCGGAAAGACGACTGTGAGCGAAAGCGTCCTCTACTTCACAGGCGAAACCTACAAGATCGGCCGGGTGGACGATGGCACAGCGCTCTTGGACTACATGCCTCAAGAACGCGAACGCGGCATCACCATCACAGCGGCCGCCCAGAATGTCTTGTGGCAGGACCATCAGATAAACATCATTGATACCCCCGGACACGTCGATTTCACAGCCGAGGTAGAGCGTAGCCTTCGAGTATTGGACGGCGTGACCGTCGTGCTCGACTCTGTCGCTGGCGTCCAGGCTCAGTCGTTGACTGTTTGGCGGCAGGCTGACAAGCACCACGTCCCAAGGATCGTGTTCGTCAACAAGATGGACCGCATCGGTGCGAATTTCGAATACGCGGTGTCGACGCTGACCAACAGACTATACGCGAACGCAGTTCCGATACAGATACCGATCGGGCAAGAAGCCGATTTCCAAGGCGTGATCGACCTGGTTGAGATGCGGGCCTACTACTACGAGTGGACCGATCCTTCTGCAGAGGTCGACAGAAGCGGACGGCTCGAACCTCGCGAGGCCGATGTCCCCGCTGACTTCCTTGAACAAGCCAACGCCGCCCGTGAAGAACTCGTGGCGAAGGTTGCCGAATTCGACGACGATCTCGCTGAGCTCTATTTGATGGGCGAAGAAGTGCCCGCGGACATGCTCAAAGCATCGATCCGGAAGGCGACGATCGAATTGGATATCTTCCCGGTTCTAGCAGGAGCTGCGCTTCGACACCGCGGAACGCATCAACTTCTAGACGCGGTGTTGGACTACCTACCGTCTCCAATGGATTTGCCGCCGGCCGTCGGTTTCGAACCGCTACATCCTGACAAGCAAATCGAGCGCCAGCCGAACAATGATGAACCACTCAGCGCACTCGCGTTCAAGGTCATATCTGATGAACACGCAGGACGGTTGATTTTTTTGCGTGTCTACTCCGGCGTCCTAAGGCGAGGAATGTCGGTCTATAACCCGTCAACTCGCGGTCGCGAGCGTATCGGTCGCCTCCTCCGAATGCGCGCCGATGTTCGTGAACCGGTCGACGAGGCAGGAGCGGGCGAAATTGTAGCCGCGATCGGCCTGAAATCTACCAAGACTGGTCACACGTTGTGTGCCGTCAACGCGCCGGTAGCGATGGCACAGATCGATTTCCCCGAACCGGTGTTGTCGATCTCGATAGAACCCGAAAGCCGCAATGACAAGGACAAGTTGACAGCGACGCTGATGAAGTTGGTCGACGAAGATCCGACGTTGATTCTCTCCACTGATGACGAGAGCGGCCAACTCCTCCTTGCAGGCATGGGTGAGCTGCATCTCGAGATCATCCTAGATCGCATGAAGCTCGAGTACGGCGTTTCCTGCAACCGTGGGCGACCAAGAGTGGCGTATCGCGAAACGATCGGAACAACTGCCGAAGCGGAAGGCCGATTTGTTCGCCAGACCGGTGGACGCGGTCAGTACGGTGTCTGTTCATTGCGTATCGAACCGCTGCCGCGTGGTTCGGGTCTCGAATTTGAGAGCGAGATCACTGGCGCTACGCTAAGCACCGAGTGGTACTCCGCAATCGAAAAGGGTTTCCGTGAAGCCACCGCTTCGGGTGTAGTCGCTGGATATCCGGTAGTCGATGTCAAAGCCGTTCTCACCGACGGTGCCCAACACGACACCGACTCATCCGAACTCGCCTTCCTGATCGCCGGTTCGTTGGCGTTCAAGGCCGCGATGCACAAAGCCTCGCCTCAGCTTCTCGAACCGATTATGCGGCAGGAAGTTGTGATGCCGGCTGAAATGCTAGGAACCGTCATCGGCGATCTGAACTCGCGCCGTGCCAAGATCCAATCGATGGAGACTGTGGAGCCCAAGCCTGGACAGGCGGGAATCGGAAGCGTCATGGCCTACGTTCCGCTGTCCGAGACTTTTAATTACTCTACGGATCTTCGTTCGCTGACGTCAGGCTTCGGCGATTTCAACATGGAGTTGGATCACTACGGCGTAATGCCTAAGCATGTTTTGGAATCTTTGGAGAGATAGGCAAAATTACTATGGCGACAGGCAAGATGCGAATCATGCTGCGGGGCTACGATGCTCCGTTGTTGGAGCAGGCTACGGAGCAGATCCTAGACGCTGCAACTCGGACAGGCGCGCAAATTTCAGGTCCGGTCCCGATGCCTACTCGCCGCCGCCGTTTCACGGTGATCCGATCGCCGCACATCACCAAAGATTCCCGCGAACATTTCGAACTCTGGCTCCACAAGCGACTAGTCGACATCGTAGAACCAAGCTCCAAGACGATGGACGTGCTCCAACGATTAAACGTCCCGAATGGCGTGGAGGTTAGCGTAAAGGTAATTCAATAGAGCCACAGCTACCCAAACAGGGAGCTCGGCTTTTTGATCTGAACAGCGAGATGACGACGCAAGAACAAGAATTAGTTGACGGAGAGTCGGAAATCGCGGACGCTATCGCCGTTCCCGAAGCGCCTCAGACCATGCCTGGATTGCTCGGTCGAAAGATCGGCATGACGACCGTTTACAACGACGATGGCCACGCCAGCGCGGTTACGATGGTCGAGGTCGGTCCATGCGTCGTTACGCAGGTCAAAACCGAGCAGCGCGATGGCTACCAGGCCGTGCAGGTCGGCTTCCTGCGATCCAAAAAGACCAACATGCCGATGCGCGGACATTTCGAACGGGCAAACGGTAGCTACCGACACGTACAGGAATTTAAGGTCTCAGATCTGGGTGAATACGAAGTTGGTCAGGAAATACGTGCCAACGTGTTCTCCGAAGGTGATGCCATCAAGGTTACCAGCACCTCGAAGGGTAAAGGTTTCCAAGGCGGGGTGAAGCGTCACGGCTTCGCAGGTGGACCGAAGACTCACGGTCAGTCTGATCGGCATCGAGCACCTGGCTCCGTAGGAGCGGGAACCTTCCCCGGACGTGTGTGGCCCGGCACACGCATGGCTGGGCACATGGGCGACCGCACTGTGACGACGCGTGGATTGGAAGTGGCTGGCGTGGACGCGGGCGAGAATTACATATTGGTCCGGGGTGCAGTTCCGGGAGCTCGCAACAGCCTAGTACGGATCGAAAAGCAGGGTTGAGGCAGATTTGACGATGGAACTATCAGTTAAGAACAGGAACGGCGACGTTGTCGGAAGCGTCGATGTCAGCGACCGCGTTTGGTCCGCTCCGTCGAACGACGCTCTGTTGCAGCAGGTCGTGGTTGCCCAACTCGCCAATAGGCGACAAGGAACCCACGAAACCAAGACACGCGGACAAGTTTCCTACTCTACTCGCAAACTGCGCGCTCAGAAGCACAGCGGTCGAGCTCGCTTGGGTAGCCGCAAATCTCCAACGTTAGTCGGCGGTGGTGTCATATTCGGGCCCCACGCGCGGAGTTACAGACAGCGGATCCCGAAAAAGATGCGTCAACAAGCGTTGAGAATTGCGCTGAGCGACAAGGTCCGTGAGGATCGGTTGACAGTGCTAGAAGAATTTGATTTGGACGCACCGAGGACGAAAGATGTTGTCAACCTGATTGATGCGCTGTCACTAAGAGGCACGACGCTCTTGGTTGTTGAAGACAACGATCCTGACGTGGTTCTCTCTGCCCGCGGCGCTGAGCGCGTCGATGTTATCTATGCCGACGGTCTTAACGCGACTAGTGCGGCAGCGGCGCGAAACATCGTAGCCACGCGTAGTGCGGTAGAGCGCATCGATAGCCTTTGGGACGATGCCAAAGTGTCGGCGGAGGCGGTGTGATGAAGATCGCGAGGACTCTCCGACGACCGGTAATCACCGAAAAGTCGACGTTGCTCAACGAGGACAACCGATACGTGTTCGACGTTGACACCAAAGCGACAAAGTACGACATCGCTCGAGCTGTCGAGTGGGCGTTCGATGTGAAAGTTGTTTCGGTCAGCACTTATCGTCGGCGCGGCAAGATGAAGCGACGCGGCTTCCGGGAGAAGAAGCGTCCTGACGTCAAGCGCGCGATCGTCACTTTGGCCCCTGGCGACACGATCGTGCTGTTCGAAGGCGCATAGTTTACGGATCCGCAGATATGCCATTGAAAGAACACAAACCCACATCTCCGGGTCGTCGAAACAACGTCGTTGACGACTTTTCGGATATCACCAAGAAACGTCCCGAAAAATCGTTGCTCGCGCCGATGGTGAAAAAGGGTGGACGCAACAACAAGGGACGTATCACGGTGCGTCGCCGCGGTGGTGGTCACAAGCGCCGATACCGCATGATCGATTTCAAGCGCAACCGATCCGGGGTAGCCGAAGTTTTAGGAATCGAGTACGATCCCAACCGCAGCGCACGAATCGCCTTGATTCGATATGAAGATGGAGAGAAAGCGTACATCGTGGCGCCGCAAGGGCTCACCGTCGGCCGTAAGGTCGAAGCGGGGCCCGACGCTCCAGACCTGCCTGGCAACACCAAGCCGTTGATGAACATCCCGCAGGGAACCATGGTTCACAATATCGAGATGACTCCTGGAAGTGGCGGTCAATTAGCCAAAGGTGCCGGAACCGGGGCGCAGGTTATGGCGCATGAAGGATCGTTCATTCTGTTGCGTCTGCCTTCGGGTGAGATGCGTCAAGTTCGGCAAGAGTGCAGAGCCACTATCGGCGTAGTATCCAACCCGGACCACAAGAACATCAAACTCGGGAAGGCCGGACGTTCCCGACACCGTGGGAAGCGTCCGAGCGTGCGAGGAACCGCGATGGCTCCCGACGCTCACCCGCACGGTGGTGGCGAAGGTCGTTCGGGCATCGGTTTCTCGAAACCGAAGACCCCGTGGGGCAAACCGACCCTCGGTTACCGGACGCGACGAAACAAGCGTACAGACAAGTTCATCCGACGTCGGCGATACGAACGCTGATCTAACGGACGTAAACGATTTTGAATCGATAGTTGAGTTAACAGAACATGAGCAGATCGGTAAAAAAGGGCCCATTCGTGGACCCCAAGCTGATGAAAAAGGTCGCCCAAGCGCGACGTGATCGGGCTCGAGGTGCGATCCGTACATGGGCGCGCGCATCGACAATCATGCCGGACATGGTAGGTCTGACGTTCGCCGTACACAACGGACGGACATTCATACCGGTCCTGGTCACGGAAAACATGGTTGGTCACCGATTGGGTGAATTCGCGGCCACCCGCGTATTCCGGTCCCACTCGGGGAACCGTTGAGGAATCGAAGCGATGGCGATCGCAAGAGCCAAGAATGTAGGTGTATCGGTCCACAAGTTGCGACTTGTGATGGACGAGCTGCGCGGCATGAAGGTCGATGACGCGTTGGCCTACCTTCGTTACATGACGACCCCGAGCGCAAACATCATTTACAAAGTTCTGCATTCGGCTGCTGCGAACGCGGAGAACAACGATTTGCAAGATCGTGAGTCTTTGGTAGTAAAGAGAATCGTTGCGGATAAATCGATAACGATGCGCCGTTTCCGACCCAAGGCCCGAGGTCGCGCAGGCGCGTTCAATCGGCCGACATCGCACATCACAATCGAAGTAGACGAAGAATAAACGCAGCTTAGGCACAGTTGCTATCTATTGACGATCGGACAATAAATGGGACAGAAGACACATCCGATAGGTTTCCGCCTCGGCGTATCAGCCGAATGGCGTTCTAATTGGTTCGCCGGCAAACCCGAGGGTTACCGTGAATTGGTCCAAGAGGACTACAGGATCCGACAAATCGTCGCTGAAGAGTACCGAGGAGAGGGCGCGATATCACGCGTTGACATCGACCGCGGCGGTGGCGACATGAGCATCAACGTCTACACCAGCCGCCCCGGGATCGTCATCGGTAGAAACGGACAGCGGATTGACCGGTTGCGCCACGTCATCGAACGCTCCACCGGGCGCCGCGTTAGGATTTCCGCGGATGAGATCAAGGTTCCCGAACTCGATGCCAAGCTCGTTGGGCAAAGCCTCGCCGAACAATTGGAGAGACGTATCCCATACCGACGTGCAGTGCGCATGGCCATGCAGCGAACGATGGACTCTGGCGCCGAAGGCATCAAAGTCGTGGTGTCTGGACGTCTAGGCGGCGCGGAGATAGCACGAGTTGACAAGCAGATGGAAGGCCGAGTGCCGCTGCACACGCTCCGTGCCAAGATCGACTTCGCGATCTCGGAAGCCCACACCACGTTCGGGGTTATCGGGATCAAGGTCTGGATCTTCACCGGAGACATGCCGACAGATGGCCGAGCGCAGCGAACTACAGGCACTACCGGAGTTTCGCCGATTGGTCTGGGTCGCGCTGAAAGGCACCGAAGATAGACGAGGTTCGATCGCCCCGGAGCAATCGGTTAGTTGAGGTCCACGAGAGATGCTACAGCCAAGAAGGACAAAATTCCGTAAACAGCAACGCGGCAAGATGAGTGGCGTTGCGAATCGTGGCAGCAAGCTCGCTTTCGGAGACTTTGGCCTCAAAGCAATGGAGGCGAGTTGGATCACCTCGAGACAAATCGAGTCCGGACGACGCGCCATCACTGGTTATGTCCAGCGTGGCGGCCAAGTATGGATTCGGATATTCCCAGACAAGCCAGTGTCCTCAAGACCAGCCGAAACCCGTATGGGTGGTGGCAAGGGGGCGATTGAGCATTGGGTGGCCCCGGTTCGCCGCGGTCGAATCATGTACGAGATTGCTGACGTGTCGGAAGACGCCGCTCGGGAGGCTTTGCGTCGCGCGGGTGCCAAATTGCCGATACCGGTGAAGATAGTTTCGCGAGCTGACGAACTCTAGGTCACACGGGAATTTTCAACTCCCCAAGGTACTCATCTAATGCACATCTCAGAGGTCAGAGAGCTTAACAACAACGAGCTTTGGCGCGAGTTGCAAGAACAGGAACGCTCATTGATGAATTTGCGTTTCCAGAAAACGACGCGCCAATTGACGAATACGAACGCGCTGCGCGACACGCGTCGCAACATCGCTCGTATTCACACCGTGATTAGAGAACGGCAAATTGTAGAACAGTTGGGGCTCGGCGAAGAGGGCTCATCGTAATCAAACCCTAATGCGAGATTTGTCGCATTTTTGAGGACATCAAATAGATGGCAGGACAACGTAAGACGCGCACCGGCACGGTGATCCGTGACAAAAACGACAAAACTATAGTCGTCGCTTACTCATGGTCACAACGTCACCGCGTGTACAAGCGAAACCGTCGCCGCATCACGAAGTTCGTGGCGCATGACGAGCACAACGAGGCTTCCATTGGCGACCGAGTGATCATTGAAGAGCACCGACCGTTGTCCAAGACGAAGCGCTGGCGTCTGCGACAGGTTGTTGAGCGAGTAGAAGTCGTCGATCAAATTGATTCGCCCGAAGAGATTGATCAGCAGGACGCCGCAATTGGAGACGGGCAATGATACAGCGAGAATCACGCCTGCGGGTTGCCGATAACTCAGGTGCACGCGAGGTGCTTTGCATAAACATGACTGGCGCGAGCAACCGCCGCTACGCAGGTTTAGGCGACATCATAACCTGTTCGGTTAAAGATGCTCAACCCGGCGGTGCTGTGGGGATGCACGAAGTAGTCAAGGCGGTCATCGTCCGCACTACCAAGGAGTACCGCCGATTCGATGGCTCTTACATAAAGTTCGACGACAATGCCTGCGTTATCGTGGCCGAAGACGGCAACCCACGCGGCACACGCATATTCGGGCCCGTTGCACGCGAGTTGCGAGAGCGCGAATTCAACCGTATCGTCTCGTTGGCTCCGGAAGTTCTGTAATCGAAAGAAAATGCCAAACAAGATTAAAAGAGGGGACACCGTTCTTGTGGTGTCCGGGAAAGACAAGGGCGCTCGGGGCGAAGTGATTCACGTCGATCTAAAGAAGCAGCGCCTATTCGTTGAAGGCGTAAACATAGTCAAGCGCCACATGGGACGTCGTCGGGGCGTGATACAAACAGGCATCGTCGAAGGCGAGGCCTCCATTCACATCTCCAATGTTGTTCTCGTCGACGCTGACACTGGCGAGGTTGGACGTGTGCGATGGCGGGAGCTCGAGGACGGTACCCGGGTCCGGACTGTAAGAGGTGGGCGCAATGGCTGAATCTAACGGCAGCACGACGGTGACCATGCCGCGGTTGCTTTCACTTTACCGTTCGGATGCAGTGCCGGTCTTGACGCGCGAGTTCGGATATACGAACCCGTTGCAGCTCCCGAATCTGGAAAAGATCATCGTCAATATCGGACTTGGCGAGGCGATCGACAACTCCAACGCCATCGATGCTGCGACCGGTGACTTGGCAACGATCACTGGTCAAAAACCCATCGTGAACCGCGCCAAAAAATCGATCGCGAACTTCAAGTTGCGCGAAGGTATGCCTGTCGGCGCGTCGGTAACGTTGCGGTCTCATCGCATGTGGCAGTTCTACGACCGGCTAGTCAATGTTGCACTGCCTCGCGTAAGAGACTTCCGTGGTACCAGTCGCAACTCCTTCGATGGCAACGGTAACTACAGCATGGGGCTGACCGAGCAGGTTGTGTTCCCTGAGATTGACTACAATCGAATAGACCGGTTGCGCGGGCTTCAAGTGGTGATTGTCACAACCGCCCGCACTGACGAGGAAGGTCGCAGATTGCTCGAGTTGTTGGGCATGCCTTTTGCGACGATACGCTGAACTGACTCTTAACTTGAAACACGAATTCAGACTCGACGCGGATAGAAAAGACCGAAACACATGGCTCGCAAGGCGATAATCGAACGAGAGAAGAAGCGTGCACTTCTTGTTGAGAAGCACGCCCAACAGCGCGCAGAACTCAAGCGCTTGGCAAACGATCCACAACGATCATTTGAAGAACAGATGGAAGCTCGACGTCGATTGCACTTGTTGCCGAAGAACTCAAGCCACGTCCGCCAACGAAACCGGTGCTTCGCCACTGGCCGTCCGCGAGGATACATCCGATTCTTCGGAATGTGCAGGATTGTGTTCCGCGAACAGGCGTTGCTCGGGAATCTGCCGGGAATACGCAAAGCCAGCCTCTAGAAGCCGAACTCAACTCGGAAAAGAGATCCAACAGACCGAAAAATGCCAGTTACCGACCCCATTTCAGACATGCTGACACGCATCCGCAACGCGGTGATGTCGCATCACGAGACTGTGAAAATCCCTCACTCGCAGATGAAACGATCGTTGCTCCGATTGATGCGTGACGAAGGATTCATCTCCAACGTGCAGACGCACCGCGACGGCGTCAAGGCCGACTTTGAAGTCACGTTGCGCTACTACGACGACAACGACGAATCGGTCATAACCGGTTTGAAACGAGTCAGCAAGCCTGGCCGTCGGATCTACGTGGGCAAGAATGAGATCCCGCGCTACTTTGGCGGCCGTGGAGTTGCATTCATGTCCACATCGAAAGGCGTGATGACCTCGGACCAGGCACGACGCTCAGGTGTCGGCGGCGAGTTGCTGTTCTACGTCTGGTGATTTGAGCAGACCAGGTAACCCTAAACGGAAAAGATCGACGTGTCTAGAGTAGGTAATAGTCCGATTACGTTGCCAAGCGGAGTTGATGTCAAAGTCAACGGCAACACGGTAACGGTCAAAGGCAAGTTAGGCGAATTGAGTCAGAAGCTGCACACCGGCATCAAAGCCGAAGTGAATGGTTCTGAGGTCGTGATCACACGTTCCAACGAAACCAGTGAGCAGAAGTCGTTGCACGGATTGTCACGCAGCCTGATCAACAATATGGTCCTCGGTGTAAACGAAGGTTTCAGCAAGCGCTTGGTCATGTACGGAACCGGCTATCGGGCATCGCAGAAGGGCAAGGGATTGGAGCTTCTCGCCGGTTACTCGCACCCCGTAGACATCGAACCGATCGGCAAGAACGTGCTCGGCGTTGAGGGCAACAACATAATCACCGTCACGGGTCCTGACAAGCAAGAAGTCGGTCAACAGGCGGCGAACATACGTTCCGTTCGCAAACCCAGCCGCTTCCAGAGCAAGGCTGGGCGAATTCCTTTGTTCGGAATCGCTTATGAAGGCGAGCAGTTACGATTGCGCGTTGGCAAAACCGTCGCAGGTGTGGGAGCTTAACCCGAAAATGGCTAACAGGAAATTCGACCAACGACCTCGTTGGATCCGACACCGTCGAGTACGCCGTCGTGTTCTCGGCGGGGGCGACAGGCCGCGGCTTTCGGTGTTCCGAAGCAACAGGCAGATATATGCCCAAATCATCGATGACGCTGCTGGCCACACGCTGGTCAGCGCATCGTCCATCGAAACCGAATCCGATGGCGGAAAGACCGACGCCGCGAAGAGTGTCGGTGCCGCTGTTGCCAAACGCGCCTTGGAACAAGGTGTGCACAAAGTAGTGTTCGACCGAGGCGGGTACCGGTATCACGGACGCGTGAAGGCGTTGGCTGATGCTGCACGTGCGGAGGGTCTTAATTTCTAACCATGGTCACGCAAAGCGAAACATCGCGCGAATCGCGCTCCGACGGGAACCGCCGCGGCAGGCCGCGCCGGCGACCACGCCGAGAAGAAGCGTCTGACAGACCCGAGCTTTTCGAGCGAGCGGTGAAAATCCGACGCGTATCAAAAGTCGTCAAGGGCGGTCGAAATCTATCGTTCAGCGCCATGATGGTTGTTGGCGATTTCAACGGAAGCGTCGGAGCCGCCCTCGGCAAGGCTGCATCCGTGCCGGATGCCGTGCGCAAAGGACGACAAAACGCCGAACGGGCGATGCAACCAATAGTCACTAAAGAAGGCACGATCCCGCACGAAGTCTTTGCCAAGTATGGAAGCGCCAAAGTTCTGCTGTTGCCAGCCGCTCCCGGAACCGGCGTTATCGCTGGTGGTGGCGTGCGGGCAGTTATTGAAGCTGCGGGTATTCAAGACGTGCTTTCCAAGACGTACGGCGGCAACAACCCGGTTAACTCCGTCCGAGCGACCCTCAAAGCTCTGTCGATGCTTCGAGACCCGCAGGCCGAGCGCGCTCGACGCTTAGGACTGACAGGAGTCCACACGCCGAGTCCTAGCTCTGTCGCCGAGGATGCGGAAACTGAGAACTCGGAAAATGGTTCACCAGTCGAAGAGCAATCAGTAGAAGATGCCTCGAGCGTCGAATCTTCATCCGATGTTGCGACCGAAACTCCCGAAACCGAAGACTCAAAAAGTGAACAAGACTGATGAGTGAGATACGCATCAAACAAGTTCGCAGCGAGATCGGATCGATCCCAAAGCACCGGGCCACTTTGAAGGCACTCGGTCTAAAACGCATCAACCACGTCGTAACCCAACGTGACACGGTGCAAATTCGCGGAATGATAAAGAAGGTCTCTCACCTAGTCGAGATCGTCGCCTGAGAAACTGACGAGTTAGCGAAATGCCAGGATTGCATCAACTGAAACCCGCCGCCGGTTCTCGACGCAAGCGAAAGCGCGTCGGTCGTGGCGATGGCAGCAACCGCGGTTCATACTCGGGTCGCGGCAGCAAAGGACAACTCCAAACCGGTAAGGTTCCATTCCTCTTCGAGGGCGGTCAACTTCGCTTGGTCAAACGATTGCCGTTCATGCGCGGTTTCACCAACAACTTCCGCGTCGACTACACGCCAGTGAATGTGGCTAGCTTAAACGCGTTCGACGATGGCGCGCAGGTCGGCCCCGACGAACTCGTGGCTGCCCGGCTGGTTCGCCACGCCGACGCTCGAATCAAGCTCCTCGGAGATGGCGAGATCGAGAAGAGCATCAATGTTTCAGTACATGCCTGCTCAGCTAGCGCGCGTGCCAAGGTCGAGGCAGCAGGTGGTAGCGTCACAGTCCTCGATGCAGCTGATGTGGTCGAAGAAGACGGTTCGAGCGAATAGTCAGAACCGGACGGTATCTTAAACAATGCAGACCACCGGGGCTCAGACAGGACGCCAATCCGCACTGCCAGCGCTGTTCCGCGCAGTCGTCGATTCATGGCGTGTCCCTGATCTACGCTTCCGCATCCTATTCACGTTGGGCATCTTAGTCGCTTTCCGGTTCTTGGCTCACGTCCCGAACCCGGGTGTTGATCTGGAACTGCTCGAGCGGGCTTTTGAGGCCAATCCAGTGTTCGGGGTCCTAGACCTCTTCAGCGGTGGTGCGCTGAGCCAGCTCAGCATCGCGGCTATGGGTGTTTACCCGTACATCACCGCCTCAATTATTTTGCAGGTACTCACTCCCGTCATCCCTCAACTCCGCGAGCTTTCGCGTGAAGGCGGAGAAGCTGGGCGTCGAACCCTCAACCGATATACCCACTACCTCACTGTGCCGTTGGCCATCCTTCAGGGTTGGGCGCTTCTCAACACTCTCGAGTTGCAAGGCGCAATCACTGGCATCGGTTTGGGCGGCGACGAAGCGATGAACACCGTTACCATCATCCTCTGCATGACCGCCACGACGATGCTTTTGGTGTGGATGGGTGAGATCGTCACCGAAAAAGGTATCGGCAACGGAATATCGCTCATCATTTTTGCCGGTATTGTCGCATCGTTGCCGCAGACAGCCGGTCAACTGTGGGCGCTTAGAGACCAGTCCTTCCAAGTGTCGATGCTGATCGCAATGATGCTGATCATCATCTTCGTGGTGGTTATCTTCAACGAAGCCCAGCGTCGTGTTCCTGTACAGTATGGTCGCAGCGTTTTCCGCGGTGGTCAGATGTACCGGCAAACTGGCGCATCGTTCATTCCGTTGCGTGTCAACGCCGCCGGCATGATCCCGCTGATCTTTGCATTCTCAATCGTCACGCTGCCCGCAACTATCGCTACCTACCTCGCAGATCCCGGTAGCAGTAGCTTCACAGCCCAAGCTGCGGCCTGGGTTACACGGACACTTACCTTTACCAGCGACCCATACTGGCTGCTCATCTTCGTTCTCACTGTAGGCTTCACATTCTTCTACGCGCTAGTTGTGCACAACCAGCAGAACCTCGCGGAGAACCTACAGAGAAACGGCGGGTTCGTACCCGGAATACGCCCGGGACAACCGACGCGAGACTATTTGATGCGCATAGTTTTGCGCATCACTTGGGGTGGTGCGATATTCCTCGGCGTAATCGCCATCACACCGTGGATTGCAAATCTTGTAACTAACCTCGAAGCATCTCTTACGCTCATCCAAAGCACCAGCATGATCATCATGGTCGGCGTCGCACTTGACACGATGCGCCAACTCGAAGCGCAGTTGATGATGCGCAACTACGAGGGATTCGTCAGGTCGTGACGTTCGCTGATGGGCAAGTTGATACGGCTGAGGGGTATTGAAGTGCGGATCGTATTTCTTGGACCTCCCGGCGCCGGCAAGGGTACGCAAGCCGGAATGTTGACGAGTGAACTCGGATACGTCCACCTGTCCACCGGCGATATGATCCGCGATGAAATGGGTCGCGGCACGGAGCTCGGCAAGTTCACCCAGACCTTTTACGACAAAGGCGATCTGGTGCCCGACGAGACGGTCATCGACATGATTAAAGAGCGCTTGGCAGGGGCCGAGAACGTCATCCTCGACGGCTTCCCGCGCACTGTGCCTCAAGCCGCTTCGCTCGACGACCAGTTGTATAGGATCGGTGTTTCACTCGACAAGGTCATCTACTTCAGCGTCGATGTAGATGAGTTGATCGACCGTTTGGAAAAGCGTCGCGACATTGAGGGGCGCGTGGATGACGAACCGGAAGCGATTAGGCACCGTATGGATGTGTACGATCGCGAAACCGCGCCCGTGGTTGACTACTACCGCGATGGTGACCGCGTCATCCAAATCGACGCGCTGGGAACCATTGATGAAGTCCGTGATCGGTTGATAGGCGCTCTGAAATAAGACTCGAGCCCATGGCGATCCGAAGAGGCGACCCGACGAAAAGAACCCGTTCGGTTACAATTGCGATTGAAGTTGCGTTTTGAAAGATAGTCTTACGAGCAATCAGGATACGGCTCGCCGTATCGCGCTCAAAAGCAAGCGCGAACTCGATGCAATGCGATCCGCGGGCCAAGTTGTCGCGGTGGCGTTGGATGCTGTGTTCGACGCTTTGGAGCCGGGAATAACTACTGCTGAACTTGACGATATCGCTCGTCGCACCATTCGCGCCGAAGGAGCGAAACCAGCGTTTTTGGGCCTTTACGGTTTTCCTGCGGTAGCCTGCATCTCGATCAATGCTGAGATCGTCCACGGCATCCCAGGTGAACGAATAGTGTCCGATGGCGATCTGGTAAGCGTAGACTGCGGTGCGATTGTCGATGGTTTCTATAGCGATCACGCGCGGACAGCCGTCGCCGGAGATAATGCCGATGATGAGCGGTTAAGACTGGTGGATATTTGCCGAGAATCTTTGCTGCAAGGCATCGAGCAGTGCGTACCGCACAATCGAGTTGGCGATATATCCAACGCGGTTGAGCAGTTTGTTCGTGATGCTGGTTTCGAACTAGTTCGCGAGTACGTCGGACATGGCGTCGGACGTGAGTTGCACGAAGCACCGCCGGTGCCGAACGTTGGCAACGCAGGGACTGGCCCCTTGCTGATGGAAGGTATGACAATAGCTATCGAACCGATGATAATGTCGGGTTCTTGGGAGACCAAAGTTCTCGACGATGGCTGGACTGTCGTTACCGCGGATGGCTCGCTATCTGCGCACTTTGAACATACCGTGGCGAT
The DNA here is from genome assembly GCA_009838175.1 of Chloroflexota bacterium. Taxonomy (GTDB): domain Bacteria; phylum Chloroflexota; class Dehalococcoidia; order Lucifugimonadales; family Lucifugimonadaceae; genus Bin127. The sequence goes on from VXSB01000020.1 coordinate 29,159, forward strand.
CACCGCTGATGGGCCAGAGGTCCTGACCTCCGCCCGAAACGGTTGATCCCAACACGCTGGATTGGTGCAAACATGCCCAAAAAAGAAGCAATAGAAGTACAGGGAACCGTTACGGAAGCGCATCCCAACGCTTACTTTCGCGTGCGACTCCCTAACGACCACGTGGTCCTCGCCCACGCATCTGGGAGGATCCGCAAGAACTACATCCGCATCTTGCCTGGCGACAACGTCATGGTGGAACTCTCACCATACGACTTGACGCGTGGCAGGATCACCTATCGGTTCCGCTAAAACGCGAACGAGGTAACGAAATGAAGGTCAGAGCTTCAGTAAAAGCGAAACAACCTGGCAGCCGCGTCGTGCGCCGCAAAGGGCGCGTGTACGTCATCAACAAGCAAAACCCGCGCTTCAAACAGCGTCAAGGTTAAACCTGAGGAGCATTGCAATGGCAATCATCGCAGGAGTGAACATCCCGGACAACCTTCGGGTGGTTATCGGCCTCACATCGATCTACGGCATCGGACGTAAACGCGCGGCCGACATAACCGCGAACCTAGGCATCGAAGCCAGCAGGCGTATGCGTGACCTGAGCGACGAGGACTTGGCAAGCATCAGAACCAGCATCGACCGTGCAGGCATCGCGATCGAAGGTGATCTTCGCCGCGAAAATCAGATGAATGTCCGCCGATTGGCAGACATTCAGAGCTACCGAGGCCAGCGTCACCGGCGCGGCTTGCCGGTGCGAGGCCAACGAACAAAGACGAACGCTCGAACCAAGCGCGGACGTCGGCAGACTGTCGCTGGCAAGCGCCGGGCACCTTCCCACTAGACCCATCGATGGCCGCTTGGTCGCCATCACCTTGGTCGCCGTCACGTTAATAGGAGCAACAGGAGCAACAATCTAGGCTATGCCCAGAACTCGACGAAGAAGCAGAGAGCGCAAATTCGTGCCGCAAGGTCGCGTGTACATCATCGCGACTTTCAACAACACTTTGATCACATTCACCGATCCGAACGGCGACGTGGTTTCGCAAAGCAGTTCTGGTGCAATGGGATTCCGCGGTTCTCGCAAGAAAACCGCGTTTGCCGCGCAACGAGCTGGTGAATCGGCTGCTCGAGCGGCGATCACTCACGGAATGCGCACCGTGGACGTAATGGTCAAGGGACCCGGCAATGGCCGAGAATCCGCCATCCGCGCGATAGCAGGCGCCGGCATCCGCGTGAACTCCATCAGCGATCAAACTCCGATACCGCACAACGGATGCAGGCCACCGAAGAGGCGACGCGTCTAAGGCGACTGATTATCCGAAAACACTGTTGTAGCGAACCCCGACCACAAGAATCGTCGGGTTTGCTTGCAGATTAGCGTCAAAACTGTCATCGCAGGTAAAGGCTGAATTTAGAATCAAGAGGTTAGCGTGTAACCGGACATCGCTGGTTCGCCGTTGGCATCGTGCTTAAGCATCACTCGGTTCTACACGAAAAACAGGGACGGTAATGGCAAGAAACACAAATCCGGTTTGCAAGATATGCAAATCACAGGGAGAAAAGCTCTTTTTGAAGGGCGAGCGTTGCTACACGCCCAAGTGTGCTGTCGATCGTTCCCGCGACAGTTCCGGACGCCGAGCTCCTGGCGGCCCCGCCGGTGCCCAACGCCGTCGCCGTCGCCTCTCCGATCATGGCATCCAGCTTCAGCAGAAGCAGAAAGCCCGACACATATACGGCATCTACGAAAGACAATTCCGAGGCGTGTTCGACGAAGCCGCCCGACAAACAGGCGTCACTGGTTCCAACCTCCTAAAACTGTTGGAACGCAGGCTTGACAATGTCGTATACCGAGCTGGCTTTGCGACCTCGCGGCCGCAAGCTCGTCAGACTGTCAACCATGGTCACATCGTGGTCAATGGCAAAAAAGTTGATATTCCTTCCTTCATCGTGAAACCCGGCGATGTCGTGGGATGGCGCGAAAAGTCTAAAAGCTCCGGCCTTTTCAAAGCTGCTAGCGACAACGTTGGCCGGCGCCGTCAAGCCACCAACTGGATCACCGTCGACTCCGACAACTTGACTGCGGCCATCGACGCAGTCCCTGCTGAGGATGACATCGACACGACCATCGACACCAGAATGATCGTCGAGTACTACTCAAGGAGATAGACGAGGAATATGATCAGCGGCATCCGCTCGCCAATCGCAACCACCGTCCAATTCGCGGACGAAGCAGAAGAGTACGTCCCTCAACTCGAGGTAGTCGAATCCACCGAAACGTACGGTAAGTTCCAGATCGCAGGTTTGGAGCGAGGCTGGGGCACCACCTTGGGCAACGGTCTGCGGAGAGTTCTGCTCGGCTCAATGCCGGGCACTGCAATCACCTCCGCACGCATCGTCGGACAGCAACACGAATACGGCTCCGTGCCACACATGCGCGAGGGCATCGGCGAATTTCTCATCAACGCCAAAGGCATTCGAATACGTGCCCGTGCTGAGACGACTCAGAAAGTTTTGACGCTTTACGCTTCCGGCGAAGGTGAAGTTGTCGCCGGCGACATCAAACCGCACAGCGTCTTCGAAATCGTAAATCCCGAACATCATTTGGCTACCCTGGATGCCGATGAAGGTGAACTGGTCGTCACGTTTGGAGTTGAAAAAGGCGAAGGTTACCGGGCATTTGATCACGAAGAAGCCGCCGGCCACGGCATCTTGCCGGTCGACGCTATCTTCACCCCCGTCTTGAAGGCCAACTACGAAGTTGAAGGTATGTCCGGACGTCTGTCTGGCAGAGACTTGCTGACAATCGAAATCTGGACCGATCGTACGATCGAGCCGATCGATGCTCTCCGTACGGCCGCTGATATCTTCAAATCCAAGCTCGACATAATCACCGCGCAACCCGAATCGGACGATCAACCAGCTTCGGACGCAATGTCGGAACTCTTGGAGACCGAGATTAAAGACTTGGGTGACCAACTGAGTTCTCGTATCATCAACGCGCTTTCGCGTTATCCGATCAGAACTCTGGGTGAGCTGATGCGGTTCACGCCAGAGACGCTCAAGCAAGAAGTTCGCAACTTCGGTGAAGTATCGTTCCGAGAGCTGCGTGATTTCATGGTCGAAAAAGAACTGTGGCCCGCGGAGGAGGAAGAACAGCCCGAGTAGCCACTCGCGACCGTCGAACAAGCTGGGGAGTATCTGGACAAAATGCGACATCGCCGATCAGGACGTAAATTCGGCAGGGCAACTGCCCAACGAAGGGCCATGTTCCGTTTAATGGTCACCGATCTACTTCGTCACGAAGTGATCAAGACCACGCACGCCAAATCCAAGGAAGTGGCTCCGTTGGCGGAAAAGATGCTCACTCACGCGAAGCGCGGTGGTCTGCACAACCGACGTCACGCCGCCTCTTTCATCACGGACAAAGAAGTGCTGTCCAAGGCTTTCGACGAATTGGCTGATCGATATCGGGATCGAGATGGTGGATACACCCGCATCATCAAACTCGGAAAGCGCCAAGGCGATTCCGCCGAAATGGCACTCATCGAACTAGTCGACTAATTTCAATCCTTGCCTTGCGTCGTTGAGGGGCGTCACCCACAATGCGAATAGCGTTGATTGTCGAGTACGATGGCGCTGATTTCAGTGGATCCCAGTTCCAGCTAAACACCCGAACAGTTCAGGGCGAATTGGAAACCGCGGCCGCGACTATCTTCGGGGAGAAAAGCGGCCGCATCAGCCTCGCAAGCCGCACCGACTCCGGCGTCCACGCATTTGGCCAGGTCGCTTCACTCGACGTAGAAACGCGATTGTCGAATGAAGAAATGCGCCATGCTATGAACGGCAATCTGCCATCGGATCTCTGTGTGAAGCTCGTCAAGCTTGTCCCAGCCAATTTCGATCCGCGACGCAACGCCGTTGCGCGTGAATACAGATACGCGATCAATGACGGCCCGACACATTCGCCGATCCGCAGGCGGCGTGAATACTACGTTAACCGGCGCTTGGATGTTACGGCTATGGCAGACGCGGCACGAAACTTCACTGGCGTTCACGACTTCGCGTCCTTCGCTGCGAGTACAGCACATCCTGTTTCAACAGTGCGACACGTGGAATCCGCAACTGTGACCCGCGATACCGAGGATCGTATCGCTTTCGATATCCGCGCAAACGCGTTCGTTCGTCAACAGATCCGCCGCATGGTCGCAGCTCTGATCGCGGTGGGCAACGGGTCAAAAAACGAGGATTGGATCGTGTCGTTGATCAATCATCCAAGGCGAGACTCCGCTTCACAAAACGCCCCGCCTCACGGCTTAACGTTGATGCGCGTCGAGTATCCTACAGACCTTTCGCTGACATTAAATCCTGTTGTGGCGTGAGTAACGATCGCGAAATCAGGGTGAAACTTGGGCTGACGCAAATTAGAATCGATATGTTATGCCAACCAAATTGAAGCACTACAACCCCAGCGCGTCAGAGTTAAACAACCGATGGCGCGTGTTTGACGCTGATGGCAAGGTGCTTGGCCGACTAGCCAGTGAGATCGCCATGGTATTGATGGGAAAGCATAAAGCCGATTACGTCCCGCACATGGCATCGGGAGACTTCGTCATCGTCGTCAACGCAGACAAAGTCGAGTTGACTGGTCACAAGGATGAACAGAAGTTTTACCGACGTCACAGCCAGTACCCCGGCAATCTGAAAGAGATCCCGTATTCCCGGATGTCAGAACGCACTCCTGAGCGGGTCATCGAACTGGCTGTCAGAGGCATGTTGCCCAAGAACAAGCTTGGACGAAAGATGTTGACCCGACTGAAAGTCTACGCCGGTCCAGAGCATCCCCACTCGGCGCAAGTTATCGGTTCTGAGCGCGCCGAGATGCGAGAAGCGGGCGAGCAATAGACCCCCATTGGTCGGACAATTTCGTGGGAACCCAACAGATAGTCCATTCTTCAGGTCCGCGAACGCGAGACTATCTGTGCGTTGATACAACCGATTGAGGAGCGCAACTTGACCACCGAAACCGAGGATACCAACTACTACTACGGCACTGGTCGGCGTAAGACCTCCGTCGCCCGGGTACGGGTTTACAACCGAGCCGGTGGCGTAACCGTCAACGGAAAACCGTTGAATGAGGCCATCTCCGTGGATCAATGGTTGTCGGACGCACTGAAGCCATTGGCTGTCACCGAACTCGCCGGCAAAGTTTCCGTCGTGGCAAAGACGCAAGGCGGCGGTGCCCACGGCCAAGCCGTCGCTCTCTCACACGGCTTGGCGCGAGCATTGATCGCCTTCGATCCGCAATTGAGGCCTGTATTGAAGAGCCACAAACTCTTGACTCGCGATCCCAGAATGCGTGAATCGAAGAAGTACGGTCTTAAACGGGCACGTAAAGCTCCGCAGTACACCAAACGTTAAATTCCGCTTCTACGTATGTCGTTTTGACGCGCGACTGCTCGATGCACACGCCGCGCTGGAATTGAACAATCTTGCATCGGAAACGTAGCATTTCAGCTATGCGGAATCGCACAATCCTCAGTAGGAAGCTATGTATGCCTGTACCCGCGCGCCCAATCATGAGGCGTCTCAGTCTTTGGGGCGTCGTCTTAACTTTGTCGGCATTGATAGCCGTCGGCATTGTCGGAATGGAAAATCGCGACCGTCGATCAGTCGATGCACAAGCTATTGTCCCTCCAGTCTTTCCAGCCATAGTGTTTAACGGAAACGTGACCATTAACGGAGAACAGCCAGCCTACACAGGTTTTGAGATTACGGCCCGGATAGGCGACAAATGGGAATCCCCGGCCGTCGTGGTCGGAGGTTTACCCGACAGACCCTCGCAATATGCACACCTCATCGTGGCGCCTCCCGAAACCCTGGACTTGATCGGTTCTCAGATCGAGTTTTGGCTCGAAGGACAAGTGCTTTCGACCACCACAAATTGGTACGCCGTGATCAATGAATTTTCTGGTGAGGTCTGCGGAGGATGCACTTGGACATTCCCGATCCTCCGAGAAGTCGATCTAGACTTCCCGAACCTTCCCGAAGCAACCCCCACGGTCACACCTACGTACACCCCTTCGCCTGAGATCCTTAGACCCGCGTTCTTCACCGGCAAAGCGAGAACGCCAAAAGGTCCATTGCCCGAGGGATCAGAAATTTACGCCGTCGTCGGCTCAGATTTCCGCTCGGCAAACATCCAAGTATTCGGGGGTGAATACTTCATCACTATCGATGTCGTAGACAAGAAGTATCGAGACGCACCAGTCGTGTTCTATCTCATTGATCGAAACGACCCCACAGGCGCACCACGCTTCCTAGAGGCATTGTCACCCCCAGGAGCGTTTGTTGGGGGGGAACAATTCGAAAACTTCTCATTGGTCTTCCCTGACTTGTTGCCTACGTTCACACCAACACCGACGCCTACGGATACGCCAACTATCACACCGACGCCTACTGATACCGCGACACCAACCGAAACCCCTACGCCGGCTCCAACCGCAACGCATACGCCGACACTGACGCCTACTCAGACATACACGCCAACGCCGACCAACACTCCGACACCCGTGCCAACCAACACTCCGACACTGACGCCAACGATTGCGCCAACCGTAGTGCCGTCCCCGACGCCAACCGATGTGCCCACGGCAACTCCCACTCCCGAGCCGACGCGTACTCCGCGCCCGACGACAGCAGCCGGAGAACCCACTAGCGCGGTGGCGACGATTGTGAGGCCGACGCAATTCGTTCCGGAAGTTAATGTAAACGCGACCCAGACGCCTCCCGAAGGAAACGGGGGATCCGGGTTCTGCAACGCAACACCAAACCAAAACGGCAGTATCGAGGCAACGTTGCCATTTGGGATCGTAGCGCTTCTAAGTGTGTTCGCTTGGCGCATAACAGCCACGCGCAAAAAAGAAGACCACGAACTTGATGCCAAAAACGAGTCTGTCCTGAATCAGACCTAGTGAGGTAAGCCGAATGTACTACTCGACTGAGCGCAACAACACCGAGAATCAGAGTCCCATTGACACTTCTGGGAAGGTTGGATTCCGGAACCGGTTGCCGGCGAGAAGCACTCAAATTTGGACATTCACGTTCGGTTTTCTATTGATAACAGCCATCGCGATGTCTGCAACGATGTTTGGCGCACGCGACGACGCTCAAGCACAGTCGTCCCAGTTGCCTCCCCAGCTTGCAGCAGTGATTTTCGATGGTCGAGTCACAGTCGCAGGTTCGCCTTTCGACTTGGAAGGTCTGACCCTCTACGCTAAGGTTGGAGATTGGATCTCGGACCCCGTAACACTCGGCGACGGCACACCTGATCTCAACGGCTTTGAAGACCTCACCGTCAGCCCTCCTGCTGAACTCCTCGGCCAAGAGGTGAAATTCCTGCTAGGTGGCACGGTCGAATCCATGACGACCGACTACTACGCGATCATCGCTCCAGATGGAAGCATCTTGATAAACGAACCGATCGGTCTCCCGATTTTCAGGACCGTGCAACTCGATTTCCCGTCCTTCCCCGAAGCGACCGCGCCGACACCCGTTCCATCAGACGGCCAACCTGGCACCACTCAACCTGGCGGCCCTGCGGTGACAATATTCTCAGGTCAAGCATTTACTCAGGGCGTGCCCGTCCCCGATGGATATCAAGTCTTCGCAGTTATCGGCAACATGCCTACCGATAAAGTCACGGTTATTGGTGGAACCTACAACCTCGCCGTTAACACCAGTGACAACAGCTTGAACGGCTCTCTGATCAAGTTCTTCTTGGTCGATAAGGGCGACCCAACCAACCCGAACAAGACTCTCGAAGCAGAGACCCCCGGCGTATTCACTGCCGGTCAATCAGCCGAGGTTCGTCTTGTATTCCCCGCGCTCGCACCCACACCAACGCCGGAACCGACTGCGACCTACACCCCAGAGCCGACTGCGACACCTGAGCCAACCGCGACACCAGAACCGACTGCGACCTACACCCCAGAGCCGACTGCGACACCTGAGCCAACCGCGACACCAGAACCGACGGCAACCCCGATCCCGCCGACTGCGACACCAGAACCGACGGCGACACCGGTGCCTCCGACGGCAACTCCGGTCCCGCCGACCGCGACACCAGAACCCACGGCGACTCCGGTGCCTCCGACGGCAACTCCGATCCCGCCGACTGCGACAGCTGAGCCAACCGCGACACCGGTGCCTCCGACGGCAACCCCGGTCCCGCCGACCGCGACACCAGTGCCGCCAACCGCGGTCCCGCCGACAGTGGCACCAGAACCCGAAGACTCCGGTGGTGGATTTAACGCAACCCTGCCGCTAGCGATAATCCTTGTATTGCTGCTAATTGCGATCGCTGGATACTTCCGATGGCGCTACATGCAACAGTCGAAGGAAGAAGCGTAGCCAAGCCGCCCAAAACCGAGTAATAAAAACACAGAACCAAAAAGCGACCGCCGAGATGACCTTTCGGCGGTCGCTTTATTTAGGGGCTAACTAACCTTACGCCCGCGGCCGCAACACGACGAGTTGGCGGTCTGCTGGCAATGAACTCCTCGTCACGCTGACTCGCAACTGCGGCTCGTTGTTCATCTGATCACTGCCGGTTTCGCCGAGCAACGACTTAAGTTTTTCACCGGGTTCGCTACTACCTGCCACGAGACCATTCACAAATACGTATGACGGATCCAACGCTCCGATGATTGAGGACAACTCCTTGACATCCATGTGCAATCTGGCAACATCCAGCAACAACACATCTACGCTCCCGATGCGCTGCGCGGTTCGTGCATCCGGCGACGATTTCGCCAACCCCAACATGTAAACGGACAATCCCTCAGCATCGATGCGAAATGAGGTAATCGTCTTCTTCGATTCCGACTCGGGGTTCGCAGGTAATGCGATGCCGCGCAATCCCAAATCGCCAATCTCATATTCGCCCGGATGCGAAATCGTGTCTTTGCCGCCTACCTGATTGCGAAAAGAAGATGCGCGAGGTTTGCTCTGCAAAATAGCAGTGATCACGGTGTCGTCAGCAGCTGAAGAAGGCACGAACGTCGCTTCTGCCTCGTCAGCAGGATCGCAGATAACCGAACCAGAGGCAGTTTTCACCAGAAAAGCGTTATGTCCGTTGAGAGATATATCCATAGAATTGTTGGGTCTCCGTTGAAGCGTGAGAATCTTAACTACGGTATTGAGTGTACTTCTCACGAAACCGCACTGTTGCGACTTCCAATCATGCGACTCCTCAACCGCACGAAAACAGTTACCGGGGCATGAACAAAACCGTTCCCATCATCTACACAATCGGTCACAGTAATCACACTTGGGAACGATTCGCCGAGTTGCTCACCCCGTATGAGATCGATTTGCTGGTCGACGTTAGATCGTATCCCCGATCACGCTTCGCGCCTTGGTCGAACCGCGATCGGATTGAGTGCAACCTTAAGCGGATCGGAGTCGGATACCTGTGGAAGGGCGATTCCTTGGGCGGTATGCCGAGAGGCCCAAACAAGCCCATGGATTCCGAAACCACGTCCGTCGGCGAATGGTACGAACAGAGAGCCAGAGAACCTGATTTCGAAGCCGGGATTATAGAAGTTTCCCGACTGGCAAGAGGGAAACGACTAGCGGTTATGTGTTCCGAAGGAGATGCGTCGCGATGTCATCGTTCGCTACTCCTAGCACCGAAATTTATACGCGAAGGTTCCGAACTCATTCACATCAACCCGAAGGGCTTCGGAGCTTCCGCCCAATTGTTGATGGAGTAAAACGGTAGCGAGCAAGGTGGGCCAATGGCGCATTAAGCCATGCGGTGTTAGATTCTGTAAATATGGAGCGAGGCTCCTATCTAGCGAACGGTTGCGCGCGCCATCAACGCTTTGATGGTTGAACCAGCGCTGTGATTACCCTCACTTTCTCGATATGCCTCTGCCTGAACGAAGAAGCACAATCCTAACCTTCATCGTTGACGACTACATCTCAACGGCTATACCGGTTTCTTCCAACGCGGTCGCCAATTCTGGCGGCTTCAACGTCAGCAGCGCAACTATCCGCAACGAGATGGGTGTTCTCATCGACGAAGGCTACCTGTTACGACCGCATCCGTCATCGGGCGCGGTTCCGTCTGAAAAAGGCTATCGACATTTCGTCGGAGAACTAGACAAATCATCACAACCTCCCGACAACTTAGTGACGCTGCTACAGCATCAGACAGAAGTCGAGCCAGATGACGTCGATGCATGGGTTCAGGTAACCGCATCAGTGATCGCCGATCTGATCGGCGCGCTTGCGTTCATCACCGCACCGCGCGCACAAATGCCTAATGTCAAGCAGATCGAACTCTTGAAACTGCACGACATGTTGATCATGTTGGTGCTCGTTTTGCAAGAGGCCCGGGTTTACCGACAACTCATCGAGCTCGAACAGGCTATTCCTGATCCGATGCTCGAACGAACTCGAAACAAAGTATCCGCAGAAGTTTCAGGCAAACGCGTAGAAGAACTTGTCGCAACCCGCGATCGTGAAGACATCCAGGACGATTTCGAACGGCAAGTTTGGCAAGCAACCATCGAAGCACTGGTTCACGCCGAATCTGTCCCCGGCGTGAGATACATGAGCGGCTTCCGACACTTCATGTCAGACCCTGAGTTGGCTGCGCAACCCGAGAAGGGGGCACTGGCTCTCTCGGCTCTCGAAAATGACGACGCATTCGCCGACCTGACTTCCGGAGTGACATACGGCGCCCAGCCGGTCGTAGCGATCGGCTCTGACAATGCCCGTCCTGAGCTGTGCGACTACAGCCTAATAATGTGCGGTTACGGTGGCGCGGTAAACGCTAGAGGCGTCGTCGGATTGATTTCCCCGATGCGTACCGCATATGATCGCGCAATCCCAACAGTCAGCTTCGCCGCCGAAACCTTAGATGCCATGGTCAATCGTGGCGACCCTAAACTTGATTGACGAACCGCCACATCCAGGACATCGAACCGAAACAACGGCATCTATTTCATGAGCGACAAACGCGACTACTACGAAGTGCTGGAGATTTCTCGTACGGCAAACGAGGAAGACATCAAAAAAGCATTCCGGCGCAAAGCTTTGCAGTACCACCCCGACCGGAACCGCGAAGAGGGTGCCACTGAGCGTTTCAAGGAGATCAACGAGGCATATCAAATCCTCATCGACCCGGAGAGCCGCGCCCGTTACGATCGTTTCGGCCATCAGGGTGTGAATGGCCAGGCGAGTCGAGGATTCGAAGGCTTCAACGATTTCGGCGGTTTCGGCGACATCTTCGAATCATTCTTCGGTGGCGCGGCCGGAACTCGCAACCGAAGAGGTAGAGACGTCGAGCTGGCGCTGAGTGTATCTTTCCGTGATGCCATTTTCGGCACCAGCCGCGAGACCGACGTGATGCGACGCGAAATCTGTTCGCGGTGCAGCAGCACCCGCGGCGAACCCGGCAGCGCAACCCAGACGTGCCCGACTTGTAACGGCAGCGGCAACGTGCGACGCGCCCAGCGAACCCTCTTCGGCAACTTCGAGCAAATCAGCGAATGTTCTACATGCCGCGGCTCCGGCACGAAAGTCGAACGCCCATGTTCGCAATGCAACGCTACCGGCGTATCCAACCACCGCCGTAAAATCTCCATCGACATCCCGCCCGGTGTCGACGACGGCACACGTATCGTCATGCGAGGACAAGGCGACGTAGGCGAATTCGGCGGACACGCCGGCGATTTATACGTCCGCGTGCACGTCGAGCCCGATCGCGTGTTCACTAGAAGCGGCAACGATGTTGTGATCCGAGCGGAACTAAACGTCGTATCCGCCATGCTAGGCGGCATCATCACCGTGCCAACGTTGGAAGGCGACAAAGAAATAAGAATCCAGCCTGGAGTCCAGACTGGTCACCACGAGGTCATCCGCGGCTTAGGCGTCCCGCGTTTGCGAAACGACGGGCCACGCGGCGACCAGATCGTCCAGATCGCCGTCATAACACCGCGATCCTTGACACAAAAGCAAAAGAAACTCGTCCGAGAACTTGGCGAAACTATGCGCGAAACTGACGAACGTGCGTTGGATCCGATCATTGTCCAGAACGAGGTCTCATACGGCACTCAAGGTAACGACGACTCGATTTGGAGTTGGCTAAAGGGCGCCTTCACGAGTTAGTTGAACATGCAGCGACGCACAGCAAGCCAACGTGCGTGACCCAGAGGGCGAGAGTTGGTTGGAGATTAGCGTAAAACTCCCCGCCGAATACGCTGAACCAGTCACTCACCTCTTCACTACCTACGGCGACGGCCGAGTCTTCGTATCGCAATCTGGCGATTGGGACGCAGACGATGTTGGCGGTGATGCCAATTCGAGCGACGACGTCGCCGTGTTCTGCTATCTCAAAAACGACGATACAGTGGACAACCGCAAAGGCATGATTGATATAGGCCTGAGGTTGATGTCGGAACTGACCGACATGGAGCCACATCGTGAGCGTATGGTCACTGCTGAAGAATGGGCGCACCAATCCTTTCCTACGATTCGGGTGGCCGATCGCATTACGATCTCGCCGTGGTCCTTAGAAGACGGCGTTCCACCGGACCCAAGAAACGACGATGTGCAAGTGTACCTGTCCCCAGGTTTGGCTTTCGGTACTGGGAACCATCCAACTACTCGTCTCTGCCTGAAGGGCATCGTCGAAGATGCCGATGCAGGTAAGTTGACTGGAGCCCGAGTCTTGGACGTAGGCTGCGGATCAGGAGTACTCACGATCGTCGCCCTGAAAATGGGCGTCACTGATGCGTGGTGCTTAGACATAGACGAGACCGCCATACGGGCAGTCCAAAACAATCTAGTGATGTCTAGTGTCTCCGAACGAGCTCATGTCCTGAGTGGTTCCGTACCTCATGAAGAGTTGCCTGATGTCAAATTCGATTACGTGTTGGCGAACATCACCTCTCGCGTCCTGATAGATCTAGCCGAAGCACTCGTCGATCAAGCCAGCCTCGGTGGCACCATACTGGCATCGGGCATATTATCCGAACAATCGGAGGCAGTCCGCGAAGCATTCGTAAACACGAAACGGGTAACAATTTCGGAACCGGGACAAGATGGCGATTGGGTCATGCTGCGCGTTGTCAAGTCGAGTGACGAGACGAAATCCTAGCTATGCACAGATTTCACGTTGAACCGTCATTCGCACCATCGCTCCAAATCGGTGGCGAAGTATCGTTGCCCGAGAATACTTCGCATCAAATACGCAACGTTCTGCGTTTACATGCAGGCGAGAAAATTGCAATATTCACTGGTGACGGACGCGAGTGGACAGTCCAATTAGAAGCCATCGAACACGATTCACCATCAGTGACCGTGAGACTTTTGGAGGTCATTGAACCCAACGTCGAAATGAAGACTCAGGTCGCCATGGTGATGGCATTGACACGTCCTCAGCGCTACGAGTTAGCATTGGCGAAATGCACCGAACTCGGCGCGAGCGAATTCCTGTCCATCATCACTGATCACGTACTCAAGTCTGATTCAACGATCAGCTCTAATCGAATGGCGAGGTGGAATCGCATCGTGAAAGAGGCTGCTGAGTTGTCTGGAAGGGTGCGTGTACCGCAAATCACTGATCCGGTACAAATGAGTTCGGTGTTGGCGCGATTTCGCGATGAAGGAGCGACCCCAATATTGCTGTGGGAAGGCGCTCGCGAACCCATGCTGGCCGACCTCCTGGCAACAATTCGCACCGGGGCGTCACCAGCGCCAAAGGTTGCACTAGTATTCGGTCCCGTTGGTGGGTTCTCACCCAAGGAGGCCCAGCACGCAGTGGAGACGGGCGCGGTCATAGCGAGTTTGGGACGTCGAATTCTCCGAACCGAAACCGCGGCGATCGCCGCGATGTCGATAACCGCACAAATGCTGCGTTGAATCGTTGACTATCGTCGGCAACGCAGGCCGATGATAGGTAATCCATTGCTGTGAGTGCGCCACGCATCGAATCGTGCTATTATGCATCCGCGCTACGTTATTGGAGTAGCGCGTACGCGTCTGGTAGTTAACTCAATGAACCTTCGGCCAGGTCCTGCCAAGAAAGCCGTCTTGATTAGCTCCGACGGAGTAAGCATGGAGCTTTGGCGCCGAATGACGATCCGCACTCTGCCATCTGCTCGGTTGACCAATACCGGAAAACGTCGAAGGTGGTATCGTCTACGAAGCGCTTGAGGATCCTAACTGGTACCTCAAGCCGTAATGAGTTAACCTGTTTGAGGACTTGCCAATTTCAATCAAATAGATCCACATCAAACGGAATCACGCAGAATCGCTCCTAGGAGGGGACAACATGCGAAGAATATGGTTATCCGCGTCAGGCGCAGCCTTGGCCCTAGCACTCGTGCTATCGGCTATTGTGTTCGCGTGCGGTAGCGAAACAATCGTCGTTCAGACCGTTGAGGTCGAAAAAGTCGTCGAACGTACGGTCCCACAGACGGTCGTCGTCGAGAAAGAGGTCGAGGTGACCGGCGAGACTGTGATCCAGACGGTCGTAGTCGAGAAGGAAGTCGAAGTCGCCGGTGAGACTGTGATCCAGACGGTCGTAGTCGAGAAGGAAGTCGAGGTGGCCGGTGAGACTGTGATCCAGACTGTCATCGTCGAGAAAGAGGTCGAAATCGCCGGTGAGACCGTCGTCCAGACGGTCGTCGTCGAAAAAGAGGTCGAGAAGGTAGTCGAGAAAGAAGTTGAGGTTGAAGTCGAGGTCACCCGCGAAGTCGAAGTGGTTGTAACCGCTACCGCCGAGGCTTACGGCGCCGGCGCAGGTGCCGAAGTCCAAGCCGCCGCGACCGCAGTCGTCGAAGCCCCCGTTGCACAATCCGGAAAATTAATCGTCGTATCGCCCGATATCGGAGCTGGTTGGTTTACTAGTTCTCCATATGACGACTACACCAGCGACAACATCGGTGTGGCAGACGCCATCATCTACGCCGACCCAGCGCCGATTCCTCAACGCGGAGCATTCAACCCAGCAATCAGTATCGCCAATGGTTGGAAGGTCGCCGAAGATGGAAGATCAATCACCTTCAACATCCGTGACGGTGTGCAGTTCCACCACGGTTGGGGAGAGCTGACCGCCGAAGATGTCGCTTGGTCCTTCAACGATGCCCTGCGCGAAGGCAACACAAACGGACGATCCGGATTCGTCGGCGAGTACCAAGGCTCGTGGGAAGCTGTTGACGACAACACCGTCATCATGCACGTCAAAGAAGGTGCCACCCTCAGCCCGGTATGGCTCCTTGAGACATCCAACGTCTGGCGCAACACTCTGACCGCAACCTCGAAACGCGCGATCGATGAACTTGGCAAGGAAACTGGCGGCAGAAAGATCGGACAAGGTCCGTTCATGATGAATGAAGGCGAAGCCGACAACTTCATTGAATTCGAAGCAGTTACCGAGCACTATCGAAAAGTACCGTCGATTGAAGCAATCCGGATGGTTGCCATCCCCGAACCCGCGACGCGAGTTGCCGCTTTCGTTAACGGCGAGGTCCACATTTCAGTCATGTCGGCCCAATTCGTCCTTGAAGCAACCTCGCAAGTTGAAGGTTCACGCGTCCAGCCACTCGGCGAAGGTCAGACTTTGCACATCTACATGGGCGGCAACTTCTGGCAGACCTCAGACCCGGTAGACCCTTCGACGGAGTTCCCAAGGGAAGGCTGGAAACCCGACGCTGATCACCCATGGATTAGCGACCCCAATGACCCGGCGTCAATGGAACGCGGCAACAAGTTCCGACGCGCTCTCAGCATGGCTGTCGACCGTGTTGCGATCAACGAAGTAATAGGACAAGGCCTATACCCACCGCACTTCACTTTTACCGGATTCACGAGCAATGATCCGCTGTGGAAGCCCGAATGGGAAGTCCCGTTCGACCCTGAAGCCGCACGCGCACTCATGGCTGAGGCAGGCGTTGAAGAAGGCTTCACGATGCCGGTATGGCTGACTCCAGACTCCGGTTCGCTACCATTCGACATCGCTGAGGCGGCAGTGCTGCAATGGGCTGCCAACTTGAACCTGAACGTGGAGATCGAAGCGACCGCGTACTCGGGTCGTCGCCCCACTCTCATTGGACGGACGATCGACATACCGTTGTATCACCACATGAACTTGGGCTACTTCGACGAACCCAAAGGACGTCTGATGACGGCCGCCAAGGGAGGTGCGAACCGCGGAATCGAACTGCCAAACGAGATCCTCGAGAAAACCTATTGGGCGAACTTGGTTGAGACCGACGCGCAGAAACGCATCGAGAACAACATCTTCCTCACCGACTGGCTCGCAGAGACTTCGTTGGTGATGTCGATGGTGCGACAAAGCCAGCTGTACGCCGTTTCGCCCGACATCGTTGAATGGATGCCGTACACCGAAACGTTCGGCGGATTCAATTCACCCGAGACGATCGTTCTCAGATAGTGACAAAAATAACGTCGGCCGGTTAATTGCTGGCCGACATGCGGTGGCCATCCTTCATCGGGTTTCGGGTTCCAGAAATGGGTGGCCACCGCACGTCGAATAAGAAGACCCCGGCAGCCTCACCGACTGTTGAGCAACGACCATGTGGCGAATCATCGTTAACCGCCTAGCCTTTGGGGTAGCGATCGTGTTGCTGATCACGATCGTCGTCTTTGGCCTATCCCGCGCCGCCGGCGATCCTCGCAACATCTATCTCGACGAATACGCCACCCCGGAGGCTTGGGACGCTTGGGGCGAACGCATGGGTCTTGATAAACCCCTCTACGTCCAATATGGAGTATGGCTATGGGATACTCTCCGCGGAGACTTCGGCGAATCCCTCTACTACGATGTCCCCAGTATCAGATTAGTACGAGAACGCGTCCCCAACACATTGCAGTTGGGAGGCGTCGCGTTCGGCGTCGCGATCCTGATCGGCGTTCCCTTGGGCGTGGTTTCCGCCGTGCAACGTGGATCAATAGTCGACTACGCCGTTCGCGGCTTCGCCCTGCTTGGTCAGTCAGTCCCTGTCTTCTGGATCGGAATAATGATGATCCTCGTATTTTCCGCAACACTCGGGTGGTTGCCCTCGAGCCGAAACGAGGGTTGGAACCACTTCATCATGCCCGCAATCGCCCTCGGCTGGTTGCCAGCAGCTGGGTTGATGCGCATCACACGCGGCGCGATGTTGAACATCCTAGACAGCGAATACATCAAACTCGCAAGAGCCAAGGGAGTCACCGCTGGCAAGATTGTGTGGGTCCACGGATTCCGAAACGCCATAATTCCACCCCTCACCGTCGCCGCTCTCATCTTCGCCGCGTTCCTGACCGGCACCGTCGTCGTCGAGACTGTGTTCGCTTGGCCCGGCGTCGGTAGGCTTGCTGTTCAATCCATAAAAAACAACGACTTTCCGGTGCTGAGCGCCATCGTCATTCTTTTCTCGTCCTTCTACATCATTCTCAACCTGATCGTCGATCTCCTCTACGCCTTGTTCGACCCGCGGATACGCCTCGACTGACGCCTTGAATCCAGATGACCATCGAAGCGACATACGTCCCCTCGCCGCTTGACGACACGCTACCTCGTAATCCGGTGTTGCGCGCACTTCGTATCGGTTGGTCATGGTTGCGGAGATACCCTGTAATTCCCTTCGCCGTCCTCGTTTTGATGATCGTCTGCGCCGTCTTTGCCGAGCAACTTTCGCCACACGATCCATTGAGAGGCAACTTGCGCGCAGCATTCACTCCGCCGATATTCATGGACGGCGGCACATGGGAATATCCTCTCGGCACCGATCACCAAGGCCGGGACATCCTAAGTCGCGCAATCCATGGAGCGCGAGTCTCCACTATCATCTCTACCGCAGTTATCCTCGCCGGAGGAATCGGCGGCACCGTAATCGGCCTCGTCGCCGGATACCGCGGTGGATGGGTAGATCAAATCGCTATGCGAGCCGTAGATTTCACCCTCGCAATGCCGTTCCTGCTCGTTGCCCTCGTCGTCGTCGTCGTCTTCGGCCAAAGCCTAGAACTCATCATCGTCCTCCTAATACTCTTCGGATGGGACAACTTCGCCCGCGTTGTACGCGCTGAAACCCTCACCCTCCGAGAGTCCGACTACGTCAGCTACGCCCGCATCCAAGGCGCATCGCAAGCCCGCATCCTCTTCCGTCACATCCTCCCCGGCGTCGTCGGCAGCGTCCTCGTCATCGGTAGCCTCCGCGTCGGCTCGCTGATCCTCACCGAATCCACACTCAGCTTCCTCGGCGTCGGAGTTCCGCCCGACACCCCCGCATGGGGCATCATGACTGCCGACGGCCGTCAACACCTCTCCCGCGCATGGTGGATCAGCACCATGCCCGGCATCGCCATCTTCCTCGTCGTCATGGGATTCAACTTCCTAGGCGACTGGCTCCGCGACTGGTTCGACCCAAGACTGCGGCAGCTGCGCGTGCATTAGCGCCGACCTGCCCGCTTTTCATAGCGAGCCTTCGCTCCTCCAGCTACTCCCGCTGCAGCTCCCGCCGCATCAAATCCCCCATCGCTTCCGTCGGTGGAACACCCTCGAACATAACCTTGTGCGCCGTCTCAGTAATCGGCATCTCAACGCCCAACTGCCGCGCGATCCGCAGCGTAGCCCGAGTCGTCGGCACCCCCTCCGCGGTCTGCCCCAGATACTCCAACGCCTCCTCAACACTATCCCCTTCCGCCAGCCGCGTCCCCAGCCGATAGTTCCTGCTCAAGGGGCTGTAGCAAGTCGCAAGCATGTCACCAATTCCACTCAACCCGGCAAATGTCGACGGCTTCGCACCTAGAGCCAACCCCAACTGCGTTATCTCATGCAATCCTCGAGTGACATACGCCGCCTTCAGATTCGATCCCAGCCCCGACGCATCGATGAATCCCGCGCCAATCGCAATGATGTTCTTCAGCGTCCCACCCAACTCAACGCCGATGATGTCGTCCGACGCGTAGACGCGTAGACGCTCGCCGCTAGTCATCATCTGAACCCGCTCAGCCGTCTCAATCGACACTGATCCCGCTGTTGCAAGCGCCGGTAATCCAATCGCAATCTCAACCGAAAGATTGGGACCCGACAACGAGCAGATATTGCCCATCGCGTCATCCACCGACACTCCATGACGAACCGAGATGTTTTCGGCAATGACCTCACTCATCCGCCTTCCACTCTCGATCTCAAGCCCCTTGGTGGCACTCACTACGGTCGCGTCGGGTGCGATCTCACCAACATGAGCCTCAATGATTTCCCGCATCGCAACTGATGGAACTGCGATGATCACACAATCAACTCCCGACAACGCACGCTGAGGTTCATGATGGACCGACATCGCGTCAGGGAACATCATCCCTTCGAGATAGCGTTTGTTTTCGCGATCGTTTTCTAACTCAGCAGCGCGATCCGCGTCCCGCGCCAGTAGCCGAGTCTCGTTGCCCTGAATCGCCAAAAGTACGGCCAGAGCCGTGCCCCAAGAGCCAGCACCTATGATCCCGATTGCCGAAATCTGATCAGGCTCCCTGACCAGTAGATGCCGACGTTTTCTCAGCGGCGTCGATGTCGAGACGGTTCTCAGTTCCTCGCAGCAATCGAATCATGTTTTCGCGGTGGCTGAACAGGATCAGTACAACGGCGGGGACCGCAAAGGCTAGATATTCGATAGTTGCGTAATCAACTGAAACGGGCAAGTTGACGAACGACAGAACAATCAACGCAAACACACCCAGAGACGCCCCTATCATCGACCCCAGCGACACATACCGAGTGACCAAAGCAACTGCCAACCCGATCAGCGTAATCGCCGCCGCAATCGGAGACAACACCAAAATCGCACCCCAACCCGGCGAGATCCCTTTGCCACCCTTGAAACCCGCAAAGACCGGCCAAGTATGACCAACGATTACGAACGTCCCCGTCAACGCATGAAGCAGCTTTGCATCAGGAGCCAGAAGCAGAGACAATCCGATCATCACCGCACCTTTGCCGAAATCGAACACGAACACCAACACCGCGGCCTTTTTTCCGACAGTGCGTAAGACGTTGGTCGCTCCCATCGATCCGCTGCCGTGCTCGCGCGGATCGACGCCACCCCATACGCGGCAAACGATGAGCCCCACCGGTATCGATCCGATGAGGTATGCTGCAGGCGCAATTAGCACCCACGCCAACAGTTCGTTCATTTCACCTCAATTGCCGCCGCGGTAAAACATCCTGATGGGCGAACCCTTGAATCCAAACGATTCCCGCAACCTGTTTTCCAAGTACCGTTTATACGAGAAGTGCAACGATTCAGGGTTTTTGCAGGTTATCACGAATGTCGGGGGGCGTACCGAAACTTGCTCGATGCCCGATATCCGCGGTCGCCGCCGACCCTTAGCAGGCAAGGGTCGATCACCTAGCGCCGCGTAAAGCGTGCGGGAAAGCTCCGCCTCGTCGACCCGTTTGATGAATTGGGAAAAAGTCCGCCGAACAGCGTCCGGAATCGCCCTGATTCCGCGTCCAGTCAATGCCGACGTGAAAAGCATCGGCGCATCCGGAATGAACTTGAAACGGTCCCGAATCTCCACCACCGCCTCTTCGAATGTCGTGTCCACCTCGCCTCGCAGATCCCACTTGTTCACAACAACCACGCCCGCTTTGTAAGCATCCTGAGCGAAACCACCTATGTGCGTATCCTGCGCCGTAACAAACTCAGTCGCATCAAGAACTATCACCGTCACATCAGATCGTTCAATCGCTCCGATCGTTCGGATGGCACTGAACTTTTCGATGCCCTGCTCAGTCTTCCCACGCCGACGTAGCCCCGCTGTGTCCAAGAACATCATGTGGTTGTCCTTGTACTCGTAGACCGCATCCACCGTATCCCGAGTCGTCCCCGGCACCGGACTCACAATTGAGCGTTCCTCACCCGTCAACGCATTGAATATCGCCGACTTGCCCACATTCGGTCGTCCCGCAATCGCAACTCGGATGACGTCATCCGGCGTATCGTCCTCGAACCGATCATCGACATGTGCAAGAACCGTATCCATCAACTCGGTAATCCCGATGTCGTGGTATGCGCTTATCGGTATCGCCTCTCCCATACCTAACGCCGCGAACGTATACAGCTCCGCCATTCGCGTCGTGTTGTCCGTCTTGTTGGCCGCTAGAGCATACGGCTTTTGCGCCCGACGGAGCAGATCCGCAGCGTCAAAATCCGATGCCGTAACTCCGTCTGCAGAATCCACCAGCAGAATCACCGCATCCGCCGTCTCGATCGCCCGCTCGGTCTGAACCCGAACCTCGTCCCAAAGCTGAACCTCTGCCGACGGCTGATCCTCGATACCAGCCGTATCGATAAGCATGAACCGACGGCCGAACCATTCGGCATCGACAGACACCCGATCTCTAGTTGTCCCCGGCGTCTCGCTGACGATCGCGATCCGGCTGCCCGCAATCCGATTGAACAGCGTCGACTTCCCAACATTCGGGCGCCCAACTATGGCTATGACAGGTAGCGTCATCGTTATCGTCAAAACTCTTTGGTTTCCCTCGCTCGCGGGGGAAATGTCCGCAGGACAAAGGGGGCATACCCGTTCCATTTCCCCTCTCACGCTTGGCGGGAGAGGGTTAGGGTGAGGGCGCCCCGCTAACTCTCGACTATCTTTTCCATCAGAGCCATCTGCGCCCACATGCGGTTCTCGGCCTGTTGGTACACAACCGATGAAGGGTGCGACAACATGTCCTCCGAGACCTCTTCGCCCGGGTGTGCCGGCATGTCATGCATGAATCGCGCCTGCGGCTTCGCGTACTCCATCAATTCAGGATTGACTTGATAGCCCTGAAAGTCCCGCAACCTCTGTTGCGTCTCCGCCTCCTGCCCCATGCTCGTCCACACGTCCGTGTAGACAAAATCGGCATGGCGCGTCGCCTCGACCGGGTCACGCATCTGAATGACGCTCGCCATCGTCACCGATCCGGATGTGTACTCCGCGGCGTCGTATCGCGTACCGTACGGCAACTCGTAGTCCATGGGCGACGCGACTACGAACGTCCCACCTGAGCCAGCTACTGCGTACGCCAAGCTTGTAGCCACGTTGTTGCCATCTCCAATGAACGCCACACGCACTTCGTCCAGATACCCGCGAATCTCTAGCATCGTCATCACGTCAGCCAACGCCTGACATGGGTGTTCTTCATCTGTCAAAGCGTTGATCACAGGCACTTCGCTGATCTCACCGAACTCGTCCAAGGTCGACTGCGCGAAAGTACGCACTACGGCCATATCGGCCATGCTCGCGAGGACCTTGGCCACGTCCGAAACCGGCTCACGCTTGCCAAGCCCGACCTCTTCTGGAGAGAAGTAAACCGGTTTCGCACCAAGCTTCTCTGCACCGATCCAAAACGACAACTTCGTCCTCAGTGACGGCTTCTCGAACAACAACGCCACCGACATCCCCTCCAACGCTCGACTCTCAGCACCACTCTTGAGCTCGATCGCCCGGTACAGCAACGGAGATATCTCCGCCGGTGGGAGGTCTTTGAACCTTAAGAAGTGCCTGTTCATGTCGGTACCCTCACATCACGCGCAGGACGACTAATGCCGCGCAACAATACCTAAATTGTGCAATACACGTCGTACGTCATTCCTGCGAAAGCCGGAATCCAGCGGGACCTGGCATCGCGGACGTTCCGCTTTCGCATTACTAGCCCTTTGCAGAACCGCCAATTGTCCCCTCTCCCCTCGTGGGAGAGGGTTAGGGTGAGGGTGAGGGGGAACGGGAGGCCATGGGGTGAGGCAACCAGGGTACATGGGCGGCACAACGCGCGGCACCAAACCCGGTCATAAAGTTAAGCAAACCACCCTTGATGGGAGAGGGCTAGTGTGACGGTGTAAAACCTTCACGCCGGCGTGAAGTTCGGCAGCGTATAGTCGTCGCTGATCTTCGTGAACACGACCTTCAGTGCCATCCCGATGCTCAAATTCTCTGGCTCCGGATCCACACCTACGATGTTCGCCGCCATCTTCGGACCCTCTTCCAGCTCCACAATCGCAGTGATATACGGAATCTCTCCCATAAACGCGGGATGAGGCGGAACGTGCACAATCCCAAACGTGTGCAGCGTCGCGTTGCCCGACGCCTTCACCCACTCCAACTCGCCCCCCGGCGTCGCCAAACTGAAAGCCCGCGGGTAGAACTGATGCTCACCCGTAGCCTTGTCACGCTGCAACCACAGCTCTCCATTCCGAGCCCCTTCCCAATAGCGATCAGATTCCGGTTGCGATACCGGCTCATGTCGTGCAGGCGCGTCAGTGGTCATTGTGTGATCCTCTCCCGTAGATGGTTGTTCCAAGTTCTTTTTCGAGATCGCTGCTTTAAGGCGCAGCCAGTATCACCGTCCCCGTCGAAGACAGTTGACCACCAGTTCCGTGCGCAATCGCCAAGTTGCAATCGTCCAACTGCCTCTCGCCCGTCTCACCGCGCAACTGCCGGACCGCCTCGACAACTGTGAAGATGCCGTACATTCCCGGGTGCGTGTAAGATAACCCGCCGCCCGAAGTGTTCACCGGGAAGTCGCCGCCCGGAGCCGTACGCTGGTTCGCCACCAAGTCCGGTCCTTCGCCCGGTCCGCAGAACCCAAGGTTCTCCAACGAAACTAACACCGTGTATGTGAACGAGTCGTAGATCATCATCAGATCAAGGTCCGAGTGCGAAACACCCGCCATGTCCAATGCTTGTTGACCGGTATTCCGACCAAACGCCCTCGTCAAATCCGGCATCTGCGAAATCATCGAGTGGTCGTGACCCTCGGCAGCGCCCAAGATACCAACGCCGCCCTTGGCACAGTCCTTCGCCCGTTCAGCAGTCGTCACAACAATCGCCGCACCCGCATCCGTTACCAAGCAGCAGTCCAACAAATGGAACGGCCACGAGATCCATCGCGACTCGTGATAATCGTCGAAGGTCGCCGGACGGTCGTAGAAGTAGGCCTTCTCGTTCATGTTTGCCCACTTCCGAGTCGACACCGCAATGTTCGCCATCGCCTCCCGAGTCCGGTCTTCACCGTACTGGTGCATATACCGACGACACGCCATCGAATACGAGACCGGAGGGCCTATGATCCCATACGGAGTCTCATACTGGCTTTGCGGCGTGCCCAAGTTAGCGCCCGCCCTCGCACGATCGCTCCGCCCAGCCTGCCCATGCGTGATCAGCGCCACCTCGCAGTACCCCGCCTGAATAGCCGCAATCGCGTGCGCAATGTGGATAACAAACGATGAACCGCCGACTGAAGTGCTGTCCGTAAACCGCGGATGTATCCCCAGATACTCTCCCACATCCAACGTCGACCACCCAGCCGTCATCAATCCGTCAATATCAGAAAGCGACAGCCCCGCATCGTCCAGAGCGTTGATAGCCGCCTCCGCATGATGCGCCAACGGCGACTTGTCCGGTACATTCCCAATTTGGTCCGATTCAGCAACGCCAACAATCGCGGATTGCCCGGATAACGCTCTCAGTCTGTTCAAATTCGGCATGATGGATGTTCAACTCCGTTCGCGGCTTTGTCTAGCGGCATATGCGCAACAAGCATTTTACCCGCGCAACACCAAATGTAAACTTGAACCGCTTACCAAAACCAACCCGAAAAATTCCTAATCAACCAGAAAGTTCTCGCATAATGCCCGACGAAAAAGGCGCTCCACCCCAAATACAAGTTCAATCCCTCAATGACTACCTCGAAGTCATGTCCAAAGCCGTATTCCAGAGCGGAATGTCTTGGCAGGTCGTCAATGCCAAATGGCCCGACACCAATGAGGCATTTCACGGCTTCGAGATCGGAAGAGTCGCCGCCTTAACCCAAGAGGAGCTGGACGAACTCGCACAAGACAAACGAGTAATCCGCAACCGACGCAAACTCGCCGCCATCGCCCACAACGCCCAGCGCATCATCGAACTCGACGCCGAACATGGCTGCTTCATCGATTACCTCCGCTCCCACGGCGACTTCTACGACGTCGTCAAAGACTTGAAAAAGCAGTTCAAATTCCTCGGCGACACCGGTTCCTACTTCTTCCTCTACGTAGTCGGTGAACCAGTCCCACCCCACGACGAATGGATGTGTGCACAAGAACGCGCAAAGCGACGGTGAACCTCCCCTTCGCGAAGCGCAAGGGGACGCGAACAAGCGAAGCGAGTTCGCAGGGGATGCCCGTGGCGCCTCTAAAATCCCCTCTCCATTGATGGGAGAGGGCTAGGGTGAGGGTGAGCCGCCGTAGGGGCGACCCTTGTGGTCGCCCTTTCTGTGGTTCTCGCGGTCGCTCGCTCCCCGCAAGTGCTAAATTACCTACCAAACCACGCTCAACGTTTCAACAGGATTCAACCGTGAAAGTAGTAATGACCCCCATGCCCGGAGGGGTAGCCCCCGGCGAAGCCGATGACGCCGTCCTACGCGATCTCGAATCCACATTCCCCGACGTCAACTTCGTATGGTGCACAACCGAAGAGGACCAGCTCATCGCCATCGAAGACGCCGATGCATACTGCGGGTGGCCTACACGAAAGGTCTTCCTCGCCGCGAAAAATCTCAAATGGATACACTGCGCCGGAACCGGCATCGACGGGATCATGAAGATCCCCGAACTTATCGAGTCTCCCATCCCTGTCACTAACTCACGCGACTCCCACGTCAGCCCCATGGCAACCCACGTCTTCGCGCTGATCACGTCACTCGCGCAACGACTAAACGAGATGCTGCCGCAGCAGATGGCGCGCGAATGGCGGCCCGAAGACTACGCATGGCGACAGATCGAACTCGAAGGCGCAACCCTAGGCATCTACGGCTTCGGCAACATCGGACGCCGCGTCGCCAAACGCGCCTCCGGATTCGACATGGACGTCTACGCTGTCGACAAACACCCAAGACCATCCGAATACGCACAGGAAGTCTGGGGACTAGACAAACTCGACGACCTCATCTCGATGTCCGATTGGTTTGTCGTCGCCTGCCCCTATACCAACGAATCCATGAACTCGATCGACCGCCGACGAATCGCCCTGATGAAACCCACCGCGCACATAATCATCATCTCCCGCGGCGGCATCGTCGACGAAACCGCAATGTGTGAAGCCATCCGAAACGGGAAACTCCAAGGTGCCGGCCTAGACGCCATGGAACCCGAACCTCCAGACCCCGACAGCCCCCTCTGGACCACCCCCAACATCATCTTCTCACCCCACGCCTCAGCCCTAGTACCCGACATGTACCTAGGCCGCCGAGAAGTCTTCAAAGAAAACCTCCGCCGCCACCTAAACAACCAACCCTTCATCTACGAATGCGACAAAGTCGCCGGCTACTGAGCCACCCGACAGCCCATGTCTCCCCGCGCTAGCTTCGCGTCATTCCGGCGAAAGCCAGAATCCAGAGGGGTAAGGGGAACGGGATAGCATCCAACAACACAACCCCCTCCTTCAGGAGGGGGCTAGGGGGAGGCCGCCCATTTCGTCTCGAAAGGGGCGCGAGCGCAGCGAGCGGGGTATGTCCGGGGATGATGGTGATATCCCCTCTCCCCTCCGTGGGAGAGGGTTAGGGTGAGGGGGAACCGGGGACAAATGGGCGGGGCAATCACAGCCCATCACAAACATCAGCGTAATCAGCGGTTCAGACAACGCCAACCTACTGCATCGGCGAATAATCCGTCGGCATCAATATCCGGTTCTCGATGTTCTTCACCAAGATCCCGTCCCGATGCGACTCCTCGAAAACAGCCTGCCACTCCGGATCCGCACGGAAACTCGCCCAAGCCTCCGCACGTTGATTAGCATCCTCGAATGCCACCAGATACACCAGCTGGTTGCTGTTCGGTCCAACATCATGCGTCCAATACCCAACATTCCTAATCCCGTGCTTCTCGAAAAGCTCCATCGTGTGGTTCCTGAAGCGCGCATTCAATTCCGGCAACTTCCCGGCGAAGCACTCATAGATTCGCAACTCATAGATCATTCCGTCAACTCCTAAAGTCCAATCCGTTCAGAGACTAGCGTTATCGTATCGCGCTTTCACCCACTCCGACTACCTATGCCATTCCGAGCGCAGCGAGGAATCTACGCCCCTTTCGTAAAACGAAGTGACGTGAGCGGGGTATGCTCGGGGGAAGCGGTGTGAATGGGAATCCCCTCTCCCTCGATGGGAGAGGGTCAGGGTGAGGGTGAACGGGGACAAATGGGCGGGGCCATCCTGAACATCCCTCAATCCTGCCCATCCCGGTTCAGACACTTGACTCCCACAACATATGTAGTAATATAACAACTAAGCGTCGATCCGGCCACCGTCGGAGCGGCGCCCCGA
>VXSB01000010.1 GCA_009838175.1 Chloroflexota bacterium
CCGGTGAACTGCCTGACCACGCGGAAAATCGGGCCTTGTTCAGACCTTCCTTAGATTGTCGTGCCTATACGTCTGTGCCTTTCTCGCATCGAAAACACGAACGTTATCCGGTAACGTAAGTGGTCTCGTTATCTGGCTTTCCGCATCATGATTGCCATACAGAACATAGACAGGAATACCTGCCTGATTTAGCCGCCCCATCTGCTCGATAAAGAACAACCCTGTCTTGTAATCGCGCCAAGTCCCATCATATAGGTCACCAGCAATAACGAAGAAGTCTACGCGTACTTCGATTGCCTCCTCTACTAGTGCCTCGAAGGCTTCTCGCGGTGCGGAACGAATTCGCTCGGCTACTCTTCCTTCAATGCCAGCCAATCCGGTCAGTGGACTATCGAGATGAATGTCAGCAGCGTGGAAAAAACTAAAGTTGGTCACGAAAATCCAGTTGATGTTGTCAAATTGTTGGTTGACGCTCTAAGCATCATGACGCGCGATATTGGCAGAATCGTTGATCGAGAGATAGGCATTTTCAAGTATGTACAGAATTACCACTGTCCGCACTTAACCATGCTCCAGTAGATCTGAAGATGGCAATGGCGATAGCCCAAGCTCCTTGAGAAACGCGTTGTGCTTCGCTGTAGATTCCCGAATCTGCATCTCGATTTCGACTAACTCGATGTGCGTGGCAGACAGGTCAATCTGCACTTCCGGCCTGGCTGTGCTGACGTAGCGGGAGATGTTCAGGTTGTAGTCGTTTGCCTTGATCTCTTCCATCTCCACTCGGCGGGCGTAGCGCTCGACGCTTTCCGGGCGCTGCTTGTAAGTTTCTACGATCTCTTCGATATGCTCGTCGGACAGGTGGTTCTGCCGCTTGCCCTTCTCGAATTGTTCAGAAGCGTTGATGAACAGCACGTCGTCGGGCTTCTTGCACTTCTTCAGGACGAGAATGCAGACCGGGATGCCGGTCGAGTAGAACAGGTTGGCCGGCAAGCCAATGACGGTGTCGATGTTTCCGTCATCGAGCAGCTTGCGGCGAATCTTAGCCTCGGCGCCTCCGCGGAATAGCACGCCGTGTGGCAGGATGATGGCCATTACTCCATCGTCCTTGAGGAAGTGGAAGCCGTGCAGCAGGAACGAGAAATCCGCTGCGGACTTTGGCGCCAGTCCGTAGTTCTTGAAACGCATGTCTTCGCTCAGGGCCTCGGTCTGCTCCCAGCGGTAGCTGAATGGGGGATTGGCGACAACTGCGTCGAAGCTGAGCTTTTTCGCCGGGTTCGTCTCGCGGAGCATCTGCCAGTCGTTCGTCAGCGTATCGCCGTGGTAGATCTCGAACTCCGTGTCCTTCACCCCGTGCAGCAGCATGTTCATGCGCGCCAAGTTATAGGTAGTGATGTTCTTTTCCTGTCCATGAATTTTGCCGATTCCGTGCGAACCCATACGATTGCGTACATTGAGCAGCAGCGAGCCGGAGCCGCAGGCGAAGTCCAGCACGCTGGCGAGGTGATTTCGCTCGCCGGTCTTCGGTTGCTGGCTGTCCAGCGTTACGATGGCAGAGAGGATGTTTGATATTCGCTGCGGCGTGTAGAACTCGCCGGCTTTCTTGCCTGAGCCTGCGGCGAACTGGCCGATCAAGTACTCGTAAGCGTCTCCCAAGGTGTCGCTATCGGTCGAGAACTCGGCGAGGCCCTCTGCAATTTTGGTGACGATCTCGCAGAGTTTCGAATTCCGGTCCATGTAGGTTTTTCCCAGCTTTTCGGAGCCGAGATTGATTTCCGAGAAAAGACCGGAAAATGTGCTCTGAAACGATTCGTTCTCTATGTACTTGAAACCGTCTTGGAGGACGTCCAGCAGTTCGCCCTCCTGGGTGCGGGCCAAGTGGGCGATGCTGGTCCACAGGTACTCAGGGCGGATAACATAGTGCGCCTTTAGTCGCATCTGCTTTTCGAAGGCAGATACATCGCCTGGGTTCTGTTCGTACCAGATAGACAGGGAGGATCGACCACCATTCCCTATCGCATTCGGGTCGGGATAGTCGCGCCCAAGTTCCTTCTTCGCGGCCTGTTCATAGTTATCCGAGAGGTAGCGGAGGAACAGGAACGCGAGCATGTAATCGCGGAAGTCGTCAGCGTTCATTGCCCCGCGAAGCTGGTTGGCGATGGCCCAGAGTATCTTGCCAAGTTGTTTCTGATCTTGCCCTGTCATGGGTTAGCTCGCATGGGTGACGAACGGGAATTGCGTGATTAGTTTCTGATAAACCTCCTCAAAGCGCTCCAAGCTGGCCGGTGAGAGGAGGTCGGATTCGTAATGATAGACATCCTTGTGAACGAGGGAGTTCACAATTCTGGCGAATTCATCCGAATCTTCAATGCCGATGTGTTCGAGTGTATAGCTGAACCGGCCCGAACCAAGGAACGATGATACGCTCTCTAGCACTTGTCGGAGAAGAGACAAGTGGTATGCACGAACCTTATTTTCCTTCCGAGCCTGTTCCAGCAACTGGAGGACTCGGAGGTGATAGAGGAGCACATCGTCATTGTGGGTTTCCAGCGACAAGTCTCCTTGTTTTTTGCTGAGGATTCTCGCCCTCAAAGAATTTTTCTTCTTGTACTTATCTCTCTTCTCTCCTTTCCTCAGCCAGCCGCAAAGGATTGAGAATAATCCGACATGATGAGTGGATATGATGATCTTTCGTTCTCCGAAGTACCTCTCAATCAGGTCGAATAGCGTTGAAGCAGTCACAAAGATATTGTGATCGTCGAGACTTGAGACCGGATCGTCAATGAATATATGGTCTGACTGACTGTCCGCCCAGCCTTCCACTTCCATCATCGCCAGAAAGAAGCACCAGACAAAGACTCGCTCCTCGCCGCGGGAAATTTTCATCGGTGGAGCATCGCCGGGCTGTGTGCCTGCTGGGAAAAATGAAATCGACTCGATTCCCTGCTCCACATCCAGATGCGTGTCGAAACGGAAGTCAAAACTCACTCTATACGGTTTCAGCTTTTCACGGATGTTAGGTTCGTAGAGGTTGGCGTGGAGCCTATTGAGGCTGCTTGGAAGAACGGTCAGTCGTATGTTGGCCTCGGCGTTCTCGATGTCATTGTTCCAGACGAATAGGTCTTCGCTGTATGCATTGTAGTAGATGCCCGTGTGCGTCCCGTCCTTCTCTTTGGTGGCATTCTTGTACGCGACTGATAGGCGCGTTTTGCCCACCGAGTTAAAGGCGTAGAGCAATTGAACTTTTGTAGCGTCATTGCGTAGTACGGACGCAATGTCTTCGATGGTCGTCATACTGTCTCCAGACTAGGAAATAGCTGCTGCTGCAGACCCTGCTTGTGCGTCTTGAGGGCAATGATCTTCTGAATCTGTGCGGCGAGCCGGGCGTCGAGCGAGGAAAGACAGTCGGCGATTTTCCGCTGTTCATCCTCTTCAATGGGCACCAAGATGCGAACATCTCTTAATACTCCTACGGAAAGTCCCGGTTGAGCCTGTCCGATCGAGAAGCGGTTGAGATTCAGAACATCCAGTGCGTAAAAAAGCCAACCCGAATCGATTTCCGACTTTGGTGTTGCTACAAGCGCGTGCTCCGTCGCGTGGAACTTTCCGGAAAATAGGTTCACATTGCCACATAAGGCACCCTGTCTCCCAACAAGTATGTACCGACCTTCATGAGTGAATGACTTTACGTAGCCACGTAAGCCATTTCCTCCGTAACATGGGAATAAGCCTTCCTCTGCGTGGTCGACGATCTCCGAGGCCGGCACAAAGTCGCCAGCTTTGAGGTTACAAACGTCACCAATTGTTTTCTCATCTAATTTTGAAACATTAAGGAACTCCCGGAAGCGCTGCCGGGGCAAGGTTTCGCTGGCCTGGGGAAAGAGTTGCTGCATCAGCCCTTGCTTGTGCCGTCGCAGGGATTCGAGTTTCCTGTCCTCCGCCGCGATCAGGTCGTCCAGCGAGCCGAGGCAGCCAGAGATTTTCCGCTGCTCAGCGGGACAGGGAAAATCGACCGGAAACCGTTCAAGATCCTGACGCTGGATATTCGGCAGACCGGACCCAACGCGCAAACGCATGATTTCTGTCTCGTTCGATTTCAGTGATTGAAACAGAAAATCTCCGTCAAACTCCGACGCAAAGATTTTTAGGGCATAGCAATGGCCTCCAAGCCAGAAACGCTGATTGCTGTGATTTACAAACCCGCAAGAGTTACCACCCTCACTGATCGTGATGGTTTCGCCCTCGGTGTTCCATTCATTGTGGAAACCGGAAGGCGTAACGCCGCCATTCCATACCGGAAACTCGCCCTCGATAATAGCGGCCCTGTTCAGTTGCACACCTTTCACGATGTGCGCCAACTTAGAAATCGGCTTGGTTTCCCATTCCTCAGATTTTCGAAAATTCGGAAAGCGTAGCTGCGGAACGGGCTGCAAGGGCGTCTTCGCCATCATCCCGCACCTCCCTGCTCGTAGGCATTAAGCCCCGAAATATTCCTACCCTGAACCCGCTTGTTCAGGAGCGGAACGAGATCAGCCATGAGTGCAAGTTCCCGCTCACGACGTTCACGCCAACCGAGATCGAGCGGCGCCATCAGGTCAGTGAGTTGCTCGCCATCAAAGATCATGCGCTGCAGGATGGTATCAACGAATGCTGTGAGGGATTCTTTCGTCAGTCTATGAGTCCGGGCGAGGTTTTCGATTTCTTTTGCCTGCCTCTCACTCCTGAATTGCTCGTAACCAGCACGAACTTCTACCTCATCGAGTCCTTCTCCCTCTTTCAGGGAGTGTACGTACTCAGTGATCTCCTCGCGAACACCGAGGAAATTGGCGTCAGACTCGATCAGCCCGATGAGTTGCTCACGGCTGATCTTGACCTTTTTAGGGTCTTGCCTGGAATACCTGGCGATCAGCGTCATGATGTAGTCGTAGTCGATGACGGCGGAGGCGAAAAGCACGAACTCAAATTCGATCTGTTCGATCTCGGGGTCGGTTCGCTCACCCTCCTTTCCGGGTTTGCCTCGCTGATTCTTGAGGCGCTGGGCGGTTTCGAGGTAAACGCCGCGGAAGGCGCGAAGTTCGCCTTGGGGGAGCGTTTCCTCGATCTGATCTTGTTGCTCATCGGTAAGGTCGGTGTATTGGTCAAGTTGCGTCTTGAGCCGCTGCACTTCCTTGAACCGTTTGATGAACTGGATGCGCGCGGCGTCGCCCATGAGGTTATTCACCTGGTCTGGCTTGGCTGGAAGGCCCTGCGACTGCATGAACTTGTCCAGGTCTGCTACGGCTTGCTTGAAGTTTTCGATGACGACGGGTGCCTTGTCGACCAGCCAGATCTCCTTCGCCCGGTCGGCCTTCTCGCCGGAGAACAGGGTAATCGCGGCATCGACGCTGCCCTGTTGCTGGCGGAAGTCGAGGATGTGGCCGTAGGGCTTGGTCGCGTTGAGGACGCGGTTAGTGCGCGAGAACGCCTGGATCAGGCCATGGTGCTTGAGGTTCTTATCGACATAGAGCGTGTTGAGGTACGAGGCGTCGAAACCGGTCAGCAGCATGTCTACCACGATGGCGATGTCGATCTTCTCGGCGCCTCTCCCGGGCAAATCGCGGTTGGGGAACTTTTGGTCCTTGATGCGCTTCTGGATGTCCTTGT
>VXSB01000044.1 GCA_009838175.1 Chloroflexota bacterium
TTAGAATCAACCCCCATAACAACAAAACCCCAAACGCCCCGAAGGGGAGTAGTACCGGACCCCTGACGCTCACCAGAGAGCCGACCACCGCTGAAACGTCGGAAGCGTCAACCCGAGAAGTCGCCCCAGAGCTGCTGCGCCGAAACCAACCCAACGGCAACTAAGCCCAGCCGGCAAACGCCCGTTACCAAGCGTCATCGAGAGGCCACCGCACAACAAGCGGCGGCAACAAAGGTGGTACCGCGAGGCACACAAAAGCCCCGTCCTTTGAAAGGACGGGTTTTTTATTTCTCGCCCATCAACCAACACCAAATTAAAGCCAATCACAAACATCAGCATAATCAGCGGTTCAGACAACATCCCCTCTCCCTTGATGGGGGAGGGCTAGGGTGAGGGTGAACCACCCAAATCATAAACGGAGACCCACCAGTGACAACCAACAACAAAGTCATCTCCATCAACCCCCGAGACCTCCCCCGACGCTTCGACGTCAAAGAGCGCGAATCATACTGGCGAACCCAGTGGGACGCCCTCGAAATCTCCAAGCACGACAAATCCGCTTCCCGCGAACAGAGCTTTGTCATCGACTCGCCACCGCCAACCGCCAGCGGCTCACTCCACCCCGGTCACGTCTTCTCCTATACCCACCAAGACGTCATCGCACGATACCGCCGTATGACCGGATGGAACGTCGTCTACCCCATGGGCTGGGACGACAACGGACTCCCAACCGAGCGCCGCGTCCAAAACTACTTCGGTGTCCGAGCCGAACCGAACGTCCCCTACGTCGAAAACCTCAACGTCCGAAAACGCCGCAAAGAACTCAACCTCGACAAAGACGAGCAGCTAGTCGTCTCACGCGAAAACTTCATCGAACTCTGCCACATCGTCACCGCCGAAGACGAAAAGACATACAAAGAGCTCTTCAACCGCCTCGGATTCTCCATTGACTGGACCGAGGAATACGCCACCATCGACGACCGCTGCCGCGCCATCGCCCAGCGATCATTCCTCGACCTCGACGAGCGCGGACATGTCTACACCGCCGAACTCCCCACTATGTGGGACGTCGATTTCCAGACCGCCGTCGCACAAGCCGAAGTCGAAGACCGACCAACCCCCGGCGCATACCACGACATCGAGTTCGGCGTCTACGAATCCCTCATCGAAGGTGAGGAGGGCGTACCCGAATCCTTCGTCATCTCCACTACCCGCCCCGAGATGATCCCCGCCTGCGTTGCGGTCACAGCACACCCTGACGACGAACGCTTCAAGCCACTCTTCGGCAAACACGCCATCACCCCCGGATTCTTCGCCAAAGTCCCCATATTCCCCAGCGAGAAAGCAGACCCCGAAAAAGGCACCGGCATCCTTATGCTCTGCACATTCGGCGATGACGCCGACGTCGAATGGTGGCGCACTCACGACCTCGAACTCCGACCCATGGTCGCCCGCAACGGCGAAGCCGCACCACGCACCTTCGTCCCCTACAACTCCAACGAACTCGGATGGGGCTCCCTCGACCCGCATCGCGCCCAGTTCTTCTACGACCAACTCCTCGGAATGCCCCTAGACGACGTCCGAACAAAGATCGTCGAGCAACTGAGCTGCCCCGGCACCGCCGCCAAAACTATGCAGGGTCCCGAAGACGAAGTCGAAACGCGAAACCCGCTCCGATCTCCACCGCGCCCCATCGAACACGTCGTCCGCTACTACGAGAAGGGCAGCACACCCATCGAATACATCCCATCCCGACAGTGGTTCGTCCGCCTCATGGACAAGAAGCCCTACCTCCAAGAAGTCGGTGCTAAAGTCCAATGGCTACCCGAATTCATGCAGAAGCGATACGCCGACTGGACCGACGGCCTCGGACACGACTGGGCGATCTCCCGACAACGCTACTTCGGCGTCGCAATCCCCGTCTGGTACCCCATCGACGAAAACGGCGACACCCAGTACGACGACTACATCGTCGCCACCGACGACATGCTCCCCGTCGATCCGACGCTAACGCCCGCGCCGGGCTACGACGAGTCCCAACGCGGCAAACCCAACGGCTTCATCGGCGAACAAGACGTCTTCGACACCTGGTTCACCTCATCCATGACCCCCCAGATCCTAGCCCGTTGGGGCGAAGACGGCGACCGCATGTCCAACCTCTACCCAGCCGACCTGCGACCACAAGCCCACGACATCATCCGCACCTGGGCCTTCTACACCATCGTCAAGTCCGCACTCCACAACGACGACGTCCCCTGGCACAAAGCCATGATCTCCGGATTCATCGTCGATCCCGACCGCAAGAAGATGTCGAAGTCCCGCGGCGCACCCGTCACCCCCATGCCCCTAGTCAACCAATACGGCGCCGACGCTGTCCGATACTGGGCATCCAACGGACGACCCGGCATGGACATGGCCTTCGACGAGACCGTCTTCACCATCGGCGGCAAACTCGTCACCAAGCTCTACAACGCCGGCAAATTCGTCCTCATGCAAGAAGCCGAACACGGCGAAATCACCACCGAACTCGACCGCGCATTCGTCAACGACCTCCGCGACACCGTCCAGCGCGCCACCAACGCCCTCGAAAACTTCGAGTTCGCACACGCCCTCCAAATCACCGAAACTTTCTTCTGGGATGCCTTCGCCGACAACTACATCGAACTAGTAAAACGCCGCGCCCGCTCCGAAACCGACGAACAGGGCAGAGCCTCAGCAGTAGCCACCCTACGCCTAGCCCTAAACACCCTCCTACGCCTATTCGCCCCCTTCGTCCCCACAATCACCGACGAAATCTGGTCCTGGACCTACGCCCAAGAAACCAACCATCCGTCCATCCACCAAACCCCCTGGCCAACAACCATCCTCCCCTCTCCCTCGATGGGAGAGGGCCAGGGTGAGGGTGAACGGGGTGGAGATGGCGGCCCGCCCCTTTCGCAAGGCGAAAGGGGCGCGAGCGAGCGCAGCGATGCGAGCGGGGTATGCCCAGGGCGGTTGGGCGACATCCCCCCACGCTACCAACTAACCCCCGTAGCCAAACCCGAATCCCCCACCTCCTTCCAAACCGCCTGCCGAGCCATCGCCGCCGTCCGAAAAGCAAAACACGAAGCAAGCATCGGCCTAGGAAAACCCCTAGCCAAACTGGAGATGTTCGCCCCCCAAGACCTCCTCGACTCCCTCCAACCCGTCCAATCCGACGTAGCCGACGCCGGCGGCGCCCCCCAAATCACCTACAACCCAGCTATGGCAGAAGACGGTTACATTGCAACGGTAGAAGCTCCTAATCAATAACCTACCGTCATTCCTGCGAAAGCAGGAATCCAGCTATCGACAGCAACCATAGACTCTTATCACTATGCCCGAATCAACAACGACAACCACTCAACGCAACCAAGTCCCCATCTCCTCAGCCGAGTTCTCCCTGGAAACCGCCTACGGCTCAGTCAAACCAGCACCCGACGACCGAGATTTAGACGACATCATCCGCGACGCCAAAGACGAAAAGGCATCACCCAAATCATCAGCTACGATCTAGACAGCAAATCCCCTCTCCTTCGATGGGAGAGGGCTAGGGTGAGGGTGACTCCGCTCGGCGGGGACTGACACGAACACTCGAGTATAGGCTACACAACTCCATGAGCATCGAGAACGAGCTAACAGACTTCCTTGCGAGACAAACGGCTGGCAGTGAAACTGCGAGTCGTGATATAGATGCGATCAAAGATTCGATCAAATCTACTCGACGCCTATCGAATCAAAATGGTATTGTGAATCTGAAGCAACTTGCTCAGGAAGATCGGAAGGCACGACCTTATCTGGGCTTGATTCGAACGCTCATTGATGACAGCGATGATGTGTGGACAAAAGATGACGGTGATGATTTTTGGTACGTGTATGAAGACAAAGGAGGTAATCCATTACGAAATTTCGCTAAAAAAGTGTTCAGTGTTGTCGAGCGAGCTGAGCTTGATACCCTAGCCGAGGCGTTTCGCAACGCGTTGGATGCGAGAAAAGGACAAGGTTGGACCGGCTTTCGGTATCAATGGCCGCCAGTGGATCTTCTGAACGAGTATTTGGCTTCCTCTTCACAATTTGTAAATGACAGCAGAGGTATATCATACTTAGGCTCTACGAACCATCCGACACCAATAGAGATGGATATAGTTGCTTTTTTACAGTCGAACCTCAACGCGAAATCCGCTGATATTCGTGCCTATTTGAAAAGAAGGGGCCATGAAAGAGATAACAGCATAAAACGTGTATTTAATTCTCCTTTCGTTCACAAATCTGGTTCACGAAGAAACTATGTGTACAATCTCGTCGGTGAATTGAATAAGGAAGCCATCGAAATTGTGCACCGTATTATTCCAACAGACAGGTACTTATATTTTAAGAACCTTCTAGACGAACTTGAAGATACTGACAAGTTGGACAAACAAAATAGGCGCATGGACCAACCGATTCTGCGAGATTGGTTGTTCGAAAATAAAGAATTTGAATCTTGCGGCATCTGTGGCAATGACTACAGCGTCAACGCGCTGATCGCTCCCCACAAAAAGAAACGTAGCGAGTGTAGGAACGATGAACGCAGGGACCCATACATAGTCATGCCCATCTGCGTCTTCGGATGCGACTTCCTCTACGAACACGGCCATATCAACATCAGAGACGGAATGGTCTCCCCAGGCACCCCCATTCAACATGACGGACCAGAAAAAGAAAGGGTCGCCAAGCTCATCAACAAAGAGATCGACGAACGATGGCTACAAGGCCCAGAAACCTACTTCCGCTAACAACCACCAACAAAATCCCAGCCCATCTTCAAATCCCCGTAATCCCCGGTTCAGACATCTCACACATACCCCAACACCCCCGCACCAAATACCCCGACCGCGTCTTCCCCTCCCACAAATCACAGCCCATCACAAAAATCAGCGTAATCAGCGGATCAGACTATCCCAGTTCACACAACCTCGAAACATCAGCATCCACAAGCGCCCAAACCCCATCAGCATAATCCGCATTCGCCTGATGTTCCTCTAGAGTCCTCTGCTTCGGAACAGACTCGCCATCCATCAACAGCACCTCGATGTGGCTCAAAATCGCCTCTTCCGACGCCGACAACGCCTCTTCCAACGTTGGGCCACCCGAAAACTGTAGGGGCAAGGTTTCAAACCTGCCCTACTCGAAACACCATCTTCCCCTTTTTGCGTCATCAAAATCCCTTTCCCTCCCCCTCTCTGAGGAGCAATTGCAGGGGCTGCAGCGAAGCGAGACGCAGGGCGACGGTGATTCCCCCTCCTTCAGGAGGGGGCTAGGGGGAGGCCGAACGGGGACGAAAGGGCGGCGCCCATCCAACCAATCACAAAAATCAGCGGTTCACACTTGACAAGCGCAACATATGTAGTAATATAAACAAATAGATCGACGGATCGAAACAGTGCTGCGCAGACGTGTGCAGACCCCCGACCCGAACGGCTGCAGGGAGACAT
>VXSB01000002.1 GCA_009838175.1 Chloroflexota bacterium
TCTTTCAGAATGCTCCCCGGAGGGCCGACGGTCTGGCGACGTCGGCGGTGCTGGACTATTGACTGACTTTCACAACCAACTTATCGACGCAACCCAAAAGACGCGGCGATGCTTCGACAAACAACACGTCGACCTACAAACAACAAACGAACAATCAACTGAACCGAAAACAACTACCAACCACCCCAAACCCAGCCGGAAACCCACCGACTGGTAATTCCACGCGCCAGCACCAGCAAGCGAGATGTGTCAGCGAGACGCGAGCCTCAACTCTGCGCAATCATCTGCCGCAACACGTAGGGCAGAAGCCCCCCATGCTCGTAGTACTCAGCCTCGACCGCCGTGTCCACCCGGCACAGCACATCGAACGTCTGCGACAAACCATCGTCGCTCGTCGCGGTGATGCTGAGCACGGACCCAGGCTCCACGCTCGCCCCAACACCGTTTATAGTGAACCGTTCTTTCCCGGTGAGACCTAGCGACTGTGCCGATTGTCCGTCGACGAACTGGAGTGGAACCACACCCATTCCGATCAGATTGGCACGGTGGATACGCTCGAAGCTCTCAGCGATCACAGCCCGCACACCAAGCAGCATCGGCCCCTTAGCCGCCCAATCGCGTGAACTCCCCGTTCCATACTCCTTGCCGGCGATGACTATCAGCGGCACACCCTCAGAACGATAGCGTTCAGCAGCATTGAAGATGCGCATCGTCTCACCCGTCGGATGGTGAACCGTCCAGTCACCCTCGTAGTCCGGCGTGAGCTTGTTGCGAAGCCGGATGTTGCCGAACGTTCCCCGCATCATCACGTTATGGTTGCCACGCCGCGATCCGTAGGAGTTGAACGCTCGCCGCGGAACATCATTGGCTATCAAATGCTGACCAGACGGCGCGCTCGGAGGGATGCTGCCAGCAGGGGAGATGTGATCAGTCGTAACCGTATCTCCGACACTCACCAGCACGCGAGCATTCTCAATCTTGTTCCGAGGCTGCGGTTCCAGCTCAAAACCGTCGAAGTACGGAGGCGACTGAATATAGGTGCTCCCCGGATCCCACTGGAACTGCTCGCCGGTGGCCGCTTCCAACTCCTGCCATTGCTCAGGGCCATCGTAAACCGCACCATAGCGGTCATTGAACTGATCGACTCCAACCGCGCTTGCAACCGTCTGCGCAATCTCGTTTTGGCTCGGCCAGATGTCAGACAGGTAGACATCGTTGCCGTCGTCGTCAGTGCCCAGAGCGTCACGCGTCAAATCAACATCGATGCGACCAGCGAGCGCGTATGCGACGACCAACATCGGCGACGCGAGGTAGTTCGCCTTCACTTGCGGATGTACGCGCCCCTCGAAGTTCCGGTTGCCACTGAGTACCGCCGCTGCAACGAGATCGTGGTCAGTAACCGTGTCCGCAACCTCTTGAGGCAACGGACCCGAGTTTCCGATACACGTAGTGCAGCCATAGCCAACAGTCTGGAAGCCAAGCGATTCAAGCGAATCAGTGAGCCCGGCGCGGTCTAAATAGTCCGAGACTACCTTCGATCCGGGCGCCAGACTGCTCTTGACCCACCACTTGCGCTCCAGTCCGCGTTCAACCGCGTTACGCGCCAGCAAACCTGCGCCTAGCATCACGGACGGGTTGGATGTGTTGGTGCAACTCGTGATCGCCGCGATTACAACCGATCCATCTGTAACCTCTGCTCCGTTAGATGAAGCGTCCGGAAACGCGTCTCGGAAGTTCTCAGAGACATCGCTCAGCAACACGCGGTCTTGCGGACGTTTCGGGCCCGCCATGCTCGGTTCTACTTCGCCGAGGTCGAACTCAAGTGCGACCGTGTACTGCGGGTCGTCGTTGTCGGTAGGAGTGAGATAGTTGGCAGCCGAATACGCCTCGACAAGCGCCACCGTCTCCTCAGAACGTCCGGTACGCTTCAGATAGTCGAACGTCTGCTCGTCGATAGGGAAAAAGCCACACGTCGCACCGTACTCCGGCGCCATATTGCCGATCGTCGCACGGTCTGCGACGGGCAATGATGCGAGTCCAGGCCCGTAAAACTCTACGAAGCGCTCGACCACACCGACGCCGCGGAGCATCTCTGTAATGGCAAGCACCAAGTCAGTCGCCGTAGCGCCTTCCGCCAAACTGCCAGTCAGTTTCACGCCCACCACTTCCGGCACGAGCATGTAATACGGTTGCCCCAACATCACCGCCTCGGCTTCGATACCCCCGACGCCCCAACCTAGAACGCCAAGTCCGTTGATCATAGTCGTGTGCGAATCGGTGCCAACGCAAGTGTCGGGATAGGCGAAAGTCGCACCATCTACCTCATTGGTAAGGACGGCAGAAGCCAAGAATTCGAGGTTTACTTGGTGGACGATGCCCGTTCCCGGCGGGATGACCAGCATATTGTTGAACGCCGTCTGCGACCACTTCAACAGCTTGTACCGCTCCACATTGCGCTCGAACTCAAGGTCGATGTTCCGTGCCAGCGCGCCTTCGGATGCGAAATAGTCGACCTGTACCGAGTGATCGATGACGAGATCGGAGTGAACGACCGGGTTGATGATGCCGGGATTGCCCCCTTTGTCGGCAACAGCATCGCGCATCGCCGCAAGATCAACCACAACGGGGACACCTGTGAAGTCCTGCAAGGCCACACGCCCCGGCATGTATGGGAACTCTTTGGGTGGAGTCTCAGATGGCGACCAAGACGCTACGAGTCGCACATCGTCTTCGGTCGCGGGACCGACATGAGCGTTACGAAGCGAATTTTCCAGCAGAACCCGTATCGAGAACGGCAACGTCGACACGTCGCACAGCCCAGCACGTTCAAGAGCCCCTAGATCGTAGTAGGAATACTCTCGCCCTTGGACATCGATTCGATTGACGGAGTTGAATGGTGCTGGTTTCATACGCTAAACACTTGGCTGGGTTGCGGTTGCTCGTGCTTGAATCACCTGAATCCTAATGTATCAGTCGAATGATTCTGTGATTTCTCGCTTATCATTTCAGCGCAGACCAAATAGCAACTATCAACGTCAATTCGAAAGGCAGATCGAAAGCATGGGACACCCCAAAGACCAACTGATATTCGTCGGCACCTACACCAATCTCGGCGCAAAAGGCATCTACACGTGCCACATGGACGGTGCAACTGGACGATTGACCGAGCTATCGGTAGCCACCGACAGCGGACCCAACCCATCATTCGTCACTCTTCACCCGAACGGCAAATTCCTCTACTCGGTTGCCGAAGTCAACGATTTCGAGGGCGATGATGCTGGTGGTGTCCACGCATATGCCATCGGAGAAAACGGCAAGCTCTCGCTCATAAACAAAGAGTCGACCAAAGGCACTGGCCCCTGCCACCTCGTCGTCGAGGCGAACGGAAAGTACCTATTCGTCGCCAACTACGCGGGCGGCAGCGTTGCAATGTTCGAGATCAACAACGACGGCAGCCTGAACGAAGCCTGCGATTTCCATCAGCACGTCGGCGGCAGCATGATTCAGGCAGACCGCCAAAACGAACCACATGCCCACTCCGTAACCATGGCTCCGAGCAATAACCAGCTGATCGTCTGCGACCTCGGCTTGGACAAAGTTCTCGTATACGACATCGATCACGACGCCGGCAAGATTGTGCTCAACGAGGACGCATCCGCCGATTCAAGGCCAGGTGAGGGACCGCGCCACTTCGCCTTCCATCCCGACGGCACCGCCGCGTTCGCCATCAACGAGATCGGCCTCACCATCAGCGCATACGATGTCGATGCCAACAACGGCAAACTGACTGAAACCCACTGGGTCGGCACTGTTCGGCCCGACGTAGTCTACGCAGACGGCAACAGCACCGCCGACATACATGTGTCGCCCGACGGTAGGCACGTATACGGTTCGAACCGCGGACACGACACACTGGTCATCTACGGCTGGGACCCCTATGCCCGGATGCTCTACTACATCGCCAACGAGTCGACTCGTGGCAACACCCCTCGCAACTTCGCCATCGATCCCACAGGAACATGGGTCCTCGCCGAGAACCAAGAT
Organism: Chloroflexota bacterium; assembly: GCA_009838175.1. GTDB lineage: Bacteria > Chloroflexota > Dehalococcoidia > Lucifugimonadales > Lucifugimonadaceae > Bin127. The sequence continues at coordinate 4,045 of VXSB01000002.1, forward strand.
TCGGGCACCATTCACACCTTCAAGCGAGACGCTGATTCTGGCGAGTTGGCCCACACCGGTCACATGATCTCGATACCGGGGCCAGTCTGCATTCAGATGATGGATGCATAATTAGCGTTCGATCATCTGCGAAAACGTAGAGCCAAAAGAAAGGCGATTACCTTGGCACCAAACGATTACCGGCATCGGCCGGAGGTTCAAGCGCGATCTGTTGAACTCCTATACGACGACGGGCTTCCGTTCCGAGACCTCAACAAGAACGGCGAGATAGACACATACGAAGACTGGCGCAAACCAGTCGAGGTTCGCGTCGCCGACCTGCTTTCTCAGATGACGTTGGACGAGAAGGCCGGGATGCTGATGATCGATCAGTTGAACGCCGACGCGGGTGGTCAAGTCCCGTTACTGGCAGGCAAGTTGCTGTTTGAGGAGAAGATGACGCGGTTCATCCTACGCAACACCGTCACGAATTCGCCTCAAGAAACTGGTCACCCATTCTTCGGCGCGCAGGTTACTCCGTACGAGATGGCGCAGTTCACGAACGCGGTGCAGGAGATGTGCGAAACCACGCGCCTCGGCATCCCCGCAATCTTCAAGTCGAACCCACGTAACCACTTCGAAGAAGGCTTCATGGGCGGACTTGATGCCTCAGTTGGCGCATTTTCGGCATGGCCCAAAGAGGCCGGTCTCGCCGCGACTCGTGACATGGAACTCATCTCCGACTTTGCCCGTACGGTAGCGAGCGAATGGGTCGCCCTCGGCATCAGAGGGATGTACGGTTACTGCCTCGACCTCTCGACCGAACCTCGCTGGTTCCGCATCACCGAGACCTTCGCGCAAGATGCCGATCTGGTTAGCGAAATCGCCACGGCCCTGGTCAAGGGCATACAAGGCGAATCGCTGAACCATCAGAGTGTTCAAGTCACCATGAAGCACTTCCCAGGCGGCGGACCTCAGGAGGGCGGTGCTGACCCGCACTTCGAGTTCGGAAAGTACCAAGCGTATCCGGGCGACAACTTCGACTATCACTACAAGCCGTTCATAGCCGCGATCAAGGCCGGCGTCTCGTCGATCATGCCGTACTACGGAGTGCCGGTGGGGCAGAGGTACCAACCCAACGACGTTGGAATGTCGTTCTCCAAAGGGATCACCACCGAATTGCTGCGAGAGAAACTGGGCTTCGAAGGCAACGTCAACTCGGACACCGCCATCGCCACCACGATGCCGTGGGGCGTCGAAGATAAACCCGTTGCCGAACGCGTCGCCATGGCGATCAACGCCGGTGTCGATGTCCTCTCTGGTTTCAGCGACAACATGCAGATGAGTGCGCTTATCGACTCTGGCACGATCTCGGAGGAGCGCGTTGATCAAGCCGTCAGTCGTTTGCTTACCGAACAGTTCAAACTTGGTCTGTTCGAGAACCCATTTGTAGAGCCGAACCGAGCCGGATACATCCTCAACAACCGCATCACCCAGGCCAAGGCTGACGCTGCCCAACGTAAAGCGGTCGTGCTTCTCCAGAACCGCAACAACGTGCTGCCGATGGAGATGCCGACGCCTAAACCGCAACCAAATCCGTTCGCAATGCTCGGCTTCCATCAGGATGCGACGGACGAACCAGAGATCGAACCGGTCAGCAAAAAACTCTACGTCATGGGCATGGATCCCCAAGTGATCAGCGGTCCTGAATGGAACGAATATGAAGTTGTGTCCGGCGACTACGACGCTGCCAACGGAGAATCCAGAGCCGTGGTCCCCGATGACACCGACTACGCAATAATCCGCGTCATCATAGGCAACAACAGCAAGATCGGTGGTGGTTTCCTTCCCGTTCCCGACCCCGAAGAACTCGACAAGATCGCCTTCTCCGACATGGAAAAGTCGGATTCTTGGACTGTCACACCGAGTTTGGCCGACATCAACGGTGTCATGTCCGAAATTGGTGCCGACCGCACTATCGTAGCGATCCGATTCCGCCAGCCGTTCGTCTTGGACGAAGCGAGCGGGCTGCTGAATGCCGGAGCCATCATTGCTACCTTTGGCTCAAGCGACGCTGCATTGATGGACGTGCTCACCGGCAAACATCCTGCACAAGGCAAGCTACCATTCGCCCTTGCCAACAGTGCAGACGCGATCCTCCGCCAACATTCAGACGTTCCCGGCTACTTCGAAGAGGATACCCTGTTCCCGTTTGGGCATGGGTTGGCTTACTGAACCACAGTTCGTTGACATCGACGCGATATCCGCGATATCGCGATCATCAAGCCCCGCTAAAACTCTACTGCAACGGCAACCAGGGTTGCAACCAGTGCGGCGAGTCTACGAGTCGGACCTCGTCCACCCATTTAACCCAGTCGTAACCGCGTCTGCCAGGCGCTACCAGTCTGAGCGGAGCACCATGCCCATGCCACAGCAACTCGCCACCAACTCGCGTTGCGAGCATGATTTCGCCGAACTCCGATGATGCGTATCGTCGGGTATAACCAGTAACCGAGTGCACAATGCAGCTACGTGCTTCTGCATTCATGTCTGCGGCTTCCAAAACGTCACGCAGGTAAATGCCGCTCCAGAACTGGTGGGAGTACCAGCCACCCGTACAGTCAAGCGTCGCTTCGAGTTCGGTGAGTTTGGTACCCAAACTACCGTTCTCAATGTCTAGAAGCGTCAATGATGTGGAATTGCCGTCAACATCCACGAGGTTCAAACGCCATTGGGCAATATCTATCTGCGCCGGTTTGTCATTGATCCACGACGTGGTAGGGAAGACGTTGCCTTCGTATGATCTGCGTTCGTGGGAGCCAGTGAATCGCCGATCTGCGCCCGGGGTAGGTATCGTCCGGATGATGTTCTCACTAACTACCCACGCCGCCGTGCCGGCCGCCAAGACAGATCCGAATCGCAACGCTTCACGTCTTTCAGCGCTATATCCGACGCGGAATCGTGCGGTGTAAGCCCACGCGTGCCAAGCGATGAACGGCAGGATCGCGGCACCGGCGTAGATGTGCAGGCTCATCCCAGTGATTCCTTCGACAGACCAAAAACCTCCGATGCTCCATACAACACCAATGCTCAGCGTCGTCAGAAGGAGCGCCGAAACGAGAACCGCAACGTTACGCGGCCTCCCCCTTGACGGTCGTTTGAGTGAATGCAGGGCCAAGGCGGTTTTCCAGGCGAGGACGGCGATGATGCTGTATCCGAGGACGCTGTGGATCTGCAGCACGATCTCGTGCTGGGAGTTGCCGCTCATCAATCCGACCGCGCCCGTAACCAACTCGCCTGCAACGAGCGTGAGGAGGATGAGATTTACCCACTTATGACGCATCAAAGCCCTCTAAGTGGGATGGTATGTGAAAATGGAGGCGCTTAAACGTCGTCCATCTTTTCAGACGTCATGAGTTCCCAGAACTCGATCTCTTGACTCTCGATGTGATCGCGTACCTGTCCGCCGACTTGCAACGCTTCCCGCGGGATGCTTCCACCCGACATATACGGAGAGCCGAGGTTGTCCTGTGTCCACTCAAGCACTACAGTGTCGGATTCGCCCGGCACAGTGCCAGCGTTGAAGTAGACTGTGCCCTTCGAACGTCCCGCCGATTCGTAGATTTTCTGTTGCTTCTGAACCAGAGAAGCCACTAGTTTGCCTTGGCGGTACTTGGCCTTGTAGACCCGTCGGAGCATGTACATCGAGTTACCTCACACTTTGGTTGTGTTCTGCGTTAGAAACGGTTGTCGGTTCGGTAAAACGCGTTTCAAGCGTAGCGGTTACCATAATATTCTGAATTCCCTCGCCCCATTCCCTCCCAGTCCGCAAACACCTTGAAAATAGGCATCAATCGTGAACACGCGCCCGGCGAAAACCGTGTCGCGGCATCTCCGGATCTGGTGTCCAAGTTGTCGTCTGCTGGGCATGATGTAGTAGTGCAGAGCGGTGCCGGAACCCGTGCAGGGTTCCCAGACTCGACCTACGATGAAGCAGGTGCCACACTCGAAAATTCGGCGTCCAACGTCGCCCAATCCGCCGATCTACTACTCCACGTCGGCAAACCGTCAGCCGATGAAATCGAGGCAATGCAAACCGGGTCCGCACTCGCGGCGACGCTAGACGCTAGACGTGACATAGCCACAATCGAATCACTCGCTAGAGCTGGCGTGACGGTGTTTGCTATGGACTTAGTCCCGCGTATCGCCCGCGCACAGAGTATGGACGTTCTCTCCTCACAAGCGTCAATCGCGGGCTACAAATCAGCGTTGATGGCCGCGAATGCATTGAGCCGTTTCTTCCCGATGATGATGACCGCTGCCGGGACTATTCCCCCGGCGCGGGTCCTGATCCTAGGTGCTGGCGTCGCTGGGCTGCAGGCAATCGCCACCGCGAAACGCCTCGGCGCAGATGTCTACGCCTTCGATGTCCGAGCCGCCGCTGGCGAACAGGTCGAGAGCCTCGGCGCGAAGTTCATCGCACCTCCGGAATCGGATGATGCCGAAAGCACTGGAGGCTACGCTAGAGCCCAGACCGAAGACGAGAACTCTCGTCAACGACAATTCCTGTCCGACCACATTCTTAGAGCAGATGCAGTTATCACGACAGCTGCGATTCCGGGACGCCAAGCTCCGTTGCTTATCGAGACCCAGACAGTAGAAGCGATGAGACCTGGAAGCATCATCATCGATCTCGCCGCTGAGACCGGGGGAAACGTAGAGGCGACAGTTGCCGGAGAAGACGTCGACGTAAACGGTGTAACCGTCAAAGGGCCCATGAACGTTCCATCGTCGATGCCATACCACGCCTCGGTAACTTACGCCCGGAATCTGGAATCGCTGCTGACGCTGATCATTGGTGAAGACTTGACGTTATTACTCGATTTTGAAGACGAAGTACTAGATGCGATGTGCGTAACCCACACCGGCGAGATACGCGGCCACACCATTGGACGATGAGCACAGGAGACCTATATGTCTATTGAAGAACTCCTAATCTCGCTGGCCGTGTTCGTTTTGGCCATCTTCGTGGGATACCTCACGATCACCCGCGTCCCTCCCACACTGCATACTCCGCTGATGTCTGGCTCCAACGCGATCTCAGGCATCGTTATCGTCGGTGCCATCATCGTGGCGGGAACTGTCGGCGGTCTTCTCGGCGCGATCTTAGGAGTGGTAGCAGTCACATTGGCGACCATCAACGTGGTCGGCGGGTATCTCGTGACTGACAGGATGCTGCGCATGTTCCACCGCAGCGATGACGAACGACGTTAGACGCGGACCATGGACGAATCCACACAGATTCTCGACAATGTAACGCTCGCCGCGTACATCGTCGCTTCTGTCCTGTTCATCATTGGACTCCTCTGGCTACGGTCGCCTGAGACGGCAAGAGCGGGAAATCGGCTTTCGGCGTTGGGAATGCTGATCGCAATCGTCTTCACCGTTATCGACCGAGACATCGTTAGCTACGAGTGGATAATCGTCGGCTTCATCGTCGGCGCCTTGCTTGGGGCAATAGCCGCGCGGCAGGTTCAGTTAACGGCGATGCCACAGATGGTCGCCATCTTCAATGGCTTCGGCGGTGCAGCATCAGCTGTCGTCGCCGCAGCTCAGATTCTCAGCCAGAACGATACCCGCGATGTCGATACCGTCGTCAGTGTCACGGTTGCACTATCGGTATTGATCGGCTCGCTGACCCTAACTGGCAGCCTCATCGCTTTCGGAAAGTTGCAGGGCATCGTCGCTACACAACCCGTACTGATACCTCTACGTCACGTCGTCAACGTCGTGCTGGCGATCGCAGGCATAGCGATGGCAGGATTGCTCATATATGACGCAAACCTCGAATGGGCGCTCGTTGCGATGGCTGTTGTCGCACTCATCATCGGAGTTCTGATCGTCATTCCCATCGGCGGCGCCGACATGCCTGTCGTCATCGCGTTGTTGAACTCGTACTCCGGATTGGCCGCTGCCGCGACAGGGTTCGTGATCGACAATCCGATGCTTATCATCGCCGGATCACTCGTCGGCGCTTCTGGACTGATACTCACCCGCATCATGACGCGGGCGATGAACCGATCTCTCGGGAACGTCATGTTCGGAGGGTTCGGTGTCGCCGACTCTACTGGCGGCACTGCACCCGGAGCAACGGATACCGATCGCCCCGTGCGGTCTGTCAATGCCGCCGAGGCTGCAATACTCCTCGGATACGCCGATTCAGTCATCTTCGTGCCCGGGTACGGTCTTGCCGTCGCTCAAGCGCAGCATCAGGTTCGAGACTTGGCAGACATGCTCAAAGAACGCGGGACGCAGGTCCGATACGCAATCCACCCGGTGGCTGGCAGGATGCCGGGCCACATGAACGTGTTGCTCGCGGAAGCAGATGTCCCTTACGATGAGTTGAAGGACTTGGACGAGATCAACGATGACTTCAGGCGTGCAGACGTGGCGGTCGTAGTTGGCGCCAACGACGTCACGAATCCCGCCGCGCGAACTGATCGAAGCAGTCCGATCTACGGAATGCCGATACTGAACGTCGACCAAGCACGTTCGGCAATCGTTTTGAAGCGTTCCATGGCGTCTGGTTTCGCCGGTGTTGAGAACGAACTCTTCCACATGGAGAACACGATGATGCTCTTCGGCGACGCGAGGGCATCCGTCGAAGACCTCTTGACTGAGATGAAAGAGCTGTAACCTTGGGGCGCAAAGGACAACGACAGACATGAAGATTCACGGTGTTGGTCAAATCTCGATTTCAGTAACTGATGTTGACAGGGCAGTGGAGTTCTACCGCGACACGCTCGGGATCGACTTCCTTTTCCAAGTCCCGGGCACTAACCCGATGGCGTTCTTCAATTGCGCCGGAACTCGCCTCTACATCAACCAACCTGAGAATCCAGAGCACGCCACAGGATCGTCGGTGATCTACTTCACAGTAGATTCGGCGCACGAAGCCGCCGAAGAGTTGAAGTCAAAAGGCGTGCAACTCGAATCCGAGCCGCACATCATCCACCAGACCGAAAACTTCACGTTGTGGATGGCATTCTTCAAGGACCCGGACGGCAACCTGATGTCCTTGATGAGCGAAGAAGGCGATTTGATGGGATAGCAAGACTGGCTTCAAAGCGACGCGCGACAAGTTTTCGTCGAGAGTTCTGGATTACGAAACTTGGGAATTCGCCAGCTAATCGAATTGTGATGGTTTTAGAGTGGATAGGTCGTGTGGAAATGATCGGAGTCCTTGAGACCTCGATCACGAAATTTCGCGATGTTTTTCCAATAAAACGCTAGTCCATTGCGTACCGTAACTGGCTTCGTCCAAAACGTCCCAAAATGCCCGGATTGGCATGTCGAACGGAAGCGTAAAGAGCAATCTGCCAAACACACTTTCCGCGAAATACTGTGTGTCATTGCATTGCCAATGCGTAACGCCTCGATCGCCTTGGTGGACGGTTTTGGATCGATAGCGATATAAGTTCTTGATCGCTTGAGCAATCGCTGATCGTTTTTCGACATCGCGCGCCAAAATCGTCGCGACGTTACGAGCAAGTGATTCAGTTACCTGTCCGAAAGTCGTATCGCGAGTCAACAAAGTTTCGAGGGCTGTAAAGAAAAGCAGGACTCGTTGAGAATGATCACGGGCTTGACGTCCTCTAGACAACCACCCGAGTCCTTGTCGGAAGAAATAACCACAAGAATCCATCTTAGGCTCTTGCAGTCGTTCAGCTAACGGTGTGAAATGGCAGTCTTTCGTTCGTGTCACGAAACGATCATCGATCATATAAAACGACGAACTAGGAGCCCTGATCGTAACCCCGAAATCGCCCGTCAACAGAGGCTCGTCCTTCGATTTCGTCGACGTGAAAGGTGCGGGCTCCACTTCGCCAATCGACGGTTTGATCCCAAAATAAGGCCAGCACGAGAGACGGACGAGAGATACTGCCGCATCAACAAACCAACGTGCTTCCCTGATTGCGTTGCCGGCGCTGGCATTGACAGGCACTACCCAAGCCAGTGCAGGCATTTCCACCGATGCCCCTTCGTCGCCAAATCTCTGGGAAAATTCTTCGCCAGCCACAAATACGTCGTGTCCGGTAAAACAGTTCAACTGCTCCGAGGGCAACATCGAGATTGAACCAATACTGATTGGTTGGGGATCGCCCATAAATCGAAACAGGTGGTTCGGCGCGACAATTTGAAATCGTTGCTGTATCAAATTTAGGAGACTAGACCGAAAACGCTTGGCTAAACTAAGCGCGTTTGTTTCATCAGAGCGACCCACGACCAAATTGGACAACGCGCTGCTTATCAACTCCTCAATGTCATCAGGGTTGCCGTATTCGTGACCTAATCTTGAAGTGCATACTCCCACTAGATTATTGCGTGCGCGTATTTCATCTTCGCCGAGAGCGATTGCACAATCCCTGTACCACGATATCCAGTACGGCCTTCCTTGCTGCTCGTTCTGTGATTGAAATCTGCGGAGGTCCTGATTGTCGACGACACATTCCGAGGCAAGCTGGAAAAACTCCCTCGCGGCGGTAAGTATATTTCCGTCGCTTTCGATCTTTCTGGCAAGGGTTGTCACAGTAAGATTCCCTATTCGGTTTCGACGATTTCAAGTTGCACCGCGCGTTAATCTCTATCTTCCAATCTGACCTGCAATTGGTCGTTTCGCGCCAATGATCTTACTTCCGACCTGTGAGCAACAACCGCAGCCCGAGCGCAACCAGAACTACCGCGAAGGGTATCCAGACGTACTTCGGATCAAGTTGGACTATGCCGAAGATCCACAGCAGCAACCAGACACCGATGACGAGGAACAGAACTCCACAACCGATTCTGGGCCATTGATTGTCTTTCTTCACGCCAAATCCAAATTCTGAGTAATAGAAGCGTAGAGGAGGTCTGCGATGGTCGGGTAGGTCCGGATTCTCATCGTCAGTATCGCGTCTACGCGGGTCGATGTTCATTCTGCCTGCCCCGAATTGTGTTATTTTGCCGCTCGGTTAGAAGGGGGCAGTTGACTTTCGCGTCAAAATGAATCAGCGTATCATCACCACGCACCGTGCAGATGATCCGGCGGCGTCATCGGTTCCTTGTTCCACAGCGTCTCCAGCGTATAGCGCGGCTCCCAGCCCAAGATGCGGCGCGTCTTTTCGCTGTTGAACTTGTGGTGTGGTGTCTCCGGGAAGGTGAAGAACGTCTCGCAGCGGGAGGGCAGACGTTCCAGCGGGACTTCCAAGGCGGCTTGGATCGCTGTTCCGCAATCAGTCCAGGCGGTCGTGAATGGCGTCATGTCCTCGTGATAGGTCGCTTCAGGCAGGCCTCGCCCCAGACCCCAGTTCCAAGTGTGGCGCATGTTGTAGTAGAGCATCGTGATGACGTAGATGCCGTACTGCTCGCTGAAAACGCGGCAAATCTCTTGGCCGAGACCCTTCGAGTGGGCGTATAGACGCGTGCCGAACTGAGGCGGCATGTCGGGATTGAGATCGAAATCCCAGCTCTCGTACGTCTCGCCGACCAGTTGGAAGTGGGGTCCGGTGTTGATGACGCGTTGGATGCCGTGTACCCGTGCGGCCTCCATCATGTTGTAATTGCCACGTGTGCTGACATCGAATGCCAGCTTGCGGTCTTCCCGCAGAACGGACAGATTAATGATCGCGTCGCACCCTTCTGCCGTCGCAATCACGCCGTCAAGATCGTCTGAACTGACCTGCCGGAAATCGCCGTCGAACTCGTCTGCCGGCGGATTGATGTCGGTGAGGATGATTTCGTGGCGGTGCTTCAGTGCCTTGACGACCCAAGGTCCGAGCATCCCGCATCCACCGAGTATGAGAACTTTCATCTTTAATGATCCTCCGAGTGGGGCGTTTGAGCTAGAAGCCCAGCATCGCAGCTGCTTTTGCCGTTGTATACCGCTGGTTCGGGACTGTTGATTGAATGTGGATGTCCTGCCAAGGCTCGACCTCGGATTCCAATGCCGCTAGCACCGCGCGACCGAGATCTTCGGAGCACAGTGCTGAGGTTCCCGTGTCGACGCCAATGTCATCTCTCCCACCAGCGACCAATGGCCAACCGAGCCGAAGATTGACGACCTCGAACTTTTGGTCTCGCGCATACTCCTTGCAGATGATCTCCACGAGGTGGGTGCACAACAGATTGATGTCACTCGCCAACGGTTTGCTACGCCATAGCTCCGTGACGACCAAGTTCTCCTCGTACTCCTCCATCAAGCGTAGTGTGCTCAGATTGACGACTCGATTGACGCCCGCGTTTGATGCTGCCCAGAGGAGATTGTAGGTGCGGCGCGTGTAGTAGTCGAGATGAAAGGTTGCGCCCATATCCACCTCGTCTTGGTAACCGACGTTGATGATGGCGTCGATTCCTTCGACCAACTTGTCAGTCGCTTCGTCGTGCTCCAATGCGCAGACCATTACATCTTGAGGTTCGTATGGCGCCATCGACGTTAGGCGTAGGCTATGGCTCGAGTCGGCGAGTTCGGCAACTATGGCCCGCCCGATGGCAGTTGGGGATCCGTTTACGAGTACATTCATGAGCGATCGATAGGGTGGTGGATTTGACGTTCTCGGATGATGATATCGCGTGCCCTCGACGGATGCTACGCTGGTACTCGTTGAACTCTGCTCCTATTCTCATCACTTAACGAAAGCCAAATCGATATGTGCGGCCGTTTCGGTCTTTTCACAGATCTATCTGAGTTGGTAGAGTTTCTCGGCTTCGAACTGAAGATGCCGGGAGACACATACACACCGCGTTGGAACATCGCACCAACAACGCCAGTGTTGACGATCACAGAGACGGATGGCCGACGCGTAGGCTCGATGATGCGTTGGGGATTGATCCCCCACTGGGCCAAACTAGAAACCGCCTTCAAGCGCCCTATGTTCAACGCAAGATCTGAAACCGTAGCCGAACGCCCGACGTTCCGAGATTCGTTCATAGCGAGACGCTGCCTAGTACCAGCGAACGGTTTCTTCGAATGGCGTGGAAGAGGCGCGCGGGACAAGACTCCGATATGGATACACAGTACGAAAGCGCCAGTCGTCACGTTCGCTGGTATCTGGAGCGTTTGGCATAGTCCCGAGGGAATTGTGGAATCGTGCGCCATATTGACTACTTCTCCAAACGCGCTGATGGAGCCGATTTACGATCGTATGCCCGTGATCCTCGACGACGACTGGGCAGCGATATGGCTCGACGATGCCGCAGATCAGACGGTCTTGCTAGAAGTGCTGAAACCCCGCGAATGGGACACGATGGAGGCTCAAGAAGCCAATCCCGCCGTTGGTTCTCCTAAAAATGATGGGCCGTATCTTCTCGATTCTCAGAGCAAGCTCTTCTAGCGTCAGTCCGAGCCAAAGCCGCTTCCAGTTTCGAATCCAAATCGCAATTGCGGATTCGCCAAACATGGTAGAGTTCGGATTACGTTTATCACCGATTCGACGTTAACCTATCTGGAGGCACAAAATGTCGATGATTACTGTGCCAAGAATTGGCGGATTGGCGCTGATCCTCGGCGCAGCGTTATACATCGTCGCGACGTTGATCACTCCAGGGCATTTAATCGGAGCGACCGACGCAGCCGATTTGGATTCGTTGGTTGATGCAATTGCCGACAGTCCGTTGTTGACCGCGTTCGCCGCGATGCTCGGGAGCGTGTCGCTGATGTTCTTGATTTGGGGTCTGACAGTGATGTGGCAGACCGCTCAGAGCCCATGCGCTCTGGATACGTTTGTGAAATTCGGCTTGATTGGCATCTTCTTGGCGCTGGTTTCCTTCCTGATCGCCCAATGCCTCAACTACACGACCTCACACGTGGTCGACCACGGCATCGGGTCCGGTACAGGGCCCGACCAGACCGAAACCCTCAGAACGATTGCAATACACATGCAATCCGTCGCAGGTGTCGCTCGATTGCTTGGAGCGCTCTCCGGTTTGACGGGATACGTAGTGTTGGGATTCGCGTTTGCGAGGAAGTTCAAACCAGGCGTTTACAGAATTCTCGCCCGCATCGTCGGAATCGCTGCCATCGTCTCATTGATCGGTGTCGTCTTGACGGAACCCTTCCACGAACTGATCGACGCGTTGGCCCCGATATTCACCGTGTTGTCGATACTCTACCTAGTCTGGTGGATCATCATCGGCATTGGCGTCTATCAGGAACGATTCGGACTACGCATCGGAGTAACTCCAGAGCACTGATCCGTCGACCCAACCGTTCGGTGACCATTAACTGTCCCGAATTCGCGCTGATCGTCGACTAGAAATAGCTGCACTGCCTCCGCCAAACCTGTCGTTTCTACTTGACCTGCCTGGGTTAATCTTTTGGCAGACTACGTTGGGTCAAACGTGACGACTGGAGAGACACCATGGGCACCGCGCCGATAATCACGCGCGTCGAATTTTCGAGGTACCGGATCCCAACCTACGATCTGGCGACGGACGTCGGATTCGCGATGGGGCAGTTCTACCAGCCCGGTGCACACGGTTCGAGATCCAGAGTCGGTATCAAAATCCACACCGATCAAGGCGTGACCGGCGAGTACATGAGCGGCGCACCTGCCGCATACGAACAGATGCTCATGTGGGTCAACTTCGTTATCGGCAAGAGCGCATTGGAACGTGAACGGTTCTACAACCAGGCCAAATCGATACTCAGAAAAAACGACCGAATGGGTGTTGGACCAATCGACATCACACTCTGGGATCTAGCCGGAAAGTACCATAACGCTCCGATCTACCAGCTGTTGGGCGGGCACCGCAAGCAACTGCCATGCTACGCCAGCACCTACCACGCCGATCGCGAACCCGATGGCCTCAGTAGCCCAGAAGCATACGCCGATTTCGCCCAAATGTGCTTGGAGATGGGGTATCCGGCATTCAAGATCCATTCCTGGGGCGAAGTCGACATCAAGCGCGAGATTGACACCGTGCGGGCTGTAGGGGAGCGTGTGGGTGGAAAGATGGCGTTGATGACTGACCCTTGTTGCGTCTACGACACCTTCGCCGACACTCTGGCTGTTGGTCGAGCTTGTGACGAATACAACTACTTCTGGTACGAGGACCCGATGCGCGATGGCGGCGTGTCGCTCTGGGCACACAAGCAGTTGAAAAAGATGATCAAGACGCCGCTTCTGCAAGGCGAACACTTGCATATGGTAGAGGCGCACACCGACATGGCAATCGCGGAGGCCACCGACTTCTGGCGTGCAGACGTTGAATACGACGGTGGAATAACCGGCGTGATGAAGATCGCCCACGCCGCCGAGGGTTTCGGCCAGGACCTCGAACTGCACATCTCCAACCCGCCGCATCGACACTGCATGGCCGCCATCCGCAACTCCAACTTCAACGAAATGGGCTTAGTTCACCCCAAAATAGTTGAACCCGGCCCGCGGCTCTATAAGTGTGACTACGCCGATCAGATAGATTCCATCGACGAGGACGGTAACGTCTCAGTACCGGAAGGACCAGGGTTAGGGGTGGAGTACGACTGGAAGGGGTTGGAACAGTACCGCTTGGATACGGTAATCATCGAATAGCGCACCATCGATACGCGCTACATCGGCTCCGCATCATCGGCTACATCTATTTCGTCTTCCGGAGTACAGTTCGCCTCGTTGGGCAACCGATCCCACTCATCGGCCACGTATCGAACAACGTCCCTGCCCATAGAAACCAACGGCGGCCCGAATATTATCCCCCAGACGCCAAAGAAATGCCCGCCGACGATAATGACGAATATCACGGCAATCGGGTGAAGGTTCAAAGCGTCCGCTTGGATGCGAGGCGCTAGCAGGGTGTTTTCAGCTAACTGCACGCCCAAGTAGAGGGCTACTACCCAAACCAACTTCTCAGGAGCGGTCGCTAAAGTTACCAATATCGCCACCACAGCACCGATAAACGCACCTACGATCGGGATCAACGCAGTTGTTCCAGCCACCACGCCAAGCAAGAACGCGAATGGGACATCCAAAGCAATCAGACCAATGGTTACAGCTATACCGATCGCTAGGGCCAAAATGAGTTGCCCGCGCAGGTAACCGCCCAATGTCTTCTCAGCGATCTTCGCGATGTCGAGCAAATACGGCCGCAGAGCCTTCGGAAACGGTGTCAGCAAACTGGATCCAATCTCGCGCGAATCTTTTACCAAGTAGAAAATCAGCATCGGCATCGTCGCCAGCCCGATGATCAAGGAGAAAGTCCCGGACACGAGGCCGAAAGTCCTTGGTAAGACTTGCCAGGCAGCGTTGACGACTACACCACCCATATCGGCTAGGTTCTGCTCGATCTGCGCCCGAACTTCGTCCGGAACCAGTTCTGTGTAGTCGCCCATCCATCCTTCGACAGTGGCGCGGGCAGAGTTGAAGAACGCTGGAAATTCATCGATGAACTCTCTACTCTGCTCGATCGTCGGCGGTATCACCAATGCCATGGACCCAGCGAAGATGCCGACTGCGACAACGAAAATCACCCCGATCGCGATACCCCGACTAAGCTCCGGACGGCTCTCCCTCCACGGCATCACTCGGACAATCACATTCGTCATCGGAAGCAAAACATACGCGATCAACGCACTGAACAGCACGGTGATCAACACCGAACCCAACATGTAGATCAGCAAGAGCAACACCGCGAAAACCGCAGCCGCGCTCAGCATGAGAAAACGCTTGCGCTTTATCTCTTGGTTCAACGGAAGGACTCAGACCAGAGTTGATTACTCGACTCGGGATACAAACGTCGCCTCAAGCCGCCGCTGGAATAGCTAGAGCAGGTAAGGGCAGAGGTGGACGTTGCGACTTTTCGACGGCTCGCATCTGATCTTCGGACAGCGGTTTGAATCTCTCCGCGGCATCTAGGACCCTCGGCAACAGGCTGATCTCCCCGCAACTTGGCGCGGTATGCACCCCATGCGAGAGCACCCACCACAGCGAAGCGTCGATGTCGGATTGCTCACGATGCGGGTCGTACCAGGTATTGGTCTGTTTCTCGCCATCGCCCCACCCGCCGCGTGCGATCATCTTTATCGTCTGTACGCCGATATCGCGTTCTTCGCACTCCGCAAGAAGCGCTTCGGATACCTTTCGGTATCCCGGATCGCGAGCCGCGGCAGGATTGAGCGGAAACATCACCGTATCGAAGTCGAATCGCTTCAACGCCTCTAGAATCGTCGCCGGAACCTCGGGGCCGTGTCCAGTGATTCCTAGCCACTTCGTCAGCCCTTGCTCGCGCATCTCCACAAGCGTTTCAAGTGAGCCCCCCGAGGCGGTCGCAAGCTCCAACTGGTCCATGTTGCCCACTGAATGAAGTTGGAAAAGATCGAATTCCTCGATATTCATCCGCCGCATGATGCTCTCAACATCTCGCCACGCGCCGTCCCGATCGCGAACCGCCGTCTTCGCTCCGACAAATATCCCCTGCTTACGGATTTCAGGCATCCACGGGGCCACTCGCTCCATCGCGTGACCATACGTCGGAGCGATGTCGAAGTGGTTTACACCAGCGTCGAGAACGAGTTGGATCGCCCGATCCGCCGCATCTTGGTCGACATAGCCCACTGCGTAGGTCCCAAAAGAAACCACCGTGCTGTCATGTCCGGTTCGACCTAGAGTTCGTTTCTGCATTGGAATCCTCGTTGTCGATTCATTGGATGTCGGTTAAATGGACGACTATCAGAGTAGCACCTTCGATATCAACGGGTTGGAGATTCGACGGTTGGGTATTACGGAGTGGTCGGTGTCGCAAACACGATGTCGTTGCAGGGCAGTTACGGCGAAAAATCTCTAGCCACAACCTGGTTCATCGTCACCAGGAATAACGACGCGTGCAACACGACGCCGAGAAGCATCGCGCAGGCGCGCAATGCGTCTAGTTCGTGAAATCAGGTCATCTCGAATCAATCCTCAATCGTCGAATCCGACTGTCGAGCAAGGTCAACGAAAACCCAAATGAAGCTCGACATGGCTGACATAATTCTGCGACATTTCATCTCTACCTTTAGAAACATCAACGACGTGACAAGCGTCAAAACTACCTCACGAAAGGGGAGAAGAAATGATTTACAAGAAGCTGATCAAGAAGACAAAGACTCTCTGGATCGGGGCAGGCGTGGGAGCCGTGGCGATAGCGGTCATGCTCGCGGGTTGCACCAGCGACACCAACGTCCTCCATGGTCGGGATGCAGACAATACCGCTACCGCCGTAAGTCAGGAAACCTCTGAGCGAGGCGGTGAAGGGACTGAGTCTGGCGGCGATCGGACTGGCGAACACGCCGGTAGAAGTGAGGGTAGCGGTGCCGAAGGCAGCGAATCTGGCGCAGGCGGCAGCGAAGAAGCCACAGCCAACCAGCTGGCTCCGGACGAGACGTTCGACATGATCCGCAGCGGCGCCCGGCTGATCATGAACTACGACGCTGCAAGCAACGCCTTCACAGGCAACGTCGAGAACACGACGAACAACACCCTGACACGGGTCAGGGTCGAGATCCACCTCTCGAACGGTACCGAGCTAGGTCCTACGACTCCGATCGACTTGGCACCTGGTCAAACCGCACCGATCGAACTTGCCTCGACGCAGGCATCCTTCACGGGTTGGATCGCACACGCCGAGGTCGGCAACGCTGAAGGCGGCGGTGCCGAAGGTGCCGAGACCGGCGGTGAATCAGGCGGAGAAGGTGGTGCCGAAGGCGCTGGCGGCGAGGGGCACGGCCCCGGGGGAGAAGGCGGCAGCGAGTCTGGCAGTGGTGAAGGCGGTGGTGGCCAAGAACTGAACGAGGCGGCGATGTCGAGCCCGATCATCCCGCTCGACCAGACGTGGCAAGGCACCCTCGGTCCGCTGGCGATCGACGCTCGCTACGACGCCGCGACCCGGTCGGTCATCTCGACGGTGCAGAACACCACCTCGCAGAAGGTCTGCTACGTCCAAGCCGAACCTCACTTGAAGTCCGGCACGACCACCGTGGGCGAGCTCGGCCCCGACAAGCTGGGCGATCTCAACCCCGGTCAGACGGCGACCACCGACGTGAGCGTCGCCAGCGAGCCCGCACTCGCAGGTGTGGCGTTCGACGGCTACGTCGTCCACATGGAAGTGTTCGACTGCGCTGGCCCCGGTCCTCAGCCTCACCCGCCAGGTCAGGGTGGTGAAGGTGGAGCGGAAGGTGCTGGCGGCGAGGGTCACGGGCCAGGCGGTGAAGGCGGCAACGAAGGCTCCGGCGGAGAAGAAGGCAGTGCGGCCAACCAGCTGGCACCGGATGAAACCTTCGACATGATTCAGAGCGGCGCACGGTTGATCATGAGCTACGACGCCAACACCAACTCGTTCAAAGGGACTGTCGAGAACACGACCAACGGAGTGTTGACTCGTGTCAGGATCGAGATCCACCTGTCGAACGGGACGGAGCTAGGGCCGACGACGCCGATCGACATGGCGCCAGGCCAGAAGGTTGCGGTCGAGCTTCCCTCAACAGCGGCACCCTTCACTGGCTGGGTTGCACACGCCGAGGTCGGCGCTGGTGACGGCGGCGGCGAGCACGGCCCTTCAGGATCAGGCGGTGGCGAGGGCAGCGAGATCGGTGGAAACGAAGGCCGCGGCGAGCACGGCTCCGGCAGACGCGAAGGCGGCAGTGAACATGGCAGCCGTGGCGAAGGGAGGGGAGGTGGATAGATATGATCGGAAGTCGCTGTTGATAGATATCGATACTTCGACCTCCGGTGCGACAATCTAATCGAGAGCACATCCGACCAAGCGACGCGGCGCTGCTAATCGGGCGCCGCGTCTTGAACCATGTCCAGAGGGCAGCCGATGAGCGGCACAGTATTAATAATCGAAGACGATAAGAGAATAGCGAACTGGGTGAAGGTCTATTTCGAGCGCGCCGGATTCTCCGCCGAGGTTGCTCATGACGGCGAAGCGGGCCTGGACCTTGCCCGTTTTCTGAATCCGGATCTGATAATCCTCGACCTCATGCTTCCCCGTCTCGACGGTGTCGACCTCTGTAGAATCCTGCGTCGAGATTCTGATGTACCGATAATCATGCTGACGGCCAGAGAAGCGCATGTCGAGCGGGTCATTGGACTGAATAGTGGAGCCGACGATTACATCGTTAAACCTTTCGACCCTGAGGAAGTCATCGCTCGCGCTGAAGCCGTGCTTCGCCGCGTCCGAGGCAAAACTCAGCAGATCCTGTCACGCAACAACATCACCCTGAATGAGACCACCAAGAGCGTGACTGTCAATGAAGAATCCGTAGATTTGAGCCAAGCGCAAATCGCCCTTCTATCAACTTTCATGCGTCATCCCAACCAGGTGTTGACCCGTGACCAGCTAATCTCGTTGACCTTCAACCACGGATTCCAAGGCTTCGACCGCGCCATCGACAGCCAAGTCGCGCGCCTGCGCAAGCAGATCAACCGAGATAGCAGACAGCCGATCCAGACTGTGTATGGCGCTGGTTACAAGTTTGTGGTAGCGGACGAATGATGTCGCTGCGTTGGCAAATCATGGGTTCAATGGTTCTTGTAATCATCCTTACCGTTTTGATCAATATCGGTGTGGGCTACTACAGTTCGCAATCCCGTCTCGATGTGCTAGTGGACCAGATAGGGGATGACGAGGCGATACAGCTGGCACGGAATCTAAGCCGGGAGTACACAGCTACCGGTGGCTGGGCAACGGTGGACAGCGCGTTGTCTGAGGCCGGATACATCTACGACGGCGCTCGAGAGGGCGAGGGAGAGGGCCATGGAGAAGGTGAAAGGGAGGGCTCAGAGTCCTTCCATAGAGATCAGATAAGAGTGGTCATCGCAGGCATTGATGGGCGCGTAGTGAGGGACAATTTGTCTGATGTGCCGCCCGGAACTACAGCATCCAATCTCGAGGGACGCCGCGAGACGGTGTTCGATCTATCTACGAACCAGCCTGTGGGCCATATATATGTGGATGTGAACCGGGAGTTCCTGTCGACCGAGTCGCGTGGTTTTCTCAACACGCTCCTATTGATCACTTTGATCGGTGGAATCCTGACTGCTGGTGTAGCCATACTCCTCGCCGCTCGACTCTCCAAACGCATCACCACACCAGTAACAGCGCTGACCGAGGCGACACAGGCGATCGCGCAAGGGGATACGACCCGCTTGCCAGTAACATCCTCGGACGAAGTAGGCCGTATGAGTGCCGCTTTCAACCAGATGACTTCAACTCTGGAATCCCAGCGCGAGCTCCGCAGACGGTTGATAAACGACGTCTCCCACGAGTTGAATACTCCCCTGAGCGTCATTCAGCTGGAGGCGACCGGGCTGCGCGACGGTCTCCAGACGCCAGACCAAGCGTCTGATCAGATAATCCACGAAGTGGGGAGGCTGCGCGGCCTGGTAACCGACTTGGACTGGCTCGCGGAGACAGACAGTGGCGAGTTGAGACTCTCCATCGAAGTTTGTTCGGTTGACGAGTTGCTCGCTTCAGAAGTAGACCGCTGGGTACCGCAATCCTTGGCGAAGCAAGTCGAACTGTCTTTGCAAGCGCTAGATGACCTACCGGAACTGAACCTCGATCGGGCACGAATGAGTCAAGCGTTGGGAAACTTGTTGAGCAACGCCCTCCATGCCACTGAAGTGGGAGGACATATCGTGCTTAGGGCAGAGTTGGAAGGCGACGAGGCGTTGGTTTTCTCGATTATCGATGACGGCATCGGTATCGATGCTGCAGACCTGCCGCACGTATTCGACCGCTTCTACCGCACCGACCAAGCGCGCGATCGAAGAATAGGTGGATCCGGGTTGGGTCTGCCCATCGCCCGAGCGATAGTCGAAGCGCATGGAGGCACCATCGCCGTGACTAGCCACGGGCAAGGACAGGGCGCAACCGTCACAATTCGCCTTCCCCTGAACGAGTGAGAATCGTCCGCAACCGCCTAACGTGAAGTCTTTAGCTGTGTGGCAGTCGAGTCGCCAACACGCTATCTATTGACCCGAATTTGGTGGGCCCGGTGGGATTCGAACCCACGACCTTCGGATTAAAAGTCCGCTGCTCTGCCGAACTGAGCTACAGGCCCGCGTATACAGACGATTCTAATCCCGCGCATCGCCATCGCTAGCCGAACCTCTCACCATCGTCCGCCAAAACCGACGCGATGCTTGCCATCTTCAAGCGCGCCATCGACGTAAGCCGCGACAATCCCGATTGGGCACGATATGGCAACGCTTAAAATTGATATGTCAAGACTCCCGATTCTGCCTGCACGATGCCTGACCGAACATTCACCGCCGACGAAATCCGCGAACATTTCCTTAAATTCTTCGAGGAACGTGAACACTTGCGTCTACCATCCGCATCGTTGATACCTGCGGGCGACCCGACTCTGCTCCTTACAACCGCCGGCATGGTGCCCTTCAAATCCTACTTCTCGGGCGAGTTGACACCACCATCGCCTCGCATAACCACTGCGCAGAAGAGCTTCCGTACTACTGACATTGAAGAGGTTGGCGACGTATCCCACCTCACGCTCTTCGAGATGCTGGGAAATTTCTCATTTGGCGACTACTTCAAAGCTGAATCGTGCAAATGGGCGCTCGAACTTTGCCTTGGCGTCTACGGCATGGATTTTGAACGCATCTACGCCACCATCTACACCAACGACGACGAAGCAAACCAGATCTGGCTCGATCTCGGCGTACCTCCAGACCGCATCTCGCGCCTCGGCGACGAAGACAACTGGTGGGGTCCTGCCGGAGATGAAGGTGCTTGTGGTCCTTGCAGCGAACTGAACTACTACCTCGGCGATCTCGACGACATCCCGCCCATCGACTCTCCCGCCCGCGGAACAACCTGGGGGCCGGGCATCTCCGACGACTTCCTAGAGTTCTACAATCTCGTCTTCACTCAGTATTACCGTGACCGCCAAGGCAACGACGAACTGCTGCCGAAGAAGAACATCGACACCGGAATGGGTTTGGAGCGGACGGTACAGATCCTACAGGGGAAAAACAACGTTTACGAAACCGACATCTTCGGTCCCCTGATCGACCTCGTTGCCAACCGCGCGGGCCTGACTTACGGCGGTGATGAGCAGACCGACCGCGCCATCCGCGTTGTCGCTGAGCATGGACGTTCAGCGTCGTTCCTTATCTCCGACGGTGTTGTTCCCGGCAACACGGGCAGGGGATATGTCCTCCGACGCGTCATTCGTCGCGGCATGCTCTTCGGACGAGAACTCGGCCTCTCTGGCCCCATCCTGCCACAGATCGCCGAAGCTACCTCCGCACAGATGTCGCACGTCTACCCAGAGTTGCACAGCAACTTATCGTTCGTGCAACACGTCCTGCAGCGCGAGGAGGAATCGTTCGAGTCGACCCTTGACCAAGGCTCCCGAATGCTCGACGAGGTTATCGCCGAATCCAAATCTTCTGGAGATTCCAACGTCCCCAGCGAATCCGTCGTCCGCCTATACGACACATACGGTTTTCCCATCGAGATGACCGCCGAAATCTCGTCGGAGCAGGGCATTGAAGTGGACATCGAAGCCGTCGATGCCGAGATGGAGGCGCTCCGTGCACGTTCCCGCGCATCGGCCAGCATGTTCTCATCTGATACTGGTGCCGACGATCTCTACCGCTCCTTGGGAATCGAAGAGGTTCCGTTCCTCGGCTACAGGACGCTCACCGCCGATGCCGAAGTCATCGGCATTGTCAAAGACAGCCAACTCTTGAATGAGGCAACGAAAGGCGAAAATGTCGAGATCGTGCTCGGCGAAACACCGTTCTACGCCGCGCGCGGCGGTCAGATCGGCGACACCGGCCACATGCGAAACGGTGCAACTTCGATTCGCGTAAACGACTGCCAAGCTCCCTATGGGCACCTCAACGTCCATTCATGTGAGATCGAGAGTGGTAACGTCTCCGTTGGGGATGTCCTGACTGTAGAGGTCGATGGCGACCGTCGCGAGAAAATTCGCCGCAATCACACCGCGACCCACCTCGTCCACGCCGCATTGCGCGAAGTCCTTGGGTCTCACGTACGACAGTCCGGATCGCTCGTTGCACCCGATTATCTCCGCTTCGACTTCACCCACATGGACGCGCTGACGCCCGACGAGATCATCAAAGTCCAAGACCGTGTCAACCTCGCCATCCGCGAGAATCTGCCCGTCGAAGTCCACTGGACCACCTACGGCAAGGCGGTTGAAGAAGGAGCACTTGCTTTCTTCGGCGATACCTATGAGCACGATGTCCGCACCATCAAGATCGATGCCCCATGGAGCTACGAGTTGTGCGGGGGTACCCACATGGACGCCACAGGAGGTATCGGCATATTCGTCATCGTCGGACAGTCCGGAATCGGTTCTGGCATACGTCGCATCGAGGCCCTTACCGGCATCGGTGCCGAGGAAGAAGTCCAGCGACGCTTCGGCATCGTCGACCGAATAGCCGCAACACTTCGTGTGGATAACGATCACGTGCTCAACCGTACTGAAGCGTTACTAGGCGAATTGGAAACCGCACGGCGCCGAGCGACGCAGCTAGAAGAACAGCTTCTGAGACAGTCCGTTGACGGGCAAGCGTCGCCTGCCGAGAGCCTCGACTTCGAACTCAGCTTCAATGGCAGTGCCATCCCCGTACAAGTGCGAAACATCCCCGCTTCAAGCGTCGATGCGATGCGCCGAACCGGCGACCACATGCGCGACCGTCTCGGCAGCGGAGTCGTCGTCCTCGGCAGCGTTGTCGGTGAACGTCCAGTCATCATCGTCATGGCCACCTCCGACATCGCCGGCAAGGTAGTCCACGCGGGTAACATCGCCAAAGGCATCAGTGCCACTATCGGTGGGGGCGGCGGTGGTCGCCCCGACGCGGCGCAAGCCGGCGCCCGCGATCCATCTCGTATCGACGAAGCGTTGAGAAATGCACGATCAGTCGTCGAATCACTTGCGAATTAAGTTCTTAAAACGAAGGGATACGCATGGTTGGACAACGAGTTAGAGACCGTCGCAAACGTCCGGGCAGGTGCCTAGGCGTCGATTTCGGACTCGCAAGAGTCGGTCTTGCGGTGTCAGATCCTGAGCGCGTAATCGCATCTCCCGTCAAAGCCGCCGCGACCGAGGGTGCACTTGTACACATCAAATCGTTAGTAGCCGAACGCGGCGTGACTGAGATCGTAGTCGGTGTGCCGCTCCACATGGACGGTAGCATGTCGCCGATGGGAGAAGATGCCTTGGCGTTCGTCGGGCAGTTGCGAGCGGTCGTCGACATTCCAGTCTTCACCACTGACGAGCGTCTAAGCACTGTCGAAGCCGAAAGGGCACTGAATGAAGTAGATTCACCCTCCCAACGCCGTCACCGCGTCAAAGGCCGAGTCGATTCTGCCGCCGCCGCGATCATCCTCCAGACCTATCTAGATGGTGGGTAGCCGTAACCCGACAATCAGCGCTTTTTGGTGCTTGATTTCGGTCGTTTCGGCGTTTTTGGTGCCGGCGGATGGGAGGCACGAGGTGGTTTGCCTCCACTCTTAAACGCGAAATTCTTCTTCGTAGACAAGATAAGTCTCCTCTTGGACCTTCAAATTCAAACGATCATCAACGTCAAGTTCTACGTCGGTCGCGTCACCCAGCTCGCGTTCCAGAAATGTGATTTGCTCGAGAGTTGTATCAGTGTCTCCATCGTACCACAAGTGTCTGAATTCAGTCGTGATTTGGTTGCAACGGCGACTGACGTAACGAGCGATCGTCGCCCGTTTGGAGTAATCCGAGTACGAATTCCAAACGACGGCCAGCGAAACTAATAAGAATAGAGCGGCTGAAATCCAGTCCGCGAGGTCCACAAGCAATACGGTGGCCGCGAGCAACGAAAGCGCAGACACAAATACGTTTATTGCAAAATAGCGACGGCGGAAACGAGTCGCCAAACGCTCATAGTAGCTAGACAACCTGGCGGCATCCAACATATCGTGCCAAATCCTATCAGTCATGTGTCTCCTTTTTAATCAACAATCGCAATCAATCTAGGTCTGGAACCTCGATTCTGTTTCAAAACCATGATAGGCGCTTGATCTCATGTGATTCCGATCGAGTGTCACAGTCGTCATACGACTGGAACCTCGCATCAATATGTGATGCTTCCGTATAGCATTTATTAAGACGAATACTGTATTCTCCATTCACCCGCGCACGAAACATGACCACCAGTAACTTCGGCATCATCGGATATCCGTTAGGGCACACTCTGTCGCCCGTTTTCCAGAACGCCGCGCTCGAACGCCACGGGATCGATGAGTTGTTCGAAGCTTGGCCGACACATCCCGACGACCTCGCCGCAAAAGTCGAATCATTCCGGGCGGACGGCTTCCTAGCCAGTTGCGTCACGCTGCCGCACAAACAGGCGGTGATACCGATGATCGACGACCTCGCTGACACCGCAATTGCCGTTGGCGCCGTCAACTGGATCATCAACAACAACGGACATCTGACTGGCCACAATACCGACTCGCCAGGATTTCTACGAGCCCTAACCGAACTCGGTGAGTTCGATCCCGCCGGAAAAACTGCGCTCGTCTTTGGCGCTGGCGGCGCCGCACGAGCAATCGTTCATGCGCTCAAAACCGCAGGTGTCGCGTCGATGACCATTGCAAACCGCACCGTCGCGCGAGCCGAGGAACTCGCAGATGACTTCTCAGACGACACGCTGAACATTAATTCATGCGGTCTCGATGCCGATGACCTGAATGACATCTCATTGGCGTCCGATCTCTTGGTAAATACCTCATCGATGGGAATGGATGGGGGACCCGCACCCGATGCGACTCCGGTAACCGCCGACGCCATATCCCCTGATGCAGTGGCCTACGACGCCGTCTATGCTCCCCCAATGACCCCGTTCCTCAATGAGGTCGAGAAAGCCGGAGCCAAATCGCTCCGTGGCTTCACCATGCTCCTGCTTCAAGGCGCGGTCGGCTTCGAGTTGGCTACAGGCAAACCGGCCCCAGTCGACGAAATGTTCGAAGCAGTGAGACGAGCTACTTCCTGATGACCCGCTTTAGATACCTCACCGCAGGCGAATCCCACGGCCCCGGACTGACCGTGATAGTGGAGGGCGTACCCTCTGGACTCCCCATCGACGAGGACTACGTCGAGGAGCAGATGGCACGCCGCCAAAAGGGCTACGGCTCCGGCGGTCGCATGAAGATCGAGAAGGACCGCGCCGTCATCCGCGGTGGTGTCCGCCACGGCAAGGCGCTGGGCTCACCCGTCGCAATGTGGATCGAGAACAAAGACTTCGCTAACTGGACGGACGCGATGTCCGTCGCCGACGTAGGCGACGATGTAGACAAAAAGACGCATACCCGCATCGTTCCAGGCCACGCGGACTTCCCCGGCGCGCTCAAATACTTGCATCACGACGTCCGAAACGTGCTCGAACGCGCCTCCGCCCGTGAAACCGCTGCCCGGGTTGCCGCATCGACCGTCGCTCGCCGAATCCTTGAACAGTTCGACATCGACATCCGTTCCCATGTCATCAGCTGCGGACCCGAAAAATCGCCAATCATCGACCCGTCTGAAATCGACTGGGATACCGTCGAAGCCTCCGAAGTCCGGGCTTGGAACGCCGACGCTGACGAACGATACCGCGCTGCGATCGACACTGCCAAGAAGGAACGCACCACCATCGGCGGCGTGATGGAGATCATCGCCTTTGGTGTGCCGGTCGGGCTAGGTAGCCACGTCATGTGGGATCGCAAACTCGACGGTCGCCTCGCTCAAGCCATGACCAGCATCAACGCCGTCAAGGGCGTTGAGATCGGATATGGCTTCGACAATACTGCTCGATGGGGTAGGGACGTGCACGACGTTATAGTGCCAGATCCCTCCGATCCTCGGCGATTCCGCCAGCTGACCAACCACGCCGGTGGCATCGAAGGTGGGATGTCCAACGGTAACCCGGTCGTAGTACACGTCGCCGTAAAGCCCATCGCCACTATGACCCGACCGTTGCCCAGCATCGACATCAACACCGGCGAGGTCATCGAAGCCGCGTACAACCGTTCCGACATCTGTCAGATCGCCCGCGCCTGCCCGATCGGTGAAGCGATGATGGCGCTGGTCCTTGCCGATGCTTTCCTAGAGAAGTTCGGAGGCGATTCCATCGCCGAGACCCGTCGAAACTACGACTCCTACATCGCCTCCCACCAAGAGTTCGGCGTCGGTGTAGTTGCTTAGGGTGAAACCGAACGGCAACATCTACCTCATCGGGTTCTCCGGCACTGGAAAGTCGCTCAGCGGAATCAGGGCGGCAGAACTGCTCAAACTCCCATTCGTCGATATGGACGACCTGATCGAGTACCGCACAAAAAAGTCGATACCCGAGATCTTCGAGGACGACGGCGAGGATGAGTTCCGCAAGATCGAAACCGACATCCTGCGTGAACTGTCTGAGAAGTCCAGTCGCGTCGTCTCCACTGGCGGTGGTGTTCCCGTTCGAGAACTCAACCGTCAAATTATGCGGAACAGCGGGGTCATCATACATTTGACGGCAACTCCGGAAACGATTCATAAAAGGCTCACCACGAGACAAACCAGAAACCGGACACTGCGTCCTCTTCTGGGCGATGACGCTCCAGAGCAACGGATCGCCAATCTGTTGACTGAACGAACCGAGGCATATTCGTGCGCTGACCGATCCATAGACACCGAAGGACTGTCCCATCGCCAAGTCGCCGCCGCTATTGAAAACGTCTGGCAAGAGTTGTCATCTCGGTCTGAATCCAGTCAGGTCAACTCCGATGTTTAACTACAACCCGGGCGCCCAAGAACCAGCCGCAACTGTCAAAACCTCTCAGGGCGACTACCGCGTCATGGTCTCGCGCGGCGCCATCGAAGCTATCGGGCCAGAGATGCGCCAAGCCGGTGTCAACGGCAGGGCGTTCCTCATTGCCGACTATGCGATGTTCCCGTTGCTCGTCCGACGCGCACACGAAGCCCTCGAACGTGGCGGATACGAAACTCACGCGCTTATCCTCGAACTCGGTGAAGAGGCCAAGACCATCGCGACCGCAACCAAGGTCTACGAGTGGCTCGCCGAGCAGCGCGCCGAGCGCACCGACTGCGTCGTTTCCATGGGTGGTGGTGTGACTTCAGACTTGGTCGGTTTCGCCGCCGCGACTTGGCTCCGCGGCGTACCAGTTGTACACGTTCCGACATCCCTCGCCGCCATGGTCGATGCCTCTATCGGAGGCAAGGCCGCCGTCAACCTGCCTATCGGCAAAAACCTCGTCGGTGCTTTCAAACAACCGCGCCTAGTCATTCACGACATCGACTTCCTCGACACTCTCCCACGCCGCGAACTAGCTGCCGGCTGGGCCGAAGCAGTAAAACATGCCCTCATCCTCGACGATGACCTGTTGAACACCTTCGAAACTCATGCTGAAGATCTTGCAGCACTCTCAGGCGATCTCGTCGAACCCGTCATCCGACGCTCGGTCGAGATCAAAGCCGAGATCGTGTCAGCCGATGAATTCGAGACCGGCAACGACCGCGTCTTGCTCAACTACGGTCACACAATAGGCCACGCCATCGAAGCCGTAACTGAATACGGAACCTACCTCCACGGTGAAGCTGTCAGCATTGGCATGATGGTTGCCGCCGGCATATCCCAACGTCAAGGCCTAATATCCGAAGAGTTGGTAGACCGCCAGAGGACCCTCCTCAAACGCTTCGAACTCCCAGTCGTATTGAGCGACGTCGATCCTGACACATTGCTCGAAGCGACAACCTCCGATAAAAAATCCCGCGGCGGCAAAATCCGCTGGGTCCTTTTACGAGGTCCCGGCCGCGCCACCACGAGCCGCGATGTCTCAACGAAGGTAGTTCGAGCCGCCCTAAACGACGTGTTGGTTAGCTAGTTAACCGCCGGCAACCGCGGGCACGATGCTGACTTCATCCCCATCCGACAACCCTGTGTCGGTCCCGTCAAGATACCGAATATCCTCGCCATTGACATAGATATTGACGAAGTGACGAAGCTCCCCCGAGTCGTCGCACAACCGAGCCTTAATCCCAGGGAACGACCCGTCCAATGATTCGATCATCGCCGATACATCGCCACCATCGGCACTTACCGTAGACTGCTGGTCGGTCAGCCGTCGCAACGGCGTCGGTATCTTAACTGAAACTGCCATTATGTCTGTTACTCCGTCAATCACCGCCGCAACGCACGGCGTTCTGGTTCGCTTCCCGATGCTGAGAACCGATTCTAGACGATGAGCATCGACAATCGCACCGAGCCGGATCCAGCGAGAATAGTCAGACCATGTCTAGGCGGGGTCTTTTTCCGACGTCCACTCCACTAGGAGCCAGATGAGACCTGCCACGAAGAAAGCGACGACAATCGCTATCAGAACTGGGATCATGTTGCTGCCTTAACTCCTCGAAGATGTTGCTATGTCGCTTGCGTCAACGCCTAGGTTGCATATATGAAGCGCTTGGATGCGTGACTGAATCCCATAATACCCTTCTACGCCACCGCGCCCATAATCATTTCGTCGAATGATCTGACGTCCGCGTCGATCGTAGTCACCCGAATCGCATCCTCGACCGCATCCATAGTCTTCAGTCCGCTACCGGTGATCAACGCCACCGTCTCCTCATCCCGAGCTATTGCACCGCTCTCTGCCAACTGCTTCAGCGCCGAAATCACGACACCGCCAGCCGTTTCTGCGAAAATGCCTTCCGTCTCCGCCAGCAATCGAATCCCCGCGGCAACATCCTCCTCTGGCACGATGCAGCCCTTGCCGCCCGATTCCGTTGTGACCTTTGCCGAGTAGTAGCCGTCCGCAGGGTTGCCGATGGCTAGAGACTTAGCGATCGTGTCTGGTACCACGGGACGCGGGTGCGTCTGACCCTCTTGGACGGCAGTAGCGACAGGGGAGCACCCCTCAGCCTGCGCAACGTGCATTGATGTTGGAGTCTCATCGATCAATCCCAGATCCGTAAACTCGCGCAAACCCTTCCATACCTTCGTCAGAAGTGAACCAGAAGCAACCGGCACGATAATGTGCCGAGGTGCGCGCCAACCCAGCTGCTCCGCAACCTCAAATCCCAACGACTTGCTGCCCTCAGAGTAGTACGGACGCATATTCACGTTTACAAACGCCCATCGGCGCTCATCCGCAAGCTCGCTACACAGCCGGTTGACATCATCGTAGTTTCCCCGAACCAAAATTACCGATCCGAAGATCGCCGCCATGTTGATCTTTGCCCGTTCCAGATCGTGCGGCACGAACACCATCGTGTTTAACCGTGCCTTTCGACCATGCGCCGCTGTTGCACCAGCCAAGTTACCCGTCGACGGGCACGCCAAAGTGTCGAACCCGAACTCGACAGTCTTAGTCGCCGCAACCGAGACCACGCGGTCTTTGAACGAGTGTGTCGGATTCGCCGTGTCGTTCTTTATCCAGAGATTGTCCAGACCCAGAACCTCGCCGAGGTTATCTGCCTTAATCAGCGGTGTCAGACCTGCGCCGATGTCAACCGCATTAGAGGCGTCTGCGGGGAGCAGATCTCCATACCGCCAAAGAGTGGCCGGCCCGCGCTCAATCGACTCGCGGCTGATCGAACGACTCACCGCGTCGTAGTCGTAGGAGACTTCCAGCGGCCCGAAGCAGAAATCGCAGACGTAGAGCGGCTCGATAGGGTAGTCAGTGCCGCATTCCTTGCAGCGGAGACCGTTTACGTGTGGCACGGGTGTCGTTCCTCAATTGTGCGCTGATGCCTGTCATATCACCTGCGCATGGGAACCTTTGTGAGGTTAAACCCGTGCCGGGAGTGACAGCAGCAGCTTTGTGATCCTAAGCTCGCTGATTCACCGACTGTTCTGACCGCCACATTGGGATCGGCGCACCAGAACAAGGTATCGACTCAATCTTATCTGTGAATAGGGCAGTGAGTCAATTTCCCGGGCGATTATGCCTTTTACACATCTAACGCCTTCATCACCATGATCAAGGTTGTTTGAGAACGACGTGACGAGACAGTTTGACACCGTAGTTCAATTCGACTCCCAGTTCTTTGCCGGTCGCGTCAGATGCGAGTTTGCTTAGGTTCATTCCTTCGAGTTGATCGGCGTGACGGATGCCGAACAGTTGAATGCTCAGCATCTTTTCACCGTGCGGCGCGTTCTCATAGGCTTCTCTGAGCATCTGGATCGCTTGATGTTCGGTGATCATGTAGTCGTAGATCCTCCTAGGGTCTTCGGAACGTTTCGCGCGTTAAACCGGCGATCAACTCCATTCGGAATTAGCGAGAGTGGGATGGCAACGAATAGTACCGACAGTCTAACGGCACGGTCCATGGTAGTAGAACCCGCGCAACCACAATGAATCCTATCATCGAGCATAGATATCTCAGTATCCGTACTAAGGTTCTTTACGACTGTTGTCAGTGCTAAAATCCGGCGTGTCGACAAAAGTATGAACGGAGAGAATGGTGAACGAAACGGATCAGCGCGAAACCGAATCAATGGACGATGAATTGTACGGCAAGCGCCGAGATGACTCGAAGATCACCTTCTTAGGTTATGTGTTGATCGTAGTCCAAGCGATTTGGGTTGCTGTGCGATGGACATCGCTGAAAGTCTTGGACATCAGTCTGTGGCTGATCCTCAGTTTTACGGAGAATCAGAGAGCGGTTCGCCCCACCATACGTGTGACTTTCTCCAAAGACCAGCGTGCGGCGATTGCCCGAAGCCAGAGATATAAGTGCATGTATTGCGGCGTGAGGTTGACATCCGACAATCTCCAGATCGATCACATGGACCCGGTCTCCAGGGGTGGTTCGAACGACGATGGGAACTTGCAGGCGCTGTGTCGCAGATGCAACATCCGCAAGGGCAACCACACCGACGACGAGTTCCGAGAACGGTATTGGGACTTGATAGGCGGTGTCAAGCGACCGCCGCCACAGACGATTCCTCAGTCCTACTTCGACGAAATCATGCGTTCGACGGACGCACACGAAGGTGTACAAGAAGCCAACCGCAACCGACACGCGACGCCGAAGCAAAGAGTCGAACGCGCATTGCCGATACCGCTGTTGGCATGGCCCGTTGTATTTTTGTTGATAGGCGCGTACATGTTCGAATCGTTTGCAGTTCAAGTCACAATGTTCGGCATCGTGTTCGGGATCGCATTTGCAGCAGGGTTGTGGTTCAGGGCGCGACACATCGGCATTTTCGAAGAGTGATCGGCTGACACCTGTCGGATGTTGGGTGTGTAAAAGGCATAATCGCCATTTCCCCTACAGACATCTAACCAACCGCCGGATAAAACTCCGCATGTTCCCCCATCGTCGGATGGTTACGCTTGGGTATCAGCACCGTCCGCCGCACCGATAAGATCCGCTCATTCCGCTGGTTGTACCCGAAACAGTCCAGCTGAACGACGCCGCGATCACCCTTCGACGTCTCCCATTTGTCAAGAACATGCGCCTCCGAGTAGATAGTGTCGCCATGAAACGTCGGCCCCTCGTGTGTGACCTTCTCATACTCCAACGCCGCAATCGCACGACCTGACACGCTCGGAACGCACTGACCAATCACGATCGCGAACACCAAGATGCCATTCACCAGGCATTTCCGATGCTCAGTATGCTCAGCGGCGTAGTTCGCATCTATATGGATCGGATTCTGGTTCTGCGTCAACAACGAAAACCATGTGTCGTCCGCCTCCGAGATCGTACGCCCCGGCCAGTTCCGATAAACGTCCCCAACCTCAAAATCCTCGAAAAACCGCCCAAATGCTTGCGTACCGTTATCGCTCATGTCGATTCTCCTAACTATTGCGCTGAATACATTGTCTTACGTTCAATCAATCATCGAGATCAATGTTCGCCCGCGCCAACACGTTGCGTGCCCGCGCCACAACCGGCGCATCCACCATCTCACCGTCCAGAGAAACACTCCCACGTCCCTCCAGTTCTGCGACGCGCGCGACTTCGAGCACTCGTCGAGCTCGCTCGATCTCCGCATCCGTAGGCGAAAAAATCTCCTCAATCACCTCGACCTGAGCTGGATGGATCGCAAACTTGCCGCTGTATCCCAACCGCCGAGCCAAACCCGCCTCACTCCTAAGCCCGTCAGGATCGCGGAACTTCACATACGGCGTGTCCAGCGCCTGAACATCCGCCGCACGCGCCGCCACCGCCACCGTCGACCGCGCGTAAAGCAACGACGCCTCGCCATACTCATCGACAGTCCCCATGTTCCCACCTTCGACATCAACTGCACGGCTGATTCCCATATCCGCGCTGTAGTCCTCAGCGCCAAAAGCAACCCATCTAACGCGCTCCGACGCGTTACAGATCTCAAACGCGTTCACAATCGCGCTAGCCCTCTCCAACCAAGGCAATATCCCAACCGTCCCAACCTTAATCCCCCGATCCACTTCCAACTCCGACAACATCCCATCAACCAACGCAATATCCCCGGCCGACCTAACCTTACCGATGCTGATACCAACAATGTGCCGACCAACCACCGCCTCCAAATCGCCCTCTGTCAACCCCGTTTCCAGCGAATTAACCCGCGGCACTACAGCCTTCCCCAACTCAAACAAATAGGGCAGTGCCTCACCCGTAATCGCCCTCGCCTCTTCTTTGTTCGCCGTCGGTACCGAGTCCTCCATGTCCGGAATGTAGGCCGAAGGCGAATACCGTCCCGCCTTGCCCAACATGTCTCGACGATTGCCCGGTATGAACAGCGGGCATCGCAAATCGATATGCGAGAATTGTGCGGGTGGCATCTAGGACTCCTGAAGGGATAGTTTAGAACTACGGATGCAAGACCGACACAATATCCACATCGCTTTGCCGCGCCGTCCGGCAATTCGATCCGCACTCGAAAACGCTCTGCGGGCCGCCAGCAATCTCCATCTCGGGAATTACGATCTGACTGACAGAATCGACGACGCTGAGGTCGTCGTCACCGACAGCGAAACCCAGGTAAACGAAATCGGCAAACTTCCAGCTTCGGTTAGATACCTGCAACTCATAGATTGCGGGTCGGGCGCACCAAACATGACCGACGAAACCGTGACCGTGGCCAACGCATCTTCGCTGTTGGTACACGATCCCGCCGGATGGGCAATCGACCAGTGGCGCGAAATCGCACGCCGATCATCCAGAACCCGGGAAAAGGCCCCCAATATCGCTGGAATCATCGGTTTCGGATCCTTGGGCTACGAACTCGGCAAACGGTTGAACGAATTGGGAGCGAAAATTTGGGTGAACGACATTCGGACACCAAAGCAGATGTCATTCCAGAGTGTTGGGGCGCGCCGATCCTCACTCGATATGCTCCTCTCAACCAGCGACGTCGTATTTGTCGCCGTCCATCACGGCCCAACCTCAAATCCATTGCTCACCCTCCGCGAACTACGTCTTCTCGATTTCGGCGCCACCGTCATAAACATGTCGGGAGAAAAGGTAGTTAATCGTGAGGCGATCAAGATGCTCAACGACTTCCACGAGCGGGACATAGACTACCGCGAGATGCCGTCCGACCTAGGAAGCGCATCCGCTTCACGTAGACCTCGAGCCGCAACCAGTTGGGTTCTAGACAACCTAGGCAACTACGCACTCAACCACCAACCCCGCTCCATCGTCGAACACGTAACCCACCCCAAAGCCGGCGACCCCGCATTCTGGGCATCAAGGATGCACCCAAGACAGACGCCGGTTTAGTGACTTGATGAAACTGTAAATCTCGTGAGCAACCGGAATAATCTATCTCGATTGTCGGGAGAAGAGGCGATTCACACCGACGGCGGGACCGTCAGTCCCTCTGACCATGCAACGGTCTGCGGGTTTTGGTCTTGGGCAACATCCGACCTCATCGACAATACGACGCGCGGGTCCCTAGCCGAATTCTACGTGGCGCTAGCTCTCGATCCTAACGATCCGTTTCGGTTCAAAACAAAACCGTGGTCCAGTTGGGACATTGAAACCGAAAACGGCACCAAGATCGAAGTCAAAACCTCCGCGCTCCGCCAATCTTGGCACAGCGGATCACATGCTCCATCCACCCCTCAATGGGATATCGCCCCAATTTCCGTCTACGATTGGGAGACCAATACCTACTCAAAAAGCAAGTTTCGACCTGCCGATCTCTTCGTTTTTTCTCTTCATGCCCACAAAGACCCAGGAACGTTAGATGCGATAGACCTGTCGCAGTGGATGTTTTACGTATTGCCTACACACGTCCTCGACACTGAACGACCAACAGGCAAATCTATCCGTCTTAACCCGTTGAAAAAGCTAGGTGCCGAAGAGACCGATTTCGCCGGACTAAAGGCCGCCATTCTTAGCGCGGTAAACCAAATCTAATCTCCCTGCAACCTACGAATGGCCGTGCCCATTCCGCCCATTCATCCCCGGCATCAACTCTGTAGGCTGCTTAACCTCTCCCGCCAGACGAATCCGTCTTTGCGCCTGCTTGAACTCCTCGTCCTGACGCGCCGACTTCGATATCTTCACCGCACAAGCCTTGAACTCCGGCGTCTCAGTAATGAAGTCGTAAGCATCCGACGTCACATCGTTCGTCCGAGTGAACTCCGGGAAAGCGAACGACATGAACACTAGGCCCCGCGGCGATCGCTCCGTCAACCGAGTTGCCACCGTTACCTGCCCACGCCTCGACGCAACATCCAACAAATCACCGTCCTGCAACCCCATCTCTTCCGCATCTCGCGGATTGATCTCCAGCATCTCGTGCGGCACCAACAGTTGGAAGCCCGACGCTTGACCCGTTTGTGTTCCTGTGTGATATGTCGACCGCCGTCGCCCCGTTGTCAGCATCCACGGATACTCATCATCCGGCTCCTCGGCGGGGGGAATGTGATCCACCGGAGCGAAGAACCCGGGAAAACCAGTCGAAAACTCGTCGCCATGGAGATACTCCGTACCCGGATCGTCCTCATCACCGCACGGCCACTGAATCCCTCCGTCACGTTCCAACCGCTCGTGCGAAATCCCACCATAGATCGGTGTCACGCTCCGCATCTCGTTGAATACGTCCGTCGCCGTCTTCATACCCTGCGGCTTGCCCATACGCTCAAACAGCGTCAACAGGATCTCGACATCCGTCTTCGCCTCGCCCGGCGGCGCAACAGCAGGGCGTACCCGCTGCACCCGTCGCTCACTATTCGCGAACGTCCCATCAGACTCCGCAAACGCACCCGCCGGCAGAACCACATCCGCCAGCTGCGCCGTCTCCGTCAGGAATATGTCCTGAACCACAAGGAAATCGACCGACCTCAGCGCATGTTCAGCATGGTTGGCGTGCGGGTCCGACACGATCGTGTTCTCACCCATCACGTACACCGCCTTCACTCGTCCCTTGATCATCTGCTCCATCGCGGTAATCTTTGTGATACCCCGACGTTTCGGCAGCGATTCTCCCCAAGCCTCTTCGAACTGCTCACGAATCCCCGGACGTTCTACCTTCTGATATCCCGGAAGATCGGTCGGGATACAGCCGGCATCGCCCGCGCCTTGAACATTGTTCTGACCACGAAGCGGGTTCACACCCGCATTCGGTACTCCCAGCGTCCCGCACAGCAGTCCCAGATTCCCCAACGACTGAACATTGTGCGAGCCGCAAGAGTGCTCGGTGATGCCCAGCGTGTAGCAGATAGACGCCTTTGGTGCCGCCGCCGCAAACTCCCGTGCCGTCTCGATAATCTCCTCAGGCGTTACTCCGCAGATCTTCGCTGAATACTCCGGCGTGTACATCTGAACATGTCTAGCGAAAGCATCGAATCCCTCAGTTCGATGCTCTACGAACTCCGGATCGTACAAGCCCTCATTAACGATCACGTTCGCAACCGCGTTGTAGAACGGTATATCCGTCCCAACCTTGATCTGAACGTGCCTCGTCGCCCACTTCGTAAGCTCGATCTTGCGCGGATCGACCACTACCAGCTTGGCGCCGTTCTTCACCGCGCGCTTCATCCGCAGCGATATGACTGGGTGCGCCTCTGTAGTGTTTGAGCCCGTGACCAGCAGGAAGTCGGTGCCCGCCAGCTCCTCGATCGAGTTCGACATCGCTCCTCTTCCTACCATGACCGCCAGACCGGCGACCGTCGGAGCGTGTCAAGTACGAGAACAGTTATCGATATTGTTCGTCCCGACAGCCACACGAGCGAACTTCTGCATCAGATAGTTCGCCTCGGTAACCACCCGCGCCGATGCCCAACAAACAACGGAATCCGGACCCTCATCCGCGATCGCATCCTTGAACTTAGATGAAACCAGATCCAACGCCTCGTCCCACGATGCCTTGCGGAAAGTTCCACCCGGCTGCTTGATGAGCGGGTGTCGCAGCCGGTCCTCGCTCCTCACAAACTCCCAAGAAGCGAACTGACCCTTCACACAAAGCGACCCACGGCTCGCCGCCGTAAAGTCCGGCTCTGCTCCGATGATTTCTCCATCGTGCGTCAATATCTCGATACCACATCCCACACCGCAGTACGGACATACCGACTGCGTCCGATCAACATCTTCTGCCGATATGTCCTGACTAACAACCTTCCGATCCGTCAGCGCGCCGGTAGGGCAGGTGTTGATGCACTGGCCGCAGAAAGTGCAAGGCGAATCGATCAACTCATTGCCGAAAAACGTGAAGATGCTCGAATCCTGCCCCCGACCATCCACGGTGATCGCTGCTGCCTGCTCCCAGTCGTTGCAGATGTTCGTGCACCGGTAACACGCGATGCAGTAGTCGTAGTCTCGCTGAATAAATGGATTCTCGTCGTGCTCAGCTTTTACCCGAGGACGCAAATGAGGCAACGCATCCCACTTCGCCTCATACTCCTCAACCGCACGATCAAACTCCGTCGGCCCTACCTTGTTCGAATAAGGATTGTTATTCGGCGATGCCATCTCCGACAGCAGCATCTCCAGCAACGTCTTCCGATACGACCGCATCTCATCCGTATGCGTCGCCACATCCATCCCTTCCTCCGCAAAAGCAGTGCAAGACGCTACCTGCTCCACTCTGCCATTTACCTCCACCTCAACCAGACACATCCGACAAGTCCCTTGCGCTCCCAACCGCTCGTCATAGCAAAGGGTCGGAACCTCGAAACCCGCATCCCGCACCGCATCTAGAACCCGTCCGCCATCCGCGCACTGAACCGCAACACCATTGACCCGTAGATCGAGCCACTTGGTCCGACCATTCGATCTCGTCTTGGACGACGAAGTAGTCATTGAAAAACCGACTGTTGCGTTAACCCGATTCTAGCCAACAGCGCAAGAGCCAACCATCGGCACAAAACGTCCACCGCAACCCTAACACGAACCAACCCGTACCGCCCCTTTCGTTGGTCAACAGGGCAGGGTAGGGCACCGCAACTCTCCAGTCACCGTCACTTAAATGAGAAATCCAAAAATATCGGCCCAAACTAGATATCGCCAAAAACACGCCTCGCGCAGCCCGACTCGCACCAAACCTCATCTCTCCCCCTCCTAGCCCCATTTTCGAAAGGGCAGGGCATAGGTCAGACGGTAAGGGCAGGTTTCAAACCTGCTCTTGTTGCAGCCACCAGAACGTGTACAAACCGCAAATCTCTCGATCCCCAATGCCCCTTTTTTCTTGCCGCAAATTGCCGCTGGAGCGGATGAAGATGGTTTTCTAACTTGTTCAAAACTAATTCATCACCTAAAACACGCCGACCCAAAGCGAAACCATACCGATATTCAAACAAGTTCAAAACTCTGATGATTTAATATCGGATTAACGCTAAACTTATTTTGAACAAGTTTAAACACGACTAAAGGCGAATCGCTAAAATTCGAGACTTGTTTCGAAAAGTCTTGATACTCACATGAAACTACATTTAAACTAGTTCAAAACTAGATGCGAAAAACACCCCGCCAAACCTGCGGAAGAGGCTAGAAATGACTACGGTCAACTACTTGAGAATGACCAAAGCGGTGGAAGAAGCCGAAGAAAAGCTGGGCGGGCCCCTCCGTGAAACTCTGCATGCTCGCCTGAACGAGCCTGGCGAGACCGTTGCCAGCATCTCGAAAGAGATCCGAGTTCAGAAAGCTACCATCAACTACTGGATGGCCAAGCTCGGAATCAACTACGGCAGGGTAGCGCACTACTTCGATGAAGAGGTGCGAATTCTGTCGCCGGAAGACGCTCGACTGCTCGACGCGGTGCTCGAGATGGATATCTCATCGGAGGACCTCGACGAACTGAACCCGGAAGCCGACCGGACGATGCGGCGACTCGAAGAACTTGGCGTTCCCTTAGAAGACCTCGCCGAACTGACCGCATCCCAAGTCGTCGCGCTCCGCAGACTCTCGCGTCTAGGGCTCACTGACGAGCAGATCGACTTGATCGATACCGAGATGCTGGACACGCTGGCGAACCTGATAGGGCAGGGCGTAACCAGCGAAGACATATCGCAGCTGTCGCAGTCCGACATCGCACTGATCAACAAGGCGCGATCCGCCGGCATCAACCTCGACGAACTCGGCAACGTCGGCACTGATTGGCTGGCATTCATCCGCGCGTCCAGACAACGAGGCATAGATCCTCAGACCTTGGCGGGCGTCGACAGCGATGCCATAAGCGCGTTGGAGCGCGCCCGCGAACGCGGCATCGACATCGGAGAAATTGACGCCCTGACTGCCGACGAGTTGGATTTGGTGAAGAAGATGCGCACGAAGCGAGCGGAAAATCCAGCATCCTTCGAGCACCTGCTAGGCATGATCGACCTAATGTAGCCGCAACCTCCAATTAGTGCTGCACCAATGAAAGCGGGTGGGCCACCTAACGTAGAATTGTTGGAGTCGGAAACGCCAGAACTTGGGAGAGATCGGCATTGCCCATCGCAAGACTTTCGTTTAAGCGCGTCGAAAAAAGCCGCGGCAGAATCGCCGCCGCTAGTCTAATCGTCCTACTGCTCGCATCCATAGTGATCGCAGGCTGCACCGAAGTGCCGAACCCCACCGCGACACCAGTGGCGTTCGATCCCACACCAGCCGCTCCAGGCACTCGCGATCTAGTCCTCGCAGGCGCATCAGCCGCAGACATCGCAGCGTTCGCCGCCGAACCGATCGTGCTTCCAGAAGGCAACGCCAGCAACGGCGAAGCACTTCACACATCCCTCGGCTGCGCCGCCTGCCACTCCGTAGGCGACGACGTCATCGTCGGACCCGGCTGGAAAGGCCTCTACACCCGCGCCGGCGAACGCACCGACCTCGGAGCCGAAGACTACCTAGTCCAATCCATCACCAAACCCTCGAAATTCATCGCCGAAGGCTTCACCAACGTAATGCCCGCATTCGACTACCTCTCCGACCAAGAGCTAGCCGACCTAATAGCCTTCGTCAAAGCCAACGAGTAAACCTCCTTACCCTCGCACAGTGCAGGGGCAAGATAGAGTGCCTGAAACTCCGTCCCCTTCGCGCAGCGTAAGGGGACGCGTAGAAGCGTAGCGACTACGCAGGGGATGCCCGGCGGAGCGGCATAGTGTCCCCTCTCCCTTGATAGGAGAAGGTTCGGCTGAAACGTCCGTCATCCTGCCCGACATATCAACGCACCCTGATACCCCGCCGAAAACCCAGCGTCGATATTCACCACCGATACTCCCGGCGAGCACGAGTTCAGCATCGTCAGCATCGCCGAGAACCCCTCCAACCCGGTCCCATAACCATTACTCGTAGGTACTGCGATCACCGGTGCTTCCACAAGACC
Source organism: Chloroflexota bacterium (assembly GCA_009838175.1). Lineage (GTDB taxonomy): Bacteria > Chloroflexota > Dehalococcoidia > Lucifugimonadales > Lucifugimonadaceae > Bin127. Next base: position 43,791 of record VXSB01000002.1, read on the forward strand.
TCCCACCACGCTCGGCAAAGCGCCATCCATACCTGCAACCACCACAATCGCCCGCGCCGCCTGCAGCACATCTTTTTGCGCCAACAACCGGTGAATACCCGCGACACCCACATCGTTGATCCGGCGGACATCACAAAGCATCAACTTCGCCACAATCTCCGCCTCGTCCGCAACCGCCATGTCAGCAGTTCCCGCCGAGACCACAACCAATCCCTCGTGTTCGGGCTTCAAGCCCCGATCGTCGGCCCAGATCGCGCCGCAAGTTTCGATGAAATGAATGCTCGGAACCACCGCCTTAACCGCCGCCGCGGCAACTCGATCCGACCGCGTTACAAGCACCATCCCCGACGCATCGTAGATCCGTTTCGCAATCTCGGCGATGTGCTCCGGCGTCTTGCCTTGACCCATCACGACCTCTGGAAAGCCGGTCCTCCGCTCCCGATCCAGATCGACCGTGGCGAACCCCATCTCCGCACTTGGCACTTCACCAACCGGCCCAGATTGGGAAATTTCGCTAGGTTCGGAGGGCATTGCGTTGCTTTCAGAGTTCAGTTGCGCTTGAACTGGAGTTGAACTTAAAGAAGATATTTACCACGCTGTATCATTACAGCGAAGAAATAACGAGTCCCGTTGGACGATTTTCGATGTCGAGCACAACGTGATTCTAGATTTTGCGAGTCCTAACAGACTCGCCTGGAAAGAGACTAGATTTCTGGATTGGTCGGAATGAAGATTACTTGCATACAGGAAAATTTGGCACGCGGACTGCGAGTGGTGAACCGAGCAGTGCCTTCGAGAGCAACGCTTCCCATCACCCAAAACATCCTGATCGAGGCTGAGGACGCACGAGTAAAACTCTCGGCAACCGATCTCGAGCTCTCCATCACCACCTGGGTCGGCGCTCAGATCGAAGCCACCGGGGCCATAACTCTGCCAGCCCGAACCCTCATCGACACCATCAGCAGCTTCGACATGGGTCGCGTCGAACTTGAAGTCACCGACGAACCATACGGCGCACACATCCAGACCACCACTCAGAGCGGCAGCGGTCCCGCAACCATCGACACCGACCTCCGAGGCGCACCCAAAGACGATTTCCCTCCTTTCCCGGAAGTCTCACCCAAACACCGCGTCCGAGTAGATTCCGGCATCCTACGCAACGCTTTGGACCGCACCGTATTCGCCGCCGCTACCGACGACGCCCGTCCCGTGCTCACCGGCGTCAAGATGGAGGTCGAAGGCGACAAGGCAACATTCGCCGCCGCCGACGGTTTCCGACTCTCAATCGAGTCTGCCCAGCTTATGGATGCCGCCGAAGAAGGTTTCGACGCACTTATACCCGCCCGCGCGCTGCGCGAACTCACCGCGTTGATGTCCGGAACCGTATCGCCAGTCGAAATCATGGTCTCCGAAACCGGTGGCGAGGCGATGTTCCGCATCGGCGACGACATCGAGATGATCACACAGCTCATTGCCGGAACATATCCCGACTACAAGAGCCTCGTCCCGGAAAACTCAGACACGACGATGACGATCCCGCTCGAAGGCGTCGCTCAGGTCGCTCGATCTATGAACGTCATCGCCCGCGAGGGCAGTGCCATCGTCCGACTCGTGGGATCTGACTTGGAAGGGCAGGGGCGTCTAACCCTCTCCGCCAACGCCGAGGACCTCGGAAACAGCGAAGGCAGCCTCGACATCGACATCGAGGGCGAGGAAGGCAAGATCGCCTTCAACGTGCGCTTCCTCACCGACCTGGTCCAACACTCCCAAGGCGGCTCATCCAACCCCGTCGAGACCGACGGCGACGGCACACCCGGCGCAGAAAAGCTCGTCCTGTCCATAACCACTCCATCCAGCCCCGCCGTCTTCCGCCACTCCAGCCACCCCGGCTTCACACACGTAGTCATGCCCATGTACGTCCAGTGGTAAAAGCACATTCGCCCCCTTCGCGCAGCGTAAGGGGGCGCGAAAGAGCGAAGCGAATTTCGCGGGGGATGCCCGCGCTAGATGGCACAAGCACGCCGTCGACGTAGGGGAAGCGCCTTGTGCCTGCTAACCCCTCGTAGCGAACTAAGACGCAGCAGCGCAATGTCTCCACGAGTCCCATCCTTCACATCCTTAAAAACCCTTCTCATCCTAGTTCATATCACCCTCCTAACCGCCTGCTCAACCACCCCCGAACCAACCCCACGTCCAGCTCCGACCCCAGTTCCCATCATCACCGCCGCGGTCCCTCCAACCCCTGACCGCACCTTCGACCGCTACGACTTCGAGTTCGTCGAGGCATTCGGCGGCCACGAGTGGGAGCGTCCAGTAGACATCGCATTCCTCCCCGACGGCGAATCCGCACTAGTCGCCGAGCAGATAGGACAAGTCCACAGAGCCTTCATCGATGCCCGCCGTGATCCGATCCTTACCTTCTCTATCCGAGAACGCGTCAGCCGCGCCTCCAACGAGGAAGGACTCCTCTCCCTAGCCCTCGACCCGAACTACGAGGCCAACGGCCGAGTCTGGATGTACTACTCCGTACAACAAGGCTTCCGCAGCACCCGACTCTCCTGGTTCACAGTCGACGAATACATCGCCGACTGGAGCAGCGAGCACATCGTATACGAGATCACCCAGCCATACGACAATCACAACGGCGGAAAAATCGTCTTCGACAACAACGGATACCTCTACCTCGGACTCGGAGACGGCGGCTCACGCGGCGACCCCCAAGACAACGGTCAAGACCTCACCAACGCTTGGGGCACCATAATCCGCCTCGACATCTCCGAAACCCGCAACGGCGAGCCGTACCGCATCCCCCCAGACAATCCCTACATCGACGATCCCGACATCCCCGACGAAATCTGGGTCTACGGACTCCGCAACCCTTGGCGCATGACATTCGACGCCGAAACCAACCTCCTGTGGATGGGCGATGTAGGGCAGAGCTACCGCGAAGAAATCAACGTCATCAGCACCAAGACCGGAGGCGGCACCAACTTCGGATGGGCCACCATGGAAGGCACCGCCTGCTTCCGCCCCCGCCAAGACTGCAACAAGACCGGCATGACCCTCCCCGTCGAAGACTACCCACCACGCTCCGGTCACTGCTCAGTAATCGGCGGCCCCGTCTATCGCGGCGACGACATCCCGACCCTCACTGGCAACTACCTCTACTCCGACCACTGCAAAGGCGAACTTCGAGTACTAAGCCCCGAAAACCCCGAAACCGGCAGCACCGCCGTCAAACCCATCGCCCCCGAAGGAACCAAATACGACAACCCCGGCCTAACATCCTTCGGTACCGACACCCAAGGCGAAATCTACATCCTCCGCTTCAACGCCCCCATCCTCAAAATGGTCCCCGCTAACTAACCCCTTTCGAGAATCGAAGGGGGCGCGCACCTTTTTACCTCCCCATTTAGGGGGAGATTCAGAGGGGGTTCGCCGGGTATGCCCGCCGCGTACCGTCCCCTTCGCGAAGCGTAAGGGGACGCGGAGCGAAGCGAACGCAGGGGATGCATGGGGTGAGGAAGAGCGGCAGCCAAATCCCCTCTCCCTTGATGGGAGAGGGCTAGGGTGAGGGTGAACGGGGACAAAAGGGTGGGGATGCCCACCCCTGACACACGCGCACACCCATCCTTCACATCCTTAAAATCCTTCAAATCCGGGTTCAGACAACTACCCCCGCGGCCTCCGCTGCGGCCGATACCGATAATTCCGTATCCCCGGCACCAACCGCCATATCGCAAACACAACGATCACCGAGATCACACCTCCCAAAACCATCACATTCCCCGCGCCGATAATACCGCCCACGAACGACACCTCCATCTGACCCAGATGGTTCGCACCCATCGCCGAGAACGAGTGCGCGCTGCTCGCACGCCCCAGCATGTTGTCCGGCGCCGTCAACTGCACCAAAGCCTGCCGCATCGTCATTCCAACCGCATCCGTGCCTCCAAGCAGCGCCACCAACCCTAGTCCAATGGCGAAGATGTAGTTAATCGTCCACGAAAAATCGAACAGACTCAGCACCAGATTCGGATTGTCCACAAGATCGACGCGGTTGAACCCCCACGCGAACAACAACAGCGCGTAGATCAAAGTCGCCACCAGCACAATCATGCCCTTGCGACGCCACCGTTCGGTGATAAACACCACCATGCTCCCGCACACACCACCCAACGCGTTCGCCGACGTCAGCATCGCCGTGCCCTGCGCGCCCATACCGTACAGCTCGTGAGAGAAGAACGGGAACAGCATCCGGTAGAAACTCACGATCGTCACGCCGATGTCAAGAAGATACAGACCCGGCAGAATCGGATGCTTCCGCACGAAGTGGAAACCCTCGATGATCGTCTGCAGCTTCACCCCGCCCGCGCTGCCTTCCTCCGGCGCACCAGACGACCGGATGATCAACGGAGCAATCATGCTCGCCGCCGCGATGCACGTCGTCACCAGCAGGGTAGGGCCGATCCCGAAATTGATGTACAGCGGACCGAACAGAAACGGCACCGTGATCGCCGCTACCTGCATCGTCGACGTCGAGATCGTAACCGCATTCGTCAGATGCGAGCGCGGCACCACCCGCGGCAGCATCGCCGGACGCGCCGAACTCCCCAGCATGTTCACCATCCCCGTCAATCCCGTAACCACCCAGATGTGCCATGGTGCCAGCACCTCGCCGAACGCCAGAATCGTCAGCACCAGCAGCGACAGGAACGACACCGACTGCGTCATCGCCATCAGCACCTTCCGGTTCATCACATCCGCCAGCGCACCGCCATAAATAACCACCGGCATCTGCAACAGTTGCACCGCACCCAGAATCCCCAGCTGCGCCGCCGAACCCGTCTCGTCGAATATCCACTGACTCGTCGACAGCAACCGCAACGTCATCGCCATCGTCATCGTCACCTGCGCCGCCCACAGCACCGAGAAGTCGTAATGCTTGAACGACGACCAAGGCTTGACCCGCTCCGTCCGAGAATGCGCTATGCGGGATTGTTGAGCCAAGAGAGAGTTCGCAGAAGCGCCAGAGCAGGGCAGAGCCACACAGCCCCAACCCCCAAATCAAAAGTTCACTGCATCATACACCCACAACCAAATCAATGGGAAACCATAACATCCCCTTCGCAACGTAGGGGCAACCCTTGTGGTTGTCCGTCACCCGTCCCCTTCGCGAAGCGTAAGGGGGACGCGAACAAGCGCAGCGAAGTTCGCAGGGGATGCCCAGGGTAGGGTGGGGCAAATCCCCTCTCCCTTGATGGGAGAGGGCTAGGGTGAGGGTGAAGGGGTGAAGGGGCCCGGTATCCCGCCCAACCAACACCCATCATCCACATCATCAAAAAATCACAGCAATCATAGTTCAAAAGACCAACATCCCCATTCCTTCCATCCTTAAAATCCGGGTTCAGACAATCAATCCCACCGAACCCATCTCCTCCGACTACTCCGCGGCGAAGATGAACCCGGCACACCATCCCCAGCCAAAATCCACATCCGCAACGGATTCGATTCAACATTCCTGCCAAACGCCAACGCCAACGCATCCGCCTTGTCCGGACTCTGACGACCAGAACTCCGAATCTTGTCCTTCGACTCGATCTGCAACTGACCGCGCGACGTGTAGCTGAACGTCAACGACGCAAGCTGTGAGATCAGCTCCGGATCATCGGGAATCGATATGTCCCCATCCGCAAATCGTTGACGCAAGCCGTCGTACATCTCTGCACGCAGATTCAGATGTTTTTCACTGTCCGATGCTTTGCTGCCTCCGTTCACGCCTATCGTTCGCACCGAATTCAACTCGCGCGCACGATCCACTACTCCTGCTCCAAGACCAACCACATCCACATGCATCCTCTTCACATCATGTCTGCGCGCCAGATCTATTACACGCCCAGTCGTATTCATCAGATCAGAACGACCGAACGACAACATATCCACCACCGATGAACCACGACGCACCACCGCCACCGTCTGATTATTACCGTAACGCGCAACGTCAACACCCATCACAGCCTCGTCGTCGCTCACCACCTCAAACTCACGACCTACCGCCGCCTCGATCAATCGCATCGCGATCAACGTATCATCAGCCTCCTCAGGAAACTCACCAAGCACCCGAGACTGATACTCCGCCGAACTCACACCCCGCTGACCCGCAATCATCTCCGCCCACTTAGGCGTAGCCATCCCCGACGGAATGGCAGGGGCAGGTTTCAAACCTGCCCCCAAAGCATCAGTCGAAGCATCAATCGACGCGTCAATCGACAATTCCACACCTCGCCCCCTTCGCGAAGCGTAAGGGGGCGCGAGCGAGCGAAGCGATGCGAGCGGGGGATGCCCGTGCAATTCCCCCTCACTTGGGCTGTCCCCATCATCCTCGCCAACCTCCCAGTCACTCCCGCCGCTCTCTCCGTCATTCCGGCGAAAGCCGGCCGCTTGCGGGACGGAACGTCCATCCAGAGGGGAGGTGGAGGTGGGGCCTACATCTTCCTCCACCCGAAACGCCGGAGTATCAAACGCCGAGATGTGAACCGTCTTCCAACGAGAACGATTCTTGTGGAACGCGTCGTAGAACGTCCCCGCCAAACTCGACGGATTACCGATCATCAGCATCTTCGCATTCTCTGACGTCAGGCAACCAAAGATCGCATCGAAGATAAACTCGCGCATCTCCGCCGCCTCATCCACGATCACCAGAATGTTCCCACTGTGGAAACCTTGGAAACGACCCGCAGTGTCCGTCGAAAACCCATACGCAAACCGCTTCTCTGAAAGCTCCAGCCGCGTCGACGTCAACTTTCCACCGATCGCCTCCGGATTCTTGCCGTGAAGATGCCGTATCTCACACCACAGCAGATCCTTCACCTGACGCTCAGTCGGCGCAGTAGTGATCACCATCGCCTCATCGTGCGCACACAACCACCACAGCGTCGCCAAAGCCGCCGTAAACGTCTTACCAGAGCCGTTGCACGACCTCACAGCCACCAAATCATGGTCCCGCAACGCCCTCAGCACCTCCCTCTGCTTCGACCAAGGCCTAGCATCCAGAAACCGCCTCGCAAACCAAACCGGATCCTCACGCGCCACCACACCATCACTAAACATAAACCGCCGCGGCAACCTAACCCCACCAACCATCAAGCATCACCTCTCTCCATCCAAAACCAACATCGATATAACCTATAATAACACAAAAATACTAATTATGAAGCAGTAGTGTCAAATCCCTGCATGAATACCACATCACACTTGGTGTATAATTCGACACATACCACCCCAGTAGATAGTATCGCTGGGCCCGACGCGCCCCCGGACGGGCAGCCGGGGGCGCGAGTTTTTTTCAGTGGAGTTTATAAACAAGCCAAGCCACAGAACGGAGCAGGAATACGGATAG
>VXSB01000039.1:0-23964 GCA_009838175.1 Chloroflexota bacterium
CTGGGGTGGCATCCCCGCCCTTTTGTCCCCGTTCACCCTCACCCTGCCCCTCTCCCATCGAGGGAGAGGGGATACTTAGCCGCTTGGCCCCTGTGGATACCCGCCCCCCTACGGGGCAGGCCGCGCGAGTATGACGGGGTTACGCGATGTGTCGCTCAGCGACGGCTACTAATTCGTCGCTGTTGGAACTGGATATGAAGATGATCTGGTTATCGTGACTGTCGGAGAGCTGGATTTCCACTCCGCTTCGTACTCCGTACATCGTCCATGAGCGGCGGGTGGAGGGGGCGAAGGGGTTGCCGCGACCGCCGTGTCTGGCGATATTGTGGTTGGCGGTACGGATGGCAGTGATGTTGTTCCAATCGAATGTGCGTTGGGTACCGAGGACGCCTAATCTCACGGTCATGTCGTCGGCGGTTGCTTTGGTCTCCATCAATGTGGAGTTGAGCATCACGTAGACGATGCCGACGATTGCGATAGTGAATGAGACGTAGAAGATGAGCGATTCGCCGCCGGAGATTAGGGGATCGTCGGTGAAACCGCGGATGCCGACTGCGGTGAGCCCTCCTGAAACGGCCCCGAGCATGAGTCCGAGGAATGCGAACATCCATCCGGGTGCGCGCAGGTTTTCAGTGAACAGGGGCTGATCAGAACTCGATGATGTCATCGCTAAAAGCGTCTGTATTTCAGGTATGCTTCCTGCGGATCCATGCCGCCGAGGATCATGTTGCGGAGTTCGTTTTCGGTGTTCATCACCTCGTCGACTCGGTTGGCGACGTTGGATGCCGCGGATGCGGGAATTACCACTGCGCCGTCGCGGTCGGCGACGATGTAGTCGCCGGTTTTGATATCCACATTGCCGATGGTTATAGGTTCGCCCATGGTTTGCACCATCCAGAGTTCGACGATGTCCGAAGGTGTTAAATAGCGGCAGAAGACGGGGAATCCGAGTTTGAGGATGAAGTCGGTGTCGCGGTTGCCGCCGTCCACGATGTAGCCTTTGACGCCCCTGAACTTGAGCGTCTCGGCGGATAGTTCGCCCATGTGCGCGATCGTCGAGTCGTTCGGTTGGCAGACGACGACGGAGCCCGATGGCGCGGCGCTCAACATGCCGGTCCATGAAAGGAGAGAATCGTCCTGCGAAATCCCTTCGACTATTCCGCCTGAACAGGTCCAGACTTTACCGACGAGCGGGATGTTCGGGTCAACGGGCTGGATGTCGTTGGGAAGAATTCCGTCGTCTAGTCCGAGTTCCCGCATAGCGTCGTAGACGGCACCAGAGTACGCGGATTCCAGAATTGCGAGTATCTGTTCTTCGCTGAGTTTCGATGGCATAGGTGGGGGATTAAATCGAGTAGATGATTCGGCGAATGAAAATTCTACATTTCGGACTGTGGACAGAATCCGGTTGTTCAGGTGTTTCGGTGTCGTAGCGCGGATTTGACGTGCATGACTGCGTGTTGGGCAAGTTCGAGGTCTTTGACTTCGTGTTCCCAAATCCTGATGACTTGCCAGCCAAGGTTCTGAAGATTCTGGTCATTTGATCTATCGCGATCCATGTTGCGTTGGAACTTGGTCGACCAGTATTCGTAGTTGCGAGTCGGCATGGTGGCGTGCTCTGGGCAGCGATGCCAAAAGCAGCCATCGATGAAGACTGCGACTTTCTCGGTGGGAAATACGACATCGACTTTGACGCCGCGCCGCTCGAATTTGATGTAGCGGTCTTTTCGGAAGCGGAGTCCTGAGCGGTGCAACATGCTTCGGAATGCGATTTCGGGTTTCGTGTCCGTGCGGCGATTAGACATCATCGAACGGCGCGTGGCCTCGTCGGAGGCGGGAGGGGCGACGGGGACGGCGGAGGATGATTGCATGTGGCGGAGTCTTAGGATGCTGATTAGAAGTTCATTTCACGCCCGTCCAAAATCATCCTCTTCGCGGACGATGTCGTCTTCGCCTAGGTAGTCGCCGGTTTGGACTTCGATGATTTCGAGTGGTTCGATGGATGACGGATTGGCGATGCGGTGTTTATGGGTGCGTGGGACATGGATGGACTGCGATGGGCCGAGCATCTGGTCTTCGCCGTTGATGGTTACTTTGGCAATGCCTCGGGCGACGGTCCAAGTTTCGGCGCGGTGGCGATGCCATTGATAGGAGAGTCGGCTGTCGGGCTTGATGCTGAGGCGTTTTACTTGGAAGCCGGGTCCTCGAGTCAGCACTTCGTATGAACCCCATGGGCGGTCTTCGCGGCGAGGGTTTCGGGGTCTTCGCAGCTGTCCCGCGTCGATCGGTTCAGATTGTTGTTGCTCTGCGGGCATCATGGTGGACTGATAGTAAGCTAAATCCTACGTTAAGCGACAACGGCAACCGAAGACACGCGCAAATCCCATGAAAACCGCTTCCAATCGTCCGAACATCCTCTTCATACTGACTGATCAGCAGCGGCAGGATTCGCTTGCTTGTTACGGCAACGATTGGATTGAAACGCCGAATCTGAATAGGATCGCAGATCGGTCGTTTGTGTTCGAGAACGCGTATGTTACCCAACCGGTTTGCACTCCTAGCCGGGCGTCGATTATGACGGGGTTGTATCCGCACGCGGTTGGGTTGCATCGGAACAACATCCCGTTGCCGGCCGATTGCCCGACGATCGCGGAGCGGATCAGCGAGGAGTACTACTGCGCGTACTTCGGCAAGTGGCACCTCGGCAACGACATGATCCAGCAGCATGGTTTCGACCAATGGATCAGCGTTGAGGATTTTCACAGAGTTCGGGCAACGAAGCGAGAGTATCGGAACGTCGAGGCGCACTACAACGATCATCTGCGAAAGCACGGTATCGAGCCGCCGGGCATCAACCGGTCGTACGAGAACTGGTTCGCAACTGCGGGATTGACCGAGGAGCAGACGCAGGCGTATTTCCTCGGCGACAGTGCGGCGGATTTCATCCGGGGTCATGGCGAGACCGAGAACGGTGATATGCCGTTCATGTTGTACGTCTCGTTTTTCGAGCCGCATCCGCCGTATACCGGGCCGCTCAACGATCTTTATGATCCGGAAGATATCTCAGTCGGACCGGCGTTCCTGGAACGTCCTGACGATAGTTCGCTGCTGAACCGCCTGCGGGCGGATTACTACATGGCGGGCAACCTGAACCCACTGGGAATCGACGACTATCACGATCTGACGGCTGAGGATGGTTGGCGTCGGTTACGGGCGCAGTATTTCGCTAACGTGACGCTAGTAGACCGTCAGGTCGGCACGATGCTAGACGCGCTGGAGGCTACTGGTCAACTCGATAACACGATCATCGTTTTCACCAGTGAGCATGGGGAGATGGCTGGTGATCACGGGATGTTGGAGAAGCGATCGATGTACGAGGAAGCATCGCGTGTTCCTCTACTGATACGCGTTCCGGGATCTGAACCAGACGCGGCGGGGGATTCGACGCGGATCAGCGGATCGGTTTCGCTGGTTGATCTTGTTCCGACGTTGCTCGATTTGAGCGGTGGTGGTGATGCATCGGATTCGACTTCCGGTGAGGTTCTAGGCGATGGTTTTGCTCCGACTGCATCGGGCATCTCAAATAGTTGGGAGATGCAGGGCCAGAGTCTTGCTCCGGTTTTGAGTGGTGATGCTGATCTGAGCGAGAACGACGTGTTTGTTCAGTGGAACGGCATGGGAGACCGGGACCTTGGCACACCGGAGATCAACCGTATGGCCTCAATGCACTGGCGTACGGTAATCACGCCGGATCGCTGGAAGCTGAACCTTTGTCCAGCAGACCAGTGCGAGCTTTACGACTTGAACAATGACCCCCACGAGATGACGAATCTTTATGACGATCCGAAGCAACGGGATCGCATCCGCGATATGGCGGCGCGGATCAGGATTTGGCAGGCAGCGACGGGCGACGAGGTCGATTTGCCGCGGGTTTAGCGTTGTGGGTGGCTATCGGGGCGAATGCTACTCTTGAGTGTCAACCGCGCGAAACATTTTCTGCTATCGACCATGCCGTTAACCACCGCCGTCGAATTCGACACATCATCCGCATACCAACGAACCACGCTTGCGAACGGCATCCGCGTCATCACCAGCAGTATGACGCACACGAAGGCGGTAAGTGTCGTGTTCCTCGTCGGCGCTGGGAGCCGATACGAGACGGACGATGAGGCGGGTGTTTCGCACCTTTTCGAGCACATGCTGTTCAAAGGGACGCCGAGCAGGCCGCGTCCGAGGGATATCAGCGGTGTGGTGGAGAGCGTAGGGGGTACGATCAACGCGTTTACAGATCGTGAATGCACGGGTTATTGGTGTCGCATGGCATTGCCACACTATCGAAGCGGCGTTGAAGTGCTGGCGGACATCATCAAGTCGCCGCTGTTCCGTGAGTCGGATATCGTGCAAGAGAAGCACGTGGTGTTGGAGGAGATTCGGGCGACGCACGACTCGCCCGGAGCGTTGGCGGGAATGTTGCTCGATTCTGCGTTGTGGCCAGATCAGGCTTTGGGTCGAGACATTGCAGGCACCATTGAAAGTGTGGAGGCGATACCGCGTGAGGTGATGATTGACTACCACCGCGAACAATACGTGGGTTGCAACATAGTCGTTTGCGTCGCTGGCAACATCGAACATGATGAGGTGGTTGATCAGATAGACGAATTGTTGTCGGATCTACCTCGCGGTGAGCCGCGGGGGATGTTTCCTTACGACGACAATTTGGTCGGCCCTAGTGTGACGGGAGGACGACGGGATCTTGAACAACTGCACATGGCGCTGGCGTTCAAGGGGGTTGGTATGAACGACAGGCGACGGACAGCGTTGCGAATAATGACGGTAGTTCTGGGCGGGAGCATGAGCAGTCGGTTATTTGAAGAGGTCCGTGAAAAGCGCGGGCTTGTGTATGGGATAGGTAGTTCGATGCACTCGCTTACAGACTGCGGCGTAGTCGACATTCACACTGGCGTAGAACCGCCGCGGGCGATCGAGGCGCTCAGCGTAATCGTGGATGAGTTGGCAAAGATCAGGGATGGGATTACTGAGGAGGAGCTGAGCGACGCACGTGAGTTGGCTAAGGGCAGGTTGCTTCTTGGGATGGAGGAGAGCCGGGCGGTGGCGAACGATCTCGCGGCGCAGGAGTTGCTGCGCGGCAGTGTCGAGACGTTGGACGACCGGATCAAGTCGTTGGATGCAGTGACTTTAGAAGATGTGCGGATGGTGGCTTCCGATGTGGTTATATCGGACAAGCTGGCGATGTCTGCAGTGGGCCCGGTGAGGGATTGGTCTGAATTTGGTCGTGCGCTTGATTTTTGAGTAATTTTCAGAAAGTCGTCAATTTGCGTTTCGGGCGTTAGCATATGCAATACGCAAACCTCTGAGATAGGAGCACCTCAAAGAAATGAAGACCCGAGCATACATCTTGATCGAGACGTCAGTCGGCAGCACCGCTAACGTTGCGACGGAGTTGAAGAAGATCGATCAAATGATCGCCGTCGACATGGTAACCGGACCGTTCGACATCATCGCAGTTGTCGAGGCCGACAATCTCGTGGATATCGGCGGCATCGTCAGCACCAAGATGCATCAGGTCGGTGGCATCGTTAAAACCATCACGAGCCTTGCGGTCACCGCTGACTAATCGGATCCGCTATGTGGTTCGAATTCAACGAAGAAGAGATCGCGTTCCGCGAGGAACTGCGGGAGTTCCTCGATGATGAGCTCCCTGACGGCTGGATAGGTCCCAACGACGAGTCCAGTGAGGAGGGATGGGAGCTTTATTGCCGCATGCGTCGGAAGCTCGCCGAACGTGGCTGGTTGACGATGACGTGGCCGAAGGAGTATGGCGGACAAGAGGCGTCTCCCATGATCAGCCTCATCTTCGCAGAGGAGATGTCGTATCGTCGTGCGCCTGGCAATGATCGATTCGGCACGCGGATGTTGGGGCCTACGTTGATGGTCTTTGGCACTGACGAGCAGAAGCGTAAGTATTTGTCGGACATTGCGCAAGGGGGGATCCAATGGTGTCAGGGGTATTCAGAGCCGAACACGGGCTCGGACTTGGCATCGTTGCAGACGTTCGCGGAACTACGAGGCGAAGAGTTCGTAATCAACGGATCGAAGATATGGACCTCGTTGGCGCATCGCGCAGACATGATGTTCATGTTGGTTCGCACTGATCGCGATGCGGAACGGCACGCAGGTATTAGCTTCCTTCTCGTGGACATGAAGTCGCCGGGGATTCAGGTCAATCCGATCATCAACATTGCAGGCGCGCACAGCTTCAACCAAGTGATGTTCGATGATGTCCATGTCCCGGTTGAGAACCTCGTCGGCGAGTTACATGATGGCTGGAACGTGGCGATGAACCTGCTCAACTTCGAGCGGGGGAACATCGACTATGTATCTTGGGCACAAAAGTCGTGGGAGGAAATCCGCGATTATGCGGCGACAACTCGGCGATTCGATGGCTCGCTGATGATCGACGACATGAAGGTGCGACGGCGTTTGGCGGAACTTGAAGCTGAGATCGAGATGGCGCGCTACATCACCTACGAGGTGGCGTGGTTGCAGTCGCTAGGACATCCGCCGTCGACCGAGGCGAGTATGTGCAAGATTGCGGCGACCGAGGTGAATACTGCGGTGCTCGATTTTGGCGTTGAGTTGCTCGGGATGCCGGGTCTGATTGACGATCCGGATGAGCACGAGGACCTCGCCGGGCGCATCTTCAAGATGCGGATGTATCAGACTTCCGGTCCGATATTGGCTGGCACCAACGAAATCCAAAAAAACATCATCGCCTACCGTGGCCTTGAATTGCCCCGTCGCTAGATCCGCATCATGGACTTCGGACTAAACGAAACGCAGGAGCTGATCCGAAGCAGTGTGGCGGAATATCTCTCTGACCGTTCACCATCCGACTTCGTCCGTGCGATGGCGACGGATGAGCGGGGTTGCACCGACGATTTTTGGCGAGAGATCGGCGAGTTGGGGTGGCTAGGACTGATCGTGCCAGAGGAGCACGGCGGTTCAGGCATGGACATGTCGGATATGGCGGTGCTGCTTGGCGAGTGGGGCACTGCATTAGCACCGGGGCCGCTAGTGGAGTCGGCGGTTGTGTCGGCATCTGCGATAAGCGAGTTTGGATCCGACGAGCAGAAGGCGGATTGGCTACCATCAATAGCGACTGGCGAGACAGTTGTGGTTCCGTCGTTAGTCGGGATGGATGGTTCGACTGATCCGAATGCGATGGGTGTACGGGCTTCGGAGACATCCAACGGCTGGGTGATCAGCGGCACAAGCAGGTTCGTTCCGTACGGGAACTCCGCGGATCTGGTGTTAATGCCTGCCGAGACTGACGCAGGTATGACTGTGTTCGCAGTGCCGGTGAAGTCTGCCGAAGGGACGGTCAATATCAACCGGGTAAAGATGGCCTCAGGTGCACCGGCTTGCAATATCGATATGAACGAGGTTGTTGTTCCGACAGCAACGGTTGTCGGCGAAGCTGGTGGTGGCGCTGATGTCGTCGATCACATGATGTTGTACGGGGCGGCGGCTCGGGCGACGCAAATGGTTGGTGCGGGTAGCGCGGTTACGAATCGCACGATCGAGTATGTGAAAGAGCGGCGGCAGTTTGGTCGTCCAATTGGTGCGTTCCAAGTGATACAGCACTACATGGCGGATATGGCTACGAAGGTGAAATCGGCGAAGCATCTCGCGGATCGGGCGGCATGGGCGTTGAGCGCGGATGTCAATGGTGCGATGGCTTCACGGATTGTTTCGCAGGCTAAATGGTCCGCGAATACTTTGATGCATGACATCGTGTGGAAGGCGCATCAATCGCATGGCGCGATCGGGTTCACTTGGGAGCACGATCTGCATCTCTACACTCGGAGAGTGCTTTCGTGGCGTGCTGATTTCGGAGATTCGGATTCACACATCGAAAACCTTGGCCGAACTCTCTGACTCGGAAGCCAGAGGGATCGAAAATGTCTGACGACTGTATCTTCTGCAAGATCATCGCGGGTGATATTCCGTGCAGCAAGGTGTATGAGGACGATCATGTTCTGGCGTTTAACGACATCAACCCAAAGGCACGGATCCACGTCCTGGTAGTTCCCAAAACGTGCTTCGACCGCCTACACGAAGCAGGGGATACGCATGTGGGGATGCTCGGTCGGATATTGGTGGGGGTTGGTAGGGTCGCGGAGACTACAGGAATTACGGGTTCGGGTTACCGGGTGCAGTTCAACCAGGGCCGAGGCGCGGGGCAGGAGGTGTTTCATCTCCACGCGCACGTGACCGGCGGAGGCTCGGTTCCGACGTAGGCTAGACTATGAGCAACCATGGTTGGGTTGCTTGTACGTCAGATACTACGCACGGTCATCTTTCAGGTTGTGATGACCGTGGTGATGCGGTTGGTGGGTTTGGTTTTGCGCCGGTTGAGGTTGTAGGGGCGGTTCGCGAACCGCCCCTACGTTAGCGCTACTGCGCTCGTTCCATCAGGACGGTGACACCGAGGTCGATGTATTTGTTGCGCAGGTCGGGGTCGCCGGAGCGGTAGCTCATCCTGACGTCGAGATCGTTGACCTGGTCCATTACGTGCTTGATGCAATCGTCGTCGGTCTTGAATGGGTGATGCGGATGCATTTCTCGATCGAATTCCAAATCGGCCGGTCCCCACGAGAACAGGTCAATACCTGGCATGGCGAGGGTGCGGATGTTCTCGATGGCGCGCAGGGACTCGACTTGCAGGCAGATGACGCCGTTTTCGTTCCACCATTTCGCGTAACCGGGACGATCGTGCCCGAGTTCGGCGCCCCAGCGGAAACCACCTACCCAGCTCCGACGGCCCTCAGGTGGGAAATAGAACCAGTCGAGGGCTTCTCGTACCGTCGACTGTTCTTCGACGAGCGGGATCTCGATAAATGCGGGACCGAGGTCGGCGATGTTGCCGACCAGGAAAGCTAACTGGGTGTGCTTGATGCGGAAGTGGATCGGTATTCCGACCTCGTCGGCTATGTTGCAGTGGTCGACCAGCATGTGCTCCGAGAAGGGGCTGTGCTGGCTGTCGCAAGTGGCGAAACCGTAGTCGTCCTTACCGAGGATGTCTTCGAACTGCGACTTCGTGGAGCCGATCGGTATGCCGACCCCGATGACGATGTCGCCGCGGCGTATGCGTTCTTTGAGGTTTGCGTCGTTGCCCATTTTTGGGTTCTCCTTTGTGTCGAGGGGTTAGGTTTGTGGCTGTTCGAAGAGGACAGTTACACCCATGTCGAGGTATTTGTTGCGGAGCTTGGGGTCGTACGACCGGTAGCTCATCCGGACGTCGAGGTCGTTGACCTGGTCCATGACGTGCTTGATGCAGTCGTCGTCGGTCTTGAAGGGATGATGCGGGTGCATTTTGCGATCCCACTCGAGGTCTGATGGTCCCCATGAGAACATGTCGACACCCGGCGGGGAGAGGGCTCGGATGTTCTCGATGGCGCGGAGCGACTCGATCTGGATGCAGAGGATGCCGTTGTTATTCCACCACTCTGCGTACATGTTCATGTCGTTCCCGAGCTCGGCACCCCAGCGGTTGCCCCCGACGAAGCTGCGTCGTCCTTTTGGCGGGAAGTAGAAAAACTCGATTGCCTCGCGGACGGTAGCGGGGTCTTCGACGAGCGGGATTTCCAGCATAGCGGGGCCGAGATCGGCGAGGTTCCCGAGCAAGTATGCGTGTCTTGGATGGTCGATGCGCAGGTGGACTGGAATGCCGACCTCATCGGCCATATTGCAGAAATCGACCATCTTGTGTTCCGAAAAGGGGCTGTGCTGGCTGTCCGTCATGACAAACCCGTAGTCGTCCTTGCTGAGGATGTCTTCGAGCTGCGACTTCGTGGCATCCATCGAAGCCGAAACGCCAATCACGATATCGCCTCGGCGGATGCGTTCTTTTAGCGGGGTTTCGTTGCCCATCGCCATCTCCTTGAAGATTGTCCGGCGCCCCATTCGGCGCTGTGATGGAATAGTAACGCAGAAGTGGTGATCGGGCGTGTAATGGAGGGCGGGATTCGGGGTGTGTTTTTGAGACGTTGTATTGCTGTGAAATTGCCGCTCTTGCCGCCAAATTGCCGCTGTTTCCGGCAATTTACGGCAGTTTAAGGGGGAACTTGCCGCTGGGAGCGGCAATTTGGCGGCAAGATTAGTTTTTGAACAAGTTCAAAGGGTTGTCTGACCGGGATTGGCGCATCGGGCATCGCCCTCAATCTCATTGCGCTTGCTCGCGTCCCCTTCGCTGCGCGAAAGGGATGTTGATTCGTGGCGTAAGTTGGGGCGTAAAATTGTTGGTAGTGCTACGAGTTTTAGGAGGGTATGGAGTTGGCGGAGCTGCTGAGAGTTTTTGGTCGTGAAGAGTTTGATGCTGGGTCGGTGGAGCAGGCGGTTCGGGATCGGTATACACAGGTCGCGGAGCGCGGTGCTGCTGCGTCAGGATGTTGCGCCGAGGATGTTGGTTCGGCGTGTTGCGGGGACGGGGGTTCTGAGATGGCGACGGTGGCAGATTCTCTTTACGAGTCGGATGACTTGGCCGCGTTGACGCCTGAGGCGATGGCGGCTTCGGCTGGTTGTGGCAATCCGATTGGGCTTTCGGAGGCCAAGTCAGGCGAGACGGTGTTGGACCTGGGCAGCGGTGGTGGGATCGACTGTTTCTTGGCAGCGCAGGAGGTCGACGAGGATGGTCAGGTAATCGGTATTGACATGACACACGCGATGATCGACTTGGCCAGACAGAACGCGGAGAAGTTAGGGGTGCATAACGTGGTGTTCAAGCTGGGCAAGATCGAGGCGATACCGCAACTGGATGCGAGCGTTGATCTGGTGATTTCGAACTGCGTGATCGCTTTGTCGCCGGACAAGGATCGGGTGTTCGACGAGATTTATCGGGTGCTGAAGCCGGGAGGTCGTTTCGTGGTTTCGGACATGGTGGTTACTGACGAGTTGCCGGACGATGTGCGTTCTTCAGCTGAGGAGTGGGTTTCTTGTGTAGGCGGGGCGGACTTGCTGAGCCGATACCTTGGGCGTATGGAGCGATCGGGATTTGTAGATGTTGAGATCATGTCGGATGTTCCGATGCGCCCGCGTTCGGACGGTACGGCGTGGGAGGAATCGGTTCGTAGCGTGACGGTTCGGGGTTGGAAGGCTTGAACTAGGATTTGAATGATTTTTTCAGGATGATAGGGATGGTGGGTTCTGGAATCCGATGAATTCGGTGTTTCCCAATCGAATCCAGGTTATTTGTTGTTTTAGCGGTATTAAATCTTCGTGGTGGTAAACTGCTCGTACGACCAATCCCCAATACCGCTCAGGAGGCGAAACGATGGATGGTTTGAGGAGTTATATGGTTCGGCTGGGGTCGCTGGAATTGGCTACAGTGATCTTTTGGATGCTGTTCTGGTTGGCAAACGGGCTGGCGAAGTTGATACCCGGGGTTCACATCGGCGTGAAGTTTGCGGAGAAGGGAAACCCGTTTGGCGGTGCGTTAGACAAGATGGGATGGGGGACGGGTCTCGGCGAATTCGCGTACTACTTCACGGGCGTTTTCGAATTGATCGTCGGGATCATCTTCCTGTGGACGCTGATCCAGTTCATCATGCGTAGCGGCACAGCAGCGCGCCGGCCTTGGATCCTGTTCGGATTGTTCTTGAGCGCGATCATCTTCGCAGTGTTCACGTTCCAGAATGTGGTCACGGCGTCGCGGCCGACACCGCTAATCTGGCATGTCACCTACTTCGCAATAGTCGGTGTTTCGTGGCTGGTAATCGTCGGCCAAGGTTACTGGGCGAGCGCGACTAGCGAAGACGGCTAGCAACAGTAAACAAGAAATCCCCTCTCCTTGGCGACCAAGGAGAGGGGAAGTGGCTTAAGAAAGTCTGGGTTCGTTACGACTGGCGTCGATTGTTTCCGGTGGCGAACTTAGCGGCCTGCATGGCGATGTTGTGAGCGTGCTCCTTTTTGCGCTCTTCCATACTTTCGTTGACCATGTCGATGCCTTGTCGAACCTGCATGAGGGTGTGTGAGAGTCGCTCTTCGAGCTTCATGAGCATTCGGCGTGAGTACTCGTCGGTCTCGTTGGTCTGTCGGTGCGAGCGTTCATCGGCGTTTTCGACGATGGTGTTGGCTTCACGTTTGGCCCGGATCAACAGTTTCTCGGATTCTTCCTCAGCTTCGGTAATGATGCGCTTGGCTTCTTCCTTGGAGGCGTTGACGACGGATGTCTGGTCGATAGTCTCCATGGCCTTTTTGCGGGCTTGGGCGAGGATGATGTCGCGTTCTTCCTCGGCACGCTTACGGAGTTCTTCGGCTTCCTGCATCGCGTCGTTGCGTGCGGTCTGCATGAAGTCTTCGGCATCGCTGAGCATCTGATCGCGTTTGGTAACGATCTGGTCGGATAGCGAGGTTACTTTGGGGAGTTCGCGCTTGAGTTCGTCGATAAGTCCCAGAGTTTCATCTGCCCTGACGAGACTGCGTCCGGTGGCGCGTACGCGGTTTTCCTCGACGGAGTTTGCGATCCTTGAGATCAGCTCATAGATAACTGGTTGAACCGACACGAATTCAGTGCTGTCCGAGTTGTAGCTGACGCGGGTTTCTAGTGCCATTTTGTTCTCCTTGTGCGTCGGACTTGGGGACCGATTGCACTGGTGTTGGTTGCTTGTGCTCTATAGGTTGTTGGCTATGCGGGTTGTGGTGTCAACTTCGATGTAGTCGGCGCCACGACGTTGGGGGGTACAAGACCGGAGATGTTTCCACCGAGTGTGACGATCTCCTTGACGCGTGATGAGCTTACGTATTGGTTCTCGATGGACGAGAAGAGGCAGACGGTCTCGATGTCATCGTCGAGGTGTCGGTTCATCAATGCCATCGCGCTCTCGTATTCGAAGTCACTTGTGATTCTAAGCCCTCTGACGATTGCTTTCGCGCCGGTTTCTCTAGCGAAATCGACGGTCAAGCCGCGGAAGGGGATGACGTTGACATTGGAAGCGTCGGTAATGGCTTCCTGCAACATTCCTACACGTTCATCGATGTCGAAGGTCACACGTTTGTGATTGCCGTCGTAGACCGCGACGATGAGGCGATCGAACAAAGCGGCGGCACGTCGAACCACATCGGTGTGGCCGTTGGTTACGGGATCGAATGTGCCGGGGTACAAAGCTACGACGTCGCTCATAGTTGTGTTTCGTGATCTTCTGTTTTTTCTTTATTGGTTGTCAGAGGTTTGTGGGAAGGAGTAGATGGTTAAGCTGGTGTCGCCGTATCGTTTTCGGTTTATGGCGGTGGCTCCGGAAATAGTGTCTGGCAGTTGGTTCCTAGTTGCGTGCTCTGCGATGATCCAAGCGTGGGGTTTGAGGAGGTTGTGTTTGCGGAGTTCGGCGAGTATATCTTTCCAAGGGCTGATGTCGTATGGCGGGTCTGCAAAAACGATGTTGTAGGAGTTACCTGCGAGCCGAGGCAGTGTCTTGATGGCATCAGCTTGGTATGTTGAAGCCTTTTCGGACACGTTTCTGGCAACGGCCTCTTGTCGTATCTTTGCGGCTCTTCTGCGGTCGATTTCTACGAAATCGACGTGTGCAGCGCCATGTTCGAGGAGGTCGAGGCCGACGGCTCCGGTGCCGGCGTACAGGTCGAGCGCGGTCATTCCGTCTGCGCCGTTTGGACCGAGCATCGAAATGATGGCTGAACGGGTCCTCGAAGATGTCGGTCGTAGCCCGTGTCTGGCTATACGTCTGTTCCTTTCCGCGTGTTTCACTCCGAATTGCGCCGCGACGCAACATCGTACCTGCACAACCACTTGGTTAGTGGGAGTGTTGACTACGATTATGCGGAATCGGGTGATGTGTGTTTCAACGATGCACGACGCGATTAATGGCGTTTTCTCGCAAAGGCTATGGCGACGGTGGAGGTCTGTAAGATTGATTCAGTTGGTGTGCGCCTGATTATGTGTAGAGAAGGTCGGAATTGAGCCAGATGACAGATAGACCCGAAATCTCGCCTGAGACTGACGGGGCTTCGAGGTATTCGCGTCTGGAACTTGACCGATTGCGGAAGGTCGATCAGCTGAGGCAACAAGGCATCGACCCGTTCCCGGCTCGGATCGAGCGAACTCATTCAGTAGAAGAGGCGATTGCGCTTTACGTAGAGTGTGAGGATTCGTTCGAGGGTGATGGTGAACACGACTCTGTTCGTACAGAAACGGTGAAGGTTGCGGGGCGGGTTATGGCGCGACGGGGGATGGGGAAGATGTCGTTTTTGGATGTGCGAGACGGAAGTGGTCAGGTTCAGGTGCAGGCGCGAGCGGATGTGTTGGCTGACGACTTCGAGTTGCTTTCGATGCTGGACATCGGAGATTTCGTGTCGGTGTCAGGTTCGGTGATGCGGACGCGGCGGGGACAAATTTCGGTTGAGGCGCGTACGTTCGGGATTATTTCGAAGTCGATGCGTCCATTACCTGAGAAGTGGCACGGATTGCAGGATGCGGAGACGCGAGTTCGGCAGCGATATCTCGATTTGCTGGCGAATGAACGAGTGATGGAGAACGCTCGCGCGCGTTCTAAAGTTGCGTCTTCGGTGCGTCTTTTCATGGAGGCGCAAGGGTTTATGGAGGTCGAGACGCCGATACTGGTGCCGGTTGCGGCGGGCGGGTTCGCTGAACCGTTCGAGACCTATCACAACGCGCTCGGGCGTGGGTTGTTTCTGCGGATTGCAACGGAGCTGTATTTGAAGCAACTGATTGTGGGTGGAATGGACAAGGTTTTCGAGATCGGCAAGATATTCCGTAATGAGGGGATTGACGCGGATCACAATCCAGAGTTCACGACGATGGAGAGTTACGAGGCGTACGCGGATTACAACGATGTGATGCGGATGACGGAAGAGATGGTGGCGTTTGTGGCGACGGAAGTGAAGGGATCAACTGTGGTGCCGGTGCCGGATGGTGAGGAAGGCGATACGATCGACTTGGCTCCGCCTTGGCCTCGGTTGGATCTGCGCGAGGCGATTATTGACGCATCGGGGATAGATTTCCGCGCGTGTCCGACGCGGGATGCTTTGGCGGCGGCAATGGATGAGCGGGGGATGCATGTGGAGCCGAATTCGACGTGGCAGCAGTTGTTGGACAAGGTTATTTCTGCGTCGGTGGAGCCGCGGTTGGTGGCGCCAACGTTCTTGGTTGATTACCCGTTGGCGATGTCGCCGTTGGCGAAGAAGAAGCCGGGGCATGACGATGTTGTGGAGCGGTTCGAGGCGTTCGTTTTGGGGCGTGAGTTGGCGAATGCGTTTACGGAGCTCAACGACCCAGTGGATCAGCGCGAGCGTTTCGAGCAGCAAGAACGGCAGCGGGAGGAGTTTGACGATGTTGAGGCGGATCGGTTGGACGAGTCGTTTTTGCTGGCGGTTGAACACGGGATGCCGCCGACTGGAGGGCTCGGGATTGGCATTGATCGATTGGCGATGCTTGTGACGGGTGAAAGTTCGATACGAGAAGTTACGCTGTTTCCGCAGTTGAGATCTTGAGGGCATGAATCGATGTTGGATCTACGCAGGATAGTGAACGACACGGACGGGGTGCGCGCCGGTCTTGTGAAGCGCGGCGAAGATGTTGCTCCGATCGAGGAGATCATCGCGTTGGATGTGAGGCGTCGATCATTGATTCAGCAGACGGATTCGGCTCGTCATTTCCGGAATGAAGTTTCTCGAACCATCGGTGCGGAGAAGCGTCGACCTACGGACGATGAGATACAGCAGATGCGATCGACGGGCGACAGGATATCGGCTCTTGAGGAAGAGGCTCGCTCAGTCGCGAGTGAGTTGCGGACTCTGATGCTGGGCTTGCCGAACTTGCCGCTTGGAGACGTACCGGAGGGTTTGGATGAGAGCTTTAACGAGGTGGTGAGCGAGGTTGAACCACCGCCTGCGCGTGAGTGGGATACGCCGCATTGGGATATCGGTGACAATCTTGGCATCATCGACATGGAGAGCGCGGCGAACATTTCGGGCAGCAGGTTTTACATGTTGCGAGGGCAGGGTGCGAGGTTGCATCGTGCGATCGTGGGATGGTTGCTTGACACGTTGGTTGATGAGTTTGGGTATGAGGAGACGAATCCGCCGTTTCTAGTTCGTGAAGAAACGTTGATCGGAACTGGTAATCTGCCGAAATTCGCCGATGACCTGTACCGTGACGAGGATGCGGGTTTGTGGATGATTCCGACATCCGAGGTGTCTTTGAATGGGATTCATCAGGACAGCATTATCGACGGTGAGTTGCCTTTGAGGTACTGTGCGCACACTCCTTGTTTCAGAAAGGAGCACGCGGCGGCAGGTCGGGACGTTCGAGGAATGAAGCGCGTTAAACAGTTCGAGAAGGTTGAGATGTTCCGGTTTGTGGAGCCGGATGATTCGGAAGAAGCGTTGGAGGAGATGATTGAGATATCTCTGGAGCTTTGTCGGCGACTTGGTTTTACGACAAGATTGTTGAAGCTATGTGCTGGAGATATCGCGTTTCAATCGGCTAAGACGTACGATATCGAGGTTTGGTCGCCTGGGGCTCAGGAGTGGCTTGAGATCAGTTCGCTGTCAACCTGCACGGATTTTCAAGCGCGGCGGAACAACACGCGTTACCGACCTAAAGGTGGGGGTGGAACGAGATTCCCGCATACGTTGAATGGGTCGGCGCTGGGAATGCCGCGGACTTTTATCGCGGTGTTGGAGAACGGGTTGCAGGCGGATGGGAGTGTTGTGCTGCCAGAGGTGCTTTGGGATCGGGTGGGTTTTGAACGAATAGCGTTTTGAGTTTCGACGCGTCGAACTCAGAGGGTTTGGCCTTCGTCGCGCAATATCGAGGTTGCAATGTTCGGATATTGTTCAGCGATGCGCTCCTTTAAGAAAGGCGCTAGTACCTCAGAAGCATTTTCTAAAGTGATGCTGACGACTTCGTCGTTTTCGTCGAAAAAGGCTACGAGTCGTTCCGCGACTGGCTGACCGTCGTTGCCCGGGCGGCCGTTGCCGATGTCGAGGGTATCGGTCTCAGGGTCATAGTAGATTTTCAATTTCATGGTCTTCCCCACTCCTTTAGCTTTGTACGGTCAAAGTAACGGTTGAAGAGTTTGTCGTCTTCGAGGATCACCCTCAACCATTTCTGTGCTTCTTCGATGTACCCGAAGTAACTTAGTCGTCCGTTAGCTTGCTCTTCGACGAAATACGGATTGGCAATCACCTGTGCAACCCACTCTTCTTTAGGTTCTGGGTGAGTGATTCTCGCAACGTTTTCGTAATACCAGGTGGTATCCATCAAATTTGGCCTAAGCCGACATCTTCAAATGAAGATCCTAATGAAAGAAATTGGTGGTCTGAGTTAGAGATTCTATCCGTTGAATTGGTTCATGGCGGTTTCTACGCCTTGGGTGATGATGGTTTGGGTGGCTTGGGCCGCGTGGTTGATGGCGGTTTTGATGGCGGTTAGGTCTTCGTCGGAGGGTTGTCCAAGGACATGGTCGATTTGGGTGTCGCCGTTGGTTGGTTTGCCGACGCCGATGCGGATGCGGGGGAATGCGGTGTCGTGAAGTGTGTCGATGATGGATTTGAGTCCGTTGTGTCCGCCGTCGCCGCCGCCGCGTCTGACTCGGATTCGGCCGAGGGCAAGGTTGATGTCGTCGGTGATGACGATTAGGCGGGTGATTTCGGTTTGGTAGTGGTTCAGGAGGGATCGTGCGGCGGAGCCAGAGCGGTTCACGAAGGTTTTGGGGTAGGCGACGATGGCAGACTGGTTTTCGATGGTCAGTTGGGCGGTGCGCGATGGGCCTTCGTCATGTAGGCGAATGTTGTGGCGTTCTCTGAGGATGTCGGCGGCCCACCATCCGACGTTGTGGCGGGTTTCGGCATACTCAGGGCCGGGGTTGCCGATAGCTAGGATGATCCAAGGGTTGGTGAGTTTTTGAGTTTTTGTTGCGCGGGATTTTGGATCGGCGAAGAGGCGCGATAGGCGTTCCAGGGGATTTAGGTTGCGGGGCATTTTATCGGTTTTGGAAACACCCTCACCCTAACCCTCTCCCATCGAGGGAGAGGGGACATCGACATTACACCAACATCGCGGGTGTTTCGGCGTCTGGGTCAGGTAGTTTGCCGTCAAGGATGTCTTTGAATTGGTCTTCGTTGAGGACCGGGACGTTTAGACGAACAGCTCTTTCGAGTTTAGATCCGGCATCGGCGCCGGCTACTAGGTAGTCGGTGTTTTTGGATACGCTGCCTACGGCTTTTGCACCGAGGGATTTGACGGCGTTTGCGGCTTCGGTTCGGGAGAAGGTGTCGAGTTTGCCGGTGATGACGAAGGTGAGGCCTTTGACGGGATGATCGGCGGCGGCTTCGGGAGTGTCGTCTTGAGGGTCGACTCCCAAATCTTTCAGGCGTTGAACTAAGGCGATGTTGGGTTCGTGAAGTGTCCATTCACGGATCGAGTTTGCTAGGATGGGTCCGATGCCTTCGATTGCGGTGAGTTTTTCGGCGTCCGCTTCAAGGAGGTTGGGTAGATTGCGGAATTCGCGTGAGAGAGTTTCGGCGATTTCAGATCCAATGCCGCTTATGCCGAGTCCGAAGATGAGGCGAGGGAGGGACTGGGACTTGGACTGTTCGATGGCATCGACTAGGTTTTGGGCGCGTTTTTCGCCCATTCGCTCCATGGCTAATAGGTCGTCCATGCGTTCGTTGAGGGTGTATATATCGGCGATGTTTGAGACGAGGTTTTGGCGTGCGAGCTCCTTGGCGAGTTTTTCACCTAGACCTTCGATGTCCATTGCGCCGCGGGACGCGAAGTGCTCCAGCAATCGTTCAAACTGCGCCGGGCAAGTGGAATTGATGCAGCGTATGTCGGCTTGATCTTCGTCGCGGATTACCGGCTCTCCGCAGGCGGGGCAGTTGGGTTCGATGCGGTAGGGCTGCGAATCGTCCGGGCGTTGGTTATCGGAAGCAGGGCCGACTACTTGTGGAATGACGTCGCCGGCGCGTTGGACGATGACGTGGTCGCCGGCGCGGATGTCTTTGCGGTTGATGTCTTCTTCGTTGTGTAGGGTTGCTTGCGAGACTGTGACGCCGCCTACCACTACGGGCTCTAGGACGGCGTAGGGGTTAATGGCGCCTGTGCGGCCTACGTTGGTGCGGATTTCTAGGAGTTTGGTGACGGCTTGTTCGGCTGGGAATTTGTATGCGGTGGCCCATCGGGGATCGCGGCCTACGGCTCCGAGGCGGTCTTGGAGAGTGATGTCGTCGATCTTGATGACTACGCCGTCGATGCCGAAGTCGAGGGTCGGTCGGATTTCGGCGACGTTCTGGATCGCAGTCATTGCTTCTTCTACGGTTGTGACGCGGCGGGACCAATCGTTGGTTTTGCAGCCCCATTGTTTGAGGGATTGGAGAGTTTCGTATTGCGAGTTTGGGATTTGACCGTTTTCCGCATAGCCGATGGAGTAGAAGAACATGTCGAGGGGGCGTTTGGCGGTCTCGGTGGAGTCCAGTTGGCGGAGGGAGCCGGATGCGGAGTTGCGTGGATTGACGTAGACGGGGAGACTGGCGGCTTCGCGTTCTTCGTTTAGGCGGTCGAATGCGGAGATGGGGTAGAAGACTTCGCCCCGGAGTTCGATGGTGCCCGGAACATCGTCGCCATCGAGTGCGAGCGGTACCGAGTTGATGGTTCGGATGTTGTCGGTGATGTTCTCGCCTTGGGTGCCGTCGCCGCGTGTGGCTGCTTGTATCAGTATGCCGTCGACGTATGTGACGGCAACTGCGAGCCCGTCGATTTTGAGTTCGAGGGTTAGGTCAGCGGAGTCGATTTCGAGATAGTCGAGGGCACGTTGGTACCAGGCGTTGAAGGTTTCTTCGCTGGTTACGTTGCTGAGGCTGAGCATTGGAACCGGGTGTTGGACCGGCTCGAATTGCTGAGATGGGGGTGCGCCGACGCGGAGGGTTGGTGAGTCGGGGGTTTTGAGTTCGGGCTGTTGGTGTTCGAGGTCTTGGAGCTCGCGTGAGAGTGTGTCGAATTCAGCGTCCGAGAGGGTAGGTTGGCTGAGGACGTAGTAGTCGTAGTTCGCGCGATTGAGAGTATCGCGTAACTCGGCGGCGCGGGATGCTGTGTTGGAGATGGTCAAGATGAATTTAGCGGATTACGTACGGCCGGTGTTGTCAAGATTCTAGCAATGGTGGATTGTTAGGCGCGCGCAGTTGGACCGCCTGAGTGCTTTGCGGATTGAATCCTGTGAGACAAAGCCGTTCGATGATTCAGGGGATCTGTGATTCACTGTCCGACATGAGTGGCATGATGAAATACAGTCCGTGACGATCACTACCGCGGGTTTAGGGTCGCACCGTGAATCCCATTCGGAGCTTTAACGCGTGATTTTCGCGACTGTGGGAATAGCTGAATGACGCCAGTTGGCAACAGTGCAGGGATCTTGCCAAATCGATCGCGGCCTTTTGCAGGTTCGTGCCGATACGTCTGCGTCGAAATTCCGGCAATACAAAGAAATTTTTCACCTTTGCTTGCAGCAACTCTTTGCCGTTGGTCTTCACAGCCGGAAGATTGTCTTCGGGACCGATTGGGATCACGATGAGTCTAAGGATCCCTAAGATGGTCCGAGGTGTGTGTGCGACGAGGATTCTTGAGTCGCGTTGATCGTAACCGTCGATAAATTCAGGAAGCCCGCTTTGATGTTGATCGAAGAACCTCACGACTTCCGACCATCGCAGATGATTGCCAGTCCACTCGGATATTTGGTACTTTTCCATACGATTCCATGATGCATTGCACTGGTGGTCAAAGGCGAAGCAGGGACGCTGTTTATACTTTCGGTGTGGTGCGGGTTGACGCGCTTGAGCAGTTTGGAGATCTAAGGCAACAGACCGGTAACTGATGGCTGAGGTTCGTGCATTTCGGGGGATCCGGTTCACTGCCGCGTCGCAGGGGCGGGACTTGGGCGACTATCTTTCGCCGCCGTTCGACACGATTACGGCTGAGTTAGAGCGCGAACTTTTGGGCAGGTCGGAGCATAACATCGTGCGGTTGGAGCTGGCACCTCGGGAAGGATCGGATCGTTATGGATATGTTGCTGAGACACAGGGCCGTTGGGAGGCTGATGGGGTTCTGATGCGGGATGAAGAGCCTTCGGTTTATGTGACTGAGGAGTCGTTCGAATACGGCGGAAAAGCACAGACGCGTCGGGGTTTTATAGCGGCGATGCGGTTGGAGGAGTATGATCGCGGGATCATCTTCCCGCATGAACAGACGCGAGGCCCGTGGGTTGAGGACCGGGTGCGGATGATGGAGGCGACGCGTTCGGCGTTGAGCCCGTTGCTGGTGGTGTTTCAGGATGACATCCGGCATTCGGTAGGTGGGATCATACGTGCGGTGACGGGTGGACCGCCATTGGAGGTTGCAACGATGTCGGGAGGTTACTCGTTGCGATTGTGGCAGTTGAAGGATCCTGGTACGTTGGAGGTTCTGCGTGGGTTGATGCGTGATTCGGCGATTTTCATTGCGGATGGACATCATCGTTACGAGGCTGCTATGCGGTATCGGAGCGCGATCAGAGCAGAGCGTGAGATCGCGTCGGATGAGGCGGTGAACTACCGGATGATGCATATCGTGTCGATCGATGAGCCGGGGCTGATCACTCGTGGGTATCACCGCGTGATACATGGGGCTACGAAGGGTGAATTGGCGCGATTGGTGAATCGCATCGAAGCGGTTTGCGAGGTCGGGTCTGTCTCGTTGACTGATCGAGCTGAGGTGGGCTGGCGCGGTGGAGATTTGTTGAAGGCGGTCGGCGAGCGTAAAGACGACGATTTTGTGTTTGGGATTTATGGGTTGCAGGAAGGGTTCAAGATTGCTCGGATGCGGAGTACGGGGTCAAGTATGCCGCTTGGCTCGGATGCTGCCGAGCGGTCTGACTACCGTCGGTTGCACCGGGATATTTTGGACATTGCGTTTGGTGTTGATCGGATCGACGCGACGGTTGATTTCGAGTACGAGGTTGAGAATGTGGTCGGGAGGGTCGATTCGAGTGAGGCGCAGTTGGGGATTGTGATGCGGTCGATTCCGATGCGAGAGTTTGTGGACATCGTGACGCGTGGGGACCGCTTGCCTCCTAAGGCGACGAATTTCTACCCGAAGCCGCCAGCTGGTGCGGTGATACAGTCGCTGGAGAGTGATCTTTGAGTCAGGTGGCTAGCCGTTGAGTTTTTGGAGTTCGGCTAGGAGGATTGCGGTGTCGGGTCGGTCGGCGATGTCTTTGCCGATGTATTCGTAGGTGATGTTGCCGTTTGTGTCAATGATGAATACTGCGGGCGCGGCGACTCCGTCGTTGTGCAGGTCGTAGACTTCGTAGCTGGCAGGGATTTCGTGGTTTTTGGTGGTGTATAGGACAGGGAATGTGGCACCGGAGTTTGCGATCATTGTGGCGGCGCCTCGGAAATCATCCATGCTGACGGCAAGCACCTCGGCGTTTTGTTGCCGGATGCGGGGGTAGTAGCTCTGCAACTCGACGAGTTGCCCGAGGCATATACCTCAGAAGAAGCCGCGATAGAAGACTAGGACAACGTTTTGGTCGCCGTGGAAGTCGGAGAGAGTGATGTCAACGTTGCGGTTAGCGACCGGAAGGCTGAAATCAGGCGCGGTTTCTCCGCTTTCGGACGAAGACGCCCCGCACGCAACTGCGATGGTCGCGGTGAGTGCAGTGGTGAGCGCGATTAGCAGGCGCCTCATCGAAAAACCTCGGAGGATGCGATCGACTGGATTACGCATGTGGATTTAGAGGCCTGCTAGGGCTTCTAGGACTTCGTCGCCAGAGACTTGGTGTCTGTAGTTTTCACCGATGTTTTCGTATGCGATGTTTCCGTTTTTGTCGACGATGAATACGGAAGCAGAGGCTAGACCGTCGCCGAAGAGGTCGAAGACGTTGTAGCTGATCGGGACGTCGTTGTTTTTGTTCGTGTACAAGACAGGGAATTCGGTGACGGCTTTTGCGACGATAGATTCGGCACCGCGGAGATCGTCGGTACTGATGGCCAGAACTTCGGCTCCGACGTTTGAGATTTTGTCGTAGTGTTTCTGCAACTCACCTAGTTGCCTAGTGCAGAAGCCTCACCAATATGCTCGGTAGAAGACGAGGACAACGGGTTTATCGCCTTGGAATTGGGATAGGGAGATTTCTGTGCTATTGCGGTTTGCGGCAGGGAGGGTGAAATCGGGGGCGGCGGGTAGGTTTGAGGCTTCCTCGACCGCGGGGGCTGGTGCATCCGAGGAACTAGGTGCGCCGGTGTTTTCGATGGGTTCGGTATCTCGTCCGCACGCGACGGCGGCTAGCGCGAAGACCCCGATCAGCATGCTCGTGGCAGCAAGGTTGATTATTTTAGAGACGGACCTCATGGGATGTTCTTCAATACTCGTTCGGGGAGCACCCGTTGAGTGTAGTTCGGGCTGATGAATTGCCATGCTATCTCGCCTTGCGGGTTGATTACGAAGACGGAGGGTATGGCGAGACTACCGCTGTAAACGTCGTAGGCCTCCATGACCGAGGAATCACCGGACGTGTAGAGCACGGGGAAGGTAATACCTACCCGACTAGCGATATTATCGGCACCTGTCAGATCGTCGACACTGATCGCCAAAATTTCGGCGTTCTTGGCTTTGAACTCGTCGTATTTTCGTTGCAGATCACCTAGCTGCGCGCGGCAGTACGGTCACCAGAAGCCACGATAGAAGACGAGAACGACGGATTTTTCATCTCGGAACTGGGAGAGGGAGTAGCTACCGCTGGTTGTGATGGAAGGTAGGAAAAAGTCGGGTGCCAGAGGTCCCGATGCGACCGGTTCCGGGGTCGGCGTGGGTGTCGGAGTAGGCTCTGGCGTGTGGGTTGGCGTAGGTTCCGGTGTGGGCGTGTCAGTGGGTGTTGG
>VXSB01000039.1:24064-50352 GCA_009838175.1 Chloroflexota bacterium
GCTCTGGCGTGTGGGTTGGCGTAGGTTCCGGTGTGGGCGTGTCAGTGGGTGTTGGTTCGGGTGTGAATGTTGGCGTTGGCGGGATAGGAGTGTTTGTCGGGGTTGGTTCGGGCGTGTCGGTCGGCGGGACAGGAGTATCGGTAGGTTCGGTTGTCGGGCTCGGTTCTTCGGTTGAGTATGCGGATGTTGGTTCGGGTGGCGGCGTGTCAGTGGGTGTTGGAGTATATGTTGGCTCTGGTGTGTCGGTGGGTGTCGGAGTACTGGTAGGCGGGACAGGTGTGTCGGTTGGTGGGACTGCCGTGTTGGTTGGTGTTGCCGCTTGGGGCTTAGCAGTCGGAGTTGAAGTTGCGGTTGGTGTGTCCGTGGGAGTTGGTGTAGAAGTCGCCGTCGGTTCGGGTTCCGGAGCAGCGGTGGGTTCGAGTTCGACTGCCTTGACCTGTGGTGCAGGCGTATTGGTCGGCTCGGGCTCGGTGGTTGCGGTAGGAGCCGGAGTGACAGTGGGTGGCGGTGATGATGTCGGTGCCGGAGTGGGCGTGTCTGGTTCAGATTCGCAAGCTAACACCAGAAACATCGCTGACAGCGCCGCGATGGCGACGCATGAGATGATTCTTGGCGGGATTTTGCGGATTAGCGAGTTAGTGATGATCATCGGGCTATTTCCCCGATGGGTAGTATCAAGCGGTCATTTCCTTGATCGTTGCTTCTGCCGCAGCAAGAGCTTCATCGATGTGATCTTTTTCGACCCATCCCATATGACCTATACGGAAGATCTTGCCGGTGAGTTCTCCTTGACCTCCGCCGAGAACGACGTTGTGATCGTTCGTGACTTTGGATACAAAGGCTTTGCCGTCGAGACCTTCGGGCAATCTGATTGCTGTCAGGGTATCTGAAGCGTAACGGCGTTCAGGTAGGATTTCGAGTCCGAGTTTCTCGGCACCGTTGCGGGTATGCTCGGCGATCTCGTGATGTCTACTGAAAACGTTTTCGATGCCCTCATCGACCATGGATTGCAGTCCGACTTCGAGGGCGAACATGGCGGATTCGCACGGCGTGAACGGCGGTTGCCCGAGCTGCAAGAAGTCCTCGTACTGCTGGATGTCGTAGTAGTAGCGAGGCGTGGTGCAGGTTTCGTAGGCTTGCCACGCCTTCTGACTGAAGGAGATCATGGCGATGCCAGGCGGGGCGACCCACGACTTCTGCGATGCGGTTGCTAAGGCATCGATGCCCCATGCGTCTACTGCTATAGGCATTCCGCCAGCGGAAGACACGGCATCGACGAGGATCAGCGCGTCTGACTCATCGTGGACGGTTTTGCAGATTTCTTCGAGCGGGTTTGAGACGGCGCTCGAGGACTCGTTATGAGTGAGGATTACGGCTTTGTAATCGGGCTCGGAGCGCAGAGCGTCGCGGAGGACATCGATGTCGGCGGCCTGACCGAGCGGAAATTCGAGTTTGGTGACGTCAGCCCCGACGGCTTCTGCTATCTCGGCGAATCGGATGCCGAAGAAGCCAATGATGATGGCGAGGACTTTATCTCCGGGGGAAACCGTGTTGAACACCGCGGTCTCCATTGCTCCAGTCCCAGACGACGTGATGAAGTAGACATCGTTTTTGGTCATCAAGACGGTTCGGAGGTTGGCGCTCATGCGTTCGAGCATGTCGGCGTATTCCGGCCCGCGGTGGTTGATCATCTGCTTGGCAGAGATCTGCAGCACCTCCTCGGGTAGGGGCACGGGACCGGGGATGCGGAGATTTGGTTCGGAGTTTTGCGTCATCTTCGGCTTGGGTTTAGGTTAGAGCTCGTCTACGTTCAATTTTAGATTGGGTGGCGTTAGAGAACGCGGACTAAACGGTGTTCGCGGCGTCCGCGACGGAGGATGATGAGGTTGCCGTGCAGGAGGTCTTCGGGCGTGATTTCGCGCGCAGGGTCGTCGACGCGACCCGAATTAAGGTACATGCCGCCTTGTTGGACAGTACGGCGAGCGTCGCCGAATGACTGTGCGAGGGATGTCGCGACAGCTAGCTCTTCGAAGGAGAGAGCGCGGTTGTCGATGTCGCATTTCTCGACCTGGATCGAGGCGGATCCTTCGAAGAGGTCGTCGAGTTCGCTGGCAGACAAAGTATCAAACTCGCCTCGGAAGAAGGCCCGAGTGACGCGTCTGGCCTGTTCGAGTCCGGATTGACCGTGGACGATTTGAGTGATCTGTTCGGCTAGGGTTTGTTGGGCTTCGCGTCGGTCGGGGTTTTCTCGGACAGCTTCTTCCAATGTCCCGACTTCTTCGGGCTCGAGCCATGTGAAGAGTTTGATGTAGCGGATGACATCGGCATCGTCGGTGTTGAAGAAGAACTGGTATAGGCGGTAGGGGGAGAATTTATTGGAGTCGAGGGCTGGGGCGCCACCGATGGATTTTCCGAGCTTGTCGCCTTTGGAGTCGGTTATAAGCGGGAATACGATGCCGTGGGCGCGCGGAAGGCCATTCTTGTCAGGGCCATGCTTTCGACGAATGAGGTCGACACCGTCGAGGATGTTGCCCCATTGGTCGGTGCCGCCGGATTGGAAGTTGCATCCTTCGCGCTCGTAGAGCATTAGGAAGTCATAGGCCTGTAATAGAGCGTATGAGAACTCGGTGTATGAGATGCCTTCGCCTTCGCGCTCCATGCGCGTCCGCACCGAATCGCGGCGGATCATCGTGTTGACGGTGAAGCTTTTACCGATGTCTCGTAGGAAGTCGAGGTAGTTGATAGATCGAAGCCAGTCGGCGTTGTTGATGAGTTGCGCGGGATTGGATTTGGCGTCGAAATCTAGGAATTGTTCTAACTGCACACGGATTTTTTCGCCGTTGGCATCGATATCTTCGATAGATAGAAGGGTACGTTCGTCGGTTCGTCCGCTAGGGTCTCCGATCATGCCAGTGCCGCCGCCAAGGATTGCGATGGGGGTGTGACCGTAGCGTTGGAGACGCGAGAGGCACATCAGCGGTAGCAGGTTGCCGATGTGGAGGGTGTCGGAGGTTGGGTCGAAGCCGTTGTAGCAGGTGATCTTGTCGTTGATTAGAAGGTCTTCGGCGCCTGGGGTGGCATCAGAGAGGGCACCACGCCATTGCAGGTCGTCGACGATGTTTGTGAATTGCTGGGACATTTGGTGTTGGGGAGTTTGGTGCTTCAAGGTCAGTTTGGTGATGGGACGTTGGTGAAGATCTGGGCGATTTTGGCTACGTCGCTTTGGATGGCTTCGTTAAGTTCTTCGGGGTTTTCAAACTCTTGATCCGGGCGGATAAATTCGATGAATTCGACGCTGATGTCTTGGTCGTAGAGATCTTCGTCGAAGTCGTTGATGTGGACTTCGAAGGTGCCTAGGTTGCCGCCTAGAGTGGGGTTGTCGCCGATGTAAGTTGCGGAGGGAAGGACCCGACCATCGGGGAGTTTTGCCCATGTGGCGTAGATGCCTTTGGCGGGCATCACGAGTTGTCTCGACCATTCCATGTTGGCGGTGGGCACACCCATCTCTCTCGCGCGTGCGGAGCCGCGGTAGACGTGGCCACCGCGTTCGTAGAGGCGTCCGAGCATGTCGGCGGCAGATCTGACATCGCCTGCGGCCATGGCTGAACGGACAAGAGAGCTGGAGACGATCTGATCTTTTCGGATGACGGGAGGCACAGTGTGAAGTTGTAATCCGTTGCGATTGGCGATTTCGGCGATTCGGTCAACGTCTTGGCGGTCGTGACCCATGACGGCACGTTCGCCGATGATGAGGTCTGTCATACCAAGTGAGCTTTGGAGAGTGGTTAGGAACTTCTCGGTGGACATGACGCGGATTTCATCGTCGAAGTCGATCAGTTGGACAGCGTCGATTCCCTGATCTCTGATGAGCGCAGCGCGTGTTTTGGCGTCGTAGAGATGCGGTGTCTGGCGCGTTGGCTCTATGACGGAGCGTGGCGGTTGGCTAAAACTGAGAGCTACGCTCCGGGCGTCGTTCCGTTGCGCTACGGATACTAACCGGTATAAAAGCGCTTGGTGCCCTTTGTGTACGCCGTCGAACGTGCCAACGGTTACACAGGCTTCGCTACCCGGTTCTTGAATGGGAGCGATCTGTTGGTGCAACCCCATGTCGTCATGCCATCGAGCGATTCGTTGGCATCGTTAGGCGACTGCAACTGCTGGTTTGGTAAGGACCTCGGCGGCTTCGCGCAGGAGCACTTGGGTGGTCTGCCAATCGATGCACGGGTCAGTGATCGATACGCCGTACTTCAGCGTTGAGCGATCACCGTTGAGCGATTGGTTCCCCGCGTTAAGGTGGCTTTCAAGCATCAGACCTACGATGCCTCGGTTGCCGTTCGCGCGCTGCTTTATCACATCGCGGTATGCAACCGGTTGAAGTGTGTGGTCCTTGTTGCAGTTGGCGTGTGAGCAGTCGATCACGAGGTTAGGTGGCATGCCGCTATCAGTCAGCGCTTTCTGAGCGATCGCTACGTGCTTGGCATCGTAGTTCGGGCCGTCGGAGCCGCCCCGCAGGACGATGTGGCAAGAATCGTTGCCGGAGGTCTGTACGACGGCCGCGGCACCAGCGTCGTCGATGCCTAGGAAGGCGTGGCTAGCGTTGGCAGCGATCATGCCGTCGACTGCGAGCTGAATGCTTCCGCCGGTTCCGTTCTTGAATCCGATGGGCATCGAGAGGCCACTGGCTAGCTGGCGATGCGTTTGGCTTTCGGCGGTACGCGCTCCTATGGCGCCCCACGAGACGAGGTCGGAGATGTATTGCGGCGTGAATGGATCGAGGAACTCGGTGGCGGTTGGAAGACCGATCTCGCCGACATCCAGCAGGAACCGACGTGCACGTCGAAGGCCTTCAGCCATGTTGCAGGAACCGTCGAGGTTAGGGTCGTTGATCAACCCTTTCCAACCGACGGTGGTTCGGGGCTTTTCGAAGTAGACGCGCATTACGACCATGACGTATTCACTGACTTCGTCCGCAAGTTTGACGAGTCGTTCGGCGTACTCGCGTCCGGCCGTTTCGTCATGTATAGAGCATGGCCCGGTGATGACGAGCAAACGGTCGTCTTTGCCGGCGATGATGTCTGCGACCTGTCGCCGTGATTTGAAGACTAGTTCTTCCACCTCACGTGAGATCGGGATCTCCGCGAGGTATTCGGAAGGCGGGTCGAGCGGGCTGATGGAAGCCACGTTGAGGTTTTTGATTCGTGAGGACATTGGTTCTCCGTGTTTGGTGAGGTTGTGGGTTTTCGGGTTGGGTTTTAGGTCTTTGCTTCAGGTGGTTTTGGGCGCGCGGAGATTTTGGGCACTAAATTTGGGTTATCTGATTGCTCCGCGCAGATCGCAAATTTGCGGTGTCTCGACGTCGCGCGGGCAGAGTGCCAATGCTTCTAAGCGCGGCGCCGGCAGATATAGGTCCAGCGATAAGTTTCGCGGGGAAAAGAGAAGGATGCGTTGGTGTTGAAGGTATTGAGGCGCGCGAAGACGTCACAAGCAGAGGTTGTGTTCGCGAGCTGCTTTTTTCGATTACTGAGCATCAGTGATGTCGGCTCTCAACACTACGGCATCTCTCAAGTATATGTGTCGGATGTCTTCTTGCGATTTAGACGTGTTGAGTAAGAGCATTACCCGGATGCATTTGCGCATCGAACCGGGCCGATCGATTTCGATGGAGTTGATCAGCGGCACAAGCCGCCAACCAAGACGTTCGCGTGCCGCGACGGCTGGGAATTCGGCGTTCAGGTCGGCAGTAAGCGTGAAGTAGACTGCGGCAATGTCTTCGGATGCGATGTCATTTGCGGCGACCATTTCGCTGAGCAGCTCCTCGGTCGCGTCCATGATGTCGTCGCGTGAGTTTTCAGGGACGGTTGTGGCGCCTCGGACGCCGCGTACTGCAGTCATGATTTCCTAGGGTTTCGGATTGGTTTCTGGTGGATGCGCAGTGATTTTATTCGTCGGACGCGGAGATGCAAGCGTCTACTTAATCGTTCAATGACCGTAAGAAACGGGCGGCTGTTTGTGGTGCGTCTTCGTGGGGGTTGTCCTGCATAAGGTTGATGAGGGCACTGCCGATGACAGCACCGTCAGCGTATGTTCCAACTTCGCGTACGTGTTCGGCGTTGGAGATGCCGAAGCCGACAGCGACTGGTAATTCGGTGTGCAACTTGACCTGCTTGACCAATGCTTCAACCGGATGAGACACACTAGCGCGGGCTCCAGTCACGCCGAGGAGCGAGATGCAGTAGACGAAGCCGGATGCTTGTTTGCAGGCTTGGGAGATAGTCTCTTCCGTGGATGTGAGGGCCAATAGCGGGACGAGGGAAATGTCGGCCTTTGCGCATGCATCGAGGAGCGGACCCGCTTCGACGGCAGGGAGATCAGCAGCGATGATGCCGTCGACACCAGCGTCTCTGGTGCGGGAGCAGAACTCATCGAGACCGATCTGGTAGATCGGGTTGTAGTAGCCCATGAAGATTAGCGGGGTGGTGACGCCACGTCTGCGGATTTCGGATGCGTTTTGAAGGCAGGCTTTGGGCGTGATGCCGTTCTCAAGCGCGCGGAAGCTGGATTTCTGTATAACTGGACCTTCGGCGAGGGGATCGCTGAAAGGGATTCCGAGTTCGATAACGTCAGCGCCAGCATCGGATAGTGATTCCACGACGGCAGGTGTGCTGTCGCGCTGAGGGTGACCGACGGTGACGAACGGTACGATAGCGGTACGTCCGTCGTCCGCAGCTCGGATGAATGCTTGCTGTATGGGGTTCGACATCTCAGCGTTTCACAACTTAACAATGTTATTCGTGGATCAGGTTGCCAAAGGAACCGACTGTAGAGTTACTAATGCGTTGTTCAGGGCGTGCATCAATACTCCGGGCCAGATCGACTTCGTGATTATCGCCACGGCGCCGAAAACAGTTCCAAGGCAGAAGATGTATATGACTTGGTTGATTGAGAAGTAGCTTGGGTCGATGTGGAACAGCGCGAAAACTAACGCCGAGATTAGTACTGCGATGACGGCATGTGTGGCGTTGGCTAGAAACGTGATGATCATTCCGCGGAAAAACAACTCCTCTACTATCGGGACGAGGATAGCGACGTAGATGATCGTGGCGAATGCGTTGTTAGCGAACGCGCTGTTGAGTCCAATGATGGGGTCCGGCGCGTTGGGATGGGCGACGGGGTTGAACGGAGTAAATTGCCATGCGATAGCAATCGCTGCCCACGCTGCTAAAGGCAAGGCGAATGCTATGAACTTGCGTCGTTCTGGCAGGTACAAGCAGAGTTGTTCGAGGAGAGGTTTTGAAGTTGAAGATGCATAAGTCACGGCGGTTGCGATCAACGCTGCTGAGCCGACGATTGCGGCAGCGGCGCTTCTGATTGCGGTCTGAGTTTCCACCCGGTCGCTCAATGTCGCGAAAAGGATGGAGGAGCCGAGGATGACAGAACCAGCTGCCACGTAGATGACGAGATAGCGAGTCGCGGCGGTCCTTGCGAGGAGTATCGAGATGCCGATAGCCGCGGCAAGGAATAGGCAACCGAACACGAACGACGGCAGTGTTGGATCTTGGTTTAGGAATCCGACGGGATATTCACGGAATGTACGGGACAGCCAGAGGTCGAGACAGATCCAAGTGATAACTGCGCCAATGGCGATGGCGACGTATCGAAGTCGAGGTTTCTCGGTTAAGAAGCCCGAAAGTTGAGTTTCCGGAACGGTGTCACTGCCAGGTGACATCGCCGAACAGCCCGGCTTCTCTTGGTTTGGATGCGAAGGCTGCATATTCTGCAGCTGATGCTTCGATCGTAGTGAAGTCGCCATGGCCAGGCATGACGACGGCGGTGGCGGGTAACGTGAGGAGCTGGTTGGCGATGCTGTCTACGATCTGGTTGAAGGCCTCGGGGCTGCCAGTTTTTCCGGGACCACCGGGGAAGAGCGTGTCGCCGGTGAAGACGTGGGGCGAGGAGCCGGGATTGTCGCCTGGGAGTAGATAGCACGTAGAGCCGGCGGTGTGCCCAGGTGTTTCGATGCAGCGTATCGAGATATCCCCGACTTGGAGGATATTGTTTTGGGAAACATCGATCGGGTCGCGATATCCGTCTTTCTCGGCGATGGCGTCAGCGTCGTTCGCGCCAATGCCGACGGGGATCTTGAAGCGATCGGTTACGACATCGAATCCTTCGAGATGATCCCAGTGGTTGTGGGTGATTAGGATCGCCTGAACCTCAGTCTGGGTAGCGGCGGCGATCAGCTCGTGGGGCTTGTCGGGAGTATCGATGATGACGCTTTTGTTGGTGGAGTTACAAGTCACCAAGTAAGCGTTGTTGTAGAAGCCGGAAACCCACCTGCCAATTGTCCAGAGGTCTCCTCGATATTCGATAGTCATACTGTAAGTTTAGTTTCGTGCGATTGACTTCGCGGCGGCGAGTTCCAGCCGCGATCAGCGGAAACTTTTCACAGCATCATCGTAAGAATCGACGATCTCTACAACTTGGTCGCAGGATGTGACGCTGAACAGCGTCCGGATATTGGTGCCGAGACCGCAGACCACCAATTTGCCATGTCGGATCACCACGCGAGCGGCGATTGAAAGGAGGGAGTGGATACCAGCCGAATCGATAGCTTCTACTTCACCGAAATCGATGATGATATTCGAATCGCCGTTGCGAATGCGCTCTTGAATGGGCTTTTCGAACTCTTCGATGTCGGGAGCTTCGATCCGCCCTTTGGGCAGTAAGACGAGGATGGCCCCGTCGCGCCTTTGTATGGCTTGGATTGTCACGTAGTGTTCCGCGATCGCGGATGTCAGTCTATGAAACAGTGACCAGCATGAATGAAACCTTGCCGCACAGTTCGCAAGTATACCCAAAGATTAATAATTCGTGCAAAAGCAACTCCTGTGGAGGTGCTGAGAGTTAGGATATGGTCAACTTTCCGGTCAATGCGAGTGGTCGATTGGAAACCGTGCAACGCTTCAATAGTGATCTGCGTCTGTGGTAGACCAGACTATACTTCTGACGAACCGACTGAAGTGATGATGACACGCTAAAGGCCTGATCATGAGCTATGAAGACATCGTTGTGTCCAAGGATGACGGCGTGGGTATCATTCGCCTGAATCGCCCGAAGGTGTTGAACGCGCTTAGCAAGAGGCTTACGCGGGAGGTAGACGCGGCGATCAGCGACATGGAGTCGGACGCCGAGGTCAAGGCCATGATATTTACCGGTACTGGCGATCGCGCGTTCTCGGCCGGCGGTGATATCCATGAGCAGGTGCGCGACGCGGAGAATCCGCCACCGCCAGACCCGAAACGGGCCGAGTATTCGTGGCATGTCGCTACCTGCACGAAACCAACGATCGGGGCACTGAATGGACTTGCGTACGGCGGGGCCGCGGTGATGGCGTCTAGTTTCGATATTCGCGTGGGATGCGAGCGTTCGAGCTTTCGCTTTCTCGCGGCGTCTTATGGTCGCGTGAATTCGACGTGGAGCCTGCCGATGCAGGTCGGCTGGCCCGTAGCCAAGGAACTGCTGTTCAGCGCGCGTGTTGTTGAGGCAGAGGAGGCGTATCGGATCGGGTTGCTGAACCATCTCGTCAGTGCCGACGCGCTGATGTCAAAGGCGATGGAGATCGCTCAGCAGATAGCCGCCAACGATCCGCGCATGGTGCAAGGCATCAAAGAGTTGATGATCGATGATGTGGGCGAGGGGTGGCGCTGGATGTACGACAACGAGGCGTCGGCGCAAAGGGGCAAGCTTAAACCTACGCCGGTAGAAGAAGGCTTCGCCGAGTTTATCGCCCGCAAAGGGAGAAAGGGTTAGTATCCGATGGCTTCTGACAACGGTCAATTGAAGACGCCGCTCGAAGGAATTCGGGTGCTGGACCTGGGGCGCTATCAGGCGGGACCGCGCTGCGCGCTGATGTTCGCGCGCATGGGCGCCGAGGTTATCAAGGTTGAGTCGGTGCGCGGCGACGAGAGTCGTGCGAACGGGCCGTGGGTGCGAGAGCAGTCGGCGTACTGGGTGCAGTACAACAGCGGCAAGAAGAGCCTCGCGATCAACCTTCGCACCGAAAAAGGGAAGGAAGTTCTGCGCGACCTGGTCAAAGTGTCCGATATCTTTCTGCAGAATTTTCGCCCCGGAACCATCGACATTATGGGCTTCGGATACGACAAGCTCAAAGAGTTGAACCCCAAGATCATCATGATCAACGTCTCGGCCTACGGGCAGTACGGTCCTAACCGGGACAAGGTGGGGTTCGATCCGATCGGTCAGGCCATGGGTGGTCTGATGTCGCTAACTGGCTACGGAGATTTGCCTCCGATAAAGACGTATTTCCCGCTGATCGATCGCATCACAGCCCTGCACGCCTGCATCGGCGCGCTCGCGGCATTGCGCGAGCGGGAGATATCGGGAGAAGGTCAGGCGCTCGAAGTTTGCCTCGCGGATACCGGCTTCACGACCAATGAAATACCGATATCGGCCTATTTGGGCGGAGGTGTGGAGACGACGCGGCCGGACACCGCGATCGGCGGCGGCGGTACGCCGTTCGGCGGCATGTACGAAACAGAAGACGGTCATGTGATCCTCGCCGCAGGCAACGACAACATGTGGCCTCGCGTGTGCGAGGCGTTGGAGCATCCCGAATGGCTCGACGATCCGCGTTTCGCGACGCGCGACGACCGCACCGAAAACGTGGATGTTTTGGAAGAAGGGATAAGTGAGTGGCTAAAGCTGCGTAGCACCAAGCAAGCGGTTAAGGACCTTTCCGCGCACAGCATACCTTGTGCGCCAGTTAATACCACCGAGCAGGCTGCGAACGAACCACAGCTTCACGAGCGCGAGATAATGATGGAGGTACCGGACCCAGTGGCAGGGACGATGTGGGTGAGCGGCAAGTCGATCAAGTTCAGTCGCACACCGATGGTGGTCGGCTCTGCCCCGACTGTGGGGCAGCACACGCGCGAGCTGCTCACTGAACTGCTCGGGTACTCCGACGATGAGGCTCAGGCGCTAGTCGATGATGAAGTGGTTGGGGTTGACGACTAGAACCGAAGCGGCTAGCGGAACGCGAACCTCTGGCGAGGTGGTTACACATCAAGGGTGCGCGTAGCGCGTAGTATGCAGCGGTCTGGTTGGTCGGCAGAGTTTCAGCCGGCCGGTGACGGGTCGACGGCGGATGAACCCTCGGTTCGTCCGACAGGTTCGGGGTCTTCAGCGACGTCTCCGCCATCACCAGAATCGCGGGTTCCACCTTGGGTGGCGAGTGGATCGCGACCTTCCATGATGGCCTCGAACTGATCGGCGTCGATGGTCTCGTTTTCGAGGAGGAAGTTGGACACCGCTTCCAGTCGGTCTTCATGCTCGGTCAAAATCTTTGTTGCGGTCTCGACGCCTTCGCGAAGCAGCCGATCGATCTCACGGTCAATTATCGCCTCGGTCTTCAAGCTGTAGTCGCGTTCTTCGGAGATCTCGCGCCCGAGGAATATCGCCTCTTGCCGCTTGCCGAAGGATCGGTATGTAAGTTCGTCGCTCATGCCGTAGCGCATGATCATCTCGCGTGCGATGCGCGTGGCCTGCTCAAAATCGTGGGATGCGCCAGTAGTTATTTTGCCGAGTTTGAGCTCTTCGGCTGCGCGTCCGCCCATAGCTCCGGCGATGCGGGAGAGCAGGTACGGCTTAGTCAGGTAGGACTTGTCCTCCTGCTCCCAGCGGGTGAATCCGCCGGCATGTCCGCGGGCAATGATGGAGATCTTGCCGATGCGGTCGCCTTCGGGCATGAAGTACGGGACAACGGCGTGTCCAGCTTCGTGGTATGCGGTCAGCCGACGCTCGTCTTCTGTAATCACCTTGCTCTTCCGAGCCGGACCGATCGATACTCGGTCGATCGATTCGAGCAGTTCGTCGAGGCCGATGGACTTCTTGTTCTTGCGGGCGGCTAGAAGCGCCGCTTCGTTGATGAGGTTGGCGAGGTCTGCGCCCGAGAATCCAGGCGTCTGTCTGGCGACGGACTGCATCTCTACGCCCTTGTCGAATGGCTTGCCCTTGGCATGGACATCAAGAATGGCGGTGCGGCCGCGGATGTCCGGAGTATCGAGCGTCACTCGGCGGTCGAAACGACCTGGACGGAGCAATGCTGGGTCGAGGATGTCTGGACGGTTGGTCGCGGCGATGACGATAACGGATGAGTTGGTGTCGAATCCGTCCATCTCGACGAGGATCTGGTTCAGCGTCTGTTCTCGCTCGTCGTGACCACCGCCTAGGCCTGCGCCGCGGTGACGACCGACGGCGTCGATTTCGTCAACGAAGATGATGCAGGGGGCGTGCCGTTTGG
The DNA here is from genome assembly GCA_009838175.1 of Chloroflexota bacterium. Lineage (GTDB taxonomy): Bacteria > Chloroflexota > Dehalococcoidia > Lucifugimonadales > Lucifugimonadaceae > Bin127. The sequence goes on from VXSB01000039.1 coordinate 36,387, forward strand.
CTTGCTGGAAGAGGTCGCGGACGCGCGAGGCACCAACGCCGACGAACATCTCGACGAATTCGGAGCCGGAAATCGAGAAGAAGGGCACTCCTGCTTCGCCCGCCACGGCTCGAGCGAGAAGGGTCTTGCCGGTTCCGGGGGGGCCCACTAAGAGCACACCGCGTGGAATCCTGGCTCCGAGGGCTTGGAAACGTTCTGGGAACTTGAGGAATTCTACGATTTCTTCGAGTTCTTCCTTGGCTTCGGGGACGCCGGCGACGTCGAAGAAGGTAACGGTTGCCTTGGCGCCGACGAACATGCGGGCGCGGGTGCGACCGAAGTTCATGGTCTGACTATTGCCGGCCTGCGCTTGCCGCAACATGAAGATCAGGAGCCCGGCGAATAGTATCAGCGGGAGGAATCCGATTAAGGCTTGCAGCAGCGTGGCAAGGCCGCTCTGACCGCGCACGTCTAGACGGTAGTTGTTCAGGTCGGCATCAGCATTGGAGAGCGCTTCGAAAACGCTGGTCGAGGTCTCTTTGCGCGATGTGAATACTTGCGTTCCGTTGTCGATCTTGACAGTGTCGCCGTTGACTTCGATGTTCAGCGCCGGTCCGGTATTGTCGCGCGCCATTTCGACGACACGGTTGAAGGGGATGGTCTGCGATCCGTCGCCCTGTCTGAACAACAGCAAGATCAAAGCGATCGCGGCGACCGCGATCAAAACATAGATCAATGAGTTGCGCATCTTCACGGTTTGGATTCTAAATCACCCTTATTCGGTTTTATCTGCCTGCCTATGTAATCGATACGCCCGCGTGAGACGTTTCGGTTTGCCAAACGCGGCGCAAGGCGAAGGGAATTTCCGGTCATCCGTTACGTATTGAACGGCTTTGCGCGGTTTTCCTGGCAGAACTCGCGTGCCTGACCGAACATGAAGTCCCGGACGCCGATGGAAAAAGTGGTTGCGCCGATCGATTTTCCGGCAGCTACGGCGCGCCGTTCGATGTCCGCGGTGGCGGCGACACGGTCCGGGTGTTCAGGTTGCCCAGCGAGACCCATGCTGGCTGCGAAGTCGTTGGGACCTCCGGCGACGCCCGTCAATCCGGGCACTGCGAGGATGTCGTCGAGATTGTCGTGCGCCTTCTTCGATTCGATCTGGGCCATGACGATCATGTTGTCGTTGGCCCATTTCATGAATGCGCGCTGACCGCCATATTCGGCGATCTTTTCAGGATCGTTGAACTCGGTGCCGCGTCCCCCGCCCCATGATCGCCAACCCGCCTCGGGGAAAAGGCAGGCATCGGCAAGAGCCTGAGCTTCGGCACCAGTCTCTACGTGTGGCCCGGTGACGCCTTGGATGCCGCGGTCGAGGTAGAGGTTCACCTGGTAAGCAGCGATGTTGGGGACGCGGGCGATGACAGACATGCCGCAGGCGTTGGAGAGCCGGCAGATGTTGTCGACGCTTTCGGTCGAGTAGGCCCCGTGCTCGCCGTCGATGGTAATCGCGTCGAAACCCACGTGCGCGGCGAGTTCGATCAAGTCGTACGACGGGAACGGCAACGCGAAGACGAGAGCGTAGCGGCCCTCTCGATTGGCTTTGAGGATGGTGTTTTCAATCATCTTTTGTCTCTTTCGGGAACCGTGACTCCAAGTTCTCTGGTTGCGTGCATTCTAGCAAGACTCTTGGTCAGTGCCGAAAAGAAGAGTCGCCGGGCGACTTAGATTCGGCGATTGGTTCCGCCGCGGGCGGTTGGCCGTTTGAACGGCGGGTGCGCGGCGATCTCTTCGAGGTCGAGTTCGATGCCAAGGCCCGGGGTGTCGCTGAGTGTCACGTAGCCGTCTTGCTGTCTCGGAAGACCGCGGCAGACGGTGAAGTACCAGGGCGAGTAGAACTCGGCGTGGTACTCCTGGATCTCGAAGTTGACGATCGAGGCGTCGAGATGCATCTCGGCGATGGCGCCGACAGGCGAGCAGACGTTGTGCGGGGCCATGGTGATGTGTTTGGCCTCGGCCATGATAGCGATTTTCTTCAGTTCGGTGATGCCACCGGCGTTGGCAATGTCTGGCTGCAGGACGTCGACGGCGTGGGCGTCGATGATGTCGGCAAACGGGAACTTCGAGTAGAGGCGCTCGCCTGTCGCGATCGGGATGCCGACTTTTCGACGAACTTCCAATAGCTCGCAGACGCGTTCCTCGGATACTGGTTCTTCGTAGAAGAGGGGATGATACTTTTCGAGGCGGTTGCCCAGTTTGATTGCGTTCATCACATCGAACTTGGCATGCGCCTCGACAAGGATGTCGACTTCCGGTCCGATGGTCTCGCGTACGGCGGCGACGCGGGCCTCGGCGATCGCTGCTTCACTCTCCGAGATCTTGTAGTAGTTGGTCTGAGCGAACGGGTCGAACTTCATCGCGGTGTAACCCATATCGACGACGACCTTCGACTCTTCGGCGTTCTGCTCGGGTGATCCGGGATTGGCGTACCAGCCGTTGGCGTAGACGCGTATCTTTTCGCGTTGCGGACCGCCTAGGAGCTGGTAGACGGGTCGATCGAGGATCTTGCCTTTGAGGTCCCACAACGCGATGTCGATCCCGCTGATGGCGGTCATGGCGAGCCGTCCTCGTTTGCCGGGGGCGTTGTGGTACATATCTGTCCAGATGGCTTCGGTGTCGAGGGGGTCTCGGTCGACGACCCATTTTTCCACCAGATGGGTGGCAAGGAGCTTGACGGCGTCGTCGGCTTCCATAGGGCTCGCATCACCGAGTCCGTACAACCCGGGCTGGTCGGTATTCAGCTGCACCAGCAGCCAGTTACGATCGGCATTATGATGCTTGGCGGAAAATTGGTGGAACTCGACGCTGGTTACTGCAGGCATACTGTTCTCCGAGTTTGAAACTCACTTCGCACGACGTTTTTCGTACGAAGTTGGGGCACCTGCCAAGGATACTAACCACACTCTCAAACACTTGACGAAAATCGCCTATAGTGTTGCGATAAACTTTGCGGATTATGGGAGTAGAGGTTCCAGAGATGGTGCTGCACGAGGCTTGGCGCCGTGCCGACGGCAGCCGGGTGCCGTTGTCGACAGCGGACGGCAAGCAGTACAGGGTGCTCTACTCGGGCATGCCCGGCGGATCGTACGGCCCTGATTTTCGGGACGCGGTGCTCGAGAGTGATGATGGTTCGGAGGTCGTCGGAGATGTGGAGGTTCATCGAGAGCCTGGGGACTGGTTCGTCCATGGGCACGATACCGACCCGAAATATGGACGAGTGACGTTTCATGCGGTCGCGACCAAGCTGGCAAATGGCAGCTCGACACCACGGGCCGCGGCAGTCAACTCGCTGGGATTCGAGGTGGCGGAGCTTAGTATAGGCCAGTTGATCGACGATCACGGCGAGCCGACGTTCAAGATAAGCGGCGGCGCGAGCACTGACGATGCTGAGAGCTCGCTCGGCGATTGGTTGGACGCGATGGGAGACGAACGGTTCGCGCTGAAGATCAGCAGCATGCGCACGGATGTCGAGAGATTCGGTCCTGATCTGGCGTTGCAGATGGCGATCTTCGAATGCTTGGGCTATCCGCGGAACCGAGGCGCGTTCAGGCACTTGGCGAAACGCTTGCCCTGGGCTTTTCTGGCCGGATTAGCACCTTTAGACACAGATGCCAATGATGGTCGCGATGGAGAATCGCGATTAGTTGCCCGTGCGGCGAAGTTGTTGAGTTGGGCCGCAGGTTTTGGAGAGCGCCCGCGATGGTCGCCAGTTCGACGTTTGGCCGGGGACGTTCCGAGTTGGACAGGTGCCGCCGGGCGGCCGTCCAATCGCCCAGAGGCACGTTTGGCAGCGGCGGCTTATCTTGTCGCCGCGTGGTGGTGCGGCGGCGGGCCGCTGCGGCATGCGTTGAACGCGATCGGAGACGCTGAACGGAGTTCGAACGTGCGCGGACGCTACTGTGTCGGAGATGGTGCTTTGGGAGTAGGACGAGCCGGTGAAATCGTCGTCAACGCGGTGCTGCCAGTATTGGCGGCTTGGGCGGAAGTCGGGCGTGACGATGCGCTTTACGCGAACGCGTTAAGCTTTTTTCGCGATCATCCGTCCCTACCGTCCAATTCGGTTTACGAGGAAGCCAAGCAGATTCTCGCTCGTCGCGGGTTTCGAGTCGGACGACTGCGAGGCGCCCGTCGTCAACAGGGCGTGATGCACATATATCGCTCGATGCTTTTGCGTCCTCGTGCGGCTCGTCAGCTGCATTTGGGGCACCGGGCACTCTCGTCGTGACCGCGATGTCTAGTGCAAGGCGTTTCTGCTCGTGCTCAGATGTTCCGTCGCAGTTGAAAGACGATTCGCTAGGCTATACGGCTGACCTCACGGTTTCAGTTGTCGATGCCCAAGCTGTCTCGGAAACCACGGCATCTGACCTCAATGAGTCGAGGGGTAGGGGCGAGACGCGCTTTTGCACGTGCTCGGAGGCACCTACGCGTCTCTCTGGTCGGGATTTCGGTCAACCGGCAATTGAGAACGTATCCGGAGAGCCGAAAAATGCTTCGGGCGAGGTAGACGAACGACCAGCGGTCTCAAAGGTCGTCCCGAAGACGTTGCCGTTAAAACCCGCAACAGATGCTAAATCGGCGGAGGCAGTTGCACCGGAATTGCGTAGCGTGTCGGAGCTTTTTCCCGGAGAAACAGCAGTCGATTCGGTTTCCACTCACGGCAAGGGCGGTTCCGAGGTTGTTTTGACGAGCCGAAGAGTATTGCTGCGCGGAGCGCCGGAAGCCAAGGTTCTGCACGCCTCGATGCCCTTGTCCGAGATCGGTTCGGTGACGATTTCACGTGCCCGTCCGAGCAAGCGCTCGTTGGCCTGGGGATTGATCGGGATCGGCGCTGCGATCGGGATGTGGCAGGCGTTGGACGGAGTGGGCAACATGCGATTGATCATCGGCGCGGTTGTGGTATTGATGAGCGGGTTGCTGCTGGCGGACTATTTTCTGAGGCCGCCCGACTTGCAATTGGTGTTTAGATCACATTCCGGGGCCGAAATGACCATCGAGTTTGGTCAGTCGCACGCCGATGAGGCGGATCGTTTCGCCGCGCAAGTCTTGGCGAAGCTGGAGAATTCGCACACGTATCGAGCGATCTAAACCCACGAAAATGATCCCGATGTGTCGCCTTCAGCCGATTCTGAGTGACGGCGTGACGTCCAGGTCGAATCCGTCGCGGAATCCGTTTAGAAACCGGTCCAGTCCGGCACGTGCGATCATTGCCCCGTTGTCAGTGCAGAGCGGAATCGGCGGCGTGACAACGGGTAGCGGTGAGGTCTGATGCATCGTTTCACGCAACGGGCGGTTCGCGGCGACGCCGCCGACCAGGACGATGGCGGAGCAACCGAACTCTTCGGCGGCACGGACCGTTTTGGTGACTAGAACATCGATAACCGAATCTTGGAACGCTCTAGCGATACAGGCGACCGTCGTCGGGTCTGGCTCAGATTCTGTTCGCGGGTAGATGCCTTCGCGTCGCGCCCGGTTCAGCACGGCGGTTTTCAGTCCGCTGAAAGAAAATTCATGCGAACCGCGCAGCCAAGCGCGCGGCAATGGCTCGACATCAGATTCGGAAGCAGTGTCGGCAGCGTTCTGTATCGCGGGTCCGCCCGGGTACGGCAGGCCGATCGCACGCGCCGCTTTGTCGAACGCTTCGCCCGCAGCGTCGTCGCGGGTCTCGCCGACGAGTTTGAACTTCAAGCTGTTGCCATCGGACTCGGCGAGCACGAGTTCGGTGTGCCCGCCGGAGACGATGAGGCACATAGCCGGAGAATCGCCGAGGTCGGTCAAAGCGCTTGCGACCGGCGCATGTGTTTCCGAGACTTGATCGGGCGCGCTAGTGCTGCTGACATCATCAGTCGGCAGCCTGACGAACGCAGCCATGACGTGGCCGACGAGGTGGTTGACGCCAATGAGTGGTTTGGTAGCTGCCGCTGCCGCGCCCTTGGCGTAGTTGACGCCGACCATGAGCGATCCGGCTAGTCCTGGTCCGTTGGTGACCGCGACGGCGTCGATTTGCGACCATTCAAGATCGGCATGTTCGAGTGCGGTTTCGACGACTGCCGACACGTCTCTAACGTGTTGTCTAGACGCGACTTCGGGTACGATGCCGCCGTATCGCGCATGGATGTCGGCCTGGCTGGAGACGATGTTTGCGAGCAGCCTGCCGTCGGTGTCGACGATACCGATGGCCGTCTCATCGCAGGAGGTTTCGATTCCGAGTATCACAGTGGTCACATGCTGCGAGCAAGGGGTTGGCTTTATGCTCGAGTGCTTGGTTTATATTTGGCAACGTTTCGGTGCGGTCTAAGAACCGCGCTGATGATTCAAGCGTATCGAAAGTTAGTCACCTGGCAAACAACCCCGAAGCGAATTCACCGTTTTCCGGAGCTAAGGCGCGATAACCGCGACGCTGAGCTATTGCGCGGCATCTCTGGAAGGTGGTAGACTATCGGAAAACTGGAATCCGTTATTGGATGCTTCCGCTGGAGGTGTCCGCGGGCCTGTGCGACGGGGTGAGGAAACGCCTTTCGCCGGGTGATGTTGAGAAGCAGAAGCAGCGTCGGCGGAGGTAGGACGTTGGAAGCGATGAGTTCATGGCCAGAATGTCTGGCCTGCGAGCAGGGTGTACTAGTGCCGTTGTCGGATTTCGGCGGCCAAGGTGCGCCGGTACACTATAAAGCGTGGGTATGTACAAGCCCGAATTGCGACTACAACCTTAAGATTCGCAATGGCGATATACACGTTAACGAACCGATTTTCGAGGGGCCTAGAGGCCGCTGAAGCGACGTTTCGTCGTCCGGCGGTAGCATTGCGAACACCGTTGGTGATGACGAAATGAGCCGAATCTCGAGATTGGCGAGGCCTGTTGGCTTCGTTGTGGCGATTGTCGGCATCGCCATGGTCGCGATCTCCGGTTATTACCTGTACGCGTACATGCAGTCAGGGTCAGATGCCGATTTGTTTAATGTCGACGCGGCAGCACCTGAAGATCAACTCGTCTTGCTCGGGCAGAGCATTCCGAAACCTCAATCGCGCAACGCGGCAGCGCGGGGATCAGTCGAGGTCGAGCCTGTAACTAGAGTGTCCGCAAAGACCGTTGAGTCGTCGAACGCGTTGCAAGAGGTGACGGATGTCGATAGCGCCGAGACGGTATCGATCACGTCGGTTCTGCCTGGAGGTGTATTCACTGCTCCAGAACGGCGGACCGGATCCGTAGCATCGAAGACGGTCGGTGAATTCGATGGGTCGGCAGGCCCCGGTCAAACGCCGTCTATGATGTCGGCGGCCGAGATCAGCGATACGTCACGGTCCGATGTTGAAGCCGCGCCCGTCGTCCCCACGTCAGTCCTGTTAGATACGTTCGCTTCGATATATCCGGGTGGGAGCATGAATCCGCGTTACTGGTCGGAGCCGCACTGGGCGGGCAATCTGCCGTTCGGTGGTCCGACGATACCAGAGGGATTCATACCGGTGGACGCCTCTGACACATCGCTTCTCCCCGACGACGCGGAGCGCGGCGTGCGAATGCGCATACCGGCGATCGACTTGGATGGCACGGTTTCAGAGTTGGAGATCCTAGACCTAGGCGATTCGCGCGCATGGAGCACGCCAGACAATGTTGTCGGGCACATTCCCACTACTGCAAATCCGGGCGAGGCAGCTAATGGATGGTACTTCGGCCATCTGGACAACTTCATCAGCAACGAGGGCGATATCTTCCGACGTTTGCCGGAGATATCAGAGATGATCAGCAATGATCCAGTGGATATCTTTATCACGACCTCGGACGCGGAGTACATGTACCGAGTCACGCATACGCGGCAGCTTCATCGCGACGAGTTGAGCTTGACGGAGAGCAGCAACGCTCAAATCTCATTGGTGACTTGTTGGCCCTTCAGGGTGTACGATCACCGCATCGTGGTGTCCGCGGTTTTGATCGCGGTCAAACCGTTGCAAGAGGCGTAAGCGCCCCGGTTGTCTCAAATTGAACTAGAGCCGCTGAGATTTCCGGGTCGGCGAGTCTGTCGGTCCAGTTTCACACGCCACGATCGATGAAAACGCGGACCGACCGGAAAGAACAGGACGGACAGATCTGGGCCGACCGCGTATTGATCGTTCTGCTCGCGGCATCGTTGATCGGCGCGCTGATCCAGATAACGATGGGGGGCGCGGTGCGGGTCACCGGTTCCGGGGATGGATGTCCCGATTGGCCGACGTGTTTCGGGAACTGGCTTCCTCCGTTCGAGTATCACGCGATGATGGAGTACACCCATCGGACTATCGGTGTCTTGGTTGGGTTGACGATAATCGCCGCGGTTTTGAGGGTTTGGGTCAAGCACCGCGGAGAGACCTCGGTTGTGTCTTCTGCGACCGCGGGTCTGATCGCGGTTTCTATCACTGGCGGCATCGGCGGCGCGGTGGTGCTGAGCGAGTTGGATCCCGGGCTCAGGACGTTGCATCTGCTGTTGGCAGAGTCGGTGCTTTTGCTCATGGCACACGCGCTAGTGGCGACGGTTTACCTGCGTTCCAGCGGTCGCGATGCCGGATTGCCGCGGGGTTTGGTCTTGATGGCACTTGCGGGATCGGCGATGACGTTGATCGCGCTGCTGTCCGGATCCTACGCGGTCTGGCGTGGTGCCGGCGCGGTCTGCCCCTCTTGGCCGCTTTGTGGCGGGTCGATCATCCCGCAGTACGAGTTGGTTTGGATCCATGTCACGCACCGAGTGTTGGCGCTGATATCGGTTTTCCCGGCGATGGGCGCGGCGCACATGGCGATGAAGGTGAAGGGCGGGTCAGAATCTTCGGCTCGGGCTTTGCGTATCTTGGGTATCGCGATATCGGTGATCATCGTGACGCAAGTTCTGTTGGGTGCGGCCAATCCCTGGACGGGCTTCGCGCAGTGGGCACGCGTTTCGCATCTGACGTTCGCATCGCTGCAGTGGGTTTCGATGTGTCTGATGACGTTGCTGGTACTGTTGCCGGTGGCGCGCCGGAGTCTCGCCGATGTCTCTGAACGAGACGAGGTTTCGAAGGCGTCGATTTCGGGAGCTGTGGCGTGATGGCTGCGACGGTCGAAAGCAGGCAGTGGTTCCGGACGGTTTCGCGGACGTTGCTCGATTACTTGGCTTTGACCAAGCCGCGTGTCATGTCTCTGCTCCTGTTCACTGCGGTTGGGGGATCTTTCCTAGCGGCGCGGGGAGTACCTCCCTGGCAGTACATCGTGGTGGTGCTAATTGGGGGCGCTTTGGCGTCAGGTGGTGCCAGTGCATTGAACATGTGGTACGAGGAGGACATCGACCGCGAAATGCATCGGACTGATCACCGACCAGTGGCGGGGGGCCGGATTCGCCCGTTGAACGCGCTGATCTTCGGCATCGGTTTAAACGTTGCATCGTTCGCCGTGTTTTACTTCTTCACCAACGTGCTCGCGGCATCGCTAGCGCTCGCGGGATCGGCACTGTACGTGGTGCTGTATACGGCTATGCTGAAGCGAACTACGACGCAGAACATCGTGATCGGTGGAGCAGCGGGAGCGATTCCGCCGCTGGTGGGCTACGCGGCGGTGTTGGGGACGCTTGAACTCGAAGCTTGGTACTTGTTCGCGATTGTGTTCTTCTGGACGCCTCCGCACTTCTGGGCGTTGTCATTGCTGATCAAGGACGACTATGCTCGGGCGGAGATTCCGATGATGCCGGTGGTGGCGGGAGAATCGGCGACGCAGTTGCAGATTCTGCTCTACACGGTGTTGCTGTTGCCACTGACGGTGTTGTTCTACTTTGCGACTACGAAAATCGGGCTGTTGTATCTGGTTTCGACGTTGGCGCTTGGTCTGGTTTTCTTTGCGTTGGCGTTCAAGCTGTGGCGAACGGGCGAGCGTCGCGATACGGCGGATCTGTACAAGTTCTCGCTGTTGTATCTATTCCTGCTCTTCATTGCGGTGATGGTCGACACGACGGCGTTTTGAGGGAGGTTGAACGATGGGCTGGATAAACCGGGCTGCGATCGTTGCTGGTGCCATGACCTCGGCGTACCTCGGTGCGTCGGCGGCGTTGGCTTTGAGAATGTCGCGTCGTACGCGGAGGATGTCGGTTCATGACGATCCTTCTTCTGTGGGGCTGCCATTCATGGAGATTTCCTTCAACAGTCGAAGGGACCTAGCAGATCCCGAGCATCTTCTGAAGGGTTGGCTCATCTTGCCGAGAGGCGTGGAGGTGACGCCGGTGGCGCGCGACACGCGTTGGTTAGTGATTGTCCATGGCGATGGTGCCAATCGGGCTGATCCGCAGGCTGGCGCGATGGGTTTGGCGAAGGCGATGTGGGATTTGGGTTATGGCGTGTTGATGTTCGACATGCGGGGTTGCGGTGAATCGGATGATGCTGATTTCACCGGGGGTTGGAGTGAGAGGCTGGATGTGTTGGGAGCGTTGGACCATCTGGTCTGGCTCGGAGCGGATCGAACGCGCATCGGAGTGCTGGGGTTCTCACTGGGTGGAGTGGCGGCGACGCTGGCGTGTTCGAATCCGGGTGTTGCAGGTGCGGTGATTTCCGACAGTGCGTTCAGCGATTTTTGGTCGATTATCAAGGTGCGGACAGGTATGCGCGCTGGGGTCGCCGAGTTGGTACGACCGGGGTTGGATTTGATGCTTCAGATGCTGGTCGGTTATAGGTTGGGCGAGGTTTCGCCTGTGCAGCATGTTTCGGAGTGCGATACGCCGATGTTGGTGATTCATGGTGCGCAGGACGATATCGTGCCGGCTGCACACGCGCAGCGTTTGGCGCGGGCGCGGGGATTAAGCCAGTCGGATATCGACTCGGGAGATTGCAAGGAGCTTTGGATAGCTCCGGACGCGGGTCACGCTCAGGCGTTCAGGACGCATCCGAAGGGATACGTAGATCGCGTGGCGACTTTCTTGGACCGCCACTTGGCGGGATAGAGCCGCAACTGGTGTGATCTAAAGGCTTTCTTTTGCGGTCTCGACGACCTTTGCGAAAGCGGATGGTTGGCGGATGGCCAATTCGGCAAGGGATTTGCGGTCGAGGGTGATCTCAGCTTTTTTGAGAGCGTTTATGAGCACCGAGTACGAGATGCCGTGTTCTCGAGCGGCGGCGTTGATGCGCGTGATGGCGAGCGATCGGTTCTGACGCTTTTTGAGCTTTCGGTGCCGTGTGGCGTAGTCGAGCGCGTGGAGCATCGACTCTTTAGCGACGCGGTACCGTCTGCTGCGAGCGGCGCGATGGCCTTTGGTTGTTGCGAGGATGGCCTTGTGGCGTTGCCGTCGCGTAGTACCTGCTTTTACTCTGGGCACGTTTGACCTCTAGACGTTATCGGGAAGAACCGACGAGGGCTTGTTTGATGCCCTTCGCCATAGGTTTGGAGTCGATGCCGACTTTGCCGCCGAGCAATCTCTTCATCCGCTTAGCTTTGCGCCTGCGGAAATGGCTCTTGGGTCCTTTGGTCCTGAGAACCTTTCCTTTTGCGGAGATGTGGAAGCGCTTCTTCGCGCCTTTGTGGGTTTTCAATTTCGGCATTGTTCAATTATGCAATACGCGCCCGTGCGAGTTGGGCACGGGCGCGCATGTTCGATGTTGGCCGGACGATTTCGGAGCGGAATGCTCTGAAATCAGACGGTTTGTGCGACCGCCGGTTCGGAGTCGCGCGTCTCAACTGGCGCGCCGTTGTCTCGATGTCGTCGATGTCGCCGGTCAGCAGATGCTGCGTCGTTTGACGGTCTTGGCTGGGGTTGGCCGGTTCTCGGTGCTAGCAACATGCTGAGCATCCGGCCTTCCATTATGGGTTTCTGTTCCAATCGCGCGTACTCAGCGACACCTTTAGCGACACGCCGCAGCACGTCCATCGCGATCTCGGGGTGCGCTTGTTCGCGTCCACGGAAGCGGACGAAAACTTGCACCTTGGCGCCATCCTGCAGGAATTTGAGGACGCGTTTCGTCTTTTGAGCGACGTCGTTGTCGGCGATTTTCGCGGTGAGCCGAACCTTTTTGAGCTGGCTGGTTGCTCGCGAAGCTTTGCGAGCCTCCTTTGCCCGTTTGGATTGGTCGAATTTGAACTTGCCATAGTCCATCAATCGGACGACTGGTGGGTTCTGATCAGGGCCGACCTCAACTAGATCGAGCCCCATGTCCTGTGCGAGGTTTAGGGCCTCGTTTCGCCTCATGATGTTGGATGAGGCAGCACCATTGCTCGAACGTTGCACCAAAAGCACTTCTGGTGCGCGGATTCGATGATTGATGCGATAGTTCCTTGGGATGTCAGTTTCCTCTCTTGCAGGTTGGTATAGTTGCGGGTTTGAACGTCAGGTTCAATCCCGTGTGATGCAAATATATCAAACTTGGGGTTTTCGTTTGAGTTTGATGGCGAACATGATTCGCGGGTGTTGGGCTGGGCATCCCCTGCTGTCTTGTGTCGGTCGTTTGGGCTCCCGCCCCCATCGCCTTCGGCACTTCCCCCAGAGGGGGAAGGGGAGATGGGGCGAAAGGGGCATGGGTTTTACTCATTGGTCGATTACGGAACCGTCGAAGTGGAGGCGGGTTTCGACCTCGCGCGGGGTGGGTGGGCACTTTTCGACGGCGTCGGGTTTGAGGTCGATGCCGATGCCGGGTTGATCGGAGATCATGAGGTATCCGTTTCCGTCGTGTTGCGGGGTGTTGTCGACCATGTCAGATTTTGGTGGGACGTCTTCTCCGATGGGGTACTCCTGAAGAGCGAAGTTTGGCGCGGTCGCTGCGATCTGCAGGCAGGCGGCGGTACTGACGGGTGAGAGCGGGTTGTGCGGCACGACGCCGACGTGTCTGGCTTCTGCCAACGCGGCGATCTTCTTGGCTCCTGTTATGCCTCCTACTAGACATACGTCGGGGCGAACGTATTGGACTGCGCAGCGCGATAAGGCCATCTCGAATTCCCACAGGGAGGTGTAGCGTTCTCCGGTTGCGATGGGGATGTTGATCTTGTCGGCGACGTAGGCCATCTCGTCGAAGTTGTCGGGGGTAATCGGGTCTTCGTAGAAGTATGGATGGAACTCTTCGATGCCCAATCCGAGTTGGACGGCCTCGGCGGGTGTGAGGCGGCGGTGGATTTCGATGCAGAGATCGACGGAGTTGCCGACAGTTTCGCGGTATCGGCGCACGGTCTCGATGGCGTCGCGGATCTTTTCGGCGTGGGTCTTGAAGTATGGAACGTCGCGCTCTTCGTCTAGGAATGGGGTGAGATGGCCTACGGCGGTGAATCCCATCTCTTTTGCTTCGGCGATGCCGCGGACGAGTCTTTCAGTGGTGTCTCCGAATACGTGGTAGTAGACGCGGGCCCGGTCGCGGACTTTGCCGCCGAGGAGTTGATGGACAGGGGTGTCGAAGTGTTTACCCATGATGTCCCAGAGCGCGATGTCGATTGCGCTGAGAGCACCCATGACGGCAGAACCTCGGAAGTGGGAGAAGCGGTACATGTATTGCCAGTGGTGTTCGATGCGTAGCGGGTCTTCACCTACGAGGTATCGTCCGAACTTTTCGATGGCAGCTTTGGAGGCTTCTAGGAATCCCCATGCGCCGGATTCTCCGATGCCGGAGATACCGGCGTCGGTGTCGATCTGGACGAGGAGGTAACGATCGAGCATGAGAGGTGTGACTTTGGTGATTTTCATGGTTTGCCTTTGGAACTATGATGCCAATGATGGCGAATGATTTTAATGATGAGTGATTGTTGATGGGTGTATGAACCCCCTGCGTCTCGCTTCGCTTTACGCGTCCCCCTTTTGCTGACGCAAAAAGGGGAGGGAGATTCCTCGCTGCGCTCGGAATGACAGGGAGGCGCGTTTAATCCTCCCTTTCGGGGAGGATTTTCGTTCGACGAGTCGTTTCTCGAAGCATCGCCGCGTCTTTCGGGATCGCGTCGATAAGTTGGTTGTGAAAGTCAGTCAATAGTCCAGCACCG
>VXSB01000063.1 GCA_009838175.1 Chloroflexota bacterium
ATGCTCCCCGGAGGGCCCACGGTCTGGCGACGTCGGCGGTGCTGGACTATTGACTGACTTTCACAACCAACTTATCGACGCGACCCGAAAGACGCGGCGATGCTTCGAGAAACCACTCGTCGACAAACAACAAATGCCTGAACAATGACAACAACACAATCACATGATCGGCAGAAATGCTGATGGGCATGCGTCAAACGACCAGTCGGAATCTCCGCCTGGCAAATCTGCGCGCCCAACCAGCGGGGCGATAGGTTGCAAAGAACCAACTATACCCATGTGATAATGAACTCAAGCACTCTCGACGGAATATCGCTTCCGTCATCACCGAACTATTGATCTTCAAACGCTGATCTTCAGCCAAGGGGGATACTCGATATGCCATCAAGATGCGAACTGCGACCAGTCGTCAGAGACGACGTCCAACGAATCGCCAACTGGTTAAAAGACGACGAAGTCTCCGATAGCTGGTTCGGACGCTACACCTACGGCGACGCCGCTCACCTCGGATACGAACCCGAGGAGATGCTCGACGCCACTCAAGAGCAGTGGGACGAGGTCTTCCACGACCCACACCACGAACCGCACCGCGACATCTTCTCCATCTACTCCGAAGAAGGCGACCACATCGGCGAAGGACAACTCTCCATCGACGAACCACTCGGCGACGCCCAGATATCCGTCCTCATTGGCGACAAAACAAAGTGGCACATGGGCTACGGCACCGCCGCCACCCTCGCCATGCTCGAACACATATTCGACCACCTAGGCCTCTACCGCGGATGGGTCGACGTGCCAGCCTACAACGAAGCCGCCCGCACCATGTTCGAAAACATCGGATTCGTTCACGAAGGAACCCTTCGCAAGAGCCGCCCCCACGAAGGCGCCCGTCACGACTCCGCAGTCCTCGGCATGCTAGTAGACGAATATCACCAACGCTTCCCCGATGGCGTCAGCAGCCACGTCATCGGATGGGAAGGCAACGTTTAGCGCCGGAGACCCCTCAAACCCCTACGCCGCGCCCATCCCCGCCGGCAGCATATCCAAATACTTGTGCGCGTTCCCAGTTACCAGCAACACCACCCGATCATCGCGCTCAATCAACCCCCGCTCAACCAACTTCCGCATCGCCGCTAGCGTCGCCCCACCCTCAGGAGCCGCGAACACTCCCTCCATCCTAGCCATCTCAACCATCCCATCAACCATCTCTTCGTCCGAAACCGTAACCGCCGTGCCGCCACTCTCTCGCACCGAGCGGATCACCAGAAAATCACCAATCGCCGCCGGAACCCGCATCCCTGCGGCCAGCGTGTGGGGATCAGGAAACGGCTCCGCGAACTCCTCACCCTTCTCAAAAGCGGCCACTAATGGAGCACATCCCTCTGCCTGAACACAGACCATCCGGGGACGTTCCGATCCAATCCATCCCAGCTGCTCCATCTCGTCCATCGCCTTCCATATGCCCACGATCCCCGTCCCGCCACCAGTCGGATAAACGATCACATCCGGCACTTCAAAGCCCATCTGCTCGACGATCTCATACCCCATCGTCTTCTTCCCCTCCGCGCGATACGGCTCTCGCAACGTCGAAACATCGAACAGCCCCAACTCTTCAGCGGCACGTTGCGACATCTGCCCAGCATCGGTAATGAACCCATCAACCAACGTCAACTTCGCACCATACGCCTCGCACTCGACCTTGTTCGCTATCGGCGCATCCTTCGGCATAAACACATGCGCCTCCATTCCACCCGCGGCCGCATACGCCGACATCGCACCAGCGGCATTACCAGCCGACGGCATCGTCAATCTCATCTGCCCCAACTCTTTAGCCTTCGACACCGCCGCACCGAGACCCCGCGCCTTGAATGAACCAGTCGGATTTACACCTTCGTCCTTGATGTAGACAGTATCCATCCCCACCTCTTCAGCTAACCGCTCTGCCTTGAGCAATGGCGTGCCGCCCTCGCCCAGGGTGATGATGTTGGCATCGTCGATAACCGGCATAACCTCCCGATATCGCCACATGTTCCCAGACCGGTCCGGAAGCGAATCTTTGGTCAGCGTAACCTTCGCCTTCTCGAGATCGTAGCGCGCGAAAAGCGGCTTGCCATTAGCCGGGTTGGTACGATGCGGATACGAGGCATCGAAACGCTCACCCGTTAGCGTGCACTCGAGATGCGTGATCGCCGATTGATACTTCATCCCGCAGTCCCGTCCAGAACTGTCACCTTCAATATCCGATGTGGCTCAGCCGACTGCGCCAACCTATTGACCTCCTCGAAACCCATCAGCACATCTAAGCCCTCAATCACTCGCCCGAAAACCGCATAGCACACCTCAACCGGATCCGCACAGTCCTTCTGCTCACCGTCAGTGTAGGCATCCCACTCCGTCTTCGGCTCAAGCGTGATCACGAATTCGCTAGAACCGCCGTTCAAAACTTTCGAGACCATCGAAATAGTTCCCGCCACGTCATGACTGGCATCCGGATGATACTCCGACGGAATGTAGTAACCAGCCGTACCTCCGAACGCATCGATTTTCGATCCGCTGAACACCGCTGAACCCGGCTCAACCGTATGAAACGCCAATCCGTCATAGTATCCAGCTTTCGCCAGATTCAAGAAATTATCAACCGTTACTGGAGTCAGGTGGTTGTAAAGGTCAATCGTCACATCGCCCCGGTCCGTCTCGATTAAGACTTGGTACGGTCCCGTGCTTCCATCACTCGATCCTTCAAGTCGCTCCAAGACGATCTTCCCATCCGGAACAACCATGCCCGGCGTGCCCAGCACACGATCAACCGGTGTCGGCAACTCTAAAGGCTGTGGACGCCAAGCCGTCACTGTCGTTTGGAACTGCCCGCCAAGCGCTTGACGCCTGCCCGTGCCATCGATATCCATCAGCCACAGCGCCCCCTCATCTTCTTCCACGAAAGATATCTCCGATCCATCCGGCGATATCGCCGCGATCCCAATCTGTAAACCCCCGACGTCAATCTCCTCGATCTCGCCAGTAAAGAGGTTCCCGAGCACCAAACCGTCTCGACGTTCGTCGTCCACATACTCCCGCGTCGCAACCAAGATCCGCTCGCCATCCGGGTGCCACGCCAAGCCGCTCACATCATGCGCCTGCGTCAGTGTCTCGCCCCAAGTCGGGCCTTCAATGTCACCGACGCCACTGATCGTCACTCGAAAACGACCGTCACCCGGTGTTGAGGTGTACATGATCATCGTCCCGTCTGGTGACCAGTAAGGGAAGAGGTGCTTTAGCCCGTCCTCGGTTGTGAGCTTTTCTGCATTCTCCAGCGTGATGGCGCCAACAACATCGCCATCTGCATCTAACTGCAACTCGCCGACGTAGACGTGCGCTTCCTCTTCCAGCAGCTCGACAAACGCTATTTGAGTCCCGTCAGGCGAAATCGCCGGCATCACCAAATCGGTCTCGCTCGTCGCCAGCAGTCGGACATCGCCAGTAAATGGGTCGGTGTCGAAAATATCCGCGTTCCCGTCAACGTCGCTTGAATACGCAACTCGCGATCCATCAGGCCACCACGTCGGCGTCTGCTCTTCGAACTCATTCGATTCGATATCCGCCGACAACGGCACCAAATCACCCGTCACCAGATTGATCAGATACACCACTCCGCCACGTGGCCCGACTATATCGATCGCAAGAAAATCCGAACTGCGCTGCCGGACTTCAATGTCCATCGCCGCCTCGATCTGTTCCGCGTTACCAGAGCCTTCCGGAAAAACTCTGGCGATAACCGCATCATCGTATAGTCCCGGTTCAAACCCAGCCTTAAACGCCAAATTCTGGTTTATTGCACCGCCTGCTGTTACCTCTAGATACACATCCACGTCGTTGATAGCATTGCCGTTCTCATCCAAAACATTCAGCGGAACTGGCGAACTCGATCCGGCTGGAACCGAATCAAATTCGTTCTCGAACTCGATCGCCACCGCTTTCGATGGAAGTATCGACACCGGTACATCCGAAAATATCTGCACTCCGTCCTTGATCCCTCGCACCCGTACCGAGTTTTCCGGGAACGTCCCTGACTTCACGCCAGCCGTGAACACACCATCTTCGCTGAAACTACCGATCTCCGGATCATCGACCTCCCACATGACCTCGTCCAACTCCAACTCGTGACCGAAACGGTCGAAGCCGGTCGCCGTCAACTGAACCTCATCGCCCGACTTCAATTCCAGCAACGACCCACCCGCCTCTACACGATCCAAAATGCCCGGCCCAACGGTACCCTTGATTATCCGCTCCAAGGTCACGTTCCCAGCCGTAGCCGTCACCAGAACCAGCGAAGCATTCTCCGCCGACATCGTTTCGTTCGGCGTGTAGTGCCCCGTCTGGTCGATTGCATCCCCAGGCCGCAAAACCTCCCATGTGATCTCAGCATCCTCGAGAACGTGTCCGACGTGATCAAGCACTTCGGCATGCATATCTACTTCCCACGTAACTCGCGTGTCCACAACCTCAGGCGTGACTGCCAACGTCGTCGCCGGGCCATGCACCACCGACACCGGGACCACATAGTTAGCCGTGAAATTACCACGCGTGAAATCCACCCTCACCCCTTCTGACGCCGATCCGATATCTGTCCCCGCTGTGTACAGCCCGTCTTGTTCGATGCTCCCGGTCGCCGGGTCCGCGTACCAAACCAGATCCGGGTCCGCAATCCGGTTCCCAAGATGATCAAACGCCTCAACCTCGAACTGGAACGTCTCCGCACCTGCAAGCGTCAGCTCTTCAGTGTTCAAAACCAACCAACCTGCATCGCCCGGCTGTACGGTGATCGTCGACTCCGATATCTCCGTCTCATCGCCCCGCGACGCCGTCAACTTCACCGTGAACGTCCCGGCATCCAGATACGTGTGGCGAGCAATCGTTCCCGCCGACGTGTTGCCATCACCGAAATCCCAGAAATACGAAGCCCCATCCGTGAAGTTTTCAGCCTCGAAATCGATGTTCACCGGAGCCATCACGGTACTTGCCGTCATTCCGATTTCGACGACGATCGGCGGCAACGGCACCGGTGTCGCCGTCGGTATTTCTTCCTCCGAACATGCCAAAGATGCCAATACGACCGTCAGCATCAAACCAACAGCCACTAATCCACGAGATTTCAGGGATGAGATTTTCATGGTTTGCTATACGGAAACTGACACCTGCATGGATTGAATATCCATCAAATATGATGCTGAAACCCAGTCGATGTCGAAGAACAGAATATCCGCGAACAACTCCGCCCATGACCGCGCAACCGCTTCCGTGTCAACCGGTTGTACGACTTCCCGAGAAATCGATGTCATATCTAAACCCGGCATCCCACACGGAACAATGTGCGAGTAGTAGCTAAGATCGGTGCTCACATTCAACGCTATGCCGTGCATCGTAACCCCGCCACTGATCCGCACACCAATCGCTGCGATCTTGCGCCCGGTCGGATTCGCCCCTTCCTTTGGCCTGCCCCCAGGCTCACCGCCGATCCAAACTCCCGACTTACCGACTACTCGATGACCGCGAATCCCATACTCTGCAAGCATCTGAATAGTCGTCTCCTCCAACAGCCGCACGTACGCCACCGGTCCCAGCTTCAACTCGCGGACGCTGATGATCGGATACGCCACCAACTGCCCCGGTCCGTGATACGTCGCTTCACCACCTCGGTCCGTCTCAACGATCTCGGCACTATATTCCTCAATCACGTCCTCACCCGCAACCAGATGCGTCTCGTCGGCACGACGTCCCAGCGTAAAGACGTGGTCGTGCTCCAGCAGCAACAACGTATTCGGAATCTCATCCGTCTTACGTCGCTCAATTAACGACCACTGCAATTCATGCGTCGGACGATAGGGAACCCGCCCCAACCACGACGCACGCATGGGAGAACGTCCCGAACTCATCGAGATTGATCGCCCTGCGACGTCGATTCCAAACGTCCCTTGACATCATTCATGAATGTCAGCGCCTCCGCACCGTCGATGATCCGGTGATCGAACGACAAGCACATATTCATCATCGAACGAATGGCAATCGCTTCTCCGCCCTCCGCAGTCGTAACCACGACCGGACGCTTCACAATCGACTCCGTGGTCAATATCGCCGCTTGCGGATAGTTGATGATCGCACCACCTAGAACCGAACCCAGTGCACCCGTATTGTTCAACGTAAACGTCCCACCCTGAACATCCTCCAACTGCAACTTTCCAGCCCGCGCACCTTCCACGATCCGCGCCATCTCAGACACCGTCTCCTCTAGCGACAACCCATCCGCTCCACGCACCACCGGGACCACAAGCCCTTGCTCTGACGCAACTGCAACTCCGACATTCACCGCGCCTTTCAACACGACCTTCCCATCAACCCAACTCGAATTCAGCAGTCGATGTTCTCCAAGTGCTCGCGCGACATGATGCAACACGATCGGCAGATACGTAAGCCGCTGACCCGTGCTCCGCTGTACGCGCTCCAAGTTCGCATTCCGATACGCCACCATCCCCGAAACATCGATCTCTACCGCCCCCCAGGCGTGTGGTATCTCACGGAAGCTACGCGACATGTTCTCAGCGATCATCCGGCGAATCGGCGAAGGCTCAACAACCTCGTCCGCTCGATCCACCGTCGGCACCACACTACCCTCTGTCGCTTCCAGATAAGCCTCAACGTCTCGCTTCGTAACCCGACCACCAGTCCCGCTACCCGTCAACTGACTAACATCGATCCCATGACGATCAGCAAGACGCCCCACCACCGGTGATATCCGCGCACCAGTATCCGTTCTGTCCTGTCTACCCCGACGACGCGAAGATGAAGACCCAGTCGTTCTCGCCACCTCAGCCGCCGACTGCTCCACTTGCAAACTTGTATCTGTAAACTCGCCTCCCGTCGGACCCACATTCGCTCCCACAATCATCGAACCTACGCGACTCGCCGCCTGCACCGAAGGCCCGTCAGTCGAAGGCTCATCAACCGGTTTCTGCTCATCAACCGCGCCCTCAACCTCCATCTCTGCAATGGCGGCTCCCATATCCACCGTGTCTCCCTCGCTCACCAGTAATCCCACTATCGTTCCGTCACGCGGCGCCGGAACCTCCATATTCACCTTGTCCGTCACAACCTCCACGAGCGGGTCGTAACGCCGTATCGTATCCCCTGGCGACACCAGCCACTTACCGATGACCGCTTCAGTAACCGACTCACCGACGTGCGGCATATCTATCGTCAACTTAGCCATCTGCTAGATTTCATCCAACTGTCGGATCCCTGCTGCGATCTTCTCCGGCGAAGGCATGAACTCCGCCTCCTGCAACGGACTGAACGGCATAGGCGGAATCTCTGGCGGCGTTACGCGCATAACCGGCGCATCCAGATCAAAGAATCCTTCCGCCGCAATGATCGCCGACACCTCCGACGACACGCTCACCGCACCCGTGTCCTCCTGCACGATCATCGCCCTACCCGTCCGCGATACCGAATCCAGTATCGTCTCGCCATCTATCGGACGCAGCGTCCGCAGGTCAACAACCTCAGCTTCGATGCCATCCGATTGCGACACCATCTCCGCAGCCTGCAACGAGTGGTGCAGCATCAGACCATACGTGATGAGCGTGACATCGCTCCCAGCCCGCTTGATATCTGCCTTGCCTATAGGCTCCAAATAATCCTCGTCGGGTGCTTCCCCACGAACCAACCGATAAGTCCGCTTATGTTCCAAAAACACCGTAGGGTCGTTAGATCGAATCGCAGCTCTAAGCAATCCGCGCGCATCATAAGGCGTGGCCGGTGCGATGACCTGCAATCCCGGCGTATGAGCAAACAAGACCTCTATGCTCTGTGAGTGATAAAGACCTCCACGCACTCCCCCGCCATACGGCACTCGCACCGTCATCGGTGCCGTCTTCCCGCCATTAGTCCCATACCTGACACGTGCAGCCTCGCCGACGAGTTGATTGATCGCCGGCCACACAAAATCAGCAAACTGTATCTCCGGCACCGGGCGCATACCGTTCACCGCCGCGCCGAGCGCGATTCCGATGATTGAAGACTCTGCCAGCGGCGTGTTCATCACCCGGTCCTCGCCGAACTCTTCGACGAATCCCTCCGAGGCTAGAAACACTCCGCCACGAGGCCCAATGTCCTCACCCATCATGAAGATGTCCGGGTCGCGGCGCATCTCCGACCGAAGCGTCTCTCGCACCGCCTCTATCAGCGTCATCTCAGGCATGAGAGTTGCCTCCCATTCCCGATTCCAAAACCCCTGAGTACATATCTCCGACCGGCGGGAACGGCAAAGCCTCAGCTTCATCCGTCGCATCGTCCACTGCGCGCCGAGCCGACTCCTTGAACTCCGCATCAGTAGCATCGTCCAATATCCCATGCCGCCTCAACATCTGCTCCATAATCGGCAGCGGATCCATGTCCCGCATCCGCTCGATATCCTCTTCCGAGCGATAACGAGTATGGTCATCGTCCGTCGTGTGAGGCAACAACCGCTCGACTCTAAGTTCCACCAAGCTCGCACCGCCACCTGATCGAGCGCGGTCCACTGCCTCCTTCACCGCTTCGTAAGACGCAACGATATCTGTACCATCAACCTCGACACCAGGGATCCCATACGCGAATGCCCGAGACGCTATCGACCCCACTGGCATCTGCTGCTCCAACGGTACCGAGATCGCATAACGGTTGTTCTCGCACAGAAACACCACTGGCACTTTGTGAATCCCAGCAAAATTCATCGCCTCATGACAATCGCCCTGGCTCGCCGCTCCATCACCGAAGAACGATATCGTTACCGCGTCCCGCCCCTTCATCTTGTCCGCCAGCGCTACGCCTACTGCCTGTGGCAACTGCGTTCCAACCACGTTGGAAAACGAGAAGAGATCAACCCGCGGATGTGCGCCGTGCAGCGGAAACTGCCGCGCACCACTCAATATTTCCCCATCCCGCGCTAGGAACTGAATCAACATCTCCGTAGGTGTCGTTCCCAGCATCAGCATCGCCGTCAACTGCCGGTAATAAATCAGATACCGGTCGCGCGTCGGGTCGGTCGCCATCACCGTCGCAACCTGCGCCGCCTCATGCCCCTGCGCCGACGCCGCGATCGCTGCCTTGCCCTGCCGATTCAACGTCCAGATCCGGATGTCCAACGCCCGACTCAAGCACATCGTCCTGTAGGCATCGAGCAAGCGTTCCTGCGACAACCCGGGCGGCAAGCGTAGATCGGTTTCGGCAGCTGTTCCAATAGGCGATTGGCTCATATCGCGGATTATAGTCTGTCTACGTCGACTCTTCCCTTCTTGCGTCAGCAAAAGGGGACGGGGCGAGCCCACCGAGACGCAGAGGGCTCATACCCAACAATCTCGCGGATATACTCGTTTACCGAGAAACAGAACAAAGCTCTGCGGTCGGTAACCGACTTTCCCAAACCGCATCCTTAGTTGACGGAGGACACGTTACGCATGACGAACATATTGAAGGCCACCGCATTGATCGCAAGCGCTACCTCGGTCGCACTTTTCG
Organism: Chloroflexota bacterium; assembly: GCA_009838175.1. GTDB lineage: Bacteria > Chloroflexota > Dehalococcoidia > Lucifugimonadales > Lucifugimonadaceae > Bin127. The sequence goes on from VXSB01000063.1 coordinate 9,550, forward strand.
CCGCATGCACCAGCAGCGACAGCGGAGGCGGGGGATCATACGACCCCAACGCTTCGTACTCGGTCACCATCAAGACCAACAAAGGCGACATCGAGGCCGATCTCTACAACGACATCGCCAGCGTATATGTCGAAAACTTCGTCAACCTCGCAAACGACGGCTTCTACACCAACTCCCCGTGGCATCGGGTCATCCAAGGCTTCGTCATCCAAGGCGGCACCAATGCCGATGGAAAGCAGGCCGATCAGTTCGACGACGTCTTTCACCCCAACATGATCCACGACTCCGCAGGCATCCTCTCAATGGCAAACGCCGGATTCAACACCAACACATCCCAATTCTTCATAACTCACGACGCAACGCCCCACCTAGACCCCTACGTCGACGGCCAGTTGAAGCCCTGTGAAGTCCGCGGCACATCCTGCCACGCCGTATTCGGAAAAGTAACCAGCGGCATGGACGTGGTCCTAGCCATCCAGCAAGGCGACGTCATGGAGTCCGTCGAAATCCATAAGAAGTAACTCTCAAACTCCTGGTGTATCCGCCTCAGAAACCGCGAGCCGGGAGTAAATCATCTCGTCCATACAAATTCAAACCTAGAAGCGGATTAAGCAATAGACTCGGAGCCCATGCGCCCTATATTGCCCGATTTTTTCCGAATCTTCACTCGAAATCGGTTTTTATTCATGACGCAATCCAAGGCGGCATTCTTCACCGCCACTTTAGGACTCAACCTCGCGCTCGCCGTCGCGTTGTTCGCTTGCGAGCAGGCCCAACCTACCCCAATTCCGACGATCCAATCGACTTTCACCTCCACCGCCACTCCTACCGTTCCACCGCGACCGACATACACCGAAACCCCTGCTCCAATAAGCACGCCGACACCCGCACCTACCGCCTCCCCATACCCCACATACACACCCTTCCCGACACCAGCGCCACTGCCAACCCATACTCCCCAGCCAACTTTTACGCCGTTCCCCACTCAGACCCCACTGGCAACCTACACGCCGTTTCCAACCTTCACGCCAACCGCCACATATACGACTACCGCTACTCCCACATCGACATCTACGCCAACGGCTACCCCAACCTACTCGCCGACGCCGACTGCCACGCCAAATCCCACGTCAACACCAACACCAACATTTACCCCCACTCCGACGCAAACACCCACCCCGACAAATACTCCGACGCCGACGCCATTCCCTGACCGGGCAGCACTCACCGCCTTCTACCACTCGACTGACGGTGACAACTGGGCCAATAACACGAACTGGCTGAGCGACGCGCCGCTGGATGAATGGCATGGCATAGAAACTGACAATAGCGATCGGGTAACCGCACTGACGCTAGAAGAAAACAGACTCAACGGTTCCATCCCGCCCAATATCGGCCTTTTGACGAACTTGGAACGAATCTCCCTTCGCCGCAACGCCATTTCCGGTGAAATCCCGGGCGAGATCGGCAATCTTAACAACCTGAACTATCTTGACATTACGGATAACCTGCTTAGCGGAGAGCTACCGGCGAGTTTGGGCGACCTCACCGATCTCCGCGTGATGCTACTCGGCGGTAACCAACTAAGCGGCACAATCCCGCTGGAGTTAGGTAACCTCTCAAAACTCACCTCGATATCCGCCAACTTAAACCAGTTGACCGGCACAATCCCGTCGCAACTGGGCAACTTGACACAGTTGGAGTTTCTATTTATCTCTGGCAACCAGCTCAGCGGCACGATTCCCTCCGAGTTGGGTCGATTGACGAACCTGACACAGATAGCTCTCAGTGAGAATCTCTTGTCCGGAGAGATCCCCTCTGAAATAGGAAATCTGCCGAACCTCATTGATCTCTCGCTGGGCAACAATCAATTGACAGGTGCGATCCCCCCTGAAATAGGAAATCTGCCCGAACTTCGGTGGTTGTACCTGAGCAACAACCATCTGACGGGTGCCATCCCACCGGAGCTGGGAAACCTCGTCAACGTTGAAGAGTTTCTGCTGAGCGGCAATCGTCTAAAAGGTGAGATACCCGTTGAACTCGAAAAACTCGCTAATTTGAAGGAGATAAACATCGCCGGCAATCAATTCACCGGATGTGTCTCCGAAAAACTGCGGCCGATATTGAGACCCGCAATCGTTGCCTCGTCAAGACTCGCCTACTGCACTGTCGTACCAAAGCATTCACCACAGAAAGCCGCCTTAATCGCGATCTATAACGCCACTAACGGCGACAATTGGACAAACGAAACGAATTGGCTCACCACAAAACCGATCGGCGAGTGGTACGGCGTCAAAACTGACCTGAACGGACGCGTAGTTGAACTCGACCTTTCAGGCAACCATTTGTCGGGAACACTCCCAGACAAAATCCGCAATCTGGCTTACCTGAAAATTCTCGAGCTCTCCACAAACGCAATCAGCGGGAAAATCCCGCAAAGCATCGGCAGTCTCTCCGCGCTCACGGTACTTGATCTCGACTTCAACAACTTCACAGGCCCCTTGCCGCCCCAAATCGGAACCTTGAGCAGACTCAAAGAACTGAGGTTGAACCAGAACAACCTGACAGCCGATATCCCGAATGAGCTATGGAAACTGCATAATCTCGAAATCTTGTTCTTGAGCGCAAACTCGTTTACCGGCACAATCGCTTCTGATATTGGCAATCTGAGGCAGTTGGAACACCTATTGCTCGTTGACAACAACCTCACCGGGAACATACCTCAAGAGATCGGATCGCTCGTTAACTTGCAGAGACTCTATCTGTGCGGCAACAATCTAACTGGCAATATCCCGCAGCAATTGGGAAATCTGCGAAACCTCGTCATTTTGTGTCTATCCAATAACAACCTCTCTGGCGAGATACCCGCCGAATTAAGTCAAATCACCAGCTTGGAGAGCCTGTGGGTGGAATACAACCAACTCGAAGGCCCCATTCCAGCGGCACTCGGGAACTTATCAAATCTAGACAGCATCACAATGAGCGACAACGCACTCACAGGATCGATACCGGCATCAATCGGCAATCTAATTGGGTTAGAGTACTTCACCATCTCAGACAACAATCTGGAGGGCGATATCCCGCCCGAACTCGGAAACCTCCGCAAACTCGAGACCTTCAGAATCAGGAACAATCCCCTCCTCACCGGTTGTTTCCCCCAAATCCTGAGAAACGTTGAGTACAACGACATCTCCCAAACGGGTCTCCCGTTCTGCGGTGCCGGCCAGTGAAACCCTATACCGTTTCAGGCGACTCTATTAAGCTAACGATTTGTTAATAGTGCCGCCGCGTCGGCCGCGCGCTCGACGGCGCGTCCCAAGTCATCGGGTCTAACGCGAACGTGTCCAACTCCGCGTTCCGCATCCTCGTGGTTGATTGAAGCCGTTCCGACACGACCACTTCATCATCGATCGCAGACCGATCGAACACAAACGTTTCTGAGCCGATGTGAATCTCATCACCATCCGGTATTGGGTTTCTCCCCGCTTGTAACGCCTCACCGCGCACCGTCATCCTCAAAATCCCGTCAGAGTCCGGGCGATACCGGAACGCCAAACCCCGAGGCGAGAACACAAACCTTCCTCCCAGCAACGGTATCCCCGGCAGCGCCGCGGCAGGCACCATCGGCTTGTTCATAAACGCGTCCCAGGCCGAGCGTCGGTACGCCCTAAAGTCGACTGCCAACTCGCGTTGCCCCTGACCATCCAAGCGATACAGATACCCGTACGGCCTCACCTGCATCAACCATCGCAGCACAAGCAACAACAGAATCAATCCGAAGAAACCGCCTACTCCAATGAGAGAGTAAGTCAATATCGGCGTCGGAGTCGATATCTCGATGCTCGCCGATTTGTTCGCAGCCACCGCCTCGAACTCACGACCCAAGTGCGTGCTGCTCAATGAGGCGCTGAATTCATACTCAGCGGGCAACGTCAACGAACCGAAGACCAGCAACTGATAGACCTTGCCGTCCACTACTTCCGTCGGCTCGAACTCCAAATCGACAGGCGAGCCATCTTCAGTATTCACCATCGACACCGTTATCCCACCCTGCTCGGCCAGGAACGGGAACTCGCTCAACTTCAGGTCAACTGTCGCCAACTGCGTACGCGTCGCCTCGGCTACCGGTTCGTCCGTCACGGCCAAAGTGATCTCGATCATCGGGAACGGCTCGACCACGATTACCCCCGCCCCATCAATCATTGCATCGATATCGAACCAGTGCATAGTCAATCGAACTTCGCCAATCCAGCCTTCTTCTTGCGCGGGAACAGTCGCAGAAAACACCCCATCCTCGGCAAACACATCACCATCCTCGCCGATATCGTTCAAACCAAACGTCAGTTCGGTTCCATCAGGCACAGTGACATTCGCTTCAACGATTGCGGAAATGTCGATAAGCGGCAGCTCGCCGATCCGCGCTTCAGCGACAATCACGAACGGCTCGCCAGTGGGAAATGGTGCCTGAGGCGGCATCGTCACGCTCAGATCATTCACCACGTCACTCAATATCGTCAACGAACCCGAACTCCCGGAACTCCGCAGAGACCACGTGCCCGGCTGCGGATTCCGAACCGTGAAAAACTTGATGCCCGAAATAGATAGCGCGCTCACAGATCCGACTGAGCCAGTTATCTCCTGTCCGTTCGGCTCAACGATTATGTGATTGCTCTCAGGGTCTTCATATAAGAAACCGGCAACCAGGTACGACGAGTGAGGCGGTACTGGTACATCGATAGTGTCCACTCCAGATGCCAGATCCTCGATCTGCACCGATGCCGTTAATTGCACGTTTAACTCGTTGTTTACAAACTCCAAGACGCCGTCTGAAAAACCGAGGTCGTAAGGGATACCTGCGCCTGCAGAGCTAATCGCTCCGAGAACATCACGATCAACCGCCGGCGTCGTCGCCAGCGAGACTGTGCTGACCTCAACACCCCGCGCCGCCAGATCCGCCGCAACATTTGACAGACCGTCAACTCCAACCGATTCGTGATACGTGAATCCACCCGCAGAAAGGATCATGAGCCGTCCCTTCATCTGATCGCCAAGACTTCCTACGAACAGCGCGTAAGTCTCAAACATTTCGGAAAGATCCGCCGGCAACGGCTCTCCGCCTGCATTCGACTTTAGCTCTTCCGTGATCTCATTTACCGCCGCCTTTGCCTGATCCGGGGTATCGAAGATCTGAGGCTCTTCCGCGTGATCGAAGTATTTCCCAACAATGATCAAACCCTCGCCGGCATCCGACAGCACAATGTTCGCCGCCAACTGAGCAGCCTCGATATCCTCGAGCTGGGTCAGCGTCGCATCGAACGCCACCAAAGTGAATCCATAATCAACCGATCCACCATCTTGTGCCTCTACGCTTTCCCCTTTCCCAAACGGGATTGACGCCACACCAACCAGAACCAAGGCCACCAGCAATGGCAAGGCGAATCTCAGTCTTTGCAACAGGGGATACATAGCGTCAATCGGTGTCGTCAAAGCAACCCGACTGGTCAGTTTCTGGAGTGGTATCGATTCTATACGGATGTACGTTTCTCACCCGTTTCACGGCACTTCCGATACCACATACGATTGCACATTCCTTTCGGTTGACACCTTTTCCCAAATCTTGTGCAAGAATGAACGCTGACAAACCGACACAAGACAGTCGCGACAAGCGGTCGATTATCCGCACATCGATACCCGAATCCGAAAGGTCGAGATGAAGATTACCGGCGTATCCTCTACGCTCTACCAATTCACCATGTCCCGACGCATGGGCGACGCCAACTCACCTATGGGACGCGCACGCGGCAGTGGCTGCGTCGTTGAACTCCACACTGACACCGAACTCACCGGTGTCACGACCGGTGGTGGCGCGGCACTGCCAATCATCGAGTCTTTAGTTGAAGGCGTCCTAATCGGACAAGACCCAAAACACGTCACCGGACTCTGGCAGCGCATGGTCAATAAGCACTTCAAAGGCGGTCACGACGGCATCGCCAATGACGCCATCGCAGCTCTCGACATCGCGCTCTGGGACCTCAAATCAAAGGCCAACGACGAACCACTCTGGAAAACCCTCGGTGGCGTCCGGCAACCCATCAACGCCTATGCCAGTGGTCTAGACATGCCGCTCTCCGACCAAGAAATCTTCGACTTCTACCGCTCGATGGCGGAAAAATACGGCTTCACCGACGGCAAGCTCAAGGTCGGGCTCGATCAAGACCGCGATCTCCGCCGCATCGGTCTCATGAACAAAGCCCTCAGCATCAACACCGACGAACCTGGACTGATGGTCGATGCCAACGAGTACTGGTCGCCCAAACAAGCCATCCGCAAAGTCCGCGAGATGGAAGAGCAGTTCGACCTCATGTGGATCGAAGAACCGGCACGGCGCTGGGACTTCCTCGGACTCCGCCGCATCTGCGACGCCGTTCGAACCCCTGTCTGCGCCGGCGAAAACCTCGACACCCTCGGCGACTTCCTCCCCTACTTTCACAACCGTTCCGCCGATATCATTCAAGTCGGCTCCGGTATGACCGGCATCACATGCGCTCTACAACTCGCCGACGCCGCATACGGCTTCAATCTCCCCGTGACGCTTGGCGGCTCCGCAGGACATCATCACGCACACCTCGCAACCGTAATTCCTAACTACATCACCATCGAGGTAGGCAATCCTGAATCCGACGACGGCGTCACGACTCACGATGTCACATTCCAGAATGGCAAAGCCATCCTCGGCGACAAGCCCGGTCTCGGAATCGAAATCAACCGCGAAGCGCTCGAAGAAGCCAAGGTAGCCAAAATTCCGCCCGGAAGCGGCCCCAGCCCCTTCGGACGCCGACCTGGTGCTGGACTCTATGAAGTCCCACCAACACCTGAAGAGGTCGCCGAATCCGCCCGCGGCATCACCGGACAATCCGAAGGCCGCCACGCCTATTGATCTCCCTGTCCCCTTCGCGAAGCGAGGGGGACGCGAGCAAGCGAAGCGACGCTCGCAGGGGGTGCCCATAACCCGACCAAATCCGACCAACCCGAGAAACAGCAATCATGAAAATCACCGGATACCGCGTAGAACAATACGAAATGAAGATGGACCGCCCCATCGGCGACGCAAACGGCGTAGTCGGCGAAGACATTGCGGGCGGTTCCGTCTTATGGATCGAGACCGACGAAGGCATCACCGGCATCGCTCTCGGTGGAAACCAAGCCGTTGGTCGACTCTTCCACCTCATCGAAGGCGAAGACCCTCGATCAGTCATCGGACTCTGGCAACGGATGGTCGATTTCGTCTTCAAAGGCGGTAACGAAGGCGAAATGAACGCCGCCATCAACGCCATCGACATCGCACTCTGGGACCTAAAAGCGAAGATCGCAGACGAACCGCTCTGGCAGACCTTAGGCGCGCGCGAAGGACGCACCAAAGCCTACGCATCTGGTATCGACCTCTGTCTCGACGACGACGCAATATTCAACTTCTACCGGCGAATGGCTGAGCAAGGTGTCGACTCCGGCAAGCTCAAAGTCGGTCTCGACATGAAAGCCGACCTCCGGCGCATCGGCATCATGCAGGAAGCTCTCAGCATCGCTAATGATCGCCCCCGGCTCCTCATCGACAGCAACGAATACTGGTCCGCAAAAGAAGCCATCATCCGCATCCAGCGCATCGAGCAAGACTTCGACATCACTTGGGCCGAAGAACCTGCACGACGCTGGGACTTCGACGGCCTCCGACAAGTCTCTCGCAACATCTCAGCGGCCGTCGCAACCGGCGAAAACCTCAACCATATCGGCGACTTCTACCCGCTCGTGTCTCAACAGGCCGCCGACGTAGTCAACATCGCAGGAAGCCACAGCGGATTCACCGGCTGCAAGCAGGTAGCAAACCTCTGCTACGCCTACGAACTACCCGTGACCATGATGAACTGCCAGGCCAACTACGCCGCGCACCTCGCCGCCGCATTGCCTAATCACATGATGATGGAAGTCGTAGACCCCGGCCGCGAACAATGCATCAACTTCAACCACACCATAGAAGACGGCTTCATCCACCTCTCGAACGACCCAGGAATAGGCATCACCATCGACGAACAAGCCCTAACCAACCTCCAACAAAATCCGCCCGAACCAGACCGTCGCCGCCGCAACCCCTTCCCCCGCCGCGAAGGAGGCGGTCGCTTCATCGTACCGCCCACGAAGGAAGAAGCGCCTTGGTTGGTGACTGACTAGAGTCTGCCTCGACATGGGTCGGGCAGGATGAGGGTGAAAAACTACCCAATCACCATCAGTTGAGCTCTCACCCTCATCCCAAACTCGAGCTCGGATTACCTAGTCCGAACGCGCACCCTTCAACAAATGCCCTCCTGTAGCCCCCATCAATACGATGAGCATGACGTCCACGACCACCCACACCACATCGTGCATCACCTCTTCACCGACGTCTTTCGCGCCATTCACCAGCAGATTCAGCCAGTTGAACAGGAACAACGCCGCTAACACCATCGTCCCGAAGTACAGCACGTTCGACTCTATGTACTCCCGATTCACGCTGTCGTCGCCGCTCGTTTCGTTTTTGCGTTTGCGCTCCAGGTTGAAGTAGAACGCCAACGCTATCGCCACCAGTGATATGTAGTTGACCACGGTCCAGACATCGCCCGAATCGTACAGCCGCCAAGCTATGAACTGCACGGCGATCACAATCGAAAACAAGATCAGCAACGCACCGATTATCCGTTTGATTCCGTCCATGTTTAGCCCTCCCTTGGACTCTTCAGTTTGATCTCGACGACCAATACACCTACGACCTCGACACCGCGCGCAACAGGTAACGACCGACAAAGAGGTTGACCAAAACGGACAAAACATCGATCCCGTACCACATCAACAATCGAAACTCGTACGGCGGCTTCTCTGCCGAGTCAAAAACCTGAGAACTGAGGAACAACCGCCATACAAACAGCGCCGATGCCAACGACGCTATCAGCATAACGTTCGCACCCCAATCATGCGACCCTTCAGTCTCACGTATTCGAAGCGTCGCGAAAATCAGCGCAGATACTGCCCCGATTGCCATCGCTATGCTGACGATATCCCAAATCTGCCCGTTCAGATCACCCCCGTACATCGGGGACGCGATGAACTGGCAAGCCACAACCAACGCCAAGCCGATGTGGGCGTAACCGAATACCCTCTTCATCGAAATCATCCTCTTTGATCCATATCCGTAATCAGTCCGACGTAGACCCCACACTCCTCAACAGATAACTACCTACGATGATGTTCACTATCGGGAACATCACATCGATCATGATCCAGACCAACGAACGGGAATCCCCCAATTCATCCCCCGCATCTTTGAACACTGTCCACGCGAACCACTGCTCAAAGTAAAGCAGAAACAGCGCCGCAGACGCGATCAGCATCACACTCGACGCGATCCACTCTGACATATCAGACCTATCCGCCTCTCGCGACCTCAAGTAGCTGAACACCAACGCCGCAATCACACCGATCGCCATGAAGTAGTTCAAGATATCCCAGACCTGACCGACCGCATCGCCGTCGTAGATCTCACTCGCCAAAAACTGCACCGCGACCGCTAAACCCAAAATGATGTGGATGTAACCGAACGCGCGTTTGACCAAGTCCATCTCATAACCTCCTGACTCACCTGCGCGTCGCGTTTTCACGACGCGTAAGACACCGTATCAACTAACCGCTCCCTTCGTTTGTAAGTTATACGCGCGATTACCAAAACGCGCTTGTGTAAGACACCAGAACCAATACCGCAATCAATCGCCGAATTTCCCAACCACTAACCCTCAGAGCGTCCTAACGTGTTAAAACCATCTTGAGCATCACAATTGGCGACACTATCATCGCCTGCACAGCAGATACAGGACCACCAAATGAAGGTTACTGAAGTAAAGAACGTCCCCGTCCGAACCGACAACGGAGGGGTATCCCTCTTCGTACGCGTCGAAACCGACGCCGGCATTCACGGACTCGGCGAGGTCGGTACATCCAGCACAGGACGCGCAATCATGGAAGCCGTTGATCACCTTTCCGAAGTTGTTGTCGGCTCAGACCCTTGGGAAACAGAACGCCTTTGGCAGCTCATGTTCCGCGGTAACTTCTTCCCCGCTGACCGCGTCTACGGATGCGCCATCAGTGCCATTGACATCGCGCTTTGGGATATCAAGGGAAAATCCGTAGACATGCCCGTCTACAAACTCCTCGGTGGTCCTGTCCGCGACAAAGTCATCTCCTATCCGCACACCCAAGGCACAACAACCGAAGCCCTCGTCCAGAACTGCCTCGACCGAGTAGAAGAAGGCTGGAAATTCGTCCGATGGGGACAACCCGAAACATCCGGTGCATTTGAACAATCCGGCACTTCACGTCTCGAACCGGTCGAATCGATGCGCCTCGCCGTCGATCAGATGTCCAAGGTCCGCGAAGCCGTCGGACCCGACATCCAGATCCTCCTCGACGCCCACACCCGGCTCGACACCGCGCACACCGTCCAGATGTGCAAAGACCTCGAAGAGTTCAAGCCCTACTTCATCGAAGACCTGATCCGCTCCGAAAACCCTGCCTCATATCGCAACCTGCGCAACCAGGTGAGCCTTCCAATCGCTGCTGGCGAGCAGTGGGTCTCAAAATGGTCATTCCGACAAGTCATCGAAGAAGAACTCATCGACTACGCCCGCATCGACCTCTGCATCGTCGGAGGCATCACCGAAGCCGCAAAAATAACTCACTGGGCCGAAACTCACTACATCGACATCGTTCCGCACAACCCGCTCGGCCCCGTCTCCGCCGCCGCCTGCGTCTCCCTCTGCATGGCATCCACCAACGTCGGCGTCCAAGAGATGCCACGCCAACCCGGCACAGAATTAACCGACCTCTTCCCCGTCCAAATCGGCTGGGAAGACGGCTACTCGTTCTGCAACGACGCACCAGGCCTCGGCATCGAGATGGACATGGACGTCGCCGAAGCCCGAGCCGGCGACCCCCACGGCTGGACACCCCAACTCCGCCGCAACGACGGCGCATTCACGAACTGGTAAACAAAAAGACCCTCCCTTTTTTGCGCAGCAAAAGGGGGACGCGTCGAGCGTAGCGAGACGCAGGGGGTTCATACGACCAAAAAGCGTCAACCGACTCTAAACAAAGCAAGAACCCAGATCACATGAAAGTCACACAAATCCGATCATTCCCCGTCCGAGACGTTGACGGCCGCCTCTACTTCATAGTTCGCGTCGACACCGACGCCGGCATCTACGGACTCGGCGAAGTCGGAGTCGCCCGGCTTGGCCGCTCCATCGCTTTAGCCATCGACCACCTCTCCGAAATCGTCATCGGCTCCGACCCATGGGAAACCGAACGCCTCTGGCAGCAGATGTTCCGCGGCCTCTTCTTCCCTGCCGAACGAGTCTACGCTTGTGCCATCAGCGGCATAGATATGGCCCTTTGGGACATCAAAGCCAAATCCGTCGGCATGCCCCTCTACAAACTGCTCGGCGGGCCGACGCGCGACAAGGTCATCTGCTACCCTCACTGCGGTGGTGAGACTACCCAAGAAATCGTCGACGACTGCCTGAAGCATGTCGACGAGGGATGGAAATTTGTCCGCACTGGACAGCCCACTACTACGCCACTGGTTGGACAATACGGCGGACCCACGCCGGCGACCGCCGAACTCGACCCGCTCAAGTCCATCAGCATGGCCGTCGAGCAGTTCGGAGCGATCCGTGAAGCCGTCGGACCCGACATCCAGATCAGCACGGACGTTCACACCCGTCTCGATCCGACCTACTCCATCATGCTCTGCCGCCAACTCGAAGAGTTCAAGCCATTCTTCGTCGAAGACGCGGTGCGATCCGAGAATCCGGCCTCCTACCGCAACATCCGACGCCAGACGAGCGTCCCCCTCGCGGCTGGCGAACACTGGTGGTCAAAGTGGCCATTCCGAGAAGTCATCGAAGACGAAAGTGTCGATTACCTACGTATCGACCTCTGCATCGTAGGCGGCGTCACAGAAACCCTCAAGATCACCCACTGGGCAGAAACCCACTATATCGACATCGTCCCCCACAACCCGCTGGGGCCCGTCTCCGCCGCGGCATGCGTCTCTGTATGTATGGCCGTAACCAACGTAGGCGTCCAAGAAATGCCACGCCAACCCGGCACCTTCGCCACCGACCTCTTCCCCCAGCAAATCGAATGGGAAGACGGCTACGCCTGGTGCCCCGACACCCCCGGAATGGGCGTCGACTTCGACATCGAAGTAGCCGAACAACGCCTCTCGGATCCCCGCGGCTGGTCCCCCCACCTCCGCCGTCCAGATGGAGCGTTTACGAATAACTAGGAACCTTCCTACCCAATACTCATCCCCCCATCCACAATCACGTGCGCCCCGGTCATGTACGACGCATCATCCGAAGCCAGGAATGCCACAACCGCCGCAATCTCTCGCGGCTCCCCCATCCGCTTCATCAGCGCGTCCTGTCCGAAGTCGATATAAGACTGCTCTCTGTCCAGCCCGAGCGAATCGATATGCATATCTGTTGCCCGCGTCTTGATCGAACCGGGGCATACGGCGTTGACGCGGATGTTGTCGGGCGCTAGGTCCATCGCCAGACACCGGGTGAGCTGCGCGACCGCGCCTTTGGACGAGTTGTACGGGACGAACTCCGGCTGCGCGATGAATGAACTTACCGATGCGATGTTTACCACTGCGCCTCCACCTGCGCTACGGAACGTCGGCAGCACTTCCCGCACGCAATTCGCGTAACCGATGACGTTTACTCCGAACACCCGCGCCCAATCAGCATCGGTAAGATCCTCAACCTTGCCGAACACGAAAGCGGCGGCGTTGTTGACGAGAATATCTATCGTCCCAAACTTGTCAACCGCACACGCGATCATCGAGCGAACCGAATCCGAGTCCGATGTGTCGGTCTGGCAAAACGTCGCGGTGCCGCCGTTGCCGTTGATGTCGGATACTGTGCCTTCGCCGTTGTCAGACTCCAGCTCCGCTATCACGACGTTCGCTCCCTCATCAGCGAACCGATGACATATCGCCTCGCCGATTCCTGTGCCGCCGCCTGTTACGATCACTGTCTTGCCTTCGAATCGTCTCATAGTAGTTAGCCTTTCTGAGCTAGTTTGGCCGCCGCCATGCCTGTCGACTGCGAAACTTTAGGGTCGGTTGCTGCGTATTAACATTATGCGCAGTTTGTGCGGCATGGGAACAGTTGAGAGCATGGGAGTGCATCGATGGGAATTATCACCAGAGGCTTCTTCGGTCGACGACGGCAGGAAGAGGAAGATGAGAATGTGGGACGCGTCCCACCCGGGCAGTATGTCGATCGAGGATTTCCAGTCCTCTCAGCCGGCCCGACACCTCGGGTAGACACCTCGACTTGGACCTTCCGCATCGACTACAACGGCGAAGACATCGGCGTCTGGGACTGGGACCAGATGATGGCCCTCCCGCAGACCGACATTCACACCGACATCCACTGCGTCACCAAGTGGAGCAAGCTCGACACCGACTGGCGCGGCGTCCTCATCGACGACTTCCTCGCCGATGCTGGATTGGATGAGCCACCTGCCGACTTCCTAATGGCCTATAGCGACGGCGGCTACACCACCAACCTGCCGACCGCCGACGTCATCGACGGCAAAGGCTTCCTCGCCCACACCTTCGACGATGCCCCGCTCGAACCCGCCCACGGCGGCCCGATCCGCATGGTCGTCCCCCATCTCTACTTCTGGAAATCCGCCAAATGGGTCCGCGGCATCCGCTTCATGGACTCCGACGCCCCCGGCTTCTGGGAAGCCTACGGCTACCACATGTACGGCGACCCCTGGCGCGAACAGCGCTACCACTACGATTAGCGCGATCACGGTTGACATTACTTGATCTCTGCAGGGACAATCTCAAGTTCCGTGTGTTTGGCGAGCACGTCGAAATCACGATCGCCGTGCAGGATCGCCACTTCGGACCGTATGGCAACAGCGGCTATGAGGCAGTCAACGAGCTTGCGAACGGTCTCGCCTCGGTTGCGGCACTGGCGATACAGCATCGCTGCGTTCTCATAATCCGCCCGAACAGTCGGAACTAACGTCGCGCGGGCCAACAACCGTCGAATACTCTGCAGATGGTGCTCATCTCGCGCGCCAGCCAGCAACTCCATTCGAACGACATCGCAGATTGCAATCTCATCTTCGAGCAGATCATCAACCCGGTCACAGACCGCAGAACCCGAGTTTCGAAGGAACTCAACCCAAGCAGACGTATCGACCAAAATCACAGTGAACCGTCGGAACGCATCACATCAAGGTCACCTTCCCAACCGCTCCCTCGAAGCTCCCGCGCCTCCTTGATCGACATTACTTCAGCGGCCACAGTCTGAAGTGCGAAGTTGACAGCCTCTCGCTTTGTCGCAAAATCGTAACGTCGCATCACTTCGGCGCATGCAGCATCATCAATATCTATATTGGTGCGTGTCATACACTAACGATACACCAGTGTCTAAGTATCTTGACTGTAGCCTCGGCAAAAAATCAGAAATTCAGGTGATTCAGAACGTCAACGCAACCTTCACAACCCCATCCTCACGCGACTCCGACAGCTCGAACGCCTCCTCCACCTGCTCTATCGGCATCAGGTGTGTGACGATCGGCGCCATATCAATTTCACCCTCAACGATCCACGAGAGCGCTCGCCTGAAAGTCTTCAGACCCGGCTCCTCCTGCGCACCCAAGATTGAATACGCGTTGGCGCGCTTCTTGAACATCTCGGTGTAATCGAATGGTTGTGGATCGTTGCTGTCAGGTAAACCAAATAGAACGCACAACCCTTCGTCGGCGACTAGATGGAAAGCGTTGCTCAACGTCGGCGTCGAACCTACCGCTTCGATAACGATGTCGGCACCTTCGCCATCGGTCAGATCGTAAACTGCGTCCTTCGCCGCGTCGCCAGTCACATCAACCGTCTCATCAGCGCCGTATCTGGTTGATAGGTTGCGTCTGCTATCAACTGGCTCAATAGCGATAATCCGCGATGCCCCTCGCCGCTTTAGAACCGTATCCCAAAACAACCCCGCGCTTCCTTGCCCCAGCACCGCGCACGTCTTGCCCTCCAACGACTCAGGCAACCGCTGAGTGGCAAAGATCACCGTCCCCAACTGCTGCGTCATCAACACGTGCTCAACCGGCGCGCCAGCCGGCATCTTCAGCATGTGCGCGGCATCAACCGCCTGATACTCGGCAAAGCACTTCGCGTACCAGATGTGCGGAACCGTCAGGACCAAATCGCCCGGTTCGAGGATGTCGATACCTTCACCGTCCGGGTATCGCTTTGGCGGCTCCTCGACGATGCCGACGCCCTCGTGTCCGGGATGCCCAGGCGGTGCCGGATACTCCGGCATCTGCCACCCTTTGCCGACCATGTGCAGGTCGGATCCGCACAGCGACGCCATCTCCGTCTTCACGATGGCATCCGTCTCCAACGGTTCAGGATCGGGAGCATCGGCGACGAATCGGATGTCGTCAACACCGAACGATTGGGCTGCTCTCATCAACTAATCCTTCTAACGAATCTCAATTCAGATGTGGGTTGACGCTTACTGATACTCAGCCAACTCATCTCCGTGAGCTTCCCACATCTCGTCGAACATCTCTCGGATCTGCTCAAGCGACAAGATCGCCCCAGTCAACGGATCGAGCGCCACGGCATGGAACGCAGCCTCTCTAGACCGCTCCAACACCGCTATGACGCCCATCTCCTGCACGGCGACATTCGCTCGTGACAGCGAGGCGCATTGCGGAGGCAGTTCCCCGACCGGCATCGGGTGGAATCCGAGTTCGTCGATGAGTATCGGCACCTCCACACAAGAGCCATAAGGCAGGTTTTCGATCAGACCATCATTCGGCACGTTGCCATTTATCACTATCTTGTCGCCCGTCTCCATCGCCTCCATGATGCGGCAAGCATATTCATCCGAGCGGCTTGGTCCAATCGGGTCGTTTGAATACGCATCACGCTCAAGCTGCGTCATGTGATCGTCGACCCGCTTCACACGCCGCTGAAGGTCTTGCCGGATCTCGTTCAATCTGAACTCGTCCATCACAGCCTCATCGGTACGGAAATACGGCACATACTCCGACATATGCCGCGTCGACTCTGTAACGAAATATCCGAAATGCCTCATCACTTCGAAGCGCACCGTGTCTAGCGCGAATATCTCAGGATTGTTCATAGCATCCCGCAAAGCCGGGTAAGCATCCTCGCCCTTCCGCTCGAAACGCATGAACCATGCCAGATGGTTTATGCCCGCCACCCACGCCGACACCTCATTCCGCGGTGCACCGATGTAGTCCGCCAAATCTTGCGTCGTACGTTGGACACTGTGGCACAGACCGATAGTCGGCACATCTGCCTCCGACGTGATGCCCCAACACGCCATCGCCATCGGATTGGTGTAGTTCAACAACGTCGCATTCGGAGCCACATCATCGATATCCTGAGCCATATCGATCAACACCGGCACCGTCCTCAACGCCTTGAACACACCACCCGGTCCGACCGTGTCGCCCACAGCCTGATCGATGCCATACTTGCGCGGAATATCGATGTCCCGCTCGAACGTGTCGCCAACGCGTATCGTCGTCAGAACATAGTCGGCATCGGCGAGCGACTTGCGACGATCTGTCGTCGTCTCGACCCGAGCCGCAGAACCAACTTCGGCGAAGAGTTTCTTGGCGAAGTCGCCAATGACTTGCAACCGCTCCTCATCGATATCCATCAATGAGATGTGCGAATCCTTCAGCGACGGCGTGCAAGCGACGTCTTGCAAAAGGCGACGCGCGAAGACGACGCTCCCGGCTCCGATCAGCGATATTTTGGGTGGCATACGGCGTGAATTTTCCTCCCAGAGGCAACCGCGTACAAAGTTTCGACGCAATGTTAACGCAAGGCGGATGCTGAAAGAATGGTCACCCTCCCATCGCGTACACAACCACACGAGCTGCGCGTACACCTCTTTCGCAAAGCGAAGGAGGCGTCGAAGCGCCAGGAGTGGAAGCCCCTCATGTCCCTACTACTCGGAGGAGGCGTATGGGGTGCCGTTGTTATTGCGCTATGCAGACGGCTTCGACAAGAATCGCATGGACGTCTTCAGGCAATTCGATACGAGCGGCTTCTAATGCTTGGAAGGCCGGGATGAGCGCGAACATCTTTGTCTGGTCGAGTGGTTCGTTAGCAGGTTCAGCCTCCGCGATCTCTTTCACGCCTTCAAAAAAGCCGAGTTGTGCATTGTGCCAATCGACAAGGATGTCGGGCGGCATCAAGGCGATGAACAGGTCGATGATGAGATTGACGCCTTCCGCCGTCTCGCCATAGGTAACTCCTTCGGGCGGTGCCGCCGCTTGCTGTCCAAGACCCGCGCATCCAGTCGCGTACACCTCAACTTCGGCCAGCACGTCGGCCGGCGTCTCTGCGATAGGTTCAGGCTCTTCTACAGGAAGCGTGTCCTCCTCAGTCGGTTGCTCAACATCGACGAGGTTACCGGTGCATCCCGCGGCGACGATTCTGTCCATCAACTCTTGGGAGATCTGAATGCTCATCAATGCCTCAAAGTTCGCGAACATGACTTCGATTAGGATCTCGGGATTAAACGGCTGGTCTGCCGGCTGCTGGTCCAGCGCATCCCGCATCGCCGTCCATACGTCAAGCTGGACGTTGTGCCAATCAGCGATTTCTGGCGGTGGGTTCAACTCGCTGAAGAGCATATGGAAGTTGCCAATTATCTCGGAGAGTTGACCATTGGTTACACCAGGTGGCACTCCAGTCGAGGCGAACGGGCCTATAGTTGACGCGCAGGTCTCGATGTATTCGTCGACCGTCATACCTGTTTCAGCAGGTGGTGGCACCGGAGTCTCGGTAGGCGTAGGATCGACAACTGTTGTCGGTGTGGGTGGTTCAGGCGTTGGTGGAGGTACCGGAGTGTTCGTCGGTTCGGGTACTGGAGTGTCGGTGGGTTCAGGAGCGGGAGTGTCAGTAGGCTCTGGCTCAGGAGTATCCGTCGGTACGGGTTTAGGTGTGTTCGTTGGTATCGGGACTGGCGTATCGGTGGCAGTAGGCACTGGTGCTGGCGTGTCCGTAGGTGCGGGGAGCGCTGTATTGGTTGATGTCGGCGCCTGCGTTGGAATAGAGGTCTCCGTCGGTTCGTCGCCACCTTGGCACGCGTACACCGCCATCAGTGCTGAAACGGCTACTATCAACCACACAAACATCAACGATTTCCGAATGGACACAGCCGCCAACTCCGAATCTAATCAAGTTCTTTCGCATTGAAGCGATGACATCTGGCGGATCAACGCGCCGCCGTGCCTTATTCGCGCTAGTGTACGTTGCGACGCGAAGTCGTATCAATCGGATTCAACGCGCTTGACGGGCGAACCGACAGGCGCGGGAAATACCGTCCGACTTAACTTATCTCAGTGAAACACCACCATCTTCAACTCCGTCATCTCATCGATGGCGTAAGGCGGCCCTTCCTT
This sequence comes from Chloroflexota bacterium, assembly GCA_009838175.1. Classification (GTDB taxonomy): domain Bacteria; phylum Chloroflexota; class Dehalococcoidia; order Lucifugimonadales; family Lucifugimonadaceae; genus Bin127. The sequence goes on from VXSB01000063.1 coordinate 28,120, forward strand.
GCCAAAACCGCTGTCCTTCAATCCGCCGTACGGCATCATGTCGGCGCGGAACTGAGTCCCTGAGTTGATGTTCAAGTTGCCGGCCTCGGCTTCGAGAGCGAAGCGCATGGCGTGATCGACGTTCTGCGTGAAGATCGCCGCGGCGAGACCAAAGTTGCTGTCGTTCGCCAACTCGATCGCTTGGTCGATGTCCTCCGCTGGAGTAATCGCCACTGCTGGTCCAAAAACCTCTTCGCGCGAAATACGCATATCAGGGTCTACGTCTGCGAGAATGGTCGGTGCCATGATGGCACCGTTGCGCGTTCCGCCTGAAACTAGGTTTGCACCGCCTTCGACCGCTTCATTGACCCAACTCTCGACTCTCGCCGCGTCGGTCTCACGCACCAACGGTCCCATGTTCATCGCGTCCTGCTTGGGATCACCCACTGCTAGCGCCTCCACTTGCGGCTTCAACGCGTCAATATAGTCGCCATAAGCTGATTCTTGAACGATCACGCGCTGCGTCGAGATGCAGACCTGTCCAGCGTTTGCGTATCCGCTCTGCGCGGTTGCCGCCGCCACCTTGTCCATGTCCGCGTCTGGCATCACGATCAAGGGCGAGTTCGAACCTAGCTCCATAGTCACCTTCTTCAACCCTGCCATCTTGGTGATCCGCTCGCCGATTTCACGCGAACCAGTGAACGTAACCTTTCGAACATTCGGTTGCGACACCAGTGCATCACCGATAGTTCGACCCGAACCAGTGATGCATTGAATGGCCATGTCAGGGACTCCGGCCTCAAGCAGAATCTCGGTCAGCTTCAACGCCGATAGAGGCGTATCCGACGCGGGCTTGATGATCACCGAGTTACCCGCCGCTATCGCAGGGCCAACCTTATGAGCAACCAGGTTGAGCGGGAAGTTGAACGGTGCGATGGCAGCGACGATACCTACTGGCACCCGCACGGTGAACCCGAACTTGCCGGCGTTGCCCGGCGATGCGTCGAGCGGGATAGTTTCGCCGCGCAAACGCTTCGCCTCTTCCGCCGACCACGTCATCGTCTGCACCGCACGGTCGACTTCCAACCTACCCTCCGAGATGACCTTGCCTTCTTCGCGAGTGATGGTCTGCCCGAGGTCTTCTTTACGATCAATCATGATCTCGACAGCGCGAGTGAGAATCTCGTAACGATCCATTCCCGTTAGCGCAGCCATCTGTTCTCTGCCCTCTTCCGCGGCGCGTGCGGAGAGCACGACATCCTCGACCGATGCCGCGGGTACGGTGTCGAACGCCTCGCCTACGAAAGGATCGATAACGTCCATGCGGTGGTCGCGATCCACCCATTCTCCGGCTAGATACATCTTCATTTTGGGACCTCTGTTTGATTTGGATTCCCGCCTACGCGGGAATGACGTTGGTTTTGCGCTTGCGCGTAGGTTAACACTCGCGGGGAGAAACCAGAAATGCAGTTCATCCATTGAAGCAATACGATAAACTTCGCACAGCGCTTAATGATGTGGATTCTGACCATGCCGCGAGTGATCAGACCACGCACACAAGGGAGTTGGTTCGAATGTCAGGCCCCTTTGAAATCTACGCAGACGAGTTCAGTCAGATACTCGGCAGTTCTCCAGAACTAACGTTGCTTTCGAGCGACCTCGTGTTCGCCGAAGGTGTCTGTTGGCTGCCGTCTCGAAACTACGTCATCGTCAGCGACTTCCCGAACAACCGGATCATGAAGTGGGACGAGACATCCGGCATGGACATCTTTCGCCAACCGTCGGATTGCGCAAACGGCAATACGGTCGATGCCGAAGGACGCGTGCTCTCATGCCTGACACGTGGCCGAACCGTCGTCCGTCTTGAGCACGACGGCACCTTGGCGCCAGTCGCAGATAGCTACATGGGTGGCAAACTCACATCTCCGAACGATGTCGTGGTCAAATCCGACGGTTCGATCTGGTTCACCGATCCGGACTACGGATTCCTGCATCCAGAGTTCGGGCACGGCGACAAACCGGAGCAGGATCGCAACCGCGTTTTTCGCGTCGACGGTGACACGCTGGCGATCACGGTTGTGTCCGAAGACTTCGACAAGCCGAACGGCATCGCGTTCTCCCCAGACGAAACGGTCCTATACATCGGAGACACCGGCCGGACTCACGGCGAGTTCCGCAACCACCGCGTCATGCGCTTCGACGTCACACCCGGCGGCGCATCTATCGTCAACCCAACAGTGTTCGCCGACATCGAACCCGGCGTACCCGATGGTTTCCGATGCGACACCCACGGCAACCTCTACGTCTCCGCTGGCGATGGCATCCAAGTATTCAACCCCGACGGCAACATGATCGGCAAAATCCTCACCCCAGAAGTCGCCGCGAACTGTTCCTTCGGCATGTCCGACCGGCAACGCCTCTTCATCGGTGCCACATCCTCGCTGTGGTCAATCGACCTCAACGCGCAGGGTGCATAGCGCCTGTCATTCCGGCGAAAGCCGGAATCCAGAGGGCGGGAGACAGCGCACATTCCCCTCTCCCTCGATGGGAGAGGGCTAGGGTGAGGGTAAAACGATGAAACACATCAAAGCCATCGTCTTCGATTTCGACGGACTGATCCTAGACACCGAAACAACCGATTACAAGGCATGGCAAGCCATGTATCGCGCCTACGGCGTCGAACTTCCCCTATCGATGTGGTTACCAATCATCGGAGACGCGACCCAAGACTTCAGCATCGACCAACACCTCGCCGAATTGGTCGGCAAACCTATCAATCGTGTCGAGCTGCGCAAACGCCAACGGGCACTCCATCTCGAAATGCTCAAAGACGCCGTTCCAATGCCCGGAGTCGAAGACTACATCCACACCGCAAAACGCTTGGGTATCCGAATAGGCGTCGCGTCTGGTTCAAGGCGATCTTGGGTCGTGGACAGGCTCAATCGCCTCGGTCTCGCTGATCACTTCGAGACCGTCGTTTGTCGTGACGATGTCGGTGGGAAAGCCAAGCCGGACCCGGCAGCGTATCTCGCCGCGGTCGAACATCTAGGAACTAGAGCCGATCAATCGATCGCCCTCGAAGATTCACCACCCGGGGTCAAAGCCGCGAAAAGCGCGGGGCTCTTCTGCGTCGCTGTCCCGGGACCAATGACAAAAAATCACTCATTTCACGAAGCCGACATGCAGTTGGATTCCCTAGCCGATATACCTGTGCAGGAACTCTTGGAATCCATCTCAAAAGCCTGACAGCAGTCGATTAAGGTAATGGGGGATCGACATCCGAACCAATGAGTCCCCCAAAGAACCCTCATGTCTCAAGCACCTAACAAAACCTGGCAAAACCGTAACCGTTTCCGAGCCGACGATGATCTGCGATCCGGTGCAGTAATCATCCACCCCAGCTTTCGCGACCTGATCGGCGGCGACGATGTCCAGATCCAGAAACACTACACCGGCACCGAATGGGCGGAAGGTCCGGCATACGTCCCCGCCCGTGACGGAAACGACGGATTCGTAGTCTTCTCCGACGTTCCCAACAACCGGATGCTGAAATACGATCCTGTCAGCGGAGAAACGACCACTTTCCGTGAACCCAGCCACTTCAGCAACGGCAACACCGTCGACAACGAAGGCCGACTAGTAACCTGCGAACACCTCCGTCACGCGATCAGCAGGCTGGAGCACGACGGAACGCGCCACATACTGGTCGACAGTTTCGAAGGCAACAAGCTCAACTCACCAAACGACCTTGTCGTCAAATCCGACAGCTCCATCTGGTTCACCGATCCGCCGTACGGTATCTTGAGCGGTCGCGAAGGCAACGCTCGTGAGTCGGAACTTGACGGCAACTACGTCTACCGCCTCGAACCCGAGACCGGCGAAATCAGCATCGTTGTGACCAAACTCGATCGTCCGAACGGCCTGGCATTCTCGCCCGACGAATCGATCCTCTACGTTGCCGACAGCGGCGAGCCGCGCAACGTAGCCGCCTTCGATGTCAACTCCGACGGCAAATCGCTGAGCAACTTCCGCATCTTCGCAGTCGTAAGGCCCGGTATCGCCGACGGCTTCCGATGCGATGTACAAGGCAACATCTGGACAAGCGCGCACGACGGCATCCACTGCTACACCCCTGAAGGGGAACTGATCGGCAAGATACTCGTGCCTGAGCAACGCACCGCCAACTGCACCTTCGGCGACGAGGACCGCAAAACACTCTACATCTGCGGCGACGTGTCGCTCTACTCAGTGCGGCTCAATGTTGCAGGCGCGTAGTCTAGAAGTCGCGTTTCGAAACGTTAGAATCTCTTAGGTTGCCGATTTCGTAATTCGGCGCGTCCAGATCGAGAATCCACTCACACCTTCCCACCTTGTCAAACGTCCAAACTATCTCCGAAACCGCCGTCAACAGTGATGTCGCTTGGCGGTCGATAAATGCCATCCGCTTCCTCTCTATCGATGCAGTCGAGAAAGCGAACAGCGGACACCCCGGCGCACCGATGGGCCTCGCTCCAACCGCCTACGCCCTTTGGCAACATGCGTTGAAGCACGCTCCCGGGACGCCCGATTGGGCCGACAGAGACCGCGTCGTTCTCTCCGCAGGGCACGCGTCGATGCTTCTATACTCCATGCTCCACCTCACCGGGTACGACCTCCCTCTCGACGAGATCCAGGATTTCCGACAGTGGGAAAGCGAAACTCCGGGACATCCTGAATACGGACTGACCGCTGGCGTTGAAGCGACGACTGGTCCCCTAGGGCAAGGTCTGGGCAACGCCGTCGGATTCGCTCTCGCTGAGAAGATTTTGGCGAACACCTTCAACCGGCCAGGTCACGAGATCGTCAACCATCGTACATACGCCATCTGCTCGGATGGCGACATGATGGAAGGCGTTGCTTCTGAAGCGGCATCGCTTGCCGGTACCCTCCAACTCGGCAAGCTGATAGTCATCTATGACGACAACCAGATATCCATCGAAGGCGACACCGACAAGGCGTTTCGTGAGGACGTCTCCGCTCGATTTGCGGCTTACGGTTTCCACATCATCGATCCGGTAGACGGAAACGACTTGGCAGGAATCGTCAACGCGCTTAAAGCCGCTGAAGCCGAACCTGATAAGCCCAAACTCGTAACCGTCCGCTCCGTAATCGGTTACGGCAGCCCCAACCTCGCCGGCACCGGTGCGGTGCACGGCAAAGCGATGGGCGGCGACGAGGTAGCTCTGACTCGAACTCAACTCGGTTGGGATTACGAACCGTTCGAAATTCCAGATGACGTTTACGATCACATGCGGTCCGGAGTCCAAAGTGGTCAAGCGCTCTCCGACGAATGGCACGCAAAGTTCGAGGACTACAAGTCCGAGTACCCCGATCTAGCAGAGCGTTTCCTCGTAGACCTGCTGGGAATGCTCCCTGAAAATTGGGACGATGGATTGAACCGACTAGTCGGCTCACATGATTCGCCAATCGCGACTCGCGCCATCTCAGGCGAAGCACTCCACGCCATCACACCCGCGTTGCCGCGCCTGATCGGCGGCTCCGCCGATCTAGCCGAATCGAACAACACCGAGGTCGATGGTCGCGGCTCATTCTCGCCCGAATTGCTGGACGGACGAAACCTCCACTTCGGCGTCCGGGAGCACGGCATGGGCGCTATCTCCAACGGCATGGCCCTGCACGGAGGTGTCATCCCCTACGCCGCAACTTTCCTCATCTTCTCCGACTACTTGCGTCCCGCAATCCGCGTCGGCGCGCTCTCGCACGCGCCCTGCGTCTGGATATTCACACACGACTCGATCGGACTCGGCGAGGACGGCCCAACACACCAGCCAATCTCGCAGTTGATGGGTTTGCGAATGATACCGAACCTGACCGTCATCAGGCCCGCGGATGCCGACGAGACATTTGAGGCGTGGCGCATCGCCATCGAAAACCGACAAGGCCCAACCGCGCTGATCCTGACGCGTCAAAACCTGCCTCAACTCTCCGCATTAGGTGCCCAGAGCTTCGCTCGCGGCTACGTCCAGCGCGGCGCATACGTCATCGCCGACAGCAGTACCGAACCCGAAGTGATCATCATCGGCACTGGCTCAGAGACCCAACTTGCACTCGGCGCCGCTTTGAAGTTGCAAGAAGAAGGCATTGCCGCCCGCGCGGTCTCCATGCCCTCCTCGGAACTCTTCCAATCACAGCCCGACGACTACCGCGAGTCGGTCCTACCTTGGAAAGTTCGAGCCCGCGTCTCAGTAGAAGCTGGGACAACCATTGGCTGGGAACGCTACGTCGGCTTCGACGGCGCGACCATCGGTATCGACCGCTACGGCGCCTCCGCACCTGGCGACATCGTGATGGCCAATCTAGGTTTCACGGTAGAAAATGTGGTCGAGACCGCGCGTTCGCTACTTTAGCACTTGCCCGAACGTATCCAGTACGTTCGGAAAGTTATGACCGACGAAAAACGTCGGTAGTATCATTACCGCGTAGTTGGCACCCTAGATTTGTGTGTCCCATTGCAACCATTAGGGGCAATCATCAGGGCAATCGTGAGGCAAACGGGGATTTGGACTATCGATGCGAGTAGCAGTTGGCGCTGATCACGCTGGATTCAACCTGCGCGAAACCGTAATTTCCACCATCGAGGCCGCCGGGCATCAGGTCATCGATCTCGGTGCTCATTCTTACGACGCGGAAGACGACTACCCCGATCGCGCCGCGCCGGTCGCCGAAGCGGTGATGTCAGGAGATGCCGATCGCGGCGTCATCGTGTGTGGAAGCGGCATCGGTGCCGCGGTTACAGCCAACAAATTCCGAGGCGTCCGCGCTTCGATCTGTCATGACACCTATTCAGCCGCGCAGGGCGTAGTACATGACGACATGAACGTGTTGTGCATCGGTGGAAGAGTGGTTGGCGAAGCGATCGCCACCGAGTTGGTCAAGGCATTCTTGTCGGCAAAGATGGGCGATGAGGTCCGCTTTCAGCGTCGCCTCGACAAGCTCATCGCCATCGAAGCGGCAAACTTCAACTCCAAATAACAGATTGGCAGCGAGGCAAACCATGTGCCATCACGAACATAACAACATCACGAAAGCCGCTGAACTTGGACAGGCTATCTGGCTAGACCAGATCAGCCGCGACATGATTGACGGTGGCGGGATCCAAGATCTCGTCAATCATGGACTGCGAGGCATCACGACCAACCCGACAATCTTCGACGGCGCAATCGCCGGCAGCGATGTCTACGACGACCGCCTCGCTGAATATGCCAAAGATGGCAGTTCTGCGGAGGTCGTGTTTGAACGCATCGCAGTTGAAGACGTACGCGACGCCGCGGATATCCTCCTACCAACCTACGAAGCGTTGAACTTCCGCGACGGCTTCGTCTCGATCGAGGTCAATCCGCATTTGGCTCACGACACCGACCGCACGATAGCGGAGGCGCGAAGACTATGGTCCGCAGTCGACCGTCCCAACGTGATGATCAAGGTCCCTGGAACCCCGGAAGGTGCACCTGCCATCACGACTCTCATCTCCGAGGGCATCAACGTCAATGTGACGCTCCTCTTCTCACTCGACGCCTACATCACCGCTGCCAACGCATATCTTGACGGCGTGGCCAAGTTTGCGAGTTCCGGCAACGGCTCACCCGCGCGCATCGCCTCGGTCGCGTCGTTCTTTGTGAGCCGGGTCGACACTTTGGCTGATGAGTTGTTGCCAGACGACAGCGATTTGGTGGGCAAGATAGGTATCGCCAACGCCAAACTGGCATACCGCGAATACCAGAAGATCTTCGCCAGCGACCTGAACGACAACACTCGCTTCTTCTCGCTGAACACGATAGGCGCGCAACCCCAGCGTCCACTCTGGGCATCCACCAGCGTCAAAAACCCCGAATATCCTCCGACACTCTACTTCGACAGCTTGCTCGGCGCAGACACCGTAAACACCCTTCCCCTACCAACCGTCGACGATGTTCTCGCCACCGGCACCATCTCAGAGACCCTCACCGCGGACGTAGATGAGGCGGAAGCTCAACTCGCCCAACTCGCCGACGAAGGCGTCTCCTACGACGAAGTCACAGCCCAACTCCTAGTCGAAGGCGTGGAGAAATTCGCCGATTCATGGGACAGCCTGATGGCCCGCATCGACGCGAAAATATCGGTGCTGGCGAGCGTCTAATAGACACCCGGCACGGAGCGTTGTTTGGGCACCGCGAGCAGCATACGGAGCAAATCCCGATCCGGCATCGCGGATATCGTGCGCCGAATATGGGCACGCGACTACTCGCTGTGGGCTGCCCCATCGCCCGGCGGCGGTGGCGACTGGATGGGCTGGCTAGATCTACCCGGCTCCAAATTCCGGTTTCCCCCGCTCGACGGCATCACATCCCTCAACATCCTCGGCATGGGCGGAAGCAGCCTCACACCGGAAGTCCTAAGCAACCTGTTCCCTGACTCCACCACAGCCCTCAACGTATTCGACACCGTCAATCCCGCAACCATCGCCGAGGCTTTGGACTCGATGGAGCTATCGACCGCTACCTTCGCGGTAGCCAGCAAATCCGGCACCACCGTCGAACCCCTATCCCTCGAAAGCGTATTCCGGCAAGCATTGATCGGTAGTGGCATTGATGCCACCGCGGGCCACTTCGTCGCAATCTCCGATCCGGGCACCCCACTCGCTGACCGCGCCAAAAACCGCGAATTCGCGATCCATGTCGAAACTCCCGCGAACGTAGGCGGCAGATTCTCCGCACTCTCAGCATTTGGGATGTTCCCAGCATCGATCTGCAACATGCCGACGGATGAAATGACCGCCAGCGCGATAGCCATGGCAGATCGCTGCCGCACAGAGGATGAAACCAACCCCGGCGTCGAACTCGGACTCTTCATGGCCCATAACGCGCTCAGGGGACGCGACAAGGTCACATTCGTAATGTCCCCGAGCCTTGAGCGATTCGGCCTCTGGCTTGAGCAACTGTTAGCAGAATCTACCGGCAAGAACGGGCGCGGCTTGATACCAGTCGCCGGCGAACCGATACTCCCATCCGAAACTTACGGCTACGACCGTCAATTCATCCGCATCGGACTCGCCGACGAAGAGATTCCGTTCTCCTCTGCGTTCGACGAACATCCGACACTCTCAATCGAACTCCCCGACCGCGCTGCTATCGCTGGCGAGTTCTTCCGCTGGGAGTTCGCAACGTCGGTCGCCGCCAGCGGCATCGGTGTCTACCCCTTCGACCAGCCGGACGTGGAGTCGGCAAAGCAGTTCGCCCGCGCCGCGCTCGAATCCGGCGCCGGTCAAGCCGACCACGCGCAAACTCTGAACGATGCTATTCGATCCACGATCGGCAATGGCAAAGCCAGAGACTATGTCGCCATCGCCGCCTTCCTACCAGAAGCCGACGCGCTGACCAACGCCGTCTCAGGTCTCCGTTCCGCCATCAGCGAAGCCACCGGAATGGCCACCACCTTCGGGTACGGTCCGCGCTACCTACACTCCACCGGACAACTACACAAAGGCGGCCCAAACTCCGTGATATTGCTCGCCTTGACCCAAGACCCGAGCGTCGATATCGACGTCCCCGGTCAGACCTATTCGCTTGGCGACCTGCTCGCCGCCCAAGCCGCAGGCGACGTTCAGGCATGTCGCGACAAAGGGAGGCGCGCCGAGCTGGTCAAAATCGAAGGCGACGCCATCGAAGAGATCGAATCCGTAACCGCGATGATCCGACATGAAACGCGAAAGCGTTGAAGGTGCAATCTTGAACCCCAAATTCATACTCAACGCCACCGAAGCAGAACGCGGACTGCGCCTGGACCGATCCGATCCCGAAGACCGCGCCCGAATCGTCGCCGCTATCGACACCTTGATCGGCGCGCTCGATATCGCTTTAGAAAACGGCATTCAGCGAAACGACGTGCTCCTCTGGCTCGATGCCGACATCGGCGAAGGCTCTCTCTTCCGCGCCCTCTCGTCGAAAATCCCCACGATGCTGACCTACGACTTCGACGTTCGCGACTACCTCGAAGAAGCCTTCGACGAGATGAACGAGGTCACTACCAAGTTCAAACCGGACGTTTTGGTATTGCCGGTCAGGAACGCCGCGGCCGACATGGGACAGATAAGCGCGCCGTCAAACGCTCTGCAGCTGCCAAATTCGATGTCGCCCATCGACAAACACATCTCCATCTTCGACTTCGCCTCTACATTCGACGTGAAGATAGCGTGGGACATACGGAAACCTCGAGGCGAATGGCCCGACCCCATGTTGCAGTCCGAAAACGCGCTCCGCACCATCTCCCTGTTCCAAGATGCCGGACTCGATCCCGCAATGTGGATCATGAATCTGCCCGCCGTCAGAATCGTCGCTGAGACCTTGAGCGCAAGAACACACATCGACGACCGCAACGATGTCGTGGCATGTTTCGCATTAGACACCATCTTCTGGACCGCGTATCGCACCCAGAACGACGATCTCGATGCGCTTCCCAACGCGGTATCAACAGCAATCGATGCGATCGACACGATGCCCGGAAATGCGCGCGTAATCGTCGGAGCCGAAACCTACGCGGCATGTCTTAACGAGTTTGCTCAGACCACCAGAACCGCTCCCGAAGTAGCGGAATCTCTAGCCGCTCGTCTCACCGCTATTTCCGAAGCTCTAAACGTAGAAAAAGTCTCGGTTTAAGGAGTAACAAAATGCAAATCGGTATAGTCGGGCTAGGCCGCATGGGCGGCAACATGGCGACTCGCCTCATGAACGACGGCCACGAAGTCTTCGGATTCGATCCGAGCCCGGACACGCTCGCCGAGTTGGAAGCACGCGGTGGCACCGGCAAAACTTCGCTCGCAGATCTCGTCGAAGCACTCGACACGCCGCGCACCGTCTGGGTAATGGTCCCCGCTGGCGACATCACGCAATCCACGGTCGACGAACTGTCCGACCACATGTCCTCTGGCGACACCCTCATCGACGGCGGCAACTCCAACTACAAAGAATCGATCCGCCGCGCCAACGAGCTCGCCGAAAAAGGCATCGACATGTTGGACAGCGGCACGAGCGGCGGAATCTGGGGACTCGAAAACGGATACTGCCTCACCATCGGCGGCAACCGCGCAGCATACGAGCGCAACCTCCCGATCTTCAAAACCCTCGCGCCACCAGAATCCGACGGCAATCTCTACGTCGGCCCCAGCGGCTCTGGTCACTACGTCAAAATGATCCACAACGGCATCGAGTACGGAATGATGCAAGCCTTCGCTGAGGGTCTCGAACTCCTCGAAGCAAAATCCGACTTCAACCTAGACCTCGCCGCCATCTGCGAAAACTGGCGTTACGGCAGCGTCATCCGTTCGTGGCTCCTAGACCTCACCGCTGACGAACTCAAAGAAGACCCCGGCCTAGACGCCCTCTCCTCCTACGTCGAAGACTCCGGAGAAGGACGCTGGACCGTCGACGCCTCTGTCGAGCTAGCGGTTCCCGCCCCTGTAATCACCGCCGCGCTCCAAATGCGATTCCGCTCACGACAAGACAACCCAATCGGAGGACGCGCCCTAGCCGCCATGCGCAACGCCTTCGGCGGCCACAGCGTCAGACGCGCCCCCTGATGTCATTCCGGCGAAAGCCGGAATCCAGAGGGGAAGGGCAAAGGCGGTGCAAAGCATGCTAATGCCACATAGCGACACCACATCATCCCAATATCCTTCAGGACAGGAAGGCCCGTCCCCTTCGCGAAGCGTAAGGGGACGCGAACAAGCGAAGCGAAGTTCGCAGGGGATGCCCGCCACCCCCTAACCCCCAATGCCCAACAACCAAACCCAAACCCGACACTTCACCATCGTCATCTTCGGCGCATCCGGAGACCTGACGCAACGCAAACTCGCGCCCGCGCTTTTCCACCTCCACGCCATCGGAGCACTCCCCGAACGCTGCCGCTTCGTCGCCTTTGCGCGCTCCGAACTCAACGACGAATCCTATCGCCGACTCCTCTTCGAGGTCTCAACCGACGACTTTTCATCAGACATGCAAAGCTGGTTAGACTTCGCCAATCAAGTCAGATATTTCCAAGGCTCCTCAAACGATGTCGCATCTCTGAAACGACTCGACGACTTCATCCGCGCCGACACTCACGGCGAAGCGAAGGAGGATCGTCTCTACTATCTCGCCCTCTCTCCTACTCTCTACGAAGGCACTGTCCACGCCTTGGGCGACGCCGGCATGTTGGACGAAACCAATGGCGTCCGACGATTAGTAGTCGAAAAACCATTCGGCACCGACCTCGAATCCGCGCGCCTCCTCAACGAAGCGATACACACCCGAGCAAACGAGCACCAGCTGTTCCGCATCGACCACTACCTCGGCAAAGACACTGTCCAGAACCTCATCGTCTTCCGCTTCGGCAACACCATCTTCGAACCCCTCTGGAATCGCAACTACATCGACCACGTCCAGATCTCGGTTCTGGAAGACCTCGACGTCGGCGACCGTGCCGCCTACTACGAACACTCCGGCGTCCTTCGCGACATGTTCCAAAGCCACCTGCTCCAGCTGCTCGCACTCGCCGCTATGGAACCACCAGCCACCAACCACGCCGATTCGCTCCGCAACGAAAAGGCGAAAGTCCTCAGCGCCATCCGCAGACCCACACCCCAACAAGCCGCCGAAAACTCCGTCCGCGGACAGTACCGCGGCTATCGTCAGCTAGACGGCGTCTCCCAAGCATCGTCCACCGCCACCTACGCCGCGCTCCGACTCTTCATCGACAACTGGCGCTGGCAAGGCGTCCCCTTCTACCTCCGCTCTGGCAAAGCACTCCGACAGAAATACACCGAAGTCGCCATCCAGTTCCGCGAACCACCGCACCGCATCTTCGACGACGAAGACACCTCCGGCCTAGTCCCCAACATGCTCCGCATCGTCATCCAACCCAACGAAGCCATCCGACTCACCATCGACAACAAAAAGCCCGGCCCCCGACTCCAAGCCGAAGCCCAAGAACTCGAATACAAATTCCCCATGGGCATGAGAGACGCCTACGAACGCCTCCTCCTAGACGCCGTCGCAGGCGACGCATCCCTATTCACCCGCTCCGACGAAATCGAACTCTCATGGGCAATAGTAGACCCCTACATCCAAGCCTGGGAAACCGAACTAGCCGCCCAACTATACCCCTACCAACCCGGCACCTGGGGCCCCAACGCCGCCGACCAATTCATAGCCCCAGACCGCTACTGGTCAAACCCGGTCAACTGAACAGCCCGTCATACCCGCACGGCCTGCCCCGTACCCCGATACGGGGGCGGGTATCCAGAGGTGATGGAGGAGGCAGTGCCCTCCCCCTTTTTGCGTCAGCAAAAGGGGGACGCGTCGAGCACAGCAAGACGCAGGGGGTTTATACACCCACAGAATCACACCCCTTCCTTCAACCCTTAAAATCCGGGTTCAGACATTCTGCCGCCTACGCGCCAGCAACACTCCTCCAAGAACGATCACGCCCCCAACAATCATCATCATCACCAGCATCAACAACCCATTCCTAGAAGGCGCGTAGCCTCCAGTATCCGGATCTGCAATCTCATCCGGATCCGGCACCGCCGTCGGAATCGCGTCTGGAGATCCCGCAGTGCCGACCGCTATGGACGCCGGAAGTGTGCCGAGGTTGCCGCACACGTTGATACCCGCTTGGGTGATCCGCACCGAGGCCGACAGCACCGTCAGCGTGCCGTCGGGGTTGTTCACCACAATCGCCACGTTCGAGAGGTCGTGGCGCGCCTCCGGAGGCAGCGGTACGCACACCTCCAGTGGCGCGTTCAAGACGTACGAAGATATCGACGTCTCGGTCGCGTCGACGGCGAGCACGTCGTAGCGGTCGCCGACCAGCGTGTAACGCTGACGCGTCATACCGACGTTCGAAGCCGGACCCGCAGCGTCGACGCGCGCTCCCACGATCTCGAGGTTGGGAACCACGCCCGGCTCTGCCGACAACGTAACCTCGCCGTCGTCGAAGAAGCCTCCTTGCTCGGGCGTGAAAACATCGTACTGACGACCCTCGGCGTCGGCCAGCACCGACGGAATCTCCCCTACCGGATTCTTCGGTGCCGGCCGTTCCTCTGGTACCGCCGAAGGTCGTCGGACTTTGATGGTGAATTTCGCGTTGCATCGCTCCGCAGTCTCCTCCGCGTCCTCGCCGATCAGACACGCGATTCGGGGGGAGGTCGCCGTGACGACGTGCGTACCGGGGCTGGAGGGAGCGGTATAGGTGATTGTGTTTGCACGGTCGGTCGTTCTGATGCTTCCCCCCGCTCCGCCGTCGTCCCATATGAACACATGCCCTATGCCCAGATCGTTGTTCAGAATGTCTTGACGACCGTAGATGTCGAAACTCAGACGTATGGTGTCGCCCTGGGACACCGTCACGTCACGGATGGATGGCTCGATGCGCCCGATCAGACCTCCGGTACCACCGGCACCCCTGAAGCCCAAAACGCCTTCCGCAACCGCCGGTACGAACAGCGAGAAGCTGTCCGTCATGCCGCATACCGCGGAGTCCGCATAGATGTCCGCGCGAGCGAGAGCTGTCCAGGTTGCACCGCCGTCGTCTGACTTCAGCAGCACTAGCTCTTCATCTGCTTCCTCCGCCGGAACCGGTATACAGACCACCGCTGGTGCGCCGGGTATTCCTTCCAACAGATTGCCCTCAGCATCGCGGTACTCCAAGACGATTTCTACCGCCGAAGACGATAGCACTCTGACGATTCTGGAGATGCCGGGATGCGAGGGGACATGCACATCCTCGGGATCGAGCGAGACTGGGGTCAACGTCACGCTGGACTGAGACGGGTCAGCACCAGACGGCAACGAGAGGTTGAGGAATGAATTCCCAATCCACCGCCCTGAGTCTGCGAATAATTCGGTCGGCAGTCCAACCGATTCCAACCCCGTCAAGCCAATCACCACTTCATAGCCTCCGGTCAGCATGTTCCCGTGCACACGAATATCTCGAAGCATCGTCAATTCGCTCAACTCCGAAGGTACTTCGCCGGTGAGGGCGTTGTTGTGCAACCAGAGCTCCTGCAGATTCGTCAGGTTGCCTAGTTGGGCGGAGATTGTGCCCGATAGCTGGTTGTCGTTGAGATAAAGCCTCTCTAAATTCGACAAACCGCTAAGGTTGTTCAGGTCATCCAGACCTCCAGTTTCAAAATACCCCACAATATCGCCCGTCAACCGGTTTCCACTGAGATCGATCTCCTTCGCAGCAGTCGCTCTTTCCAAAGTGGTTGGGATCCCGCCCGTCAAATGGTTGTCCGAGAGATTTAGATACTCCAACTGGGACAAATCAGCCCATGTGGGCCCGCTAGATTGCGTATCGAAATATTCACCCCGGATTATGCCCCCCAGATTATTGTCGCTGAGATCAAGATGAGTCAGCCGTGTCAGCTGAAATAAGAACGAGGTATCTGTCCCCGAAAGATCATTCTCCAACGGACCACTTCCGAACTCGTTTCCGTTGAGATACAGATGAGTCAGGTGATAAGTACCTCCGGTATTGCCCCAATTCGGCGGAATAGCGCCCGAAAACCGGTTGTCGTTGAGATACAGATGCTCCAGCACGGGCATATGAGCGCTGAACAAGTTGGCCGGGATCATGCCCGTCAGACCGTTATTGCCGAGATTCAGATAAGTCAAGTTACTGAAGTTTCCCGATCCCGTTGACCATTCAGACGGGATGGTGCCCGTAAGTTGGTTCCCACTTAGATCAAGGCGAGTCAGCGGGTTTCCAACCGGAATCTGACTCACCCTCCCGCTCAGCAGAGAACTGATCCAAGCCGGAAGCGAGCCCGTCAACTCGTTATCACCTAGATCCAGCACCTGCAACTCATTCAGAGTGCTCAGATCAGGGATCGTGCCCCTCAACCCGCGTCCCGACAAATCGATCTCCGTCACACGTGCGACCTGCAGATGAGGGTAGTTCGGTGGCGGTCCGAGGATCGTTAACTCAGCCACCGTTATCCCATCCCAATCATCGGCTTCCCCCGTCGGGTCATCAAATACAACCCCGCTGTTACCCCAGTCGAGATTCGCCGTCCCACGCAGCGTGTCCTTGATCGCCAGTAAAGCCGCGCAGTCGGACCGTAGCGAAGTTTTCGTAGCATCGGTAATCAGAGCCGCGCAGATTTGGGCCGGCGTCTGCTCCTGAGCTTGCAGCCGCTCGACATCCTGAGCCGCGAAGAACAGTAGCGCCACCGCCACCGCCGCACCCGCAAATACCCAAACTAGGGCGCTACGAAGCATCTCGACATCGCGGGTTGAATAGCTGTACCCCCATATTTCCAACTAATGTTCAAATCATTGAGTGATCTAGCTTTACTAGACTTCCGACCAGCCTTAGCTGGATAGAGTCTCGAGCCACTCGACTCGTTGTTGGAAATGTCCATGCTCATCCAGTAAATCGTTCTCGCGTTGTTGGTCAGGAACGAAAACACGTCGCGGCGAATCGCCGGTGGGCGCACCGTCCGTGCCACTTTCACCGACCTAAACAACCGATACTATGACCCAACACCATGTCTATGGCATGGCAAACTAGAGATTTTGTATGACAGCTATATGTCGCTACGAATGCCCGTCAGGAATAGCAACGCGCAGCACCCGCCAAAACGCTACTTTCCGCCGCGGATGAGGACGCCCTTGTTGCCAGCCCGTGCCGGCATTGCTCTGTTCGCGACGCCGAGGGTGCGTGATGAACCAAAAGCTTCCTAGGATCGCGACGATGCCAATCATCATCAAGAGCGGTAACGCGCAGTAGGTTCGGTCGACGGGGATGAGTTGCTATTTGCGATCAGGGCTCTGAGACCATACATACGCCAGTTCTTGTTGGCTACACCTAGTATCGGTGCGTTCGATCAGGCGGCTGACCTTTCTCTAGGTATTCCGTTGGGCATGTCATGTGCTCGCGGGGTTGATGCTGCCCCTTCTGCCAGTCCTTCCTTCATCCGATCTTCACCAGCGAGCGTCGAGTCGCGCTAGTCTTCGCGACGTGCATGTAGCCGACTTGCTGATCTCTCCGAAACCGAGGAACGTCAGAACGTTATAGGGCCCTTCGTAGAGCGGGCAAGATTTCCTGCCCTGCCTCTCAGTGTTCTCGTAGAGCGTCACCAGCTGTCCTTCGGGCACGACGGAGAACGCAGGAATTTGTAGTAGTGACAGCCGAACGGTAAGACAGTCCGCTTGCCCGATTGGTGATGCTGTCTGAAGGTGGTTGCCATCTAGCATTCCATTTCTTATCTGTTTCAGCGAATGGTCACTTCAACGCTCCCTGGATGCCCGGATTTCGCATTATTGACTCCCCGCAACTGCTCGGCGCAGATAACCCAAGAGCCATCGTCAACGTCGTGCTGGTATGTGAGCGTGGTCGTCGGCACTACCTGCTTGCTTGGCTTACGCTGCCACTTCCAATGATTATGCCGCTAGAGTTCTTTGCGACAACGCCGAACCATACATCGTAACCGTCCCAATTTAAATGAGTTGCGAGTATCCAAGATGCCGTTCGACCGCTCCCGCTTCCACTCCTGTCTGCTGTCCTACCAGTACGATCGTATCTACGACGCGCAGAGTTCCATTCCACTTGGTAAAGCGTTGCGTCCCACTCATAAGTAGTTGCACCAGGCACAGCATCCCAAGCAGCACTGCTTGCGCTCGCTGTGGTTGACGTGATGCGAACAGACATAGAGGATGGCGGTGGCAAAGGCGTGGGCGTTGCCGTCGGTGTAGGAGTGTTAGTAGGCGTTGGCGTGGCGGTTGGCGTCGCCGTTGGGGTGGAGGTCGGTGTGGGAGTCGCGGTTGCTGTAGGAGCAGGTGTCGCGGTTGCCGTAGGAGTCGCCGTGGGCGTGTCTGTCGCATCCGGCGTGGGCGTTGGTGTCGCGGCGATGATGGTGAAACTGTCATCATCGGAACCGCCGCCTGAGAAATCGGTGCCCATCGCATTGACTTTGATGCGGTAATCGCCCGACGGACATGAGCCGTCGATGTCAACCTTCATCTCCTCGGACTCGTTGTGCGGAGGAGAGAAGAGCGTGCCGTATCCCGCAGGCGTGTTGGGCGAGCATGTGCTGGTAACGTCGGTGCCAGAACTGTTCCTGATGATGACCTGCACCATATATGTCCGCGATGCGAGCAGGTTCTTGAGTTCGACGACGATAGTCGATACATGCCCCTCGTTGATCGGAGACGGCACTTCGATGTCCATTCCGAACACGATGGGTGTGGGTGTCGGAGTCGGTGTGTCGGTAGGGGTAGGCGTAGGGGTGGGCGTCGGTGTCAGGGTCGGTGTGGGTGTCGGAGTAGCCGTGGGCGTGGGTGTCGATGTAGGGGTCGGTGTCGCCTCCGCCGCGGTTGTTCCCCTGCCCCAGTTGCTCCATACCACCCAGTGCTTCGGCGCGCGCTCGGATGGAGCGATTGCCCCCATGATGGCGAACCAGTACCGGGTCTCGGGCTTGAGACCCGTCAGGGTGGTAGTGATCGAAGGCTCGGTGACCTGCTGCCCCGACGCACCAGGTTCGGGCAGATTGATCTTCTGCAACTTGACGCCCTTGCCGTTGTCCTTGACCGAGTACAGCGAGTAATGCTTGATGTCGTCGCCGCCCTTTCGCCACTGGACGTCGATGGAGTCGTGCGTGACGTTGGTGAAAGAGTCTATGGTCGGCGCGTCCACGCCCCCGTGCGCGGCGTAGACCATGCCGCGATCCGGAGTTTGATGGGACAGGAACAGTGCGAGACCGACCGCGGCAGCCATCAGCACGACCAGAGCATGAGGGGCAAACGTCTTCAGATGCAAGTAAAAACTCCGTTTCTAGCAGATTCATCCAACCAGCGACAGGAACCCGATGTCCGGGCCACATTCGACGACCAATAACTGAATCTATGATCGAAATTCATGTCTATGGAGTGACAAACGAGCATCTTTATGTGACAAATACGTGTCATCAAGAATAAGCGTCTGGACAAATAGACGCGTAGGCCCCGCCAAAACGCTACTTGCCGTCGTGGGTGGAGACGGCATTGTTGCCAGTCTGTGCCGGCATGCCCTGCTCGCGACGCCGAGGGTGCGTGATGAACCAAAGGGGGAAATCATCGTAGTCGTATCTGTCTGCGCGGTACTGACTTGCATCGACCGCGGTGTACTTGAGAACGAGTTCCCATTGCTCCACGGCAACGCCAGTAGGAGCGTGCAACGGGTATCAGTTGGATTTCCCGACCGGGGCTGCGGTTCCATGCCCGCTCCGGATCATCGCTGGACACCTAGATCTAGGTACGCTTGATCAGGCGGGCGACCTTTCTCTTGGGTATTCCGTTCGCATGTCACTCAAGAAGTATCGCTATGGGCTTGAGTTTCAAGAAACCGTTGCCGCCGTCTTCGCCGTTTCTGCCGTTGCCGCCGTTGTTCGCGAAATCGACGGGGTCGCTGCCAAACACGCCTCTGCCCTTCTTGCCTTCGCCGCCGCGCCCTCCGTCGCCGCCTGCTCCGACAGTTATCTTGACGATAGTGCCTTTGGGGAATCGGAATGTGCCTTCTCGCTCGCGACCGCCTGCACCACCGCCACCGCCGTCCCCGCCGCTAGCGTAGTAGATACGACCGATGTTGCTGCCACGGCCACCGAATCCGCCGTTACCGCCATCGCCGCCGTTGGGGGCACCGCCGTCTTCGCCATCTCCACCGCGTCGGCAGTCGCCACCCGGAGGAGTGCAACGCCCGCCGCCAGAGATTTGCCCACCCCCGCCTCCAGATGCAGTGAATGTGTAAGTTCCAGTGCCGCGGGTACGCGGGTATTCGAAGGTTGTGCCTCCACCCGCTTCGCCCGCTTCCGGAGCCCTTGCTTTCTCGCCTGATCCAGCAGTGACGTTACCGCCGTCTCCACCAGCACCACCACCTCCGCCGCCGCGCAACGAGACTCTTACGTTGACGTTGCTTTCCCAAGGCCACCGCAAGGTATACGTTCTCCCCGTGCTGCGGTAAGTCCTTTCCGAATAGTCGGGTGTCGGTGTTGGCGTAGGAGGAACTGGTGTAACAGTAGGTGTGGGGGTTGGAGTGGCCGTAGCAGTAGGAGTGGGAGTCGGTGTGTTTGTCGCCGTAGGAATGGGCGTTGGCGTTGCCGCTATGATCGTGAAGCTGGCTTCATCAGAACCGCCTCCTGCGAAGTCGGTGCCTATCGCTCTGACTTGGATGCGGTAATCACCCGACGGACATGAGCCGTCGATGTCAACCTTCATCTCCTCGGTTTCGGCGTGCGGGGAAGAGAATGTCGTCCCATACCCCGCTGGCGTGTTGGGGGAACACGTAGAGGTGACGTCGGTGCCAGAGCTGTTCCTGATGATGACCTGCACCATATATGTCCGCGATGCGAGCAGGTTCTTGA